>JAGYJT010000002.1 GCA_018401955.1 Chitinophagales bacterium | reverse complement strand
GCTCCTATGGGTTTCGCTATCAATCGTAACTGTTTGTCCTGACAATGCCGATGAGAAAAACAAAGAAGTTATCAGCAATAATAAAACAGAGAATGAACGACGCCCTGTGTTAGTGCTTGAAATGTAATTTCGGATGTTTTTCATAGCAATGCTTTTGTCGAGTGTAAGCTGCGGGCTTCACCAAGGCACAAAAATAATAGCCACGTATTAACTGGCTGTTAAACTTGCGCTACCCGGTTTACTTCTGCACAGCAAACTACACCTACACTAGCTTTTTGTAAATAGGGCAGCCAATATTTAACAATCACATAACATCGAAAAAAATAGCAAAGCAACATAAGTGCTGTTTTGCACCAAGCATTAGCAGTATTTGCGGTTTAGCCACAACTGCTCACATATCTCGTTCCACAACAGAAACCAGCAATGTAATTGTGCTGGATAAAAATACTTTATTCAATTCATCTCTCCCATCTTATTTTATCCACAATTGGTTTTCTATTGCCTAAGGGTAGGTCTCCATCAAAGTTGCCAACGTACAAAAAGCCTAGTAGCTTATCATTTTCATCCAAATTGAAAAAAGCTTTGCCTTCGGGTTTAAAAGTGGGTCCCCCGGTACTCCAATAACATCCAATATTATAGGCAGCGGCAGTTAGTAGCATGTTCTGCACGGCGCAGGCCACTGCACAAACTTCTTCTACCTCGGGTATTTTCTCGGTTTCTTGGCGTTTCATTAATATAGCAATTACATGCGACGACTGCATAATGTTATTGCGCTGCTTTTCGTATTTGCCTTTTAAAAAGTGCTCAGGAGCCACGCTACCTAAGTACACACTCTGAAAAAAATCGGCCAAGCGGTGCAGCCCTGTACCGGTAAACACCACAAACCGCCAGGGTTCGGTATGGCCGTGGTTAGGTGCCCAATTAGCATTCTCCAGCATTTGGTGGATAATACTATCAGGTACCAATACTTTATTGTATTGCTTCGGAAAAACGGAGCGACGTGAGGCAATCAGGTGGTTTACCGCTGTTGTATCCATAATAGTATGCACTGTTTTGGGTTATGCCATTTAAACATAAATGGTAACGCCAAAGATATAACGTAGAATTTCGTAGCAGGCAAAAATGTAGGTAAAGTTGTTGTTCGCAGCTGATTATCAATCACTTTTGCTGCAATGAAAAGGATGTTCTCAAAAAACTTTTAACTGCGCATATGAAACCTTACCCTATAACATTGCGTAAACGGGGATGATTATAAACCTCAAAATTAACCAAGATGGCCAGCAGGAGAGATTTGCAGCGAAGGATTGCCAAGGGTGTGGGAACGATACTGATGTGTGTGGGATTACCTTTTTACTTGGGAGCACAAACAAACGATATTACTTACGCCCCGGTGCAACATTTAAAAGCTAACATATGGTATTTCGGCGATAAAGCCGGACTAGATTTTAGCACAGGACACCCAACAGCTATTACCAATAGCCAGATGCAGGCGTTTGAAGGAACTGCCACTATTAGCGATGACAATGGGCAGGTAATGTTTTATACCAACGGTGGTAGCCTACCGTATTCAGGTGGTGTATGGAACCGTAACCACCAATTAATGCCAAACGGCAATATGGCCAACGCTGGCGGATGCGGTAGCTCGTTCCAATCATCATTAGTAGTGCCTTTGCCTCGTAGCAATGGCAATATCTTTTACATGTTTACTACCGATTGCATTGAAAATGGTTCGCAAGGCGGCCTACGCTACAACATCATTGATATGAACATGGATGGTGGCCTAGGAGACGTATTGGTAAAAGGCCAACAGCTTACTACACGTACCGATGAGTCGCTAACGGCGGTGCAACATGCCAATGGTATTGATTATTGGATTGTTACGCACAAACTGCGCACTGATTCATTTTATGTGTACCACCTTAATCACACTGGTATTGCTGGTGTAGTTAAGTCTAAAATTGGTAAAGTAACACCCGATTATGCAGGAACTTTAAAAGCCTCTACCAACGGTGAGCGGCTGGTATACTCGGGCCTTAACTGGACCTCTTTGTATCACTTTGACGTGAGAACAGGTCAAATTACCGAGCATCAAGATCTTGGTCAAGCAAGTTACTCAGCGGCTTTTTCACCAAACTGTCAATACCTTTATGTAGGCGATGGTATCGGTAAAAAAGTGTACCAGTTTGATTTGTTCAACTTTGACCCAGCATCAACCAAAAAGCAGATAGGTGTTACCTCATCGTTGGGTATAGGTAGTATGGAGTTGGGCCCAGATGGACGTATATATGTAGCTCGCTTTACCACAAGCCAATACTTAGGTGTAATTATGGACCCAGATTACGATGGCATACAGAGCAACTATGTTGACAATGGCGTTTTCCTTGGGGGTAAAAACAGTAAAGGTGGCCTTCCATCTTTCCCTAACAGCTGGTTGGGCGGCTGTACTAGCTACCCTGAAGAGAATACCAGCGACCACATCAACCATATTATGAACCTGCGCGTATCTGATTTGCAGGCTACTGCTACCGAGTTAAGATGGGATGCCTCAGCCTACGGTCAGTTTGTGGTAATGTCTCGCCCAATGGGTGAAACCCAGTGGAACTTAACAGAGGTGAATGCCCACAGCACTGTATTGGATGGTTTGAACCCCGACACTGAGTATGAAATACGAGTAGTGCCGGTAACGGTTAATAGCTTTGACTACGAGATGCTGGGCGACCATTTTACTGATGTAGTAATTGCCAATGCATTGGGTGAAAAAGTAAACGGTGACAATAGCGTACAAATTCATACCCCTGGTATGCTAGAGTTTGATGTGTTCCCTAATCCAACCCAAAACTATGCTAGGCTTAGTGTAAATGTTGGCGACGAAATGTCAAACGTTACTATGCGCGTTATTGATATCAACGGTCGTGTAATCGAAGAACGTAACTTTACCTCAGTAGAAGGTATTCAACAATTCGATTTGAACTTTAGTGGATACAGCAATGGTATTTACAATATCAACGTAATGAGCAACAACATAAGCAGCGTTAAAAAGCTGGTTGTTATGAAATAATAATAATCCATGGTCCATAGTCGATGGTCCACGGTAAAATAATCATGATTTGTAGCGCGATGTCACTTAATTGGGGCATCGCGCAATTTTTTTAATTTTCATTCTCCATTTAAAAAGGGAGTCTATCGATACCCGAATTATGAAAAAGCAAAACATGGATATCAATAGACACTAGCTTCAGCTAGTGAATTTAAAAAACCATCTTCTCCATTTAAAAATGGAGTCTATTGATAACCGCATTATGATAGAACGAAACATGGATATCAATAGACACTAGCTTCAGCTAGTGAAACATTGGCATCTCAATGCGAATCGCATTAAAAGCATTTTAATTTAATCTTCAGTAGAAATCCTAATCTTACTGGGGTCAATTTTGAGTGGCGGCATGGTTACGCGCAGCGTGTCTTTTATTTGGGCTTGGGCTTCAAGCGGGGTTTCAAAGCTTACTGGCAGGGCATTCACCACTTTTACCTTGGCTTGAAATTGGTTAAGCACTGGCACCTTGATGGTTTCTTTAAGCGGCACTATAATAGTGCCTTCAACAGCCACACCCTGGTTTAGCGGTATGTGCGCATCAACGGGTATGATGGTTTTCATGGGGATGGTGTAGTTGGCTGGATTTAATATCAGCGTGTCTCGCACTTGCAAGTGTTGTTTAATAGGTACTTTGGTGCTTACTGGTATTTCGCCCTTTACGGGTACACTTACATTAGGGAAACCTTTAAAGTTGGTACTAATTTTGGTATCCAGTGGTATTACAATATTCAATTCCAGTTCATCATCAATATACAAGCGTTCGTTAAACGGGATTTCTAGGTTTCTCAGTTGCAGTTCTTGGTCGTTTAGCACAATATCTACTGGCAAGTCAAATTTTACGTGGAGGGTATCTTTCATAAATATTTCGGTGTTCAGGGGCACCTCTACATTTAGGCTCAGTGGTATTTCCATGCTATCGGTTATGGTGATGTGGGTCATCAGGTCTTCCATCATACGTATTTTCATACCCTCTTGTACTTTGGCCGAGAGCATAAGGTCATTGTTTACGTGTATACCAAGATTATCTTCTAAAGAAAGATGGAACCTGATTATTGACCAAGGGCTGAGTACCAATATAACTATGGTAACTAATAAAAAGGCCATGATGAATATGTAAATACGCTTGGTCATGTTAATAATATGGATTTCAATAATAGTTAAAAATTGGCCAAAATGTAAATCTGATGAGGATTTCGGGGGGTTAAAAAATTGTCATGGAAATGTAAAATGCAAATTTGTTGCAAAAAGGCTTAAACAATCAGTAGATGTTTCTGTTAAGTTGGTAATGTCGACACATTATTTCTTTTGCCATAACATTAGTAACCTAAAAAAACCTCGTAAACCATGAAATTCATTTATCAACTCTCCATTTTTGTTGTGTTGAGCTTGATATCCTTACATGTAAGGGCTCAAGCTAACGTACAAGTGGTGCACAACGCAGCTGATCCTGCGCTAGCATCAGTAGACATTTACGTAAGTGGCACATTGGCCCAGTCGGGCATTAATTTCAGGGATGTTACTCCCTTTCTAACATTGCCTCCAGGTGTGGTAGTACCTATTGAAATTAGGGCTGCAGGTACTTCTACTGTGCTGTATACACAGAATGTTGGGCCGCTAATGAATGGCGCTAACTATTTGCTTATCGCTTCAGGCGTGGCAAATCCGGCCAATTTTACGGCTAACCCTGATGCTGCGAATATTGCAGTAAACATTTTCGAGACATCTGCTCGTTCTACAGGACAAGGTGGTGCAGGAAACGTTGATATTCAAGTACATCACGGCGCAACCGATGCCCCAACAGTAGATGTAGTGGTACGTGCGAGTGGTGCAACATTGATCAATGATTTGAGCTACAGCGATTTCCAAGGATACGTTTCAGTTCCTGCAGGTGCTTATGTACTAGATGTATATAATAGCGATCAAACTGTATTGGTGGCAAGTTACCTTGCTGATTTGTCTGGCCTAGGTGGCGGTGCAGCTACAGTATTTGCCTCAGGCTTTTTGGATGATAGCCAGGGTCCTGGGTTTGGCTTGTATGTAGCGTTAGGTGGCGCAACCGCAACCGGTCCTGCTCTACAATTGCCATTATTTGCCCCTACTGCAGGCTTGCAAGTAATACACAACGCAGCCGACCCAGCTGCTGCAAGTGTAGATGTATATGTTAATGGTACCCTAGCCATCCCTGGTTTCGATTTCCGTGATGCTACACCATTTATTGACCTACCAGCTGGTGTACCAGTTGAAGTAGAGATTACCCCAGCGGGTAGCTCAACGGTAGTATATACCCTTAACTTAGACTCATTAGAGCAAAATACTAATTACATTGCCATTGCTAATGGCGTATTGACCCCAGCGAACTTTACCGCGAACCCTGATGCTGTAAGCATTGGATTTGATTTGTACATAAACGGCCAAGGTCGTGTAACTGGTCAAAATGGTAGCGATGTTGACCTTTTGGTTTTCCACGGTGCAACTGATGCGCCAACAGTTGACGTTGTAGTACGTTCAAGTGGTGCAACATTGATTGATGACTTGAGCTATACCGATTTTCAAGGTTATGCTAACGTACCTGCTGGAAGTTATATATTAGACGTATATAACAGCGACCAAACTGTTTTGGTAGCTAGCTATGTGGCTGATTTAACAGGCCTAGGTGGTGGTGCAGCAACTGTGTTTGCTTCAGGCTTTTTAGATGACACCCAAGGTCCTGGTTTTGGGTTGTATGTAGCCTTAGGTGGTGCAACTACCATCGATCAAGCAATAGAGTTACCATTAGCATCTCAAGTAGCTAGCGGAACAGCTAATGTTCAAGTAATACACAATGCGGCTGACCCAGCTGCTGCTAGTGTAGATGTATATGTGAATGGTACAGCCGCATTAAGTGGATTCAATTTCCGAGACGTATCTTCTTTCTTAAGCTTGCCATCTGGCTTGCCAGTTGAGATTGAAATTACACCAGCGGGTAATAGCACAGTTGTATATTCACTGAATCTTGATTCTTTAGAAGCATCTAAAAACTACATTTTGTTCGCCAATGGCGTAGTAAATCCGGCAAACTTTACTGCGAACCCTGATGCGGTAAATATCGAATTGGATTTGTTTGGTTACGATGAAGCTTTGACTGGTGGCACCGGTGGAACAGGAACAGCGGATGTGCTAATTTTCCATGGTTCAACTGATGCTCCAACTGTTGATATTTCAGCTCGTGGCGTAGCAGTGCTGGCCGACGACTTGTCTTACACTGATTTTAACCCAACTGGTTATATCAACGTACCTGCTAGCGATTACATTATTGATGTATTGGATGCTTCAGGTAATACTCGTTTGTTGAGCTACTATGCTGATTTGTCAAGTGCTGCTGGTATACCTGGTGGTGCTGCCGCAGTGGTATTTGCTTCAGGCTTTTTGGATGACAGTCAAGGTGAAGGCTTTGGTTTGTATGTAGCAATAGCTGGTTTGCCAACCACTACATCGGCAATTGAGTTGCCATTGATTGATAGTGCACGTGTACAAGTAATACACAATGCAGCTGATCAAGGAGCGAACACTGTAGATATATACATTGTAAGTACCGCAGATGATACCTTAATCACCAAAGTAGAAGATTTTGAGTTCCGTACGGCATTGCCATACATCAACCTGCCTTCTAACCAGCCAATGGAAATTGTAGTTGCACCAGGCAATAGCACTAGTGTTGCTGATGGCATCGCTACCTTCCCAGTTGAGTTAGAAACAGACGAGACTTACGTTGTGATTGCAAATGGTGTACTAACTCCTAGCAGCTTTACTGCTAACCCAGATGGGGAGAGCACTGGTTTTGATTTATACATTACCTCAGGTAAAGAAGCGGCTGATATGGCAAGCATGACCGAGTTGTTGCTTTTCCATGGTGCTACCGATGCTCCAACTGTTGATATTGATGCACGTGGTGTAGCAACTATCGGCAATGGCTTAACCTACGGTGATTTTGAAGGTTACATTGCTGTACCGGCCTCTACCTACATTATTGATGTAAATGTAACTGCTAGCGGTGCAACTGCAGCAAGTTACACAGCAGACTTAACAGGTTTGGCAGGTGGTGCTGGTGTAGCATTTGCTTCTGGTTTCTTAGATGCAGGCCAAGGTCCGGCATTTGGTGTATGGGTAACTTTGCCTGATGGCACTACCTTCCCACTACCAGTTTATGTTGGTATCAATGAGAACACTTTCACAGGTAAGTTGAATTTATATCCAAACCCAACATCTACTAATGTAGTAGTATCGTTGAGCATGGAAGACGCACAAACCGTTAATGTATCACTAATCAATACTCTAGGTCAGGTTGTATCTAACAACAACCTTGGTACTGTTAACAGTGGTGATAGCAACATCAGCATTGATGTAGCAGACCTTAACAGTGGTGTGTATGCTGTAAAAATTCAATTAGGCAACGGTCAGCAAGTTACCCGCCAATTAATCGTTGAATAAAAAAGCAGTCCTTTATATTTAGTTTTTTAATGGCGCCCCGGCTTATTGCTGGGGCGCTACTTTTTTAGGCCTTCTTTAATTTATTACCTTAGCAAAAGCAAAATTATAAGTCTTGATACGCAAAGCAGTAATCCCCGCCGCCGGATTTGGTACCCGTATGTTGCCGGCCACCAAATCGCAGCCCAAAGAAATGATGCCGGTGGTTGATAAGCCCGTAATACAGTATGTGGTAGAGGAGGCAGTAGCCTCGGGCGTTACCGATATATTGATGGTGATAAGCAAGGGTAAACGTGCTATCGAAGACCACTTTGACCGCAGCTACGAGCTGGAAGCGCAATTGGAAGAAAAAGGAAAGGCCGATTTGTTGGCCTCTGTTAAGCGTATTAGTAGCATGGCCAACATTCATTTTGTGTGGCAAAAGGAGTTGAACGGTTTAGGTGATGCCATTAGCTATGCTAAGTACCATGTGGGCAACGAGCCTTTTGCGGTATTGTTAGGCGATACTATTATGGATAGTTTGGGCGACCCGGTTTTGTTGCAATTGATTGAGCAGTATGAAATGACAAAAGCTAGTGTGGTTGCAATGGAGCGGGTATCGATGGATAAAGTACACCGCTATGGCATAATTGATGGTGAAGATGTGGGAAATGACTTGTTTAAAGCCCGAAGTTTCGTGGAGAAGCCTAATGCCGCAGATGCCCCCAGTAATCTAGCAATCGGCGGACGATATATTTTCACCCCAGAGATATTTACTTACTTAGAGCAAATAGACAGAGGAGTAAACAACGAAATACAGCTTACAGATGCTATGCGCATGATGCTGCAAGACCATGACATGTATGGCTATGTGTATGAGGGAACAAGGTATGATGTGGGCAATACCCTTGATTTTATAAAAACCAATATTGCACTTGGTTTGCGCCGTGCCGATTTGGGGCCGGCCCTTGAGGATTGGTTGAAAGTACTAATGGCTAATAATAGAATTTAGTGTTTTCTCTGTACGCTGGGTTGGCTACCTTTGTGGCATGAAATTTCCAAAAATTGCGAATGATGCTTTAGGGCGTTTGGATGTTACAGGTTATAAAGCAGCTGCCAAAACGCCACTAGTAATTGTGTTGGATAATATAAGAAGCCACAATAACGTAGGTTCGGTGTTTCGTACTGCGGATGCCTTTCTGGTTGAGGCTATATATTTGTGTGGTTACACTGATACGCCTCCACATCGCGATATACATAAAACCGCATTGGGCGCTACCGAGAGCGTTGATTGGCAGTACTTTGCTACTACAGCTGAAGCTATACAGGCATTAAAAGCAGATGGCTACCATGTGTGGGCCATTGAGCAGGCTGAGGGTAGAACGATGTTAAATGACTTAGATTTGTCAACCGCGAGTAAGCACGCCGTAATATTTGGTAATGAGGTAAATGGTGTTGATGATGCCGTGATGGAATTGGTGGATGGCGTTATTGAAATACCACAGTTTGGCACCAAGCACTCGTTGAATATCTCGGTAAGTGCAGGTATTGTTATTTGGGAATTTTGGAAGAAATTGAGCGGCAAATAGTTACCACCCAATCGATAGTATACGTTAATGAACCATTCAAAGTCCTTTAGGTTTAAGCATTTTGAGGTGCAGCACAACCGCTGTGCCATGAAAGTGAATACTGATGGGGTATTGCTGGGTGCTTGGGCCAATGTAACAGGAGTGAGTAAGGCATTGGATGTAGGTACCGGTTGCGGGGTAATTGCTTTAATGTTGGCGCAGCGAGGCGTAAATAAGGTTGAAGCGATAGAGCTTGATAATAATGCCGCTGTTCAGGCAGCAGAAAATTTTGCTGCATCTACCTGGGCAAAAAACTTATGTGCGCACCACGTTGCTTTGCAGCATTATCAACCCAGCGAGCCCTACGACTTAATAGTTAGCAACCCTCCTTACTTTGAAAATGGGCTAAAAACACCCATAGCCAACCGTAACCTAGCGCGGCATAATGATACGCTGCCCTTGTCAGATTTAATGGCGTTTGCCTCAACACACCTTGCCTCCAGAGGCCTGCTCAGTATAGTTATTCCAACTAATATGGAGAATAAAGCACTTGCGGCTGCCAATAAATGTGGATTGTACGCTGCCACATGCTGTTATGTAAGCGGTAGGGTAGGAGGAGAAATAAAGAGGGTGCTAGTATCTTTTGGGAGAGAAGAGGTTAATCCATTGGTTACTGATATTGCAATTGAAACATCACCTTTGCAATACACGGCAGCGTTTAAGCAACTTACCAAAGATTTTTATTTGGCGTTTTAGTCTTCAATGCGTTCAGGTATTTCATACCCCCTTTTCAGCATTTCGGCACGCAGTTCAGCAGGTATTTCTTTGCATGCACAAAACCTTGCATGCTCTATATGCCAAACTATTTGCTGCCTGGTAGTAGGGTTTTGGGGCATAGGGTGCACTCTGTGCCAATCTTTGTTCATTGCTGTCATCATCAAACTTTGACCACAAGATAGTGAAGACTGGCTGGCTATTTTTTTTTATTTGCAACTGGGGCTAATTGGACACATACTTTAGCCCAATAATAGAGCCTATGAGCGTAACGATAAAAAATAATCGCCAAAAATCTGAAGGCTCTTTAAAAAACAGGATACCGATAATTACGGTTCCAACTGCACCTATACCCGTCCACACGGCATAAGCAGTACCTATGGGTAGCGTTTGCGTGGCTTTGTATAGCAGCAGCATACTAAGGGCAAGGGATACTAAAAAACCTATTAACCAAAAAGTGACCGCTGTTCCACTTGCATCTTTGGCTTTAGCAAGGCAAGTGGTAAAGCCCACCTCAAACAATCCAGCAATAATGAGTATAATCCAATTCATGGATGGAACCACGTTAGTTTGTAAGCAATCAATCAAGTTTTCTCACGCCATCTGCAATTTCAACTTCAAAGGCTGTTCCTTTAATGCCGGTATGGCGATGATAGTATTGCTCAATATAAGCACTAAATGACTCAATGGCATCTTTTTTTACTAGGGCAAAAGCGCAACCACCAAAACCTGCCCCCGACATTTTGGCCCCTATGCATCCCGGATGTTGTTGTGCACCCGCTACCATAGTATCTAATTCATGGCCGCTAACTTGGTAGTCTTCTTTAAGAGACTGGTGCGACTTGAACAACAAGTCGCCAAAATCTTCAACATTCAAATTGCGCAATGCGGCGGCGGCTTCTTGTACCCGCTGTTGTTCGCTACTTACATGGTGTGCTCGCTTGCGCAAAATAGGGTCTTTAATATACTTGTCTATATCCCTAGGGTCGGCCTGCACCAAGTGCTTTATGCCAGTTTTGGGCTTAAGCAGGTTTAGCGCAGTTTGGCATTCAGCCAATCTTTCATTGTATTTACTTTCACTAAGCCGCCTCGATTTGTTAGTGTTGAGCACTACTATGCGATAATCGCCCAAACGCAACGGCACGTATACATGCTCAAGTGTATTGCAGTTTAGTAATATGGCATTATTGGCCTTGCCATGGGCAATGGCAAATTGGTCCATAATGCCACACTGCACCCCAATAAAGTTGTTTTCAGATGCTTGGGCCAGTTGAGCTAATTCCGTTAGGTCGATATTATAACCGGCTTGCTTGCTAAACATATAGGCGGTAAGTACCTTTACGCAGGCCGATGAGGATAACCCTGACCCAACAGGAAGGTTAGATTGGAACATTAGCTCAGCACCCGAAACCGCTATCCCCTTATTTTTTAGCTCGTTCAATACCCCTAGCGGATAATTGCCCCAGCCACGGGTTTCATCAAAAGTAATTTCGGTTGCGAGCGAGCAAACAATATCTCGACCATCCATGTTTGAGCGCATCCAAACTATCTCGTTATCCTCTTTGCGGAAACCCGCATAAATACCTCTAGAGATAGCCGCAGGCATTACCCAGCCACCGTTATAATCAATGTGCTCACCAATAAGGCAAATGCGCCCAGGTGCAAAATACAACTCTACAGGGTATGGGTCTTCGCGGCCATATAATTGGTAAAACTGTTTTTGTAAGCTCTTTACTTCCATCCTCAAATATCTGATTGTAAGTAACGAGCAAGAGCCGCTCTAAGTTGTGGGGCCGTATCTTCTACCAGCAAGGTGTTTGCCGCAGCCCAAGCACCAGTTTCTGATGAAGCGAGCCATTTAATGCGGTCCGCCGCACGTAGCGGAGTGTAAAACTCTATATGAAACGGGTAATAATTTTTAGCATCAGCATACTCAGGGCTATTAACTGGTCGCTGGTATAGGCACATCATGTAAGGGAACGGCTTATTAAACAGGGCGTCCATAGCCCCAGTTACTTTTCTCAATACATCCGCCAAATCGGTTCGCTCCTTTTCATTCATATCACTTATACTACTTTTACCTTGGCGATTGACTATATACACCCCATAAGGATAGTCATTAAACCAAGGGATAAAAGCGGCAAAATGTTCGTTTGCCGTAATCATTCTACGTCCGTCGTTCATTTCTGTTTCCATCATGTCCAACAAAAGTGAATTACCGGTTGATTTATAATGCGCCAAACTGTTCTCAAGCTCGGTTTTTACCTTCAGTGGCACAAAGGGGTATGAGTATATCTGCCCATGGGGGTGGTGGATGGTTACACCGGTTTCTTCACCACGGCTCTCAAAAGGGAAAATGTACTTTACCTCCCTATTTTTTGCAACTTCTTCAAAACGCCTTGCCCATAGATTTACTAGTTGCTCAATATGCAGTAACGGCAATTGAGCCAATCCTTTATTATGGTCTGGCGAGTAAAGGACTACATCGCAATGGCCAGCGGCTTTGGCAGTATGGTAAAAAGATGTTGGCCCGGCATCGGGCTCGGAATGACTGGGCGAAAGTGCTGGAAAGTCATTGGGGTACAATAGTACTTCATAATCGTTTGGCACCTGCCCCGAGCCTGGGCAAAAAGGGCAACCTTCTTTGGGTAAATGCGGCCGGTGCTGACGGTTAGGCGCCACCATATTATATGTACCTAGTAATGGGTTCCAGCGGAGGTGAGACATAATTCTTCCTCTTTTTGAGGCTTGCAAAGCTACATATAAAATTGTTTCTAATTACGAGTAATTGCTGCTAATTGCTATCACTTAGGTGCTTCTTTGTCCAATCGGTAATCCCTTACTCGATACAAATTCCTAATTTCACGCCATGTTCCAAAACGTTAAAATACGGATACAGTTAATGGCAGTGCTTGTAGGGCTGGCATTAATGACGTTAAAGTTTGGGGCATATTTTGTTACACAGTCCAATGCAATCCTAACCGATGCTTTGGAGTCGATTGTGAACGTTATTGCGGGTGCTTTTGCGCTTTATAGTCTTTGGCTTGCGGCGCACCCCAGAGATGAGAACCATCCTTATGGCCATGGTAAGGTAGAGTTTATTTCGGCTGGCGTTGAGGGCGCGCTAATTACCATTGCAGGCCTAATCATTTTCGGCAAGTCCATTTTTAACTTCGTTTACCCGCAAGAGATACATCAGTTAAATTGGGGCCTAGTTATAGTAGCGGCGGCTGGTGCTGTTAATTTTGGGTTGGGGTGTTTTTTAGTAAAAAAAGGAAAGCAACATCGCTCAATAACCCTTCAGGCAGATGGAAGGCATTTAATGTCCGATGGATGGTCAAGCCTTGGGTTGGTAATAGGTTTGATTATTATACTTGTAACCGGCATTGTTTGGATTGATAACATTGTTGCCATGATATTTGGGTGCGTAATTGTATACTCGGGTATAAAGCTTATCAGGGGTTCAATAGCCGGTATAATGGATGAGGCCGATGTTGGGCTTATGAAAGAACTCATAGATTTGCTCAATACAAATCGCCATGATAACTGGATTGATATTCACAATTTGCGCATCATTAAATATGGCTCAAACCTGCACATTGATGCGCATGTAACCTTACCATTTTATCTTGATTTGCAACAGGTGCATGATGAACTGGAAACTATTGACCATATAGTGACGGAACATTTTGGGGAGCAAACGGAGTTTTTTCTGCATCCCGATCCATGCATACCCACATCGTGCCCTTTGTGCATCAAAGCGGATTGCTCGGTACGGCAACACGCTTTTTTCCAACGCGAGGAATGGACGCTTGAAAACGTGATGAAAAATAAAAAACACGGAAAAGAAGAGAAGAAATGACAAATGGCAGATAACAGAACGTAAATTCTGTCAACTGCCATCTTTTTTCTCCTTTTTGTAATCTAAAATTTAGTCTTTGCTGCTATCTCCCGTAAAGTAGTCGTCTTTGCGAGCAAATAGCACATTAAAGGTGGTTAGGCTACCATATATGCGGGTAATATATT
Organism: Chitinophagales bacterium; assembly: GCA_018401955.1. Lineage (GTDB taxonomy): Bacteria > Bacteroidota > Bacteroidia > Chitinophagales > CAIOSU01 > CAIOSU01. The sequence goes on along the minus strand of JAGYJT010000002.1, from coordinate 149,362 downwards.
GTTGTAGGTTTACCCTGTCTTCGTCGCTTAGTTTGCTGTTGGCGTTTATTTGCTGCTCCATTACACGGATGCGGTCGCGCACCATCACAATTTTATGGAAGAATGTCTCTATGGGCACTTCTTTACCTTTCAGGTTGGTGTCTTCTGGTTGCAAAATCATGGTGCCACCTTTCCACTTATCACCCAAAGGGATAATCATTGTAAAGTCTGCAAAGCGCGACAATACCGTTGCCATAGCTTCTTGCACATCTTCAACTGATAATGCTTCTTTAAAACTTTCGGGTTGGGCTACTACCGTAATGCCTTCAAAATCACGAGCAATCTCTTTATCGCCATGATCTTTAAAAAATACCTTGAGTGTATCCAAATCGCCACCCGATACAATACCTTCGCCATACTTAGGGTGTTCTACCCTCGTTCCAATTCCATAAGAGTTTGTCATAGTAGTTATGCTTTGACTGCTAAAATATCAAAAATAAAGTAGCTAGTAAAGCGCTTAATATAACCGAGGCAATCAATATTAGTGAGCGTGTGGCACTTTGCAGGTTTTGCAAACGTTGTGGGCATACTTGTGGTTGAAGTATAAACCAAAAGTTACCATTATGGCACCCAATACAATTATTGGCGTCTCCATAAAATGACCGTGAAAAAAGTGGGCAAGTAGCAAAAATGAGAACCCCGATATAACGACCAACAATACAGGTAGATTATGGTGGTGCTTAAGGTAATTATGCAAGGTAATGCCACCACCAAAAACCAAACCGCTACCCAACAACACAAATTCTATCCACGGGTTGGTTTCAAAGTAGGAGCCCAAAAAAGGGAGTGAAACTGCCAAAAAAGGCGTAGCTAAACAATGTATAGCGCACAACATACTTAGGGCTATGCCCAACCTATTGGTAATGCGGTGGTAGGGCTTTAGGGTGTCAATTTGGGTCTGCTGGTTGTTCATACTTGCCACAAAGTTGCAGGTTTTAAGTGTACAATGCAACATCGTTGCAAATAATTCCTTGGTAAAGGGGATTATTTCTGTTGCCTAGTGATAATCTTTTAAGTTTAATAGTGCCTGATAAGCAACTTTTTTCCCGAGTAAACGCTCTTAACCTTTATAAAACATAGCTTATTGCGTAATTTAGCTTTGCAGTGAAACAAGTTTCCTCTATACTACTCTTTATTTTTGCATGGTCAGCTCTATTTGCCCAGTTGTCTGTAAGCAATAGGGGTGCATTGATTTCCATTAAGTATGGAGGTTTCATATCTGTGCACGGAGATTACCAAAGTACTCAAAATGGCTTAGTAGATAATACTGATAGTATATTTCTCTATGGCGATTGGATAAATGATGGGGGTAATACAGGTTTTAACCCCAGTGTAGGCGGCACCGTGATACTTTTTGATGCGGAACAGCATATTAGCGGTACAGATGTAACCCATTTTGGTAGGCTAGATTTGCGTGGTACGGATGTAAAATACGGTGATTTGGATGTGGTAGTAGATGAAACTTTGCTACTTAATGATAGGGAATTTAGTCTTGATACTAATACTGTTACCGTTACCAACCCTGCACTTACAGCCGTTACCAATATTGGCGATGGTTATGTAAGTAGCCTAAATAATGGAGGTTTAGCTAGGGTTACAAATAGCACTGGTGAATATTGGTACCCGGTTGGCTCTAATGTTGGTACTTTCCGTTATCGCCCCATGATGATTACACCTTCTCAAGCTAATGCTTGGGTTTACAAAGTGCGCATGGCCAACGTAAACCCAACCTTTGAGGGCTTTGATACCCAGGTGCGACAGCCAACTATTTGTGTGGTAAACGAGAATTACTACCATCGTGTTTTTAGCCAAGGTACAGGCAGCGGCAATCCTGCATCGCTGCGTTTTTATTATGATGATATTGCTGATGGCGCATTTGAGAATATCTTACATTGGCAAAACATACCCCAATGGGAAGATGTTGGAACCGTGAGTAATATTATCGGTACGCCATTTAGCACTTTAGAGGTAACTGATTGGGACGATTTTAGCACCCCTGCTTTTGCTTTGGGTAACGTGAGCGAGCCTTTTGATATTTTAGGTTTGGATGAGTTTTGCCTAGGTGATACTATCAGTTTCACAGTATTGGAAGAATTTTTGGGATACCAGTTCTATAATGGGGAGCAGCTGTTGCAAGACAGCATACTAAATACCTACACTGCCAGTAACCTACTGAGTGGTGATTCTATTTGGGCTATAGGTATTGACTCTACTTGTATAGCTTATGGCAGCGGACCAGTGTTAACTGCGTTTCCGGTGCCGGTGCCTGATGCGGGTGAAGATACTACGGTTTACTTTGGTGCAGATGTTTTGCTGGTAGGTAATGGTGGAGTTGATTACGAGTGGTCTCCCGATTCGGTACTGGCTTGTGGTTTTTGTCAGGCAACGCTCGCTAACGTATTTGAGGATACTGAGTTTCTCCTTACCGTGGGTAATGAATACGGCTGCAGGGCTGTGGATACCGTATGGATATATACCAGTGCTGAAATTGACCCACGCGAAGTGCTTAATATACCCAATGCCATTACACCTAACGGTGATGGGGTAAATGACAATTGGAATATCCGTAATCTGCACCTTTATCCCAATAATGAGATTATCATACTCAACCGCTGGGGAGGTGAAATGTATCGCCAAGGGCCCTATAACCGCAATTGGGATGGAACCTTTAATGGTACTCCTTCGCCAGCTGGTACTTATTACTATCTGATAAAGCTCAACAATATTGGCCAGGTACTCTCTGGCCCGCTTACTGTTATTAGATAACTGTCGCTGTATTTGTGCATGTAATCCGCTAAGCTACATTTGATGCTGTATTTTTGAATATAAGTACAATATTTTGCATCCTTTGTACGTTTCCGTTTCAAAAAATGGCAATATGAGAAGCTACACTGTTTGGTTTGTTTTGATACTTATGTCTTTTACTGCTTTAGCTAAAAAAGACCATAGTACGCTTTATATCAAGAGTACCGATGTGACCTTGAAAAAGGTAGGTGGTTTTTATATGTCGCAAGAGATTACCAATGGGCAGTATTTGGCATTTATTTGGGATTTAACCGAGCAGGGTAGAACAGATGAAGCCACTCAATACTTGCCCGATAGTACGCAATGGGGGAGTGTACTGAAGTATAATGAGCCATTAATAGAATATTATTTTCGGCATCCTGCTTATCGCGATTTTCCGCTAGTGGGGGTTACCAAAGAAGCTGCGGAGGCATATTGTGCTTGGCTTACAGACAAAGTAAGGAAAGATGATAAGCTCAATTTACCAGATGCTATTTGTGCGTTGCCCAGCGAAGATGAGTGGATAACTGCTTCAGCTCCGTTTATGGAGAACCCCTATCCATGGTATGGTCCTTATGCTTATAATGAGGAAGGGTACATGCTGTGTAATATAACAATTAAACCCATTAGCTATAACGCCTTTATGAGTAGAAAGGAGGAAACCAATGTTTCAATAACCGCTATGGTAGAAAGTTTTTATCCCAATAAGTTTGGACTGTACAATGTAATTGGTAACGTGGCCGAGATTACCAGTGAAGGTTATATAAAAGGTGGTAGTTGGGGTAATACCTTTGACGAGTGCGATGTAACCAAACGGCAGAATTTTACATTACCCAGTGCTTATGTTGGTTTTAGGGTTATGCTCAAAACACACAATGCTACTGCGTCAATTACTGAAGGTTGTTTGAAGTAATTTTATTAGGGCAATTCATATATTTTTTTGTATTCGCCAACCGTAGTATTACTGAAACCCGCATCTGCTAAGTGGTCCATCCATGCTGGCATTACTTCTGGGTCGCCATGCACTAAAAACATTTTTTTCACTTTTTCAGGGTTTTGGCAGCTTAGATATTGTATCATTTCTTTATAGTCGCCATGCGCACTAAATGGGTCCAAAACAATTACATCTGCATTTACATCGTACCATTCGCCATAAATACTTACTTGTCTATCACCATTTCTAAGTCTGCCTGCTAAGCTAGTAGGGGTTGCCCAGCCAACAATCAATACGGTATTTCTGGGGTCCCCAATGTGGTTTTTTAGGTGGTGCTTTATGCGCCCGGCCTCTGCCATACCCGATGCAGATATAATGATTGCAGGGCCTTTAAGGGTGTTTAGGGCAATTGACTCTTCCACATTTTGCGTATAGTGTAGTTTGTTGAAGCCAAAAGGTGAAGGGTCATTTTGCATATAGGCTTGCAACTCCTCGTTAAAGCATTCAGGGTGGTTGCGCATAATGTTGGTTGCATTTACTGCCAATGGGCTATCTACAAATACTGGTATGGCAGGTATTTTATTTTCAAAAGATAGGTTGTTTAGCACATTTACTACCTCTTGAGTGCGGCCTACGCTAAATGCTGGTATAACAATCTTCCCTCCTTTTGCTACACAGGTTTCGTTTACAAGCCTTTGTAGCTGTTTTTCCACGTCTTCATAGGTTTCATGAAGCCTATCGCCGTACGTTGATTCGCAAATGATGTAATCGGCTTGCGGAAAGGGCTGTGGATCACGTAAAATTCGGTTGTTATACTTTCCAATATCTCCTGTAAAAGTAAGTGCCGTAGTTTTATTGCCTTCGGTTATTTTTAGGTTAATGGCAGCACTACCAATAATATGCCCACTGTCGGTAAAGGTCAATTCAAGCCCTTCAATTATCTCGGTAGGCATATTGTAAGGTACTGTTACAAATTGAGTAAGACTTTGGGTAGCGTCATAAGAGTCATACAGTGGTTTAATCAGTTTTTTACCTTTTGCGGCTAGTTTTTTGTTTACATAAGCCACCTCGCTCTCTTGTATGCCGGCACTGTCAATCAGCATAATTTCGCAAAGGTCGGCAGTTGCTTTTGTACAATATATGGCCCCCGTAAAACCATCCTTTACCAATTTGGGTATCAGTCCACTATGGTCAATATGTGCATGCGACAATACAAGCACATCTACATTTCGTGGTTCAAACCCCCAATGGCGGTTTAGCTCGTCGGTTTCTTGCCCTCGTCCTTGAAATAGTCCGCAGTCAAGTAAAATGTTTTTACCATTGTTTAGGGTAAGCAAATGTTTGCTCCCTGTAACCGTGCCTGCGGCACCATAAAATCCTATATGCATCTCAATGGGTTTGTATGGTTCAAATATTGTCAATTTCAATGTCAATAGCTAATTCAGACCTCTAGTATTGATCATTACATGCATAGTCATAACAATAGTCTTGTTTGAAATGTAACAATGGCGAATTATTCTTCAATGTTTATTTACATTTCTTAGAGCAACTTAAATGCCTATAAGGGTATCTTTACCAGTGTAATACCTTATAAAACCGTACATTTCTAATATGCGCATTTGTGTTGCCGACAGACCATATGCATTGAAGTGTTTTTAATTTCTGTATATGAAGCCTAGTGATGAATTGTCGGAGCTTATACAAAGTATGAGCCCATCAGAAAAGCGTTATTTCAAACTTCAAGCAGGTACATTTAAAGATGATAGCCATTATTTGCTGTTGTTTGATGTGCTTGATAAAAATTTAGTTGCCGGTGACAGTTCTTTACTCGATTACTTAAAAAGTAAGGGGGTTACTGTCTCTTTAAGCAGGCTTAAAAACTATTTACACCAGTTAATCATGAAAACGCTCAGGGATTATCACCTGGAGCACTATCCGGAGTTTAAAATAATTGAAGCCTTTAGAGATTATCGCATACTTAAAGATAGAAAGCTTGATAGACAGGGAACAAAGGCTTTAAACAAGGCCGTTAAACTAGCTAAAGATTATGAGCGATTTTCCTACTTATGGGAGATAACCAGGCATCTAGCGGGCGAAAATATTTTAGAATCAGATAGTGTTAGGTATCAAAAAAATACTGAAGCATTATTAGCGGATCAAGATGAGGCACTTAGAAAGTTAAAGCTTATTGGTGAGTGCCATAGGTTAGAAACGCAAGCCATAATAATAGAAAAGGAACACATAAAAACCAGTGATCCTGCCAAGCTGAAGGCAATTGATATGCTTTTAGAGCGAGCCAACATGCTTGATGGGCCAAGCTTACCCAATTATGGGCGAGCCCACGTTCAAAATGTATATAATATTTGCTACTCGCAAACCAATAGATACAGCGAAGCGCTGGAGCACAACACCGCATATATTAGGCTGCTCAAAGAAAAGCCAGTGGCTTGCGGTAGTACTGATGAGCAAGTATTGTTTACTTACACCAATCAGTTATATCACCTTATTTATCAAGGTAAAATAGAAGATTTTAAGATGCTGACAGCGGAAATTAGGGCCAACGCAAGTAGCTTTTTTATGGGGCAGGGTGAATATTATCAAAATGCGCTGCTGTTTTCGTCGTATAGTTTTGAAATATCATTGGCAATTTTAACTGGCAACTTTGAGGAAGGGGAACAGTATGTAGAACCTGCCCAGAAAATTTTAGTTAGGCACCCTGACATTGCTAATGCTGAATTTTTGTTTGCTTGGTTATATAGGATGGTGGTATTGTACTTTGGGCTTGGCCAATATAGCAAAGCTCAGCAAGCAATAAATACGATTCTGGATGGTAAGGTTCTTAGATATGGTGCTGACTTTGCCAACTACATTAAAATGCTAAATGTAATAGTGCTTTTTGAACTTGGTCATCATAAAATGCTTCCTTCAAGCATGAAGGCAACTGAGCAGTTTGTAAGGGGCAGGGGTAACCTTAATGTAATAGACAAGCTGCTTATTGAGATGCTTAAGAAACTAATTAAATGTAAAGGCGAGGGGGAAGTTAAAGTACTTTGCTCAGATGTTGCTGAAAAAATAAAAGCGGAGATTGAGGCAGATCCATCTGCTCGCACTCCGCTTCAATATTTCGATTTCTTAACTTGGATGGAAGGAAAAACAAACGGTTTGCTATTCGGCCAAGCCATGAAACAAAAGGCACTTGAAAGTTAAGGTAGAAAATACTTTTATTAAAATGATACACTAGGGTCTTCTGTTGCTATACCAGTTTGTACCAAAATAATAGAAGTTATTATCACTATTACTACTACTATTGCCATTGCAATAATACCTTTTTTGTATAGCTTAACGTTGTCTTCAAGCTTTTTGTGCTTAAACACGTTCACAAGCTTGTTTTCCGTGCGTAAAAAAGAGCTTTCGTTTTTGATAACGTAATCAAAAGCACCACTGGCCATGGTCTCTACAGCTATATCAATTTTCTCCTGGCCTGAAAGCATTACCACCTCTGTTTCAGGTGAAGTGGCTTTGATTTTCTTTAGTATTTCAATACCGTTGGCAGCGTTTTTTTCAACGCTGTTAAGGTAATAATCTAAAATAATGGCATCTGGTTTTTTATCAAGATTGGCGAGGCAATCTTCACCAGTTGAGAATGTGGTGATATCAACGTTAAGTTTGCTTGATAAATGGTCTTTCAGCATTTGCAAATGCATAGGGTCATCATCTACCAAAAATATTTTGCGCGCGTTTGAGTCTGCCATGGCTTAAATATTATTATTTCTGTGGTTAGTGAGTGTTAATATAGTCTTGTAGTTCAATAAATGCTTGCTTTAGGGTAACTTCTAATTTTTCCACCAATGGAGGAAGCGCATCTAAATTAGAGCCAGAGCCGCTAAACTCTTCAATGTCCCTTATTTCTTGTTCCATACTCTTAATACCCATATACGTTAACTGAGGTTTTAAAGAATGAGCTGCCCCTTTAAGTTGCGCATAATCGCCGGTACCAAGGCTGGTTCTTATTTCTTCAACCTGCTCAGGAGCCCTGTCCAAAAACATCTGAACGTATCTTTTAATCTTTTGCGTATCGTTTCCGGTAAAACTACCTAGAAATGTAAGATCTGTAACCTTGTCGCTCATATTTTAATTTTATGCTGGCTCCGTTTTACTGGTTAGCCGAAGTATTTTTTGTTTCAGCACATCAGGGTCAAATGGCTTGCTAATATAATCATTCATGCCTGATTCTAAACATTTTTCAACTTCAATATTCTCAACGTTGGCAGTAATTGCCATTATAGGCACGGTGTTGTAATCAGCTGGCAATTGGGTTCTTATATATCGTGTGGCCTCATGACCGCTCATTACTGGCATATTAATATCCATAAGCACCAGGTCATAATGGCTGGTTGATACCATATCGCATGCAATTTTACCATTTAGCGCTTCATCAATTTTTGCACTTGGAAACAAAGTGTTCAATGTGTCTTGCGCAACCATTTGGTTAAAGTCATTATCATCAACCACCAATATCTTCAGTGCCTCATTTGGCTCTATTTTAGCAGTAGCTTCAGCGTCAACAGGGGCATCACTAATCAAATTGGTTATTTTTTCTTCTAACTCTTCTGGTACAAAGGGTTTGGAAATGTAATCGTTCATACCTGCATCAATACACTCCTGTATTGCCTCTTGGGTAGCACTAGCCGTCATGGCCATTATTAAAGTTTTACCCTTAGGCTCATCAAGCATTCTTATTGCCCTTGTAGCCTCTAAGCCACTCATAATGGGCATGTTAAGGTCCATAAGCACCAGTTTGTAGTTTTCCTGCTTTACCTTTTCTAATGCTATTTGTCCATTCTCTGCTACATCAATTACTATGCCCTCAAACATGCTTTCCAAAGTGTCTTGTGCTACAATTTGGTTAAATGCATTATCCTCAGCTAGCAATATTTTAATACCCTTGCCCGAGAAACTAGCGCGTTTTTCATGAGCAATGCTTAAGTCATTTGATACCCCTTCGCTAAACGGTAGCTCAAAAAAGAAGGTAGTGCCTTCGCCTACTATACTGCTCACGCCTATATGGCCTCCTTGCAGTTCAACAAGTTGTTTGCTTATGGTTAGCCCTAAGCCGGTGCCGCCAAACTTGCGGGTGGTGGTACTGTCTGCCTGAGAAAAGCTTTCAAATATGGCATCCAATCTATCCTCGGGTATACCTATTCCTGTATCTGTTACGCTAAACTTAATGCTAATTAAGCCTTCTTTCGTTTCGCCTTTTTCTACGTTCATAGTTATTCCACCAGTTTCGGTAAACTTTACAGCATTGCTGGCTAAGTTTAGCAGTATTTGGTTTAGGCGCACAGGGTCACCTACTATTATTGCTGGCAAGCTGTCGTCTATAGTGGTATTTAAGTACAGACCTTTTTCGTCTGTTTTAAATTGGATGGTGTCTACTACACCTTCAATAGTTTTTGAGAGCGAAAAGTCTACAGATTCAAACTCTAATCTTCCTGCTTCAATTTTGCTTAAGTCCAATATGTCGTTAATGATAACGATAAGGTTATCTGCAGACTGCTTAATGGCCTTTAGGTATTTAAGTTGTTGTGGGCTTGTATCTGTTTTTAGTAGCAAATTGGTCATACCCACAACCGCATTCATAGGTGTGCGTATTTCGTGGCTCATATTGGCCAAAAATTGCTCTTTAAACTTACGGCTTTGCTCAGCCCTCTCGCGGGCCTCTTCAGCACCCACCAGCTGGGTTTTGGCGTTCATGCCATCCTTAATCAGGCTTACCTCTTCCAGTGTTTTGGCAAGTGTGAGTTCAAGGTCATGAAAATCAACAGGTTTCGTAATAAAGTCAAATGCTCCACTATTCATGGCGGCCCGTATATTGTCCATGTCACCGTAGGCCGACATTACTATTATTCTAGCAGGTAAGTTTCTTTCTTTTACCTTACGCAGTAAGGTAAGCCCGTCCATTTCAGGCATGTTGATGTCGGTAATAACAACATCAATATCTTGGTTGGTACTCAACATTTGCAGGGCTGCTACGCCATTAGGAGCATAAAATAACTCCATTTCTCCTTGCCTTATCTTTCGTCTAAATCGTTGCTTAAAAAGATCTTCTGCGTCTGGCTCATCATCTACGAGCAATACTTTGGCCGGCGGTAGTGTGTTCATTTACGAATAGAAAGTATTTTATTCTTTAAATGGGTAAAGTCAACTGGCTTGGTCACAAAATCATCGGCACCATAGCTCTGGGCGGTTTTATGGTTTTCGTCGTCACCATAGGCTGATATCATAAACACTTGAAGATGCGGAAACTGTTCTTTTATAATTTTAAGCAAATCTAATCCTGTCATTCCAGGCATATTTATGTCAGACAGCACCAGCACCAAATTAAATGGGCTAAGCTGACGCAAATAGTCCAATGCTTCTTCAGCAGAAAAAACGAATTTAAAATCCACTTCTCCGGCCCTGAGCTCCTTGCGAAATCGCTGGCGAAATAGTGCCTCTACGTCTCGTTCGTCATCCACTACCAGAATTTTCATCTCTTTATCAAGTTTTATGTTGGCACAAATAAAGCTTATTTCATTTACAACTACCTAATGTTGGGTGGTTTTATATCGGTAAGCTAATAATAAACTCCGTGTACTCCCCAAGTTTACTATCTGCTTTCAGTCTTCCATCATGTCCTTTAACTACAATGTCATAACTTATTGATAGGCCCAACCCTGTTCCTTCTCCCGTGGGTTTAGTGGTAAAAAATGGGTTAAAGATTTTCGAAAGGTTTTCCTCCGAAATACCAGTACCATTGTCGCGGATTGAGATGGTTGCAAATTTTCCATCTACTCTGGTAGTAATTTCCACTTTGGGCACAAAATCATCTCCCGCCAGCCCTTTTTTCTTGAACGAAGCATAAATAGCATTATTGGCAATGTTCAAGATTACTCTAGATAAATCTTGGGTAACTAACTGTACATTTGGCATATTACTGTCGTAATGTTTTTCAAACTGTACGGTTAAACTTTGCTGCTTACTGCGCAAACCATGGTATGCTAAATTAACGTTCTCTTCAACTAATTTGTTCAGGTCTACACTTTCCTTTTCCCCGCTTTGGTTACGCGAGTGCATGAGCATACCTTTCACAATACCATCAGCCCGTTTGCCATGCTCATTTATTTTTTGAACATTGTGGCGCAAATCACCTAATATTTCTTTCATGTATTCAAGCTCCGAATCATCAATTTTTTGTTTCACAATTTCTTCTTGAAGCTCATCTACCAGCTCTTCTGACAGCTCCGCAAAGTTGTTCACAAAGTTTAGAGGGTTTTTTATCTCATGAGCGATACCGGCAGTTAGTTGGCCTAGAGAGGCAAGTTTTTGCTGCTCAATCAATCTACCTTGCGACTCTTTTAGCTCGGCGGTGCGCTCATTTACCTGCTCTTCAAGTTTACGCTTTTCAACGCGCAGTTGTCGCGAGCGAATAAAAATAATAGCATAAACCATTAAACCTATTAGCACAATCACACCTGAATATGCCCACCAAGTGCGATACCATGGAGGTGTAATGCTAAATTGATATTCGTTTTCGAAGCCTACGTAATCAAATGCATTACGGGCACGAACCTTAAAGGTATAACTGCCTTCTGGTAAGTTGGTGTAGTCTTTTCTAGTATCGGTAGTCCATTCAGACCAATCGTCATCAAAGCTTACCAATTGATATTGAAACTCCGTAAACTCCGGAAAATCGTAGCTGGTAGCACCATATTCAAACCTAAGAGCATTGTTTTTGTATGATAATTTCGGTATCAGAGATTCGGATTGAATAAGGCTTGGATAGCCATTTTCATCATAATAAGTGCCATCAAACACTAGCCCGCCTTCGCCAAGCTGCACCTTTCTTATAAGGCATTGAAAGTCTTTATCTCCTTCGGCCATATTTTCGCTGGCTATGCGCATCAGCCCTTGGTTGCCTCCAAGCCATATTTGTCCATCATTATCCCTGAAAATAGTATTGTATGAGCGGTCGGCTAAATTGTTAAATGCTCGCGTGCTTATCTCATATGCACCACTGCCATTAGTTTTAGCTATACCTTTGTCAATGTTACTGATAACAAAGTATGCAGAGTCTGACAGATTCATCATTGCTATTAAGCGTTTGCCTTTTTCCTTAAAGTCACTGCCAAATACGCCTGATTGATAAAAGGTTGCACTTTTCTCGTTGAATTGATAAACCCCTTTTACCGTGGACACTAACAAGCTACCGTTCATTAAAAACAACTTGTTTTGGCTATTTGATGGCAACCCTTGGTTAATGGTAAAGTATTGCACATTAACTTGTGTTAAATCATTGGGGCTTAATGACATAAACATCAAACCATTGTTTTGGGTTGCCGCCCATATACCATCATCTTTTGCCACTAGCGATGTAAATGCACCCGGTACAGATTTAAAGCTAGGATGGTATGCCCAATTTCCGTTGATGTTATATAAAGCCACCAAGCTGTCATTAAGGCCCGCAAATACAATGTTTGAGTCGGTAGGGTGCGAAACTAAAAAATTGGTTGTAGGCCTTATTACCCGGTTAGGTATGTTGTTTCTAAGATTGTAAACCCCATCGGCAGTAGCTACCAGCAAACCTCGTGGGGTCGAAATCATATCATGAAAATCAGTATAGAAACCTGGAATATCAGTAAAGGTTGAGTGGTATTTAAAGTAGCTTTTCTTCAGGTCTGCACTTGTTACATCTTTAAGGTAGTAAATTCCTTGGGTGGTAGACACATACAGAATGTTATTGTGCCTTACAATGCTATTTACATTGCCTTGCAATCCAGAGCGATCAGAAAATAAATAGACTGGTGAGTATAGCGATACGCGAACCATCCCGTTATCCGTTGCCAGCCATAGCCCTTGCTGATGATCAAGATGGACGGCATTTATGGTGTTATCTGGCAGGCCACTTTCCCGGTTTAGTATCTTCTCTATTTGGCCGTTGGGTTTAATAATTACAATGCCTCCGCGCAAAGTACTCAAGCAAATATTACCATTGGGCAGCACTATTGCATTGGATACAAGATTTTCTTTAAGATATATATCTACATCGGTCTTAAACGGGGAAAGCTCGGTACCGTCCCAAATCATTAGTCCGTCAAATTTACGAGCTATTAGTAACTTGCCATCAGCTATTGGTAGCACCGAGATGATACCTTCGTTTACCCAATCATTGTATTTTTCGCCAAACACTGAGCTGAAACTGTTTCCATTTAAGGTAGATAGGCCGTAGTTTGCTATAGTAAGGTAAAGTTTGCCATTTACGAAAAATGCAGGATTTCTGAGTAATTGGTCGGGTAGCTCAGGTTCTTCGAGCTTACCATCTTTATAGATTATCACTCGGTTTAGCGAAACGAAATAAACTCCGTTTTTAGTTGCAAAAACATTTAAAAAACTTCCAAGGCCTTCGCGCGCTATCTCATCTGATAGGGAGCTGTAAATCATGTCGCCTATTGAGTCTGGAGATAAATAGCCAAAACCGCCATCAAGGCCAACATATATTCTGCCATTCTTGTCAGCCGCAAGCGCTCTTACTACGGCACCTACGGGCACCGAAATATTTCGCCATCTGCTACCATCAAACTCTAAAATGCCGTTTTCATTACCAACGTATATCAAACCCCTATTATCGCTAGCAATTGCATAGTTGCGTTTGCTGCTTTTGTACTCTTTATCGGCATATACCCTCATTATCGGATAGGCAATTTCCCTAGGGTTTTCACCGAGTAACTTAAAGGTTGGCATTAAAAAGGCCAAAGCAATGATAAATATGGTAATCGATTTTGCCATCTTACTCAAGTGGTTCAAGGTTGGGTATTAAGCGTTGTAATATCTGGGGTTTTTATGGCTATGCTATTATTCTCTTGTTTTAGTTGCAACCAAAAAGATTGGAAACTGCCATCAGTAATTATATTTTGAGTTCCCATAAAATCAGTAAACACAATTTGGGCTACCGGTGTATCAAATTGCTCTTGTTTAACTTCTCCCCAACCAAGCAGTAGTTCTTTGGTATTGGTCATTTCTTCGGTAGTGCTTCTTTTAATATCATACTTTAAATGGTACTCAAGTTTGCCACTTGGGCCAGAGCTGTTGTAAAACACCTCGGCGGTATAGCAATATTTTCCGCTAGCGTTGGTTTTACGATAGCTCCAGTCGCGGTTTTTAGTGCCCTTTGATGACTCAACAACCAAAGTAACCGATTCGGGCACAATACTCCAGCCCTCATGGCTGGGCAAGCATTGTTTCTCTACCAAGTTGCCTTTGCTGCCATTTAGTAGAAAGGTACGGGTGCACTTGGTTTGCTTTTCAATATTACTAGCGGTGCTGCTTTGAGTTATGGTAAGCTTTCCGGGCGATGCAGGTAACGATAATGCATAAAAATCGTACGTAGCGGTAAATTGCTTTTTAGGGTTTACTTTTCTACCCAGCTGCCCAACTAACTGTAACTTAATGTTGGTAGTGGCAAGCGGTTTAGCGCTGTCAAGCCCAAGCTGCGCTGCGGTAAAAGTAAAGGTAATAGTGGTGTCCGTAGCGCTTGAGTATCCCACTTTGTGGTTGTCTGTATATAAATACACCTCAGATGTATCTTGTAACAACACCGGAAACTCCCCTGAAAATGTCACACTTAACTGTTCATTTTTATCGATAAAATAGTAAAGTGGCTTAGGGAAATCAACAATAAATTGCTTTTTCAGTACTTTCAAGCCGTTCACAAACTGCTGAGATTTTTGCTGAGGCTCATGGTCTGCGCTAGGTGATGTAACAAATGCAGTTATGTGCGCGGTTAACGAGTCAAATGCAGCTTTTTCTTCATCGCTTAGTTGACCCATAGGCTCGTAAATACTTAAAGTGCCCATATTGCTATAAGCAGCTAGCGCATGCAACCAATAGTGGGTTTGTGCTAGGCGCTCTAGCTTTTGATTATTTGGACTATTGGTAATAAACTCATCTAACTTTTGATGAAGCTCCTCCAAATTACTCTTTAAATAAGTATCTGCGGTTTGCGCAAAGCATAACTGCAATGAGAGTAAACTAAGTAATAAAAAATTAATGGACATCTTCACTGGCTGCGGCTTTAAGCGAGTGGTAAATATAATATAAATACATCAATTTGCACTGATTTGCTACGTGCCAAACAACTTGATGTAACCAGTTTTTGTTGTTAAGCAAAAATAAAGGAGGTTTAATTTTTCGTTATTTTAGAACCTAGGTTTATAAATAGGTTAGGTATTTTTTTATTAACGAAAATCTGTTTTTCTTTACCAACAAGAGTTAGATATAATCACAAACGAGGCCGCTATGCTTGGAAAGACTGTTGTTTTACCCAAATTTGTTATTGCCCTTTCAATATCCATTTTGTTATTGTTTAGTGTAAATACGGCAGTTGCACAAACTATAAAGGGTAGTGTGGTAGATGCTGAAAGTAAGGAGGTGATAATTGGGGTTGCCATTGTTGTTAAAGGTACCACGGTAGGAAATACTACTGACTTTGATGGAAACTTTGAGCTTGACTTGGGCGGGCGAGAACTGCCTCTTACCCTTGAAGTATCTTACTTGGGCTATACAACCAAAGAGGTTCAAGTAACTGCTGATAACGTTAACAAGAATTTTAAAATTACCCTTGAAACCGATGCCATAAAGGTTGAAGGTGTAGAGATTACCGCTAGCCGTATATCAGAAAAGCAGTTAGAAGAGCCCCTTACGGTTGAGTCGATGAATCTTGCTGCTATTAAAGAAACACCAGCATCTAGTTTTTACAATGGCCTGGGTAGCTTAAAGGGTGTAGATGTTACAACAGCATCTTTTGGTTTTGTGGTAATCAATACCCGCGGGTTTAATAGTACCCGCCCCGTGCGCTCATTGCAGTTGATGGATGGAGCCGATAACCAAGCACCGGGGCTTAACTTTTCTTTAGGCAACTTTGTTGGCTCATCAGAGTTAGACATTCAAAAGGTTGATTTGGTAGTAGGTGCAAGCTCTGCCTTATATGGTCCCAACGCCTTTAATGGCGTTATCAATATGCAAACCAAAAACCCGTTTCTGCACCGCGGCTTGAGTTTATTGGTAAAGGGCGGCGAGCGCAATATGTTTGAGGGTGCTGTGCGTTATGCTAGGTCTTTTCAAAACAAAAAAGGTGAAGACCTTTTCGCATTCAAAGTAAATTTTTCTTATCTGCGAGCTGATGATTGGGAAGCCACAAACTATGAGCCAACTGAGCAATCGCAAACTAATGCCAGTAACTGGAGTGGTTATGATGCCGTGAATATTTATGGTGATGAGCGGGTTTCGCGAGGCTCGAATGACCCCAATAATTTTATTTTGCAAGAAAGGCAAACACCGGGTTTAGGCATTATCCATCGCACCGGTTATGAAGAAATAGATCTAGTTGATTATGGTAGTAAAAATATAAAAGCAGGTACAGCATTGCATTTTAAGCTCTCGCCTAAGATAGAAAGTATACTTACTTATAATTTTGGTACCGGTACTACCGTGTATCAAGGCGATAACAGGTACAGCCTCAAAGGTTTCCAGTTTCATCAAATGAAAGCGGAGATTAGAGAAGAAGGTAAATGGTTTTTTAGGGCTTACCATACAAGAGAAAATGCAGGACAATCTTACGATGCAGTGTTTACGGCCCTGCTGTTGCAAGATGCAGCACGCACCAACAATAGCTGGTACCAAAACTATGAAACTTACTATCGTCAAAACATTGTGCGTTTGGTAAGGGATTTGCCAGGATACCCTGACCCAACCGACCCTCAATACACCCAGCTATGGTTTGGTGAAACAAGGGATTCTGCTGTTGCGCTTTCTAATGCTATCATGGAGCAGTACAACGACTCTATGATTATATGGCACAACATGGCCAGAAATTTTGCCGACAGTATTGGCGCACCTACACAAGGTAATAATGTACCTTACTTTGAGCCTGGTACGGAGCGATTTGATTCTGTTTTTAATGAAATTGTATCTAGAACTGCATTTTCTGAAGGAGGATCAAGGTTCTACGATAAGTCTGCTCTAACCCATGTGCAAGGTGAGTACAAGTTTACCCCTTGGTGGATGGATATAACAGTTGGAGGAAGTTTTCGCTATTACCAACCAGAATCGGATGGTACTATTTTTAGTGACACGGCTGGGCGCGTAATTACCAACTGGGAGGTAGGTAGCTATTTGGGGCTGGAAAAGAGACTACTTGAGGATAGGCTTGTGTTAACGGGTACAGCTAGGGTTGATAAAAACCAAAACTTTAAGGTGCTTGTATCGCCAGCAGCATCGGTGGTGTATAAGGTTAAAGGTGATCATGCGCTTCGCATGTCATTTTCTTCTGCCATTAGAAACCCAACGTTGCAAGACCAATACTTGTATTATAATGTAGGTCGTGCTTTGTTGGTGGGTAACCTAAATGGCTTTGACTCATTGGCAACGGTAGAGTCGCTGATTAATTATTACGAAACGCTTAATCGTGATACCCTAGTATATAATAATGTACGGGCCGTAAGACCGGAGAAAGTTAAATCTATTGAGTTTGGATATCGTGGAACCATCGGTAAGCGCGTTTATATTGATGGTAGTTACTACTTTAGTTGGTACCAAGATTTCTTAGGTTTCCAAATTGGCGCTACTACTGATTTTGACGAGGCATCTGGACTTTTGCAAAGTTTCCAAACATACCGTGTTTCTGCCAACTCCAATGATGTTGTTACCACCCAAGGTTTCTCAATTGGCGTAACCTATGGCTTTGGCAAGTATTATGCACTAACAGGTAACTATAGCTTTAACAGGCTTGATAGGAGAGGCTCTGACGACCCTATAATACCAGCCTTTAACACGCCTGAACATAAGTTTAACGTAGGTATCTCTGGCCGCGATATTGTACTGAAAATAGGTAATGCTACGATAAAAAACTGGGGCTTTAATATCAATTATAAATGGATTCAAGGTTTCTTGTTTGAGGGTTCCCCTCAGTTTACTGGCTTTATACCAACTTATGATATGGTTGATGCTCAAATTAACTACCGCGTACCTAAATGGTACACAACCTTTAAATTAGGTGCCACTAACCTATTTAACAACAAAAGAGCACAAACTTATGGTGGCCCAAGAATAGGAAGATTGGCTTATGTTTCCATTGTGTTTGAGTTTGATAAGATCTAATCTTATTTTTACCCAGTGATATTTTTATTGGTCACAGAAAATTAGCTTATATTTATAAAGCTAGAATAATAAAGAACCCAAAAACTGATTTATGAAACGCAACATTTTTACATTATTTTTTACACTGCTAACCATTGCCAGTGTTTCGGCTCAAACCCGATATCTTGATGAAGTATTTACCGATGTGGTTATTACCGCAGATGTGGTATATGCTGAAAACTACTCCTATCTATCCGGTTCGCCAGCCCTTACCGACTTGACGATGGATGTATACGAACCTGCCGATGATACCGTTGGTGGCACTTATTATGATAATGCTAGGCCTGTAGTAATTTTTATGCACCCTGGTAGCTTTTTACCAAAAGGTTTGAATACCCTTCCTTTCGGTAACAACCGAGATAGTTCTGTAGTTGAAATTTGTACTCAGTTTGCCAAGCGTGGCTTTGTAGCAGCGGCTATTAGCTACCGTATCGGTTGGAATCCATTTGCAGCCAGCGACGTAGAGCGTGCCAAATCAATCATTACTGCCGTATATCGCGCTAAACAAGATGCGCACTCTGCTATCCGTTATTTCCGTAGGGATGCTGATACTGACAACATTTTCCAAATTGACCCATATCGCGTTGTAGTTGGTGGTACCAACTCTGGTGGTTATGTAGCATTGGCAGTTAATTCGTTAAACCGGGTTCCAGAGCTTAACCTATTGAAATTTTTGGATGGAGATGGTAATTCGTTTATCGACCAAACAACCACTGGTGGTTTCTATGGTGAAGGCGGCATACAAGGCTTTAACATAGTTAGCAACGTTGGCTATTCTTCTGCAGTACAGGTTGTGTTGAACATGGGTGGTGCTACTGGAGACACTACATGGATTAACGATGATGAAGCTCCAATTGTGTCTTTCCATGGTGAAGCTGACCCATTAACCCCATATCGCACAGCAGTGGTAATCGTTTCTTCTACTGGCCAATCGGTAGTAGAAGTTAGTGGTAGCTTTGATATTAACAAGTATGCTGACGGTTTAGGTATTCAAGATGCGATAACCCCTTCGGTACCTTTTACTGACTCTTATACTACAGTTGCTGAGAGCCGCACACCGCATGAAGGTTTGTTCCCTTTCCCTGGCGCTGCCAACGGTTATGAGCCATGGTCATGGTACGACCCAACTGATAACAACATTGACAACACTACCCAAGGTGCATCAGGTTTCGGTTCAAGGGCCAATCCTTTTGCTACTAAATCAAAAGCACTATTGTACATTGATACAGTGATGAACTACTTTGTTCCACGTGCTTTGGTAGCATTTGCAAATGTAGATTCAGCAGCCGTTGAAACTGCCGACCCTGCTGATACAGTTGTGGTTATTGGTGTTGCTGATGTTGCTGCCATCAATGCTGCATTGACTTTGTATCCTAACCCAGCAGCTACTGAGCTTAATTTTAGCTTGAGCAATGTAAACTACGATTTGAGTAGCGTTAGCATTTATGATATCACTGGTCGTTTGGTGCAGGTGGATAGCAATGTTGCAAACCCACAATACCACCGTATATCGCTTACCAATTTGCAAAGTGGTAGCTATATTGTAACTATGAACTTTAAAACTGGTGAGCAAGTAAGCCGACGCTTAGTTGTGAGGTAGTTTTATTGAAACCGATAATTAGAGGCCGTTTCCTTTCAAGGGGCGGCCTTTTTTTATTGCTCTTGGCAGAGCTCAATCAAAACCCCATTGGTAGACTTTGGGTGAAGGAAAACAACCAGCTTGTTATCAGCACCGGGTTTCGGTGTTTCGTTAAGTACTATAAAACCTTCTTCTTTTAAACGCGATACTTCGGCGTGTATATCTGCTACGTCAAATGCAATGTGATGGATGCCTTCGCCGCGCTTTTCAATAAACTTGGCAATAGGGCTATCGGGGTTTGTTGCTTCCAATAGTTCAATCTTGGTTTCGCCAGTTCTAAAAAATGAAGTGTTTACACCTTCACTTTCTACTCTTTCGGTTTTGTAAGGTTGTACGTTTAGCAGTTTACTGAATAATTCATTGCTAGCCGCTAAATCTTTTACGGCGATACCAAGGTGTTCTATTTTACGCATAGTTGTATTCTTATCTGGCTAAGATAAGGCAAAACTCAATCTACTTAGCCGAAAAGCTATTGTAATATGATTGGTCTTTGCTGGGTAGTTGAGAGTGTACTTGTAAATATAAGTCTACTTGCCTAGCAGCTTCCCTGCCTTCGCTAATGGCCCATACCACCAATGATTGGCCTCTACGAGTATCGCCAGCAGTGAAGACCTTTGCTACGCTCGTTTTATAGTTTTCGTCAGCAATATTACCCCTTTCGGTAAGTTTTACATTCAGTTGCTTTAAAAGCCCTTCGTGTTGTGGATGCATATAACCAACTGCCAATAGCACTAAATCTGCAGGAATGATACGCTCGCTAGCGGGGTCTTCAATAAGTTTTTCTTTTTGCCATTGAACATCCACTACCTTTAAACCAGTTAGCTTGCCATTTTTACCAATAAATTCTTTGGTTAAAACATTCCACACCCTATCACAACCTTCTTCGTGCGAGCTGGTAGTTTTTAAAGTGAATGCATACTCTGGCCAAGGGTTGTTACTCGCGCGCTTTTTAGGTGGTTGGTCCAATAGTTCTATTTGTAAAATACTTTTCGCCATTTGCCTATTGCTAGTACCTATACAATCAGAGCCTGTATCGCCGCCTCCTAGCACTACTACGTTTTTACCTGTTGCAGTTATGGCCTCGCTATTAGGCAAAGTATCTCCTGCTACTCGGCGGTTTTGTTGTTCCAAAAAATCCATTGCAAAGTGGATGCCCTCAAGTTCGCGGCCTTTAACCGGTACATCCCTTGGTATGGTTGAGCCACCGCACAATACCACGGCATCAAATCCATTAAGCAATTCATCGGCTGTAACATCTATTCCTACATTTACACTTGTTTTAAATACTATGCCAGATGCTTCCATTACTTTTAACCTTCGGTCAATTACGCTTTTTCCGAGCTTAAAATCGGGAATGCCATAGCGCAGCAAGCCACCAATGCGGTCATTGCGCTCAAATACGGTAACAGCGTGTCCTGCTTTATACAGTTGGTCGGCAGCGGCTAGCCCCGCAGGGCCAGAGCCCACCACGGCAACTTTTTTACCCGTTTTGTTTTGAGGTTGGTTGGGCTTTACAAAGTTTCGGTTGAAAGCCTCCTCGGCTACTTGCTTTTCAATATATTCAATGGTAATTGCGGGTTTATTGATACCCAATACGCATGCAGACTCGCAAGGGGCAGGGCAAATGCGACCCGTAAACTCAGGGAAATTGTTGGTGCCACTCAGTAGTTCATACGCTAGTTCCCAGTCTTTTTGATAAACGGCATCGTTAAACTCAGGTATGTTATTACCTAATGGGCACCCTTTTTGACAAAAAGGTACGCCACAATCCATGCATCTTGAAGCCTGCTCATAAACCAGTTTAGCGTTATCTTCTTTAAAGATTTCCTTATAGTCGGTTATGCGTTCCTTGGGCTCGCGCTCAGCGGGCATTTCACGTTTATATTCTAAAAATCCAGTTGGTTTTGCCATTACACTACTTTTCTAATTACCAATTCGTTTTCCTCTTGTACCTCAATTGCCATTTTATATTCTTCGGCAATTACCTTCACCATGTGGTTTAAGGTCTCTTTCCAATAGATGAGCATATCGCGGGCTGTATTGCTATTGGTAGCTTCATAATGCTCTTTAATCATAGCGTTTAGCTTGATTTTGTCCTTACGGCCAAGCTTTTCAAGCAGTAGTTTTTTTTCCTTTATCTTATCAGCTAAAGAGTTTTCAGGGTCAAATACATATGCGATCCCGCCGCTCATACCTGCGCCAAAATTTCGACCAGTGCTGCCTAAGATAGCAACGGTACCGCCAGTCATATACTCGCAGGCGTGATCGCCTACTCCCTCTACAACTGCATCAGCACCAGAGTTGCGCACTGCGAAGCGCTCACCTGCCAAACCTCTTATATATACTTTGCCCGAGGTAGCACCATACAAGGCCACATTGCCAATAATGATTTGGTTGAGCGATATATATTGCGCTTTTTTTGGCGGATAAACAATCAATTGAGCGCCACATAATCCTTTGCCAAAGTAATCGTTGCTCTCTCCTTCAAGTTCCATTAAAAGGCCATTGGTACTAAATGCACCAAAACTTTGCCCTGCCGAGCCAGTGAATTTAACGTGCAAGTGTCCATCGGGTAAACCTTTAGCACCGTATGCTTTAGAAATTTCATTGGATACCAATGCGCCCACTGCTCTATCCGTGTTAATAATGGGGAGCTCTATGTATATTCTGGTAGGCTCTTCATGTTTCATATACTCTTTAAGCGCCCCCACCAAAGTCCAATCTTTTACTGCATTAATTCTATGGTCTTGGTCTTCGGTTTTATATTGTAAACCCATACCTTCATTAAATATGGGTGAGATAAGCGGCCTTAAATCCAGTTTATCAATTTTCCAGTGGCTTACCTCAGGGTTGGTTTCCAATAAATCGGAGCGGCCCACTAGCTCGTTAACGGTTCTAATACCCAATGCAGCCATGGTTTCACGAAGGTCCTCGGCTAGCATGGTAAAGAAGTTGACCACATGCTCAACTTTGCCGGTAAACAGTTTGCGGAGGTCTTGCCGCTGAGTGGCAATACCTACCGGGCAAGTATTTAAATGGCATTTACGCATCATTATACAGCCCTCTACTACCAGCGCCGCGGTAGAGATGCCCCATTCTTCGGCGCCTAACATGGTTGCTATCGCCAAATCTCGACCAGTACGTAACTGCCCATCAACTTGCAGTGTAACCCTGCTACGAAGTTTGTTTGCTAATAGCGTTTGATGTGCCTCAGCTATACCCAGTTCCCAAGGCAAGCCCGCATGTTGCACCGAGCTTAACGGCGAGGCACCTGTACCACCATCGTGGCCTGCAATGAGTATAACGTCTGCCTTGGCTTTAACAACACCTGCTGCAATAGTGCCAACGCCAGCTTCGCTTACCAACTTAACATTGATACGCGCTTTGCGGTTGGCATTTTTAAGGTCGAAGATTAACTGAGCCAAGTCTTCAATTGAGTATATATCGTGATGGGGTGGGGGAGATATCAACCCCACACCAGGTGTTGAGTGCCTCACCCGGGCTATCCAATCATCTACCTTATGGCCAGGCAATTGGCCGCCCTCCCCTGGCTTGGCGCCTTGGGCCATTTTTATCTGTATTTCGTCGGCATTGGTAAGGTAGTGGCTGGTAACCCCAAACCTACCCGATGCCACCTGTTTAATAGCCGAGCGCTCCCAATCTCCGTTTTCTTTGGGTTCAAACCTTATTGCATCTTCACCACCCTCGCCGCTATTGCTTTTGCCGCCAATGCGGTTCATGGCAATGGCCAAGGTGCTGTGTGCCTCGTGAGAGATGGAGCCAAAAGACATGGCGCCGGTAGCAAAGCGTTTAAAGATGCTTTCCACGGGTTCTACCTCACTAAGTGGAATTGATTTGGTTTTCTTAAACCTCAGCAACCCACGTAAGGTAAGCTGTTTGTCTTTTTGGTTGTTAATGCTCTCGGTGTAAGATTTGAATATACCCTTATCATTGTTTTTGGTAGCCTGTTGTAGTAAGCTAATTGTATCTGGGTTAAACAAGTGTTGTTCCCCTTGTCTTTTCCATTGGTACAAGCCTCCCACCGGTAAGCGTAACGACATGTCTACTTTCGGGAATGCCACTGCGTAACGTAACAGTTGCTCACGGGCTATATCGTCATAGTCCAACCCTTCAATGCGAGATATAGTGCCAAAAAAGCTTTTATTGATAACTGTTGAGTTAATACCAATCGCTTCAAATATTTGGGCACCCATGTACGATTGCATGGTTGATATGCCCATTTTAGAAAGTACTTTCAGCAAGCCTTGGTTAATGCCTTCGCGAAAATTGTCAGTGGTTTGGGTTGGGTCATTAAAACTATTAACGGTATCCTTTGCTAAGAACGGATAAATGGCAGAGGCACCATAACCCAATAAGGTAGCAAAGTGGTGTGTTTCCCAGGCGTCACCAGCTTCAACTATTAGTGATACCTTGCCACGGGTGCCTTTAGCAAGCAGAGCATGGTGAACATGGGCAACTGCTAGCAAAGAGGGTATAGGCATTTCAAGTTCTGTGGCAGTGCGGTTACTTACCACCAATAAATTGTTGCCCTCCTCTATGGCTTTTTCGCTCTCGGTTACCAGTTTGTTTAAGGATACTTCTAAGGCACCAATACTGTATTTTGTGGGGTAGATAGCCCTTATTGATTTACATTTAAAATGTGCATCCTGTATGTGCAGTATTTTATTAAACTGCCCTTTGTCTAGAATTGGTTGCTCCAGGTTTATTTGACGGCACTGTAAAGGTGTTTCTAGTAACATGTTAGAGAAACCACCCAGGCGCGTATGCAGCGACATTACCAATCGTTCCCTAATGGGATCAATAGGTGGGTTACTTACTTGTGCAAAGAGTTGCTTAAAGTAATTAGAGAAGTGCCTGCTTTGGTGTGACAAAACCGCTAACGGCGTATCGCTGCCCATTGAACCTATGGGTTCTTTGTGGTTGGTAGCCAGCGGTTTTATTATCATCCGAATGTCTTCGCTGGTAACTCCATTAAGTATTTGCTGCTGCCTAAGCGATAAGGTGGTTTTAGGTGCTGTAACTTTTGGTGGTGTTGGCAGGTTATCCAACTCTTGTAGGTGCTCTTGTAGCCATTTTTGGTAGGGTTGTTGAAAACAAATTTCTTTCTTCAATTCCTCATCAGCCAATATCAAGCCTTGCCCAATATCTGCCACAAACATTCTACCTGGCTGCACCCAACCTTTCTTAATGATGCGTTTGGGGTCAATTGGCAAAGTACCAGCCTCTGATGCCATTATTACATAGTCATCATCTGTTACCAAGTATCTTGAAGGGCGTAATCCGTTTCTATCTACCGTTGCCCCCACTATACGTCCGTCGGTAAAACAGATAGATGCTGGGCCATCCCAAGGCTCCATAAAGGAGGCATGGTAGCTATAAAATGACCGTTTGTAATCGGCCATATCTTTATCTTCTTGCCATGCTTCGGGTACCAACATCATCATGGCATGTGGCAATGAGCGGCCTCCAAACACCAGCATCTCTATAATACTATCCAAGTTTGACGAATCGGAGCGCTTATTGTCGCAAATAGGGCTCATACGAGCTAGCTCTTCTTTACTAAAAAATGGCGAGCTCATTAGGGCTTCTTTGGCCCGCATGTTGTTCACGTTACCACGGATGGTGTTAATCTCCCCATTATGGGCAATATAGTCAAAGGGCTGCGCCAGTTTCCATTTAGGGAAGGTATTGGTAGAGAAGCGGGAGTGTACTAATGCGATTGCAGAGGTAACATCCTCGTCATTTAAATCAATAAAATAGCTACGCAGTTGAGCCGTGGTTAACTGCCCCTTGTATACAATTGTTTTATATGACATGGAAGAGAGGTAAAACTCATCTTCGGTGTGCGGTATTTCTTTTCTTATTAGGTTGGTGGTGTATTTACGCAGGGCAAACACTTTTCGCTCTAGCAGCTCAGGGGCAAACAAATTGTCTTTTAACCTTACAAATACTTGCTCAATGTAGGGGGCTGAATCTAATGCTATTTGACCAATTCCTGCTGGATTTACGGGCACATCGCGGTATCCCAGCAGTTCGAGTCCAGAATGCTCAATACCTTCATTAAGTATTTTATGGCAGAGCTCACGTCGGTTTTTATCGGTTGGTAAAAATATCATGCCCACTGCATACCCACCAAACTGTGGTAACTGAAAACCTTGATTACGGCACTCGCGAACAAAAAATTGGTGTGGTATTTGTATCAATATACCGGCACCATCACCCGTGTTGGCATCGCAGCCAGTACCGCCGCGGTGCTCCATGTTTTCCAACATTGTAAGGGCATCAGCAACCAACTTGTGTGTTTTAAAGCCTTTTAGGTTGGCAATAAAACCAATGCCGCAATTATCATGCTCCATCTCAGGACAATAAAGCCCTTGCCTCTTTTCAGAATGCTCCATATAATTCTAATCCGTTAAATGTTTTGGAAGTTTTTAAATATAGTGAAACTTAAGCGAAATACCTAGGATAATGATCGCATCTGCGTGAGTTAGGGCTAAATAAGTCGCCTCTAAGAAATTTACAACTGTTTGGGGCTGATTTGGTGAAGATGAGAATGACAATTGCCGCTACAAAAAAGCCTCCCATTGCTGGAAGGCTTCTTGTTGGTCCACTAGGTCTCGAACCTAGACTCTTCTGTACCAAAAACAGACGTGTTACCAATTACACCATAGACCAATGCTGTGTAGCGGGTACAAAGGTAAGTATTTCCTTAAAAAATAGAAACAGTTTTTGTCAAAATATTTTGGAGGTTCTTGTCAATTAATTAATTAACAGGCATTTAAGTTCATTTAGGCAAGGGTATGGTCTTTACAAAATGGTTTATTGACGGCGCAAATGGCTTGGTAGTAAAAAATAACTGACCCGAAAGATGCCATTAAATAGGTACTTTATCCTTATAAGTTTTTGAGGCTGGAAATTTAGGGTTATTTTCGTCCCTCTAAGCCTATGAACAGACAAGTAACAAATGCCATCCGTTTTATAATGGATGAATGTATACCGCCACTGATAAGAGATAATAAGTACTTGATGTACCCTTTATTCTATATCTGGTTTAAAGGTAACAATGTGAAAAAGCACATGGAGTTTAAGTCTCTGGTGTATGAATGGACCGAAGAGGAGTTTGCCAGGTTCTATCAAGAGCGTGATTCATTGGCTACCGATAGAATAACTGACCTAAGTGAGCAGAGCATTGACTATATGCTAGAGCGATTGGATAAAAACGCCAAAACATTGTTGGATATAGGTTGCGGTAACGGCTATTTTCTGCAGAAAGCGCGCAAAGCCGGATACGATATCCATGGTTGCGATGTTCTAGAAAACGTAGTTATAGAAGGTGGCACTTATCACCAAGGCAATCTAGAGAAATTACCCTTCCCTGATAATCATTTTGATATCGTTACCTGCCATCATACCTTAGAACATGTTATAAACCTTGAGGTTTCGGTAAGTGAATTGAAGCGGGTAGCCCGCAGGCAAGTAGTAGTGGTGGTGCCTTGCCAACGATATTTTTATTATACCCTTGATGAGCACGTACGTTTCTTTCCATACAAAGCGTTAGTAACCAACATGATGCGCATGAAAAACTCGATATGCGAAAAAGTATGGGGCGATTGGGTATTTATCGGCAATAAGGAACAATAAGCCATGCCTGAAACTGCAACATTAAACAAGGAAATAAAACCACACGTAAGTTTGGTGATACCTTGCTATAATGAAGCTAAACGGATACATATACTTACAGCAGCCTTAAAAGAACTTGAGCTGCACCATACCTTCGATTTTGAGGTATTGGTAGTAGATGATGGTAGTACCGATACAACGGTAAGCCAACTGGGGGCGGATGCTTTTTTAAATGAACTTACAGAAAAAGGTAAGTTTCGTCTAATTGTTTCACTTGCTAATGGTGGCAAAGGTGCAGCTTTAAGGCAAGGTGTGTTGGCCGCCAATGGCGATTACATTCTTACCTTGGACGCCGACATGTCAACCCACCCTCTGCAATTAGAAAAGTGGCGCGATAGCTTGGGCGGCACTTTCAATGCAAAAGAGATATTAATAGGCTCTCGTCCGCACCCTGAGTCAAAATTGCAAGAGAAGCCGAGCCGCAAGTTCATAGGTATTATTTTCAACTTTTATGTACGTATGTTTAGCGAGCTAACGGTAAAAGATAGCCAATGCGGCTTTAAACTCTACCCGGCTGACATAGCTAAGAAGCTTTTTGATACCATGAAGGTAATGGGTTGGGCACATGATGTAGAAATACTGTACAAGGCCCAGCTATTGGGTTATAAAATAACTGAAATGCCGGTAGTGTGGGATGTGAGGGACAATAGCAAGGTTTCGGTGATACGCGATTCGGTTAAAATGTTTATTCAAATCCTGAAAATTTCATTATACGTGAGGTTTACTTGGAAAAAACAGATATATGGCAACCGCTAAAACTAAACCAACCAGTATAGAGGCAACACCATTAACTGAGAAGCCTGCATTTAAAAAGGCATTCTGGATAGTAATAGGCTTATTGGGCCTGTTAATGCCCATATTGAGTACCACCACCGGTATTAATGCCGATGACCGTTGGCAAATACAAAAGAGCAAAGCGATAGTAGCGTATTACTACACCATGGGTGAGGATACCTCCATTTATCGTACCTATGAAGAATCGAAAGCTCTGATGGAGCAATATGGCGAAGTAAAGGGAAAGGAGATGGGTTTTGATAAATGGGTGCCCGACCCAGATAAGCTTCGCTATTACGGTGGTTTTTTTGAGTTGATTACCGGTGTTATTAATGATTTATTTGGAAACGAAGATCAGTATTCGTGGAGCTACATAAACGTAAGGCACATATTTAATGCTCTACTGGGGGTGCTTTGTATATTGTTTGCGGGCCTACTGGCCCATCAACTAACTGGTGGTTGGCGAGCGGCGCTGCTTACCGCAGTATTGATGGCCTTTTCGCCTAACTTTTTTGGGCACTCGCTAATGAACCCCAAGGATATACCGTTTGCCTTTGGGTATTTAATGACGGTATATTTTTTGGTACGCTTTATCAAGGGTTTGCCCGAGGTAAACTGGAAGGTAGTAGGTGGGCTAGTTGCTGCTATTGCCATTACTCTCAATATTAGGGCAGGTGGTTTGTTATTGATCATTTATACGCTGTTCTTTTCAGGGGCATATTATCTGTTTCATGCCTACATTAAAAAAGACCCATTGTTTACCACCGCTAAGCTTATTAAAGTGTTGGGTGCCTTAGCTATTATTACTGTGGCTGGCTATTTCTTGGGTATTATTTTTTGGCCTTACGGGTTAAGCAACCCACTTACTGGGCCATTTGATGCATTAAAGTTGCTTACCAACTATGAGGTAAACATTGTACAATTGTTTGATGGCGGACAGATAATGTCTACCGAATTGCCTTGGTACTACTTGCCAAAATACATTGTTATCACCAACCCATACTTTTTACATTTAGGGCTGTTACTTTTCGTTGGTCTGTTATGGAAATCACTGAAACAATACGATTGGCAGTTATTGGCATTCTTGCTATTTGTCACCTTGTTCCCCATATTTTACATTCTTTACAAAAACTCAAATGTTTACAATGGATGGAGGCATGTATTGTTTATCTATCCACTGCTTGTAATGTTTGCTGCTACTGGCTGGGAACTGCTGTTACGCAACCTAAAAATGAAATGGGCTCCTTATGCGGTGGGCGGTGTGCTAGCTATTACATTATTATTGCCTGCAAGTTGGATGATTGCCAACCACCCATACCACTATACTTATTTTAATGAGATTGAGGGAGGCACTGGCACTGCTTGGAAGAACTATGAAACCGACTACTGGATGTTGGGTGTTCGCGAAGCGTCTATAAAACTTTACGAGCAAGAGAACCTGGCACAAAGCTCGAAGAAGGTAATAATAGGAACCAACTGCTTTTATCCTGCTCAAACCTACTTTGGCATATTGGATAAGGAGAATATTGAGGTGCGCTATATCCGTTACTACGAGAAATGGCAAAAAGAGTGGGATTACGGTATTTTTTATAATGGCTACGTAAATCCTTACGAGTTACAGAATGGCTTGTTTCCGCCGTCATCAACCATTATTGTGGCCGAAGCTGCTGGCGCTCCGCTATGTGCGGTATTAAAACGTGAAGACATTTATGATCTTCAAGCTTACGAGCAAATGCAAAAGCAAGCCTATGCGGCTGCCGCGCCTTTGTTTGTAAAAGCCTTGGAAACAAGGAATAGAGAAGCAGAGTTATATCGCGATTTGGGCTTCTGCTATTTAAACTTGAGCGATATGCCAAATGCTATAAATGTGCTGGGTAATGCCGTAAACCTCAATCCTAACGATTTTGCATCCAATTATTATTTGGGCGTGGCGTATGCTCAAGGTGCACAGCCAAACTTAACAATGGCAGCAAACTACTTGAATAAAGCATTGGCAATCAATCCTGGAGCTGCGCAAGCCAGGCAGTTGCTTGATCAAATAAACAAGGCCACCCAAGGTGGTTTCCGTTAAATGTTATTAATAATTGTGTAATACATGTTAATGCAAGTTGCCTTTAGAACGATTTTCTTATTTTTGGTGGCTTGATAAAACCGCATTCATGAAACAATATAAACTGGCGAACGACGTAGCCGGATGGTTAGTCTTCCTAGTCGCCCTTATAACTTACACACTAACCCTTGAATCCACCGCTAGTTTTTGGGATTGCGGGGAGTTTATTTCCGGAGCATATAGATTGCAGGTTGTACACCCACCTGGTGCGCCAATGTTTTTGCTACTAGGCCGTTTGGCAACCATGTTTGCCTTTGAAGACCCAAACTGGATAGCTTGGACGGTTAACTTCCTTTCGGGTCTTACCAGTGCTTTTGCCGTGTTGTTCCTCTTTTGGATAACGACTCACTTTGCCCGTAAAATTGTAGTAGGCGCTGGTAACGTACCCACTGCGATGCAAACTGCTGTAGTAATTGCAACTGGCGCTATTGCTGGCTTGGCTTGCACCTTTACCGATACCATTTGGTTCTCGGCTGTTGAGGGCGAGGTATATGCCATGTCGTTGTTCTTTATGATGCTCGTTTTCTGGACCATGTTGAAGTGGGAAAGTTGTGAAGATGAGCGCTACCAAGACAAATGGTTAGTGCTTACCTTTTTCTTGTTGGGTATCTCCAGCGGTGTCCATCTGTTAAGCTTCTTGGCTATACCGCCAATGGCATTGATATACTACTTTAAAGAGTACAAAAACCCGAAGCCTTTGGGCATCATTATTTCGTTGTTTGTAGGTTTTATTATTCTGGCTTTCTTCTTTAAGGGTATAGTAAGTGGTTTGATAAGCATTATTGCATCATTTGAGTTGTTTGCGGTAAATACACTTGGCCTGGGTGTTGGTGTTGGTTTTGGCATTTTTGTAGTGCTATTGTTTAGCTTATTGGCTGGTGGCATATTCGCTACCAAGCAAGGACCGAATGCTGTTCAGAAGATTGGGATTTTTTCAAGGCAAAAACTGCACGTTGGTTTGTTGAGCCTATTAATGGTGATGATTGGTTTCTCAACTTACACTATTGTAGTAATTCGCGCAAGTGCTGATACGCCAATCAACATGAACAACCCTGATAACGTGTTTATGTTGGAGAGCTACCTCAACAGGGAGCAATATGGCAGCCGGGCTTTGGTTTATGGGCCAAACTATACGGCTTACCCTACCGAGATTGAAAAGAAAGGATTGCGCTATTTCCCAATTGCCGATAAAACTACGGGCAAAGTAAGGTATGAGGTGATAGGTGAAAAGGTAGATTACAAGTTTGCCAAAGAAGACATGATGTTTATGCCTCGCATGGGTTCATGGAATGATGACAGGCACGTACAGGCCTACAGAGCTATGCTAAACCCTGATTTTTCGGTAGTTGACCGTAGGAGCGGCCAAGTGGTTAAGAAGTTTTTGAGCGATAATATCGGTTGGCAACAATCGTTGGCCCAAGCGCAGGCATTCGCCCAATCATCTAAAGATGGTGCACTGGTTGTTAAAGATGTTATTAATCAAAGAGATAACCTATCGTTCTTCTTTAACTATCAAGTTGGGGTAATGTACATGCGTTATTTCTTTTGGAACTTTACCGGAAGGCAAAACGACATACAAGGTCGCTTTGATAACAACGAAGGCAAGGGCATTACAGGCATTAGTTTTATTGACGACAGGATTGTCGGACCAACAGATAATTTACCTGATTGGCGCAAAGATAATGCGGGCATGAATAAGTACTTCTTGTTGCCATTCCTTTTAGGATTAATCGGTATGTTTTTTCATGCTAAGCGCGATTGGAAAAGTTTTACCATTATACTGGTGTTGTTTTTGTTTACCGGCGTGCTACAGGTGGTTTACCTCAACTCACCGCCATTTGAGCCTAGGGAAAGGGATTATACGCTGGTGGGCTCTTTTGTAACCTTCTGCTTATGGATTGGTTTTGGTATGTTAGCTATTTACAAAGCTTTGGAAAACGGCAAGCTTAGCAGCAAGTTGGCCCTTTCGCTATCGTTTGTAGTTTGTTTAGCGGTGCCTGCAGTATTAGCTTCTCAAAACTGGGATGACCATGACCGCTCTGACCGTTACACTGCCAGAGATTTTGCTGTAAATTACCTTGAATCGTGTGCACCAAATGCCATCATTTTTACGCAAGGTGATAATGACACGTATCCATTGTGGTACGCCCAAGAGGTTGAAGGTATCCGTAAAGACATTAGGGTGGTAAACCTAAGCTTGCTGGGCGTGGATTGGTATGTGCAGCAGCTAGAGTACAAAATGAATGATGCCCCTGCTGTTAAGCTTTCATTAACGCCAGATAAGTACCGTGGCAATACCCGTGATGTGGTGCGTTTTTATGATACTGGTAAGTACGACCAGAAAAGCTACTATCCGTTGAAAGATGTAATTGGCTATATTGCTAACGACGGTAACAAGTTGCGTACCCAAGGCGGTGAAATGGTAGAAGTATTCCCCGTGAAGAACTTCTATATGCCAGTTGATAAGCAGCAAATCATCAACCAAAATATTGTACCTGAGAAATACCATGAAAACATTGTAGACCAATTGCGTTGGTCGTTGGGCGGTAAAACCAACTTGTTGAAAAATGACTTGGTAACTTTGGATATAGTTGCTTCTAACCTTTGGGAGCGCCCAATTTACTTTGCGGTATCGGTTAGCCCAGATGCATACCTTGGTTTAGATAAATACTTCCAGCTAGAAGGTCTGGCTTACCGCATAGTGCCTGTTGAAAGCAGCAATGGTGGAAATGGCTATATTGCCCAAGAAATGATGCTTGAAAATGCGATGAACAAATTCCGTTGGGGTGGCATTGATCGCAAAAAGACCATTGAATATACTGTTGGTACCGGCGAAACTTTAGACTCAATTGCCTATGCGCATAGCCAAACCACAGCCCAGCTAATGGCTTTTAATAGTCTAACAAGTGCAGATGTAGCAGCAGGTACCAAACTGAAAATTGAAGTGCCACAATGGATTTATTTGGATGAGAACATCAACCGAATGACCATGAACCTGCGCAGCAACTTTGGTAGGTTGGCCGAAGACCTTTTAGCATCAGGTAAAAAAGAAGAAGCAATTAAGGTGTTGGATGAGAGTTTGCGTGTGATGCCTGGCGAAACAGTACCATACAATGTATTTATGCTCCGGTACCCCGAAATTTACTATAAGGCAGGGGCAAGGGACAAGGCACAATTGTTAGTTAGGAAAGTACTAGAGCATACGGTGCAAGAATTTATATACTTGCAAGATGTTAAAGACTTTGAGCCTGGCTATAAGCGTGACTCTGAGCAGTCAATTGCCATTATTTCTGAACTAAGGCGCATTGCAACTGCGCAACAAGACAAGGAGATGGTTGATTTGATTAATGCCAGTTTAATGCAGCTGCAAGGACTCGGAGCATTTTAAATGAAAAATGAAGGCCCTCCCAAAGCGGAGGGCTTTTTTTACCCAATACTTCGCATGAGAGAGGAAAACCTGATTTACGGTAAGCACCCATTAATTGAAGCCCTTAGGGCTGGTAAAGAATTTGAAAAAATCCTTTTGCAAAATGGCACTTCCAATGCAGAGATGAAAGAAGTGGCCACCTTAGCTAGGCAGGCTAATATACCAGTGCAATATGTGCCACATCAAAAGCTGAACAACGTAACCCGCAAAAACCATCAAGGGATGATAGGTTTTGGCTCGTTGATTCAATATTATGATGTGCAAGACATTTTGATGAAGTGCTACGATGATAACAAGGTTCCCTTATTTGTAATGTTGGATAGGGTAACTGATGTGCGAAACTTTGGTGCTATTGCACGTACCGCTGAGTGCTTTGGAGCATCTGCTATCATTGTGCCTGCTACTGGCGGTGCATTAATACACGCGGATGCTATTAAAGCCTCTGCTGGGGCACTTAATACTATACCTGTATGCAAGGTTAATAGGTTGGAGGATGCAGTTGATTTACTAAAACTCAACGGCCTTCAAATATTGGTAAGCGAAATGGATGCGGCTAAAAACTTGCATGAGCTAGATTTTAGCATTCCATTAGCCGTAATTATGGGCTCAGAGGGCGAGGGCGTTAGCGGTCGCCTAGCCAACTTAGCCGATGACAGTTTTAAAATACCAATGGTAGGTATCACAGAGTCTTTAAACGTATCGGTAGCTGCGGGTATGGTGTTGTACGAGTCGTTGCGCCAAAGGCTTTTAAAGGCATAAATAGTTACCCTTTCTTGCCTATGTTTTCTAGCATATCGATAACCATAGTGCTTAGGTCGTAGTCTGGGTTCCAGTCCCAGTCAATTCGGGCGTAGTTGTCGTCAATGCTATCCGGCCAAGTTTCGGCAATTTGCTGCCTAAAGTCAGGGGCATAGTCAACGCTGAGTTTGGGTAAATGTCCTTGTATTTTCTTGGCCAATTCTGCTGGCGAAAACGACAAACTGCTCACATTGTAACTAGAACGAATGCGGAGTTTGTCGGCATCTGCATCCATAAGCTGTATTGTAGCTTTTATGGCATCAGGCATATACATCATTGGCAAGCGCTGGTCTTCTTTCAAAAAGCAGGTATATGTGCCATTTTGTAGTGCTTCGTAAAAAATTTCTACCGCATAATCAGTGGTGCCGCCACCAGGTTTACCTACATAGCTTATCAAACCAGGGTAGCGCAGGCTGCGTACATCCAAACCACGAGTGCGATAATAATAGTTGCACCACCGCTCGCCAGCCAATTTGCTAATGCCATATATTGTATCAGGGTCGGTAATGGCATATTGTGGGGTGAGTCGTTTTTTGCTGTGCTTGCCAAATACGGCAATAGAACTAGGCCAAAAAACTTTCTTAACGCTCAGTTTAACACTCGCTTCAAGAATATTCAGTAAGCCATCCATATTTACCTGCCATGCCATGCGCGGGTTCTTTTCACCCGTTGCCGAAAGGATAGCTGCCAGGTGATATATTTGGGTTATTTGGTGCTTTTTTAACGAGTTTTCAACCGCAACGGCATCCATTATATCCAAAATTTCGAACGGACCATCTTGCGACCCAATAGCTGGGCGAATATCTGAAGCTATTACTTGGTCGCTGCTATATTTTGCGCGCAGGGCTGTTACCAATTCAGTACCTATCTGTCCATTAGCGCCAAGCACCAATATCATTTCACGGGGTTCCATACACAAAAGCGGTTTCAGGGTGCAAAGGTAGTTATTTAGACACAAGATACCAGACACTAGACACCAGACTAATTTATGCATTTAAGGTAGATTTAAGGTTTGGTAGGTAATTCGTAAGCAAAACCAAATGATTGCAATAGGTTCCTTAGTTTTGCAATTCATTAATTTACCCTCAATTGTATCTTGTACCTCGTACTTCGTACATATTTTACTACTTTTATTTGCGCTTAAAGAGGCCCTAATGAAAACACTTGACTTAAAAAACTCCGTATTACCACACGTAATTGCAATACTTAT
This sequence comes from Chitinophagales bacterium, assembly GCA_018401955.1. Taxonomy (GTDB): domain Bacteria; phylum Bacteroidota; class Bacteroidia; order Chitinophagales; family CAIOSU01; genus CAIOSU01. The sequence continues at coordinate 113,714 of JAGYJT010000002.1, read as the reverse complement.
CTTCGTTGCATTATCGTACATCTATTTGCTGCCGCTATTGCAAGGTGAAGTACTTGCCCAACACGATTACACCCAAGCAATGGGGCAACAGCATGAAATAACAGAGTATGTTGATAAAACCGGCGATCAAACCCTTTGGACCAACTCTATGTTCAGTGGTATGCCCACTGTGCAGATTTGGCTTGATTACCCGACCAATTTGATCGGTAGGGTATATGTTTTCATGCAAAACATATTTGTGAATGAAACCGACATTTTGTTTTTCTTGATGATAGGTGTATACCTAACATTGTACCCACTTACCAAAAATGTTTGGATAAGCACCGCTGGGGCTGTAGCATTTGCTTTTGGCTCGTTTAACATGATAAGCATTGAGGCGGGGCACTTAAACAAGGTGCTAGCAATGGCCTTTATGGCACCCATTATAGGTGGTATTATTTTGGCCTATCAAGGGCGATGGCTGGCTGGGGCGCTACTCACAGGCTTTTTTTTAGCAATCCAGATTAGGGCAGGGCACATACAGATTACCTACTATACACTAATTGCAGGCGCTATTTTGGCCTTGTTTTTTGCGGAGCACGCTATTGTTAAAAAGCACATGCCACTGTTCATTAAGGCTACCGCTGCCTTAGCTATTGCCTCCATGCTGGCTGTGGGTACCAATACTGCGCAGTTATGGGGTTCATACGATTACAGTCATGCTACCATTAGGGGTGGGAAATCCGAACTTTCTAACGTTAAAGAAGAGGATAAAAAGGGTGGACTTACAAAGGACTATGCCTTTAACTGGAGCCAAGGCATTGGCGAAACCATGACCATATTAATACCTAACCTTGCTGGCGGTGGCAGCTCAGGTAACTACGAGGGCACCAAAAGCTACGATAAAATGGTTGCCTTGCTCAAGCAAAATGGTTACCCGCAAAAAGAGGCAGAAAAAGTAGCCAATCAAATTGCTGGTAGCGAGCTATATTGGGGTACACAGCCATTTACTTCGGGCCCAATTTATTTTGGTGCCATTGTTTGTTTCCTTTTTGTGCTGGGCATGTTCGTTATTAAGCATCCGGTTAAGTGGGCCCTGCTTGGTATAGCTATGCTAACGGTAATGTTGGCTTGGGGCAACAACTTTCAGGCATTCAATTACTTTGTGTTTGATTATCTGCCGATGTACAACAAGTTCCGTACACCTACCATGATATTAACCATTACCAATTTGATATTTGTTTTGGTTGGTTTCTTGGCTTTAAAAGAGATTTGGGAAACCAAGGATAGGGACAAAACCATAAAGCAATTGAAAATTGCTGCGGGCATAACTGGAGGTATTTTGGTGCTATTTGCCATAGGCGCAGGTATTTTCTTTGATTTTAAAGGTTTGCCAAAAGGCCAAGAGTATATTGATGCAGCTACCAAAATGGCCGACCGTAAAGGTCTGTTAAGAGCAGATGCATTTCGCTCTTTACTGTTGGTACTTGGTGCTGCAGGAATAGTTTGGGCTATGCTTACCGATAAACTTAAAAAGCAATATGCTGTGGCCATTATAGGTATACTAATACTAGGAGATTTATGGACGGTAAGTAAACGCTACTTAAATGATGATGACTTTGTGTCGAAGAGCGAGTATGACCAATTGTTTATTCCAAGTGCAGCCGATTTAGCAGTACTTCAAGATAGAGATTTGAGTTATCGGGTGCTTGACTTTGCAGGTGGCGCTCCCTTTACCAATGCATCAACATCTTATTTTCATAAATCAATTGGTGGGTATCATGCTGCTAAATTACGTACCTACCAAGAATTGATTGAAAACCAGATAAGTAAGGACTTAGCTACTTTGCAGCAAGGTTTAGGTAAAGGTGCTGTGCCTGAAAATATACCAGTATTGAACATGCTCAATGCCCGTTATATAATGACTGGTAAAAAGGCAACTGATGTTATCCGTAACCCGCATGCAGCTGGCAATGCTTGGTTTGTAGAGAATGTACTTACCGTGAATAGTGCTGATGAGGAGTTGTTTGGTCTGTCAAACATTGATACACGAAAAACGGCCATAGTGCGCAATACCTTTGCCGACCAGTTGGCTGGTTTTAATCCTACTCCAGACTCTAAAGGTAGCATCGAGCTTACCGAATATAAGCCTGATGAGTTGAAATATACTTTTAAAAGCAGCAATAAGGAACTGGTGGTATTCTCTGAAGTTTATTATCCTGATGGTACCAGCTGGAAGGCCTTTATTGATGGCAATCCGGTAGAGCATTTGCGTGCTAACTATGTGTTGCGTGCCTTGGTGGTACCAGCTGGAGAGCACACTATTGAGTTTAAATTTGAGCCTACCTATTACAAGCTTGGCAGCACATTGTCTTTGGTGGCATCGCTGTTAATGTTTGCTGGGTTGGGGGCATTTATATACCTAAGGGTAAAGAAAGGTGATACCTTTAATGCCTAACACGTATGGCTACTGAAACCTATGCTGCTGTAATAGTTGAAACCCGCAAGGTTGAGGGATTTGGCAATATAGTGCGCAACCATCTACAGTATTTACCAGCCAATTGGTTACTTGAGGTATACTGTGCTGATGGGAACAAAGCGTTTATTAGGCAGGAACTAATAGGCTTACACTATAACTTACATCATGGTATTGTTATCAATACGGTAATGGATTATAACAAGCTTTTTTTGAGCCGTGAATTTTGGGAAGGAATGCTGGCTTATAAGCGTGTGCTAATTTTTCAATCAGATAGCGAAATTTTTCGCAGTGGTATTGAGGAATTTTTGAAATACGATTATGTTGGCGCTCCATGGAAGCTTAATTTTAGGGGCGGAAACGGTGGATTAAGCATACGTAACCCTGCCGCTATGATTGAGGCAATAGATAAGCATAAAAAATATTGGTACACACCCGCTATGCTTTGGACAATGACTAGGATGAAACTATACCGAATAATGAACCGTGGTAAGCATAAAACCAAGTAAGCGATGAAACTATTTTTTTGGAGGGTTAAGCTCAATGAAGACTTATTCTTTAGCCGTTTTGTAAAAAATGTTGCACCAAGGGAAGTAAATGCTAAGTTTGCCTGTGAAACAGAGTTCACGCTCGGTACGTTTGGTGCTCATGCAATAGATGAATGGCTTACCAAAGAAGAATGTAAGCAAATACGAAATCAATACAACGACCGACAACACTAATTGAATAGCAATGGAAAAAATTATTAAGGTTATCGCCCGAAACCTAATCTTCATATTTAAGGGCAAAGGCTTAGGTTTTATCGATAAAATTCGCCTAAAACTTAAAGGGAGATATACTCCAATGGCCATCAAGGTTAATGGAAAGAAGTTTATGATTTCTGATGCCTCCTCATTTGTAGCTATGTACGAGGAGTTGTTTATCAAGCAAATATATGCCTTTAAATCAGATAAAAAAGACCCACTTATTGTTGATTGCGGAGCAAACATTGGGCTAAGTATAGCCTCTTTTAAAAGGGTTTTCCCTGATGCTAGGGTGATAGCTTATGAGCCAGACAATGAGATATTTGAAATGTTGAAGAGCAACGTTGAGTCTGCTGGATATACCAATGTTGAGTTGAATAAAAAGGCAGTTTGGATAAGTAATGAACCTTTGAAGTTTCTTTCTGATGGTGGTCTATCTGGGCGATTAGATGAAGGTGCTTCTGGTGACCGAGTGGTTACCGTTGAAGCACAAAGACTAAAAGAAGTATTAAACCAACCTATCGATTTACTTAAAATAGACATTGAAGGTGCCGAGCATTCAGTAATGAAGGATTGTGCAGATAGCTTGGGCCAAGTAAAACTGTTGTTTGTTGAGTATCATTCAGATATTAATGAGCCACAAGAGTTACAGATGATATTGGACATAATAACCAAAGCTGGCTTTAGGTACCACATACAAGAAGCCTATGTAAACCAGCAGCCTTTCTTGGGCATTAACCCAATGCTGCACATGGATTTGCAGTTAAACATTTTTGCATACCGTGCAAACTAGCCAGCATCACTCGTTTTGTGTAGTTTTGCAGCATGCTATATCGTAACGGACTTAGAGTAGGTATATTGGGCGGTGGTCAATTAGGTCGCATGTTAATACAGAGCGCCATTAACTACAACCTTACAAATTGCATTATAGACCCTGATGCTAATGCCCCGTGTAAGAATATTGCCGATGAGTTTACACAAGGTAAGCTTACCGATTTTGATGCCGTGTACAACTTTGGCAAACAATGCGATGTTGTTACCATCGAGATTGAAAATGTAAACTGCGAAGCTCTTAAACAGCTGGAAAAAGAAGGCGTACCTGTCTATCCACAACCACATATTATTGAGCTAATACAAGATAAAGGCCTACAAAAGCAGTTTTATCTGGAGCATGGTATACCCACAGCACCATTTGTATTGGTTGACTCACCAAGTGAAATAGGAGAGAAGTGGAATCAGTTTCCAGCAATACTTAAATTGCGCCGCGAAGGTTATGATGGCCGCGGTGTAATGAAAATTAATAGCGCAACTGACATTGAAAATGCTTTTGATAAACCGTCGTTGGTTGAGGAGTTGATACCTTTTGATAAGGAACTAGCCGTAATAGTGCACCGAAATATAGGTGGTGAGGTAAAGACTTTCCCGGTAGTTGAGATGGATTTTCACCCTGAGCTTAATTTAGTGGAGTTTTTGTTTTGCCCCGCCAACATTACTTGGCAAATTTCGAAGAAGGCCAGCGAGGTTGCCGTAAAAGTTGCCGAAGCATTGGGCATAGTGGGGACCTTAGCCGTTGAGATGTTTTTGACCAAAACCGGTGAAATATTGGTAAATGAAGTTGCCCCGCGCGTACATAACAGCGGCCACCATACTATTGAAGGGAACGTAACCAGCCAATTTGAGCAGCATTTGCGAGCCATTTTGGGCTTGCCGCTAGGTAATACCCATGTAAAACAGCCAGCTGTAATGGTGAACTTACTGGGTGAGGATGGCTTTGATGGACCGGCACAGTATAAAGGCCTTGAAACAGTTTTAGCGCTTGATGGTGTGAGTATTCATTTGTACGGTAAGCAATTTACCCGTCCGTTTCGTAAAATGGGGCATGTAACCATTACGGACCCCGATTTGCAAACGGCCCGCGCACGAGCCAAGAAAGTAAAAGAAACCTTAAAAGTAATATCATGAGCCAGCCAATAGTAGGTATAATTATGGGTAGTCAAAGCGATTTGCCAGTAATGCAAGAAGCTGCCGATGTGCTAACCGAACTGGGTGTAGCTTTTGAGTTGACCATAATATCTGCCCACCGTACACCCGAGCGCATGATTGAATATGCCCAAAGTGCCCGTAAACGTGGTATAAAAACTATAGTTGCTGGTGCAGGTGGTGCAGCACATTTACCAGGTATGGTAGCATCGCTTACTACCTTGCCTGTGGTGGGGGTACCTGTTAAATCGAGCAACAGCATTGATGGCTGGGATTCTATTCTATCTATCTTGCAAATGCCTGCGGGTATACCAGTGGCTACCGTGGCTCTCAACGGAGGTCGCAATGCAGGTATTTTAGCGGCAAGCATTGTGAGCACCTTTGACGATAACGTTGCCGATAAACTTGCAACTTTCAAGCAACAATTAAAGGATAAAGTAATGAAGCAGGTAGACGACGTAAAGGGCAAATACCCTAGCAGCCTTTAGGCTAGCAATGATAACATCTATATAGTCATTTACCAATAAACCATTATACCAATGAACCAATCAACTCAATTTTTAGTAGTTGGTCAAGGTATTGGTGGTACCATGGTTAGTTACTTTCTGCACCAAGCAGGCCTTGATTTTGTAATGATTGACCCAGCGTTGCCCAGCAATGCCAGCAGGGTTGCGGGGGGCATAATAAACCCGGTAACTGGTAAAAAGCTGGCCCGTACTTGGCGCATTGACGATTTACATCCGTTCGCCCTGCAAACCTATCAGGCGTTGGGTACGCTACTCAACAAAGATTTGGTGCTTGAAACTCACGTAAATCGTTACTTTAGCAACCCCGAAGATGTAGTAAAGTTTGGTGAGCAAGCCGAAACACAAGATTGGTTTAATAATTATATTTTGCCACTACAGGTTAATGAACCCGCCATTAATAACACCTTGGGTGGCTTTACCATTAGCCCTGCCCTTAAGATATACGGCTCAGTTTTAATGGATTCTTGGCGTGATTATCTTAAAAGTACAGGCCAATTTATTGAGGAAATCTTTGAGCATAGTCAATTGCAGTTTGTTAATGATGGCATTCAATACAAGGATGTAAAAGCCCAACAAGTAATTTTTTGCGAAGGGTGGGGGGTAAGGCACAATCCATGGTTTAAGGATTTGCCCTTTAATGCCGCTAAAGGTGAAGCACTAGTAGTAAAAATTGAAGGCTTGATACCCAATGAGGTATTTTTGAAGGGGGTGTTTCTTGTACCACTTGGAGATGATTTATACTACGTAGGTAGTACCAATGAGTGGGTGTTTGATAATGACCTACCATCGGAGCATAAGCGGGCAGAGTTGGAGCGAAAGCTCAGTAAAGCGCTAAACCTGCCTTATGAGGTAGTAGCGCATAAAGCTGCAGTGCGGCCTGCTGTAAAAGATAGAAGGCCATTGATTGGGCAGCACCCAGAGCACAAACACCTTTGGCTATTTAACGGCTTAGGTACCAAAGGCTATTCTCTTAGTCCATTTTTTGCGCATCAGTTAGTTGAAGCATTGCAAGGGAAAAGAGCGCTAGATGATGAGGTAAGTATAACTCACAGAAGGCCTTAAAAAACAAACCGGCCATACTCGCAGCGTGTGAGTATGGCCGGTTATTACTATTAAACAAGGCGTCTTAAAGTAGCCGCAACTTAGCCCCTTGTTTCATGTCTAATAGCATACTGCCCTTATTGATTGCTAAAGTATGGGTTATACAATCAACTCGAAAGTGAAAGTTCATAGGCGTGTAGTTTTAATAGATAAGTGTGCAAGTAATACAGACAGTGTAAATGTTTACCGCAATATTTTCTTATTACAATGGCAATTAGGGGTAGTATGGTCATATGTTAAATGGTTTAACTGTGTGGCCCTGACTGAAAAAAATGGGTATATGGCAGCTTGTCACGTTAGTTAAACTTATCTTTACGGCAGTTAACCCAACAAATCAATATTTTAGATGCCCATAGAGTTTAAAGATCTCGGATTTCACGAGAGCCTAATGGAAAGCCTTGACGCAATGGGCTTTAGTACGGCTACCCCAATACAAGAACAAGCGATACCTAAGATTATTGAAGGTAAAGACCTAATAGGTTGTGCCCAAACCGGCACTGGTAAAACTGCTGCTTTCCTGCTACCAGTTATCGATTACTTGGTAAAGAACCCTAGTAAAACTGGCAAAGGTATTCGCGCTATGGTAATTGTACCTACGCGCGAATTGGCTACCCAAATTGACCAGCAGATGGAGGGTTTCTCTTACTTTGTGGGTTTGAGCTCGCTGCCTGTATATGGTGGTGGCGACTCAATGGGCTGGGAGCAACAGCGCAAAGCACTGGAGCAAGGCGCCGACCTTATTATTGCTACCCCTGGCCGATTGATTGCCCACCTGCAAATGGGCTATGTTAATTTGGATGAAGTAGAATTTTTGATATTGGATGAAGCTGACCGTATGCTTGACATGGGCTTCTATGAAGACCTAATGTCAATCATTACCAAGTTGCCGGCTAAGCGCCAGAACTTAATGTTCTCGGCAACCATGCCGCCTAAAATACGCGAGCTGGCCAATAAGATATTGAACAACCCCGATCAAGTAAACCTTGCACTTAGTAAGCCTGCCGAAGGCGTGTTGCAAAGTGCCTATTTGGTATACGATACCCAAAAGCTGCCTTTGATAAAAATATTGCTCAAGGATAAAGACTTGCCAAGCATCATCGTTTTCTGTTCGCGCAAGAATACGGTGCGAGAGATTAACCGAGAATTGCAAAAAAGCGGCTTCAAGTCACGTGCCATTAGTTCTGATTTGGAGCAGAATGAGCGCGAAGAGGTACTATTGGCTTTCCGAAACCGCAAGCTCCAAATATTGGTGGCTACCGATGTACTATCTCGTGGTATCGATATTAAAGACATTAACTTGGTTATCAATTACGATGTGCCTGGCGATGCAGAGGATTATGTGCACCGTGTGGGCCGCACGGCCCGTGCTTCTACAACCGGCGTGGCTATAACCCTTATTAATGAATTTGATATGCGCGGCTTTGGAGATATAGAGCGCTTGATTGAGCGTGTGATAACCAAGTCGCCATTGCCTGAAGAGTTGGGCGAAGGCCCTGTGTACGACCCTAATAAACGTGTAGGCAAACCTAGCCGCGGTGGCGGTGGTGGCGGGAAAGGCCGTTCAGGTGGCGGCGGTGGTCGCTCTGGGGGCGGTGGTCGTCCGAGTGGTGGTAGCGGTGGTGGTCGTTCTGGCGGTAGTCCACGTGGCGACAAGCCCAGTGGTGGTGGTAAAGGCGGTAGTGGTCGCAGTGGTGGCCCACGCCGTAGTGGTGGCGGTGGCGTAGGTAGGCCATTGCCCGGTAATAGCGATAAACCAAGCGGCAACGCTTCCTAAGCCTGCATTACTGTGGATACTTTAGGTATGTGCTGTGCTTTTTTAAATGCTGCCGATAGCTGTTTAACGACTCCAAGGCAGCGCTTTTTTGTACGTTTATAAGCGCGGCGGTGTGCAAGCTGTCTTTGTATAATGAACACAAATACCATAAGGCAATATCCTGTAGAAGTTAGCAGTATATCGACGATTACCTTTATATTGATTGAGTTTTGATTGAATCAGCGTGCTTAAGGTTTTCCTAGTTCAACATTTGCATTCTAAAAGATGGATATTAACAAGGAGCATAGCCACTACAACAATGCCCACTTTAAGAGGCTAGCGCCTGTTTACGGCTTTATCGAATTGTTTGTAAAAGACGTGAGAAAAGGAGTGGTGCAGTCGATTGGCAAAGAGCCTAAGAGAGTGCTCGATGTTGCTTGTGGCCCCGGAGTGCAGACACGTGCAATTGCAGAAGCGGGCCATTCAGTTATCGGTATTGACCTATCGCCCGATATGCTTAGATACACTAAGAAAGATGACAGGCTTAATATCCAGTATCTGCAGCAGGATGCGACAAGCACCAATTTTTCAGACTCGGAATTCGATGTTTCCACCATCTCGTTTGGCCTGCATGATATGCCAGAACGTATAGCAATAGATGTGCTGAAGGAAATGAAGCGGGTAACCAAACCGAACGGCCAGATAATTATTGTTGAGTACAACTCATCTGGAAGCTTTCTGTCATGGTGTTTTTTGCGCCTTTCATGGTTTGTGGAAACGAAGTACTATTGGCATTTTGTTCAAACTGGGTTGGATAGTTACCTAAAGGCCGCAGGACTGGCTGAGCGCTCAAAAACAACCTACCTTTTGGGTAACTTGCAGCTGGTTCAAGTTATCAATACCAAGTAATTTTCTTTCAAGATTCTAAGAATAAGATGCCCACTGGAAGGGTACAAGGTTGACCCGGCAATGGAACGCATCAGTCCGTACCCGTTTGCTTGGGACAGCATACTTAAGAATATACCAGATAGCCTTTGGTTGTTAAAGGAAGAAGAGGAGCAGCCGTTGTTGCCGTAGAACCTGGCTCCACAAGCACACCCTCACACAGCACCAAAGCATATATGCCCTTTTGTAGCCTCACTGCCACTCTGGTTTCCGCTAAGGCGGAAAGGTAGGCACAGTGTACTGCTATCAGTTGCACGTAGGCCTGAAATAGCCTACGAGCAGAATGGGGGCTAGATAAAGGGAATTATGTTTTTACCTTTCCGCGAGGTGCTAATTTACTACATTGCCAATGTTATAATGTGCTGATAATCAACTTATTTTAGATGCAATCCGAAACGGTGATAGTTTATGAGATTACCATTTTACATTATTAATTACAATATGTACTAGTTTACCACATTACCTTACCCTTTACTTGTTATCATAGCATATACAGCAACCATAAATCGAATGAGATGCTTCAACGTATTCCCCTGCAGATAACACTGAAAAATGAACTTTAAATTGTAATTCTAATTTAATTCTCCCTTGAGGCAAGTAACATGTATCTAACACCAAAGAAAATTGGTCGGTATTCTCATTAATATTAAAAGGTTTTACTCTTTTTGTCCCTTTCGATATGTCGTAATTCACTTTTGAGGTCCCGTTATTAGCTACATCAATACTTAACTTACTTCCATAGGCAGTTTTGCCCAAATCCAGGTGAAGTTCTTTATTGCTTGACGTATATTTACATATATTAATGTAACTCTTTTCACCATAGGGATGATTGTCTATAATAATCATAGGGTTCTCAGTTTGTAAACTAAGAGAATCTCCACAATTTGTGCTTATTACATTGTACAAAGCCTTAAAAGTCTGATGTTGTAGTTGTAAACAGACATACTCCCTAAAAGACATACAAATCATTAGGATTAAAGCCGATAATATAACAATATATACTTTCATTGCTTTATACCTTTATCTATCCATGGCCCTAAAACTCCATTTGGATCCAAATAATTGAACCTTGTATGTGTTGTCTGCCTCATATGCACAAAATCCTCCTTTCGAGCCATGGTTTTATCCCATGTACTTCGGTAATATACAATATTTGTAAGTAACAATGGTTTTACTGTCGGAGTTGAGGAAGAAAATTCATTCCGGATGCTAAACGCAGTGCCAATATATGGTATTTTACCAATTAAAATATTAAAGACTTCTGCATCCATACTTTTATGTTGACCGACACTTTGGGTTAAATGAGCAAGTTCAGTGCTTAAATGACTTGTACCAATAGCTGTACTTTGATTAGCATAATTATAAATTGCATTCTGCAAAGTCCTCCCCTGAGCATAGGCTACTGCCTATGTGCAACTAGTGCCGTACAACCAACTTCTTCTAAAGCACGTGCGTGAAACACATCAACAACTACCATCAACGCCAGTCTTGCCTGAGGCTAGACTGCCGCACGCAACACCAGTATACAAACGAAAATAATCAAACATTAGCTATCTTTATGTATGGGCATCTATGATGCTTTGCTTCCCGCAGAAAGATTACCTCAAATGCTTTCGGTAGGAGTGTTGCGGTAACTTCATCAACGTTGTAATTTAATAATGTAATCTTCAACCCAAACAGCTAACATGAAAGCTATTTACCGCATTTCGCTCGCATTGATAGGAATAGGATTTGCCATATTCTTTTTCGTTACTATTGGACCTCCTTTTTTCGCTCAGCCCGATTTGATTGAGGCCTTTAAAGCAGGGTATGTTAATCCTTTCTCAGCAGGTTTTGCTACCGATGCCATTGCTTGTTGGTTCATTTTATTTTGTTGGGTGGTGTATGAGAAACTACAAAAAGGCGTAAAGCACGGTTGGGTAGCCCTAGTATTGGGCTTTGTGCCAGGGGTAGCAACCGGATTGGCCTTTTATTTATTGTTGCGCTCATACCAAACACAAGCTTGAAGCAGCTAAATAAGCTTCTGCAAACTAGTTGACTTATATAGCGATAAGAACAAACTGTCAACGTATATGCATAGACATAAAAAGCCGGCAACCATTAAGGCAGCCGGCTTTCTGTTAATTATCTATACTCAGTTTTGCAAATCAAAACGGTCAAGGTTCATTACTTTGGTCCAAGCGGCAACAAAGTCTTTCACAAACTTCTCCTTGTTGTCGTTGGTAGCATAGTATTCTGATAGGGCGCGCAGCTCAGAGTTGGAGCCAAATACAAGATCGGCACGGGTAGCGGTATATTTTACGGCACCAGTGGCGCGGTCTACACCTTCATATAGGCTAGGATTGCTGGCAGATACGCGCCATTTAATGCCCATATCCATCAAGGTTACAAAGAAATCGTTGCTCAAGGTACCTGGGCGGCTGGTAAACACGCCATGTTTAGAACCATCATAGTTGGCATCTAATGAGCGCAAACCACCAAGCAATACAGCCATTTCTGGCGCGGTAAGGGTAAGCAACTGGGCCTTGTCAACCAACAGTTCTTCGGTGCTAAAGGTGTAAGTGGTTTTCTGGTAGTTACGGAAACCATCAGCAATCGGTTCCAATACACCTATCGATTCAACGTCAGTTTGCTCTTGCAGCGCATCCATGCGGCCTGGGGTAAATGGTACCGTAACAGTAAACCCACCTTTTTTTGCAGCCTCTTCAATACCTACGTTGCCAGCCAATATTATCAAATCGGCCATAGAGATTTGCTTCTCTTTGTTTTTGCTGTTGAAGCTCTTTTGGATTTTGCCCAATGCGGCCAACACTTGCTCCAATTGTTTCGGGTTGTTTACCTCCCAGTTGCGCATAGGCTCTAGCTGTATGCGTGCACCGTTGGCACCGCCGCGCTTATCAGAGCCACGGAACGTGCTTGCACTGGCCCAAGCAGTCTCAATCATTTGGTTACCGGTAAGGCCAGATTTTAATATCTCGCTTTTCAATTGCGCAATATCCTTATCGTCAACCAACTTATGGTTTAGCGTAGGGATGGGGTCTTGCCACACAAACTCTTCTTTAGGTACTTCTGGGCCTTTATACAAGGTTTTGGGGCCCATGTCGCGGTGGGTCAGTTTAAACCAAGCTTTGGCAAAAGCAGCCTCAAACTCAGCCGGGTTTTCTAAGAACCGTTTAGAGATTGGCCCATAAATCGGGTCAAAACGCAACGACAGGTCAGTGGTAAGCATAGTAGGTTTATGCTTTTTAGTAGTGTCAAAAGCATCTGGTACGGTTGCTTCGGCATCTTTGGCTACCCATTGGTGCGCTCCGCCGGGGCTTTGGGTCAGTTCCCATTCGTGGCCAAATAATGATTTAAAGAAACCATGGCTCCACTCGGTTGGTGTTTTGGTCCAAATCACCTCCAAGCCAGAGGTAATGGCATCAGGCCCAACACCTGAATTGTAGCTGCTGTTCCAACCAAAACCCATATCCTCCATATTGCCTCCTTCGGGTTCAGGCCCTAGGTTCGAGCCAGCTGCCGCACCGTGGGTTTTGCCGAGGGTGTGTCCACCAGCTATTAAGGCTACCGTTTCTTCATCGTTCATGCCCATGCGGCCAAACGTTTCACGTATATCTATGGCAGCAGCCAACGGGTCAGGGTTGCCATTAGGGCCTTCTGGGTTTACATATATAAGCCCCATTTGTACGGCAGCCAGCGGCTTCTCCAATTGGCGATTGCCTGTATAGCGCTGGTCGTCAAGCCATTTGCTTTCACGGCCCCAGTATACATTGCTGGCTGGCTCCCAAACATCTTCACGGCCACCTGCAAATCCTAAGGTTTCAAAACCCATCGATTCCAGGGCTACGTTGCCAGTCAATATCATCAAATCGGCCCACGATATTTTGTTGCCATATTTCTGTTTAATGGGCCATAGTAAGCGGCGAGCCTTGTCAAGATTGGCATTATCGGGCCAACTGTTAATTGGCGCAAAACGCTGTTGTCCTTCCCTTGAACCACCACGGCCATCGCCGGTGCGGTAAGTACCTGCACTGTGCCAAGCCATGCGGATGAACAAACCACCATAGTGCCCCCAGTCTGCTGGCCACCAATCTTGCGATTGGGTCATCAAGTCGGTCAAGTCTTTTTTAAGCGCTTCATAATCTAATGATTCAAACTCCTTTTGGTAGTCAAAATCCTGACCACTTGGGTCACTTAAGCTGGAGTTCATACGAAGCAAGCTAAGATCTAGCTTATTGGGCCACCAATCGGTTGCGGTATTGGGTGGGTTGTTTGTTTGGGAGTTACCAGTTACGGTGCTGTCGGTTTCGGCTTCGGTTTGTTTGGGTTTATCATACCCAAACGGGCAGCCACCTGCCCCATCTGTGTCTGTATATGTCATATCGTGCTGTGCATAGGTTTGTAAAGCAATAACCGTTAAAAATGTGAAAATTAATAATCTCATAAGGTTTTTTGTTTGCGGTTTGTAATTTGGTGTAAAGTTCCACTTTGCTAGTTTATCAATCAAATTGATTGTTTAAATGAGCTGATAGTTTTTATCTATTAAAGTTCCTTCAATTTCATACTGAAACTCCCTTGCACCTTTCTAAATGCCATATCTATACCACTTACCAAAAAGAATTGATAATGAAAAGGGGATTTACTTCATACGGATATTACTGCTAATTATAATAACTTTTTGCTCGTGCAAAAGGGACGATGGTAACGTCAAAAGTGGTTCAGTTGCAGCTGGAAACCCTTCTAGTTAGTTTTGTCGTGTACTTTTATATAATGCTGGTGCGTGTTTTAACGTTTTGTGGCGAGTGAAAAGCATGGTATAATTAATGTAAAACCACACCGAGTATGATCTTTTACTATGCTCGCAACAGCCTACCTATACCCAAAGGATACCAGAAATTTTTTGTGAAAATGCAACTTGATGAAAAACAATTAGTTGCACACGACAAAACCTACTTTATGGTAGCAGGTACTTGCAAAGTATAAAATTGATTTATAAATTAGTGTTTCTGCCTTGGGGAGGTACATGGTAATAGGGTGTTGTGTTTTTTGTGGGTATACTGTACCCATTGCTGCAAATGGTTATGCTGGTAACTGGCCTGTTGCGGTGTTTTTTTGTTTTGCTTTTAAATCTGTATGCATATGGTATGTGCGTTAAGGGTTACGAGTTGGGGGTTGGGCATAGAAACAGTAGGCAGCAATTGGCTCGTCGACATAAGCTCGTGACAGGCTTTTATCAAAGGAGGTGAGCGATTATATTTGGGTTTATCTACATGCCTGCCGCGATGAAATGCCGTATTGGCGTGCGTTAACTGCTACTTATCCCTTCATGGTATATGATATGTGAAAGGGCATAGCCTTCTTTCTTCAGTGCTGCGGAAACAAAGCTTCCCCAGAGGGGTGGGGCAATTTTTTTGTGTTTTCACTTTGGCGGAAAACGGGTTGTGAATACCTAGTCTCAATTATTCGGAAAGAATATGAAGGGTCATGGGTATAAATGGAAGAAGAGGCTGTCACATAACTAATATGAAGCCCCGCAGTATCGTTTATTTGAAAATGCTCCTGTATGGGAGTACGGATATAATGGACAAAAAAATGAGGCTGTCTCGACTTTTGAGACAGCCTCCTCCTGCAAGTAGCATTTATTTATCTGCCACTATGTGGATAATGGCAAGGATTTGGAGATTATTTTATGCTTTTAAGGCAATTTGTTCCGCTTCAGTTTCTTTCTTCGCCAAAGTGTAGATTACCAGACCAAAGCCAATTTTATTCACGGCATCGCCAATGTTGTATACAATGTCCATGAACCCTGCATCTACACCAAAATCAATACCAAACAATCCACCTTTTGTGCCTAGTATATATCCTAATGGATAAATTGCCCAACCAACAAATACAAACCATGCCAAAGTTTTGTTTGCCACTAGCAAATTACCACCTGCTTTTTTGGCAAACTGTGCCACCTCACCAAACCATACAAGGTAAAAAATGTAAAAGTAGGCAACACCTGATAATGCGCCCCAAATCCATGATTGGGTTTCATTAGGGTAAATGGCTTCACCAACGTAGCCCAATACTAGCATCACCACTGATGCCGAAATTAGTTTCCAGAGGGTACTAGTGGTTGCACCTGATTTACGGGTTATCAGGTAAAACTCAACACACATTAATGGTACAGTTAGCAACCAATCAACGTACCTGAAAAACGTTGGAGATTCGCCAGAGGATACAAAGAAATCGCGCATATAAAAGTAATGCACTGCAGCAATAAATGTAATTAAGCCCGAAACAAGCACTGAGGTTCGCCATTTTGAGCTTACTTCTCGAAGTTCGAGCCAGAAAAAAGCTGTGGCTGCCATCATAGCCATTGAGCCAATAAAGAAAGTAAATCCTACAATTGAGTTTAGCGAAGATGGATCTCCGTAAGGTCCACCGCATTGGTTATTAAATTGGTTTCCATTATTTAGGGTTTGTTAGGCATCTTTGAAAGCGTTAGAAACAGACAATTTGGTTTACCAGAGATTTATCAAAACCCATAATTTTCGTCTATTTTTGAACATTTTATACTTTTTTCAATTTGTTTATAAACATTATTGGGCGCTAAACTGTTTCCGTTTCGTTTTTTGTATGAGCATAGTCAACACTATTTTATGGCTTTTATTATCAGCTATTAAAACTTAGATATGAAGGTGATAAGTGGGAATAAACAACATGAAAGACAAAAACTAAAAAAAACAGTGATTTATTTTTACAACTTTTCGCAACGGATATAGTTATAGTCAATGAGCCTACATTTTTTTGTTTTGCGAACGATAAACATATTTGTTTGGGGGATTACACTTCTGGTACTTGGATGGGCCCTGTTTGGTATGTCTTTTTCAATCTTTTTCAATTCGCCACATTCGGCCTACTTTCCGTAGTATTGGGTATTTCACATGGGTCGGTAGACCACTTAGTAAGTAAGTTCATCATTCAAAAGGATAAAGAGGTAGGTAAATTAAGATTTATAATGCTATACGTGATTTTGGCCGCTGGTTATGCAGCCTTTTGGTTAATTGCACCTTTGCCAAGTTTTGTTATCCTTTTGCTTTTTTCAGCTTACCATTTTGGTCAGGCAGAATTACAAGAATATTTGCCCGCCAATAGCACTATTAATCGCTCTATTACCTATATGCTATGGGGCATAACGATTATTTTGGGCCTATTGTACGGCAACTGGCATGACACCTTGCAACTGTTAGCAGACAGTACCATCTTGCCACCTTATACCACAGCGCAAGTAAGCGCTTATCAAAATAACTTGGGGCAATGCATCATAGTTAGCGGGGTGTTCACGGTAGTGCAGCTGTTGAGGCATTATCAGGCCGATCAACTTCCCCAGCTTTGGCTTGCCAAGTCTTTTGCTAGTTTGGTTTTATTGATATTGTTGTTTGTACACGTACCCTTTCTAGTATCGTTTAGCATATTTTTTGGATTGTGGCACGCTTTAAAAGTACTACACCATGAATATAATGGTTTAAGACAGTGTGGTGCATTGAACAATGTTAAGCAGTTTGCTCTGGCTTTAATGCCCCTTTCTTTAATCAGTTACTTAGGTTTAGCCTTGTTTTCGGCCATATATTTTGGTCTATCATGGCAAGGGCCCCTGCACATTTACATCATCATTTTTATTGCATCCCTTGCCTTACCTCATTCACTAGTAATGGATAGGATGTACCACAGTTTTTATAAAAGGAGTGTATCCAAAAAGGTAGAATGAACAGTTATTGGTGCTGTTATAAATGAAATTATCGAATCTTAAGTATTTTGGGATGAGGGGTGCCGCCGGATTATGATGCCATACACCATCGTCTCGCGCAGGTCGTGCTTACGCGGAACTGATGATTAAAGGCTTTGCCTTTGTTGTGCTTTATAATCAATGCCACAACTATGGGTTTGGCTATCTCATCCCAGCACAGCATATCATACTTTAATCGCACCTTCACCACCCTCACCCAACTTTTCCCAAAGGGAAATGGGTTACTCAGTCTTGCCTGAGGCTAGACTGACGCATAACACAGGCCCAACAGCTATTGCCGTACTATGATGCTTTCACGAAACAGAAGCTGGAATACATCCATCGTAACCCAGTGGATGCGGGTTGGAGTTGACCTGCCCGAGGAATACCTATACAGCGCCCGAGACTATGCTGGCCGCAAGGGGCTATTGGAAGTGGAGTTGCTGCGGTAACTGGGTGTGATGTGCTCGTGGTACGTGCCAGTGTTGTGCCCCTGTTGTGTGCCAGTCAGAGACTGGTTGTGTTTCGCCTTAAGCGCGGACGCTTAAGGCAGCGGCAAAGACATCCATTGGTTGATTTCCATTTGAAATATAACAATATTCATAAAACAGGCAAAAAAATACTACCCCAAAGTGTTTATTGCAAGCACAGCTTGTGCAGAGTGAAGTTAGAATTATTGTTTGAGTATGGATTATCGAGGGCTATTATCCAACTTTACGGTGCTTTTGGTTTTCTTCTTTTAAAAAGCTATATCACTCAAATTGTGGGAGGATGATTGGCAATATATTTATCAATTTCCACCATACCTTTATCAGTTAGTTCACCTGCTTTTATATGGCCCCCAACCTGTCTTTTAATTAATTTGCATCTACGATAACCGTTCATTGAAAAACTGAAGTTGTATGGATTACCTTGGCAATCTACTTTTTGATGTGTTCTGCGGTCAAAGGAATGTTGCCATACCATTGGCACGTGTTAGCATAACACCAATAAAACTGTCAGGGTCATTATTTCTATCCCAATATACTATAGGATGTGTCACAGAATCTCCCATAAAATATCTCCCAGTATTTAAACGGCATAATCTGTTTTGTTATTAAATCTTTATAAATAATAGGTAAATTTAGTGTTTTACTTGAAAATTATTGCGGTTAGTTTTCCCTTATCATGAAATGGATATGACTTATAGAAGAGATAAGAAATGAAGCTACGCAACGTTCAATTGAAATGATAAAACTTTTAATAAAGGAGCATAAATTTCTAGAGCTATATCTGGAGCTACTGAAGTACTTACCACTTCATCAATTAAGCATACTCCTATTTTGCTTGTCTCTAAGAGCAAGAGCTGCTTTGAAATATCAGATGCAGTCAAAGCTCACAGATATTACTGCGGGAATAGACAATTTAGAGTGCTTCCATTCGAAGAATTTAACAAATATCATATCATTTCTCTCACTAGAATGACTGATAAATAAAAAAACAAACAATATCAAAGGTGTCATTTTATGAATGCAGATTGAACTTAGAAAATATCAGGACGAGATAGAGGCCCAACAATTTTACAAGGAATTGAAAGAAGTACAGCCAGAATAAATTCAACATGCAATTAACTTAGTTGATGTGGGTCTTACCTTCCCCTGAAGACTGAATGGTATACTTCATATTTTTACCTTATAAAAAAGCTAAATGTTTCTTAAATTGGGTGAGTTTCAAATGGGGTTAACGGCCATTCGGAAAGGAATTATAGTTTCTAAACTTACCATTATCAGTGATGGATACATGCGCAAAACGGAATTTTACAGGTAAGTATTAAATTAAAAAGAACTAGTAGGAGATAATATAGGTGCTGAAGCATGGACAGGGAAGAAGAGGCTTTGCTTTGAAAAATTCGCCTTAGAAAACCCAATAATTGATGAAGACGATTTATATTTTAAAAACAACCACAATGTCGTTAATAGTTTTTGGTTCTTATCTTTCTTGTTTTAAATTTTGGGTATGTATTCCTATAGACAAGGGGACAGAAATTCCACCAGCTAACTGCTGCTATAGCAATAGTATTATTTATAATTATCTATACAGGTACCTGTTAAAACCTTCAATTTTACTGCTCTGTGTAGGAATTATGCCTCAACACACAGCATATAAAAGCCCAAACAACAGGCGTTCACCCAACCTCCACCCCACAAAACCGCACCTTCACCGCCCTGCTCTCCTTCGTGAAAAACTGCGGAGCGCAACCCCCTCCCAACCTCCCCCTGAAAAAGGGTGAGGGGCTACCGCATTATGTGGATGCAGCAAGTCTTGATACTTGATACTCACTACTTGATACTAGAAATCAACTTCAAAAGTATCTTCTCCGCCGCATCCGCAATCACCGTTCCGGGGCCGAAGATGAAGGATACGCCAGCGTTGTATAAGAAATCGTAGTCTTGCTGGGGGATGACGCCGCCGGCAACTACCATAATATCGGGTCGGCCGAGTTTGGCGAGTTCGGCTATTACTTGCGGTACGAGGGTTTTGTGGCCGGCGGCTAGGCTGCTTACGCCTAGGATATGCACGTCGTTTTCCACCCAGCGCTGGCGGGCGGCCTCGGCAGGGGTTTGGAAGAGCGGGCCAATGTCCACATCAGCCCAAATCGGCAAAGCTGGTGGCTATTACCTTGGCGCCGCGGTCGGTAAGTATCTTGTCCCCCACGGCCACCATCACCCGTGGGCGGCGTCCTTCCATTTCGGCAAATTTATCGGCCAGTTCGCGTACTTTCATAAACAGTTGGTTGTGTATGTTCTCGGCCGCATACACGCCGCTAATGCTGCGTATGGTGGCTTGGTAGCGGCCATATACTACCTCCAGCGCGGTACTTATCTCACCAAGCGTGGCACGGTGGCGGGCAGCTTCAACGGCCAAGGCCAATAGGTTGCCCTCGCCAGTGCGAGCGCTTTCGGTAAGAGCCGTTAAGGCTAGTTGCACTGCTGTATTGTCGCGCTCGGCTTTCAGTATATCAAGGCGGGCAATTTGGCTGCGACGTACCTCGTCATTATCCACGTCACGTATGTCAATTGGTTCTTGCTCGTCTAGTCTAAAGGCATTTACGCCCACTATCACATCTTGGCCGCTATCAATACGGGCTTGTTTGCGGGCTGCGGCTTCTTCAATGCGCATTTTGGGCAGTCCGGTTTCAATGGCCTTGGCCATACCGCCCAGTTCTTCCACTTCCTCAATCAGTTTCCAAGCCTTTTTGGCCAAATCGGCAGTAAGCTGCTCTACATAATAAGAGCCGCCCCAAGGGTCAACCACTTTGGTTATGTTGGTTTCCTTTTGCAGGTATATCTGTGTATCGCGGGCAATTTTGGCCGAAAAATCGGTGGGCAAGGCAATGGCCTCATCCAATGCATTGGTGTGCAATGATTGCGTGCCGCCCAGCGCGGCGGCCATGGCCTCAATGCAGGTGCGGGCCACGTTGTTAAACGGGTCTTGCTCGGTAAGGCTCCAACCGCTGGTTTGGCAGTGGGTGCGCAGCATCAGGCTTTTGTCGCTTTTTGGATTGAACTGCTTGATGAGTTTGGCCCACAGCATACGCCCTGCGCGCATTTTGGCAATTTCCATAAAGTGGTTCATGCCGATGCCCCAAAAGAACGATAGGCGAGGGGCAAAGTCGTCGATATCCAACCCTGCTTTCAATCCGGTGCGGATGTACTCCAGGCCATCGGCTAGGGTATAGGCCAGCTCAATATCGGCAGTGGCACCGGCCTCGTGCATATGGTAGCCGCTGATGCTAATGCTGTTAAACTTCGGCATGTGCTGGCTGGTGAAGGCAAATATATCGGCAATGATGCGCATACTTGGCCCCGGAGGGTATATGTAAGTGTTGCGCACCATAAACTCTTTAAGGATGTCGTTTTGGATGGTACCGCTCAGTTTGTCCAGTGGCACGCCTTGCTCTTCGGCGGCGGCTATGTAGAAGGCCATGATGGGCAGCACGGCGCCGTTCATGGTCATGCTCACGCTCATTTCGTCCAACGGTATCTTGTCGAAGAGGATTTTCATATCCAGCACACTATCGATGGCTACGCCCGCTTTACCTACGTCGCCCACCACGCGCTCGTGGTCGCTATCGTAGCCGCGGTGCGTGGCCAGATCAAATGCCACTGAAAGGCCCTTTTGCCCTGCGGCCAAGTTGCGACGGTAGAAAGCATTGCTCTCCTCAGCGGTACTAAAACCCGCATATTGGCGAATGGTCCATGGGCGCACTACATACATGGTGCTATATGGGCCGCGCAGGTATGGTGGTAGCCCAGCGGCATAATCCAAGTGCTCAAGGCCTTTGTTATCGGCACCAGTGTACAAGCCTTTTACGGCAATACCCTCTGGCGTTTGCCAAGCAGGGCGGTTGCCGGCTGCGGGCTGGGAGAGCTTTGCTAGAGCTGCGGCAAGGTCAATATTTGCGAAGTTTGGAGTCACTGTGGGGGTTAATTTTTTATTGTCTGGTTATTGGTTGATAATTGTGGAGAGTGGACTGTCGTCCGTAGACCGTAAGCTAAGATAGGGAGTTTTGGGCGATTGGCATTGTTAGCGGTGTTATCCTCACATTTGCTTTAAAAATCCACAGGTTGTTACTTTTTGATACACTATGTTTCCACATTGTTGTTATTCGGCTTTGAATTTTTATTATGGGTTATGTACCCTTGGGGAGGTAATGGCTTTGCTATTGCTTAGTTATACCTTAGTAATATCTTGTTTTTTGATGCTGTTAACCTACAGGCTTTGCCTACGCCATTTTTGACTACAAGTTTTGGTACAATTATTTCAGCATAGTGGCTACCAAAACAAGTAACATGAAAAATCATATCATAGCCATAGTAACATTGATTGTCGCAACAGTTGTATGCAGTGCTGAAATGCATGCCCAAGAAAACCCGCCAGTAGTAGTGGATACCTTAAACAATGAAATGAATGTAAACCCAGCAAACCCAAATAACTACTCACAGGATACCGTTTTGGGTGAACCACGAAACGTAACACCTACCCCGGCACCAACTACACCCAACAATGCACCTAAAACCGCACCTGGCGCACCTGATACTACCCCTGGTATACCGCCAAGCAATGTGCCAAGCTCACCTAACACAGTGCCTTCAACAACCCCAAGTGGTTCGCCAACCAAACAAGGTGTTCCTAAAGGTATTTATTGAATAAAATGCTCGTTACTGAGATGTCAAAGGTTTTCGGTATATCGCTTAAAGTTATCCAGAATGGCCTGCCAGCCACTGCGTTGCAGCTCTTCTGAGTTTTGTGTTTCGGCTTCAAATACTTCTACAACATTTACGCCTTCAGGAGTTTGGGTAAAAGTGATGCTCACCTTGCGGTCGTCCTCTAGGGTGTAAGTTATTTTTTCATTCGTAACTACTTCGGTATAGGTTCCTCCAAAGTCAAACCCAAAACTGCCGTCTTTGGCTTCCATACGCGAAGAGAATTTACCGCCTACTTTTAAATCGTTCTCGGCCTTAGTAGTATGCCAATCTTCGTTTGCGGCATTCCATTGGGTAATGTGGTCAGGGCTAGTCCAATAGCTCCAAACCTTTTCAATCGGGGCGTTTACAGTTGTTTCAATGGTTATTATAGGTGCCATGTCATCTATATATATAGGGTAGAGTTGATGATAACAAAAATAAGAAGCTTTGGGCTTTGATTGGGCGTAAAAAACGACAGTGTTGCAGGTGAATTACGACAAGTATATTTTCTTAAACCTCATCATTGCGCACAAAACTTGGAAGCAATAGTGGTAAGCCAACAAATAGTGGCACCAGCATTAAGTAGATATAAGGAATCTGTATAAACGAGTAAAAAACTACCAAGTATATCTTTAAGCTGCACAGTAAAAATACTCTTACCGAAATGATTTTATGCAAGCTGCGGTACCACCATAACCCTAGCAAAGCAACAGTGCCAAGGCTAGCAATTAGGTGGGCTTTCTGCGCAAGCTTTAACTTTTCAACCAAAGTGCCCGTAGCAAAATCATAGAAATAACAAGCAAACCCTACCCCTTGAAACAGGTGGATAGCTTTACCATTGTCGCCATTGTGCTTCCATTCGCCCAAAGCGGCATGCGAGTGGTATTGGTATCCTTTGAAGAAAAACTCCCAGTCGCGGGTCATAAATGGCAGCACGTAAATGAGCACAAAGCCACCTAGTATAATTGCACTGGCCCAAAGGGTTTTCTTTTTATCCCAATAAAAAAGCAGCAGGAAGAAGTACAACGGTAGCCAAAGTATTACCGAATAGCGCGATAGTAGGCACAACACTATGCCACTTGCAATAACCCAAACCGAGCGGCTTTTGATGGAAAATGCCAAAAACAAATAATAGGCAGCAATGATAAGCTCAACAGTGTATGCCAATACCATAAACTGGTATTGGTAAAAAGCGGCAACAGCTATAAAGGGCAATAGGCAAAGGCCAAACTGAGCTAGGGGAGGCAAGCTTTCTTTTCGCAGTTTGTTTTGATAGATAAGCACGGCCGCAATCCAAATTACCAAACTCCACCAGCGGAAATCGAAATGAAAGAAGTTGGGTATGCAAAATGGCAGCCATTGCAGTGGCTGGTAGGTTGGGTACATATCCCAACCCCAATCAGTAATCATTTTGTATGGCATTTCGCCATTTAAGAAACGGGTAGATAATACCTGCATCTGAGGAATGATGTCGGAGATTTGAACGTTGATGTCATGTCTGTTAATGATGTTATTGAGGTTGCCAACAACAAGTAAAACACCAAGCAGCAATAAGCCGCCATGTACATAGTTACTCCAAGGTTTTGATGGTTGAATCAATGTACGTGAAGCAGGTTGCAAAAACAAAGGTACCAGCCCAGCGCTTAAGGCTACAACAAACAATACTATTGGGGAGGCGTACTCGCCAAATTTATTGGCGAATATGGTAAGCAAAGCGGTTTCGCTTAGAAACAGCGTTGCCATTATAGCAGTATATGTACCTGTTGAAACTAATTTGCGGCCCATGTAGGGAGCGAAATTAAACAAAAATGAGATGTGGTATGGAGGGTTGTTAAGCTATTGGCAAATCATTGCGCCACAAATATTATCGTATCAACCCTGGTAGTGTTAATTACGCTGGTTAGTTCCAGAATAATAGTATCGCTGTATGAACGAATAATATATTCGCTTTTAGGATATGCAAATTCGTAAACGGAGTTGCCATTGCTATCAATTGCTAGTTGGTAATTGAAATAGCGTAACTTAGATGGAGTAACAGCAGGAGCGCTATTTGAGTAAATAAGTGTATCAGCGTTGGATCTGTTACCCGGTGTGGCAAGGGTGTAACTCACCATCAAGCCGTTTTGCTGAAAATCAATGTACCTGTTTTGGTAAGATACTGATTGGTAACTCCAGCCACTATTACCTACATCATCAAACTCGCCAATATAGCTACCAGATAATTGCCAAGTGCCAATAAAGGTGCTGTCAATATAATATCCTAGCACATGGCCTGTGCCTTGCGTCTCCTGTTCTTTGTTGGTTTCTGTGGGCTCATTTTTTTTACAAGAATATAATAGCGCAAAACCGATGAGTAGCATTACAATGGTCCTTTTCATATAGCTTAATTCCTTTTTGTAAAACTTTTGTTGGCAGTGGCCAAGCCACCGGTATTTTGCAACCAATACATACTGTCGTTGCTGTTCATTTCTGTTGGAGCATTATTGGTTTCGACAAGTTTGTGTCCTTTTGGCAAGATGCCGTTAAAAGCATTGCCCAAATCATTATAACTCCCATTGCAAAACGACCCAATTGCTCCATAATATCTAAGCTAATAAATAAGACTGAGAGTATATGTGATTGGTTGCAGGCATTATTTAAAAGTATCGTTGTAAAACGGCTTTCAGCCTGTCAAAATTTTACTTGTCTTTTTTGTATGCAAAGACCAAGATGGTATAGATGTATGCTTGCTCATTGGGGGGGTGTTGAGTTACTAATAATCCAACAAACTAAATAATAACCCCATTCAACCCTTATCCGGCCCATACGGGCAGTGCTTGCACCCATTGCCGCAGCAATAGCCACGCTTAAGGTGGTAGGCCTCGGTCATTACCATAAGGCCCTGGTCGTTAAAGTAGTAGTCTATTCCTTCTTCTAAATTTGTCATACTGAGCGGAGTCGAAGTATCATACACCAGTGTAGTTGTACGGGGTAATCTGTTTTAGCTCGGCTTTCACGGTATCGTTAACATCCAGCGTATCAATAAAGTTGTGTATCGTACTTTCGGTAATGGCGGCGTTGGTGCGGGTAAGTTCTTTTAGCTTTTCGTAGGGTGCCGGGTAGTTTTCGCGACGAAGCACGGTCTGTATGCCCTCGGCTACTACCATCCAGTTGTCCTCTAGGTCTTTGCGGATTTTGGCTTCATTTACCAGCAATTTGCCCAAGCCCTTTTGGGTGCTTTGCAGGGCAATAAGCGTGTGGGCAAAAGGCACACCCACGTTGCGTAGCACGGTGCTATCGGTTAAGTCGCGCTGCAGGCGGCTAATAGGTAGCTTGGCCGATAGGTGCTCAAAAATGGCGTTGGCTAGTCCTAGGTTACCTTCGGCATTTTCAAAATCGATGGGGTTTACCTTGTGCGGCATAGCGCTGCTGCCCACCTCGTCTTTTTTGATTTGCTGCTTAAAGTAGTCCATACTGATGTAGGTCCACATATCGCGGCACAAATCAACGATGATGGTATTGATGCGCTTAAAGTTATCGAACAGTGCAGCCAAGTTGTCGTAGTGCTCTATCTGCGTGGTTAGCTGGTAGCGCTCAAGTTTTAGGTGCTTGTGTGTAAAATGATTGCCAAACTCCACCCAATCAATTGCAGGGAAAGCAACGTGGTGGGCATTAAAGTTTCCCGTGGCACCGCCAAACTTGGCACAAAATGGCACGGCTTCCAGTTGTTTTATCTGCCTATCTAATCGCTCTACAAATACCAATAACTCTTTGCCTAAGCGGGTAGGGGAGGCCGGCTGACCGTGGGTGCGTGCTAGCAATGGTATGTCTTTATACTCGAACGCCATTTTATCGAGCGTAAATACCAACTCTTTTAACTGCGGTATCATCACCTCTTGCACCGCATCGCGAATGCTCATGGGCACGCTGGTATTGTTCACATCTTGGCTGGTAAGGCCAAAGTGGATGTATTCTTTAAACTCGCCCAGGCCCAATTTCTCGAAACGCTCCTTTAGCCAATACTCCACGGCCTTTACGTCGTGGTTGGTAATGCGCTCAATGGTTTTTATTTTGGCGGCATCGGCTTCGCTAAACTCTCGGTAAAGGGAACGTAATTCCTCGTTCTTTTCGTTACTAAAACCAGCCAATGCAGGCACATCAGTTGCTGTAAGGGCAATAAAATATTCTACTTCTACCCAAACCCGATATTTAAACAAGGCCCATTCGGAAAAATATGCTGCTAATGCTGCAGTTTTTTCGTGATAGCGGCCATCAATAGGGGAAACAGCGGTAAGTGGGGTCAATTCCATTTTTGGGTATAGTTAGTGTATAGCGCAAATTTAGGGAAATGTTGCGGGCATTTGACCACCCCCAGCCCCTCCTTGGCCAAAAAAACGCTCAGGGCCATGCGAAGGAGGGGAGCTTTAAGTTGCGGTTTTTTGATGGGGGAGGCTGTTGTAAGCGGAAGCTGGCCGTCATGCCGAAGTCTCGTTTGAAACGAGAAGGCATCTGCGCTGGCCTGTTGGTGCGGGTGTTGCAGTTTAGGCGATGCTTAGGATTAATGCGTAGTTGTGTTTTACTCCCCACACGTTTTTCCGCTAAGGCGGAAAGCAAGTTGGGAACTTGCCTCATAAAAAGGCACAAGTTGAAAAACTACGCTAGATAAATAACTCGCTTTACAGGAAAGGAGAAATTCGCTTATAACTTGATAAAATCTTTATTTTCGCAAAAAAAAGTGTGTTATGCGCCATGTTTTTCTACTTCTGCTGCTGCTAATAAATACAAGCGTTTTTTGCCAGTCATTTAACTTTAGTTGTGGCCCTACTTGTAAAAGTAAACCTGGATATTCTACAGATTTAAAGTTTATTACCTCAAAGAATGGTCACTCCCATTACTTTTCTGGCGAATATAGAGATGGAAATGTGGAATCACTGAACCTTTACAGCTTCGACTCAAATTTGCAGCTAACATCCGAAACACCTTTTGAGTTTGATTTTGATAAAGGTTATACTGATGTAAAGGTATATTGTGTCAGAAGCACTGACAAAACTTTTTTGATTTTTTCAGCTACTTTAAAAGACAAGACCTTTAACATTTCCACGGATCCAAAGAACCATGAATATTATCTCTTGTTTTACGAGGCAAAATTAGTCGATGAAAAGCTATCGTTGGATTTTAAACAAAAAATCAGAGTAGATTCAGAAGTAGTAGAAATTGCGATTAGCAGAGATAAAAGCAAAATCGCTCTACTTACATACAAAAGTGGATTTCCTTCTGAGCTTACGGTATTAGATGACAATCTAGTCCTCGTAACCTCAAAGAGTATAAGTACAGATGGAATGGTGAATAATTGGATTTTTTCTCGAAGGATGAAGCACTTTGTAAATAATGACGGCACTGTTGCCATTATTTTTGAGAAAAAAAATACCGATGTAACATTAAAAGTTTATAAGGCAGACACTTACAGAAGGAAGGTGATACCTGCTTGGTTATTGTTCAGCAATTTACTCCTAATCATAGCTATCTCTGCCCAAGTTTTTCAACTTGTGCGCATTAATAGAGAAAGTTCCCCACCTTGCTATTATTAAAGCATTCCCAACCACGAACCACACAAATCACAAACTGCCACGTCACCGCTCGCACAAATAGGCCAGCGCAGATGCCTCGACAGAGTTTATCCTGAGGAATCGAAGGGCATCAGAGTGACAGCTTGCTTCCGCATTCCTTCCCATTACTTTGCTTTAGTGCTACTTTTTTGTTGCCTTTTCAGGACATATTTTCACAATCAAGGCATATCAACCCGCAAGCTTTTTTGAATTGTTTGTTAGTAAACTCTATTATTGCATTGTTCAGTTAATTAAATTAGCCCAAACACAACACTTAAGTGCCCGTATTAAGTGTTCTGTGTATTGCGTTTTGCCCCTAAATACATACTATGTCGAAGAATTTATTGATTGTAGAGTCACCCGCTAAAGCAAAAACAATAGAAAAATTCCTTGGGAGCGATTTCAAGGTGGTGAGCAGCTATGGTCACATTCGAGACTTGGAAAAGGGCAACAAGGCTATCGACCTGAAAAATAAATATGCACCAACGTACATTGTGCCGGCCGATAAGCAAAAGCTGGTAACTGAACTAAAGAAACAAGCTAAAGCAGCGGAGCATGTATGGCTAGCAACGGATGAAGACCGCGAAGGGGAGGCTATTAGCTGGCACCTTTGCGAAGTACTAGGTTTGAACCCAAAAAGCACCAAGCGCATCGTTTTTCATGAGATTACCAAAAATGCCATACAAAGCGCTGTGGATAACCCACGCCTATTGGATATCAATTTGGTAAACGCCCAGCAAGCGCGCCGTGTGTTGGATAGGCTGGTGGGTTTTGAGCTTTCGCCTATACTGTGGCGCAAAATAAGCATGAAGGGTTCGCTATCTGCGGGCAGGGTGCAATCGGTGGCGGTGAGGATAATCGTGGAGCGCGAGCGCGAGATACAAGAATTTACCAGCCAATCTTCGTTTAAGATAACGGCCATATTTGACGTAAAAGATAGCAAAGGTCGCCAAGGCAAGCTTAAGGCCGAACTTAGCCGCAAGCTGGATACCGAGAAAGATGCCCAAGCATTTTTGGAAAGCTGCAAAGGCGCCAACTACACCATTAAGGATATACAAACCAAGCCTGCCAGCAAAAGCCCGGCAGCGCCGTTTACTACCAGTACCTTGCAACAAGAGGCCAGCCGCAAGCTGAGCTACAACGTAACCCGCACCATGAGCATAGCCCAAAAGCTATACGAGGCGGGGCACATTACCTATATGCGTACCGATAGTGTGAACCTGGGCGATACCGCCTTGGCAGCGGCAGCGGCGGCCATCAAAAACAACTTTGGCGAAAAATACTCAAAGGTGCGCAAGTACAAGAGCAAAAACGCCAGCGCACAAGAGGCCCACGAAGCAATTCGCCCAACATACTTTGAGAACCAAACCATTGAAGGCTCCAACGAAGAAAAGCGGTTGTATGAGCTAATTTGGAAACGTGCCGTGGCCAGCCAAATGGCCGATGCGCAATTGGAGCGCACCACGGTAAAAATTGACGTGAGCACCAATAAAGAAGAACTACAAGCGCAAGGCGAAGTGCTTTTGTTTGATGGTTTCCTTAAGTTGTACATGGAGAGTAGCGACGACGAGAGCGATGAAGAGGCAGAGGGCATGTTGCCACCGTTGAGCAACGGCCAACAATTGCCACTGGAAACCATGACTGCTCGCGAACGCTTCAGCAAAGCAGCGGCGCGCTATAACGAGGCATCGCTGGTGAAAAAATTGGAGGAGCTGGGTATTGGTCGTCCATCAACATACGCACCTACCATAAGCACCATACAAAAGCGTGGCTATGTAGAGCGCACCGACCGAGAGGGCGTGGAGCGCAAATACCAAGTGCTTACCCTTGCTGCCGATACCATTAAAACCAAAACCGAAACGGAAACTACCGGTGCCGAAAAGGCCAAACTTTTCCCTACGGATGTGGGTATGGTGGTAAACGATTTCCTTGCAGAGCACTTTGTAAAGGTGATGGATTACAACTTTACGGCCAAAATTGAGGAAGAGTTTGATGAGATTGCCAATGGCAAAATTGAGTGGGCCAACATGATTGATAGTTTCTATGTACCGTTCCATAAAAACGTGGAGGATACTATTGAAACCGCCGAGCGTGCTAGTGGTGAGCGTGAATTGGGTGTTGAGCCCAAAACCGGAAAGGTTGTGTTGGTGCGTATTGGCCGCTTTGGCCCGATGGCGCAAATTGGCAAAACCGAAGAGGGCAGCGATGAGAAACCACGCTACGCCAAGCTAAAAGAAGACCAAAGTATTTCAACCATTACTTTAGAAGAGGCTTTGGACTTGTTTAAATTCCCTAAGCCGTTGGGCGAGTACGAGAAACAGGAAGTGAGCGTGGGCTTAGGCAGGTTTGGCCCGTATGTGAAGTTTGATGGTGGTTTTGTTTCGATACCTAAGGGCACCGACCCACACGATGTGGACTTGGATGCGGCCATTGAACTGATTAAAGCCAAAAAAGAAGCCGATGCCAATAAATTCATCAACTCGTTTAAAGACGGGGAGATACAGGTACTGAACGGTAGGTACGGCCCTTACATTAAGGCCGGAAAAGACAACTATAAAATTCCGAAAGGCACTGACCCGAACACTTTGGATCAGGCTGCTGTTGAAGAAATTATTGCCAATACTAAACCATCGGGCGGCGGAAGAGCCCGTAAAGGAGCTAAAAAATGATGGAAGAAGCCAATAGCGATAGTCAATTACAAGCACTTTTGCGATTGCTTGATGACCCCGACCAGGAGATATATTCTCACGTTTCGGATAAGTTGGCAAGCTATGGCCCTGACATTATACCCAAGCTGGAAAACTATTGGGAAGAAGCCCTTGACAGCATTTTGCAAGAGCGCATTGAGCACATCATTCGCCACATACAGTTTCATGGGGTGGAGGCTGGCTTTAAGCAATGGCTCGAAAACGAGCCCGATAACTTGTACAAAGGTGCTTTGCTGGTGGCCCGTTTTCAGTATGCCGATATTGATGAGGTAAAGCTGCGTGGTGAGATTGATTACATCCGCCGGGCCATTTGGTTGGAGATGAACTACAACCTTACCTCTTTTGAACAGATAAACGTGTTTAACCACGTGTTTTACTCGCTCATGGGTTTTACGGGCAAAACCACCGAAAAGCAATTTAGCCTGCCGAGTTTCTTTATAAACCAAGTGGTGGAGAGCAAAATGGGCAATTCCATTTCGTTGGGCATACTGTACACCATATTGGCTCAAGAGCTTGATATGCCCGTGTATGGCGTAAATCTGCCGCGTCACTTTGTAGCCTGCTACACCAAAGATTTTTTGGAGACCTTAGAGGCCGAAGAAGACCTGCGCGACCAAGTGATATGCTACATTAACCCGCTTAACCGCGGCACCATTTTTACCCGCAACGAGGTTACTCTATACCTCAATAAAATAAACGAAGAGCCGCAAAAGGACTTCTACCTACCCATTCGCAACCGCGAAACCATCAAAATATACCTGCAATACCTCAAGCAGGCTTATCATGCAGAGCAAAACACCGAAAAGCTAAAAGAGCTGGATGAGTTGTTGAAGTTGTTTTAATAACTCCCCAACGTTACCCGTCACCCGTAACCCGTCACCCGTCGTGGCGAGGAAGGAAGTTGCGGAGCAACTGACTGACGCGGCCATCCCCTCACGATGTGGACTGCCGCCCAACCCTGCACTTTTACGTATTACGTACCTTTTAAGCAGCGGTTGGTTGGCTTTAGTGTTGTATTCGTTTGCGGATTGCCACAAGTCCTTGTTGGGCCTAGGTTTGTTGGGGTTTAGTATGGACTTTCGCAATGACGGGTTGGGGAGGCGCAATGACGGGTAGGTGGGCGCAACGACGGGTAACGAACGCCGTCATTGCGAGGAGTTTTGTTGCATTGCAACAAAACGACGTGGCAATCCCCTGAGAGATTCGCTGCCGCCCATCGTTGCACTTTTACGTGTTATGTACCTTTTCAGTAGTGCTAGGTTGGCTTTGGTGTTGTATTCGTTTGCGGATTGCCACAAGTCCTTGGAGTGCTTAGGTTTGTTAAATTTCAGTGTGGACTTTCGCAATGACGGGTATGTTTTCGTAATGACAGGTAGGGGGGAGTAAATAAGGCAAAGGGCAATCCGTTCATCGGATGTTTTGGTGCGTTCACCGATGGTGAAAATACAGCCAAACGGCAGGTTTGGTGTCGTGTTTCAATATTCTTTGAAAATGTTGAAAAGATGTTCGAAACTCGTTACGCATCTAAAATGCCCTACATGCGTGGTTTTTGGGTATACATTGGGCTACAATTGAGCATTATCAAAATGTTATTACCAAATAACTGTTGACAAATGTAAAAACTCCACGTACTTTTGCGCTTCATTTTTTTACATTGACGCATTTTATACACTCAATTCATCCTCCTCTTATGGCTAAAAGGCTGTTCTCCCTATCATGGGTACTAGGTATCGTATTCTTGTTTTTGTCGAGTTTTACTGCTTTTGGGCAGGGTTCGGAGAGTTTTAGTAACTTAGGCTCTTTTGGGAGTTATGGCATTAGGACTTGGACAGGTGACAATGGCTTTAGTTGGAGTGCTAATGATGCTCGAAGTGACCAAGATGTAAACTCTAGGGCTGTTACAATCAGAAATGGCAGCCTTTGGGCTGGCACTGGTACAGCAATCTCGCCTGTTTTCCATAGCATACCAGGAGGGATTGGCAATTTAACACTCACAACCCAAAGAAAGTTTGGTGGTGGATCAGGAACGTTTACTGTTTATGTGAATGGTGTAGATGTTGGGGACATACCTTTTAGTGGTTCTGTAACTACAACAACAATACCCAATATTAACGTTGCGGGTAGTTTTACGCTTGAAATTGAGAACAATAACATTAGCGAGAGAGTTGCTCTTGATGACCTTAGCTGGACAGGCTTCGCTGCTGCAACCCCTTGCGCCACGCCAAACCCGGCAACTAGCCTAAGTTTCAATAGTGTAACCATCAATAGCCTTAACGGTAGCTTTACTGCTGCCAGCGGTGGTGCCGATGGCTATATTGTAGTGCGCAAAACTACCGCCGGCGCACCTACCCCAGTAGATGGCACTAGCTATGCCGTAGGTGCCGGCCTTGGTGGGCAGGTAATACAAGATGCTACTGCCACTACCTTTAGCGACAATAGTTTAGCCTCTGGTACTACTTATTACTACTATGTATTTGCTTACAACAACGCTGGTTGTACTGGCGGCCCTAAGTACTCAAGCGTATTGGCCAACTCACAGGCTACCAACACCCCAACCACTGCGGTGCAGTTTACCAGCGCCAGCGCTAGCGTAACCGAGGGTACAGCTACCTATGTGCTTACCTTAAGCATCATGTTCCCTAGTGGGAGCAATGCTACTAGTGCTACGGTAAGCTTACCGAGCGGCAATGCCCGCGTAAACGGCTTTACCAGCCAAGTGGTTACTTGGGCTGCTGGCGACAATGCCAACAAAACCATTACCCTTAACGTAACCGATAACACCGCTTGCGACGGTAGTGAAAACCTTATCTTTAATATTGGCAGCGTAAGCGGTGGTACCGCTGCGGCAGTGGGAGCTACCGGCAGCTTTACCCTTACCGTAAACGATAACGACCTTACTACAGGCACGCAATACGGCCAAGGCTTTGAAAGCGGCGGCGGCACTAGCAATAACTGGAGCGTTAGCGGCAGTGGTAGTACTCTTGCAAGTGCTTCGAATAACGGCACCAATGGAAGGGAGTTGCGCAATGGCGAAACCGACACGTATGGCAATGTTGATATTACTGGATTTGCCAATACCCAAATTACATTTGCACTTTCAGGTGTTGGTGGTTTGGAGAATGCTGACAGGTTAGAAGTATATGTTGCGTTAAATGGTGCCTCTTTTTCTGGAACACCAGACGTTTCAATACATGCCTGCGATCCGGCAGGTTCAAATGCAAACGTTTCTTGGAATTATAATGCTAATGGTACTGCTGTTAAAACGATAGATGGCACCAATACTAAATATACCGCTTGCTCTAGCATTAACGGTATTGCATTGGTAACCTTGAATATTCCTGATGGAAATACAGGTGTAGCTTTGCGACTAGCTACAATTACCAATAGTGGAACGGAATATTTTAGATACGACGACCTTACCCTTACAGCTGATTTCTGTGCTGCTCCAATACCTACCATATTAACCAGCACTACGGCGCTTAACTTTGGTAACGTAACCGTGGGCAACACTAGCGACTTAACCTACACCGTAGAAGGCACAGACCTTACCGACCCCATTGTAGTTACCGCGCCTACTGGATATCAAGTATCAACTAATGGTGTTAACTTCTTTAACAATTTAAGCCTTACCCCAACTGCGGGTGTTGTTGGCACCACCACCATCACGGTTAGGTTTACGCCAACCAGTGCTGTTACCAATTATAGCCTAAACCCCATAACCAATACCAGCGTTGGTGCTACCCAAGTTGATGTTGACCTTACGGGCAACGGTGTTAACCCTTGTGCAGTGCCAGCCAACCAAGCCACGGCCTTGGTACTTACCCCAGGTGCTACCAGCATTGGTGGCAGTTTTACTGCTGCAGCAGGCGGTGCCGATGGTTACTTAGTGGTGCGCAGTAATAGTGCTACCCTTGGTGCAAACCCTACCAACACCATTACTTATACTGCTGGCCAAACCATTGGTAGCGGTACGGTAGTAAGCAGTGCCGTGGGTACTACCTTTAATGCCTTAGGTCTTACCACCACTACCCAGTATTATTTCTTTGTTTTTGCTTACAACAATACCAACTGTTCTGGTGGTCCGTTGTACCGCACCCCGGCATTGGTAAACAATGCCACTACTTTGGCTTCGCCATTTGTAGCGTTCGATAACTTTAACCGTGCAGATAACTCAACCGTGGGTATCCCATCTAGCGGTGGCGCAACTGCTTGGGGAGAAGTAGAGGCCAGCGCTGGCCTTGCCGAAATTTATAACAACCGTTTGGATATTAATAATACCAGCCCACAAGGTGAGGCCTACACGGTATTTGATATGACCGGAAAATACAGCACCAATTTTGATCAAGCAACCAGCGAGTTAGTTTGGTACTTTAACATGGCGCAAACCCGTATTAACCCATCGGGCTTCGGTACCAGCAATTATGGTATAGCTACGGTGTTGGGTGCTACCAGCACCAACTTTGCCAATGCTGGCAATGGGTATGCGGTGGTACTTGGCGAAAGCGGCAGTGATGACCGTGTGAAACTGGTAAGGTATACTGGCGGTATATCTGCAGGTACCATTACCGATATAGTTGCCGATGGTCCAAATACTTTGGGTATAAATGGCGACCACTTGTTTAACGTACAAGTAAACTACAACCCTGCCACTGGCACCTGGAGGCTGTTTGTTGATGATGGTGGCTACGACCCAAATGCACTTTTCAATTTTGCCGACCCAACCAGTATTACTTATGGCACAGGCAGCACCGCAGTTGACCAAACATACACGGTTACTAATTTGCCATACTCAGGTTTCTTGTGGAGTTACGCTACCTCTGCTGGCGAGTTTGCTTCTTTCGATAATTTGAACATCCCAACCGCACAAGCTTGCCAAAACACCTGGACCGGTGCCACCAGCACCAACTGGTTTGATGCCAGCAACTGGAGCTGTGGGGTAGTGCCTACTGCTGCCGATAATGTGGTAATACCAAACGTAACCAGCACCACTAACCGTTTCCCGCTTATAAATGCAGCCTTGAGCACCACTGCAACGGTAAACGATATAGTTATAAATGCTGGTGCTAGCGTAACCATTACGGCCAACGTTATTGCTGGTTTCCCACAACCAAGCAACGATTTGGAAATATATGGCAACCTTACCAACAACGGCGGCGCCAACTGGGGTACCGGTACTGTTACCTTTAAAGGTAGCACCCTGCAAACCATTGGTGGCAACAACAATTTTCAATACCTTACTATTGATAATACCGCTGGCGTAACCTTGGCTAGTGGTACCCAAAAGGTATATGGCACCTTGGCGCTTGAGGCGGGCAATGTAGCCACCAACAACCGCCTGGTAATAGGCAGCAATGCTACTTACACAGGTTTGGTAGATGAGTTTAGCGCAGGTTACACTGGTACCATTACGGGCAACCTTACCGTTGAGCGCTACGCCAACAACACAGCAAGCCCGTTCTTTTATATTGGCGCGCCAGTAGGCGGAGCTAGCATAACCGGTTGGGCCGATGACTTTAGCCTAGCCACTATGAACGGTGCCACCAACGGCAGCCAAGTAGTACCAACCGCCACCTGTAGCCCAACTGCCCTTGAGGCGGGTTCGCCATACGGTGGTTTGTTTGATTACCGCGAAAACACCGTAAACACTTGTAATCTTGAAGGTTGGCACGTGCGCACCACTGGTGCAGCAGTGCAAGGCCAGGGCTTTATTGGTCGCGTGCCAGTAGGTACCACCATTGATTTGGTAGGTACATTT
Source organism: Chitinophagales bacterium (assembly GCA_018401955.1). Classification (GTDB taxonomy): domain Bacteria; phylum Bacteroidota; class Bacteroidia; order Chitinophagales; family CAIOSU01; genus CAIOSU01. The sequence continues at coordinate 77,160 of JAGYJT010000002.1, read as the reverse complement.
GTAACAGGCCAAACCGTTACCGGCCCGGTACTTACCAAGAGTGTAAATGCCTCTGGTCGCCCAGCGGGTATGAACCTAGTAGCCAATCCGTTTGCCGCCCCTATCGATTGGCAGGCGGTAGCTGCAGCCAATAGCAGTAGCGTAATGGGTACAGCCTATTTCTACCAAACATCGGGCCCGTTGGCGGGTACTTATGTACCGGTAAACAACGTATCGGGTGGTCAAGAAATCGGCTCATCTCAAGCCTTTATCGTAGAAGCGTTGAGCAATGGCGTTACCATGGATTTTACAGACAATATGAAGCGTAACGGCGCCAACCAGTATTTGCGTACCGGTGCCGCATACGAGCAATTGCTTACCCTTGATGTAACCGGCAATGGCTTTGCCGACCGCATGCACGTAGCTTTTGGTGCTAACTTTACCCCAGCTTTCGATTCGGAGTTTGATGCCCGCAAATTGATGAGCAAGCCAGAGCAGCCAAGCATGTATGTAAATGATGGTAGCTTGTTGTACAGCATTTATGCTCAGCCATCGGTTAGCGCGGTACAAATTGTTCCGGTTGATTTTGTAGCAGGCACCAACGGTACTTTTGTCATCAATGCCGATTTAAACGCTTTTGACCCAACAGCCTTGGTGTTTTTAGAAGACCGCCAATTGGGCACTATGACCAACCTACGTATGGTAAACAGCTACACATTTGCTGCTACCGTAAATGATGCCGCTGGCCGTTTTGCATTGCACTTCTACCCAGCTATGGCCGTATCGGCCGAAGATGCCACTTGTGCGGGTGTTGATGGTTTTATCAACTTTAATCAGCCAGGCGCTACCGAGTGGAGCCTCGAGTTGGTAGATGTTGATGGCAATGTGGTGTACACCAATAATGCCTTTAACGGCAACGTTACCGTAAGCAACTTGTTGCCATCTATTTATACCCTTAACCTAGTACACGCCAGCGGTTACAGTGTAACCCAATTGTACATGGTAAATGGCCCTGCGCCAATAGTGGCCGGGTTCAGCGCCCCAGCCACCGCTACCGAAGGCGATGATGTAACCTTTACCAATGCAGCGGTAAACGCAACTAGCTATTTGTGGACCTTTGGTGATGGCAGCACCAGCACCGATGCAAACCCTACCCACGTATATGCATACCCTGGCGAGTACTTGGTAGAGTTGTTTGTGAGCAATGGTAGTTGCCAACAGAGCGTTACCCAATTGGTAACCATCCAAGAAAAGCTGGCCAATGGCGTGGCTGAAGCATTGAGCGGCAAGGTGAAAATTTATGCCTATGGTACAGATATTAATATCGTGTTGAGCAATTTGGAGAACTTTTCTACGGTAGAAGTGTTTGACTTGATGGGCAGGGTAGTAGTAGCCAACCAGCAACTAGGTTATGTTAACGGCACTTTTGTTATCAATATGGAAAATACTGCTAATGGCTACTATTTTGTACGCCTGCACAATGTACAGGACATGAAAATTGAAAAAGTTTTTGTTAATTCTGGGAAATAAACTATATTAACGTTAACTTTGAAAATGCAAACAAAGGTGTAGACCTTATTAAAGCCCCTATAATGAAAAATCTGTTAGTAATATTCACTATGGTTGCCGCATTCACTTTGTTGAGTGTGAGTCAGTTATTGGCAGGTCCACCACCCCCGCCACCTCCACCATTGGCTATTCCAATTGATAGCGGCGCATCAATTTTATTGATTGCTGGAGCAGCAGTAGGTGCCAAGAAAATTTATGATAGAAGGAAGAATAATGCTAACGTAGAATCGTAGAAAAGTTAATTAATGTTATAAAGCATCGTTTGGAGTATTCTAAACGGTGCTTTTTTATTTTTGCAAATATGTTGCACCACTTTTTACGATAAATTTGCGTTATTGTTAAGACACAAGATATTTTGAACCAAACGCTGTTGTCGTTTATTTTTCAATAACCAATAATGTTTAAACCACGATACATAGGTAGTATACTGTTGGTAGCTTTAATGCTTACCACTACTATCGGTATCGGTATATATAAGCATACTTGCTTGGTTACGGGGCAAGAGGGTATTACGTTGTTTGTTTCGGCAGAGGCAGGGGTTAGCAATCTTCATGTATGCTGTGCCAATAAAGAAGCCTCGCAAACCAAAAAGAAAGGTTGCTGCGAAGAATCTACAAGTTTTTACCAGTTGGATATTCCACAAAAAACCGAAGAGCACTATGCTTATGGCGCTCCGGTATTACCGGTTGTAGGTATTATCCACCTTGCCACTTTTGAGTTGGCTATTGTTGAGCAAACGGCATTTTTACCTTTATACAACAACCTGCCACCACCTAGCATGCAAAGTCGCCTAGCGCAGCTGCAGGTATATACGTTATAAGCCATTATTAAAATGATTTGATAAGACCGTTACAGGTCTGTGTTTTTCATTTTAATATTGTGCAAATGATTTTCAAAAAGATAACTTATAGTTTAATATGGTTGCTATTGGGCTGCACGCTTGCCCAAGCACAACCCATTAAAGGCCGCGTGTGGGAAACCACCGCCGATGGCAAAGTACCCGTGTATAGTGCCAATGTATTTTGGCTAAACACTACTGTGGGCACCACTACCGATGCAGAGGGCTTTTTTACTATCGCCGAGCATCCGGAACAGAACCAATTGGTAATTAGCTACATTGGCACCAGCAACGATACCATTGATACTAAGCCCGGCGAGGTGCTTGAGGTGGTACTGAGCAAAGCAAAATCGTTGGATGTGGCAACGGTAGAGGCTACCAAGAGCGGTACCTCTTATTCCCTCTCCGGAACCGTGAACAGTATTACCCTCTCTGAAAAGGAGTTTAAAAAAGCTGCTTGCTGCAACCTCTCTGAAAGCTTTGAAACCAACGCCGCGGTAGATGTAAACTTTGCCGACGGTGTAACGGGCGCTAAAACCATCCGTATGTTGGGCCTTGACGGCATCTATACTCAATTGATGATTGAGAACATCCCGAGCATTCGTGGGCTGGGTCGCACCTACGGCATGGCACACTTACCTGGCACCTGGCTACAGAGTGTACAGATAAGCAAAGGTGTAGGCAGTGTGGTAAATGGTTACGAAGCCATGGTAGGGCAAATTAACATTGAGCTCAAAAAGCCCGATGAAACCGACAGGCTGCATGTAAACCTGTATGCCAACCATATGGGTAGGAGCGAGGTAAACGTTAACCTTGCCAACCAGTTTAATAAAAAGTTGAGCACTTTACTGATGGTGCATGGTAGTGCCTTTCGCACCCGTACTGATATGAACCATGATGGTTTTTTAGATATTCCGCTCAACCAGCAAGTAAACGTAATGAACCGCTGGGCCTATTACAATAAAGGCTGGGAAGTACAAGGTGCCGTGCGCGGGTTGTACGAGGGCCGCACTGGTGGCCAAAATAACTTTGACCCAAAACTATCGCGAAGCGAACAGCCTTACTATGGTATGGATCTTACCACTCAACGCTATGAGGGTTTCCTTAAAACGGGTCGTATGTTTGAGAAAGGCATCAATAGCAGTATGGGTTGGATAAACGAAGTAGCCCACCATAGCATGGAAGGCTTTTTTGGTAATCATGATTATAAGGGCGTGAATACCCATTATTACTCCAATCTCATTTTTCAAACCAATATCAACAACACCAACCACCAGCTAAAAACCGGTGCGAGTTTTTTGTTGGATGATTACCGTGAGCAGTATAGCAATATTGACCTGCAGCGCCGCGAGATTGTACCGGGTGCGTTTGCCGAGTACCAATATAGTTTCTTAACCAGCCTTACGGTGCTAGCCGGCATGCGAGTTGATTATCATAATCTATACGGCGTTTTTGCCACGCCCCGTTTGCATGTAAGGTACAGCCCAAAGGAGATGACCACTTTTCGCGTATCAGCTGGGCGTGGGTATAGGGTGGCTAGTATCTTTGCAGAAAATACCAACGTATTGGTTAGCTCTCGCCAGATAATAGTGGCAGAGACCCTTCAGCCAGAAGAAAGCTGGACGTTTGGCGGCAGCTTTACGCAGAAGTGGTTATACAAAAACCGCGAGTTTAGTTTTAACGCCGATTTTTATCGCACCGAGTTTGCCAACCAAGTAGTGCTCGATTTGGATGAAGACCGGTTTAGCTCCATCTTTTATAACCTCGATGGCCGCTCGTATGCCAACAGCCTGCAAATAGAGTTGATAGGAGAGGTAGTGAAAGGGTTGGAACTGCGAGCAGCATATAAATTTAACGATGTAAAAACCACTTACAACGGCAAGTTGGAAGGGCGCTTATTTGTACCTCGGCATGCGGGGCACTTTAATGCTGGCTATACTACCCGCAACAAGCGCTGGATGTTTGATGTTACAGCGCAGTTAAACGGCCGTGCTAGGCTTCCATCAAGTTATAGCCAAGGAGAGTTGAGCTTAGATAGCGAATACTCGCCCGTGTTTGTGGTGCTAAATGCACAAATTACCCGTATATGGAAACAATGGGAAGTGTATGTTGGTGGAGAAAACTTAACCGGCTACAAACAGCACAACCCAATTATTGCTGCCGATAGGCCTTTTAGTACCGATTTTGATGCCTCCTCCATTTGGGGGCCGATATTTGGGCAAATGGCTTATGTGGGTGTGAGGTTTACTTTGCCAAGTAAGCGTAATGCAGGGCAATGATAAAAAAGCGAGCGGCGTGCAAATTGCACGCCCTTCGCTTAACAAACCACTCTCAATTAGTTGTTTTAGCTAATGCTAATAACACGTTTCAGTTGTTGCTCTTGCTCTTTTTTGGGCAAGGTAACAGTTAAAATGCCATTGGTGTAGCCAGCGGTAATTTTTTCACTGTCTACGGTTTCTGGCAAGGTAAATGAACGTTTGAACGAAGCATAGTTAAACTCCCTGCGGGTAAATCCGTCTTTAGCTTCTTCTTCTTTTTGTTCTTGCTCAACCGAAATGGTCAAAATTTCATGATCCAAATCGATTTTAAAATCTTCCTTTACAAAACCTGGGGCTGCTAATTCTAAACCGTAGCTGGTCTCGTTTTCTTTGATGTTTACCGCTGGGCGAGTAGATAAATACTCTTTACGGAACACATCATCGTTAAAAAAGCCAGGTAGGTTGTTGTTAAGCACATTGGCAAACATTGGTTCGTTTCTCATCCATTTTAAAGTTCTCATGGCTATAAATTTTTGGGTTTTAAGTTTTTGATTACAGTTTTGCGATAAGCAATTGCAATACCAATGCTGTATTTAAGCCATAATGTCTGGTTCTTACCTAATTTAACTGCCATTATGTCAATTTAATTTATTTTTCACACCTTACAACCTGCCACTTTGATTGACGGTCTTCCATATGTTCCTTTTGTTCATGCAAGGTTGTTTGTTTAACTAGAATTGCATTTTTGAAAATCCGTGCAGGTTAACTTGCACGGATTTTCACATTTTTAGCCACCTTCTGCTATCTTTGAAACAAAACCTGTGTTTTGGTATTATCCACCACCGAAGAAAATTACTTAAAGGCCATATTTAAGCTCTCCTTAAAGAGCCCAGAGAATATTTCAACCAACAATATTGCCGCCGAAACCCAAACTACAGCAGCATCTGTAAGTGATATGATGAAACGGCTGGCAGAGAAACAGCTCGTAGCCTACGAGAAATATAAAGGGGTGCAGCTTACTGATATTGGGAAGAATATAGCAATTGAGCTGATAAGAAGCCACCGACTTTGGGAAGTTTTTTTGGTGGATAAGCTTGGTTATAAGTGGGATGAGGTACATATAATTGCTGAGGAGTTGGAGCATATAAAGACACCGGACTTGATAAGCAGGTTGGAGTCTTTTTTAGGTTTCCCTACCAACGACCCGCATGGAGACCCTATACCCGATGCGGACGGTAATATCAATAACCATGAACCTATTAGCCTTAACGAACTAAAAGCGCTGGAAAAGGGCGTTATTGTGCTGGTAAAAGAACAGTCTACTGAGTTCTTACAATATCTTGATCGCATAAAATTGAATATAGGTTCGCGTATTGAGGTGTTGGAAGTAAATAGTTATGACAACTCAAGATTGGTGCGCATTGCTGCCGCTGATACCGTTTTCTTGTCGGATAAAGTGAGCGATAACTTGATAGTAAAGAGGGTATAAACACCTTGATAAGGCCAAACTGAACATTAAGGGTACAAAAACTTATCTGCCAAAGGGTAAAATAATTTTTACCGTAACAAATAATTGAATTATCTTTGCAGACTGATAAGAACGAAAAGAAAAAATTAAGCTGAAACAATGAGTATTTTAACTGCTGAAGCAAAAAAGACCTTTTTTAAAGAGTACGGTGGCAATGAAGGAAACACTGGTTCTGTTGAGGCGCAGATTGCGTTGTTCACACATCGCATTGCCCATATCACTGGCCACCTAAAAACGAACAAGAAGGATTATTCCTCTACTCGCTCACTAATTCGCATGGTAGGTCAACGTCGTAGTTTGCTTAACTACTTGGCTAAGAAGGACATTAATAAGTACCGCGCGCTGATAGAAAAACTAGGCTTACGCAAGTAAGTATCCAAAATTAACATATGCCACCTCCGAAAGGGGGTGGCAATTTTTTATTTGTAAAAGGGGTAAATCGCCCCGATAGCTGAACGAGAAGATATATGAACATTCAAACAAAAACAATCGATCTGGGCAATGGGCTCGTGATCACCCTGGAAACAGGAAAATTGGCAAAGCAAGCCAACGGTTCGGTAACCGTAAAGGTTGGCAATCTAATAATGTTGGCAACAGTAGTTTCTGACAAGGAAGCTAAAGATGGTGTTGACTTTATGCCGCTTACAGTTGAGTACCAAGAGAAATATGCCTCTACCGGCCGTTTCCCAGGTGGTTTCTTTAAGCGTGAAGCACGCCCTAGTGAGTATGAAATTTTAGTTTGTCGTTTGGTGGACCGTGCATTGCGCCCGTTGTTTCCTGATGATTACCACGCTAATACCCAAGTGCAAATTACTTTGTACAGCAACGATAAGGATACCATGCCTGATGCTTATGCATGTTTGGCTGCTTCTGCTGCTTTGGCAGTAAGCGATATTCCTTTCAGTGGCCCTATTTCTGAAGTACGTGTTGGTCGTATTGATGGCCAGTTTGTGGTTAATCCTACTATCACACAGTTGGAAACAGCTGATATGGATATTGTGGTTGCTGCTACCCACGACAGTATTGTAATGGTTGAGGGTGAAATGAAGGAAGCGAGCGAGGAGGATATGTTGACAGCCATTAAATTGGCCCACGATGCTATACGCCTTCAAGTAGCGGCCATTAAGGAGCTTGAAGCTGCGGTTGGTTCAACTACCAAACGCGAATACAGCCACGAGAATAACGATTTCGATTTCAAGAAAAAAGTAATTGCCGATACTTACAACGATATTTTGGCTGCTATGCGCGATAGCAAAGCGAAGCATGACCGCAGCGCTGCCATAAAAGAAGTGTTGGAAGCTTACAAAGCCACCTTTACCGAAGAAGAGTTAGCTGAGAAAGGTGATTTGCTGAAGAAATACTTCCACGATGCGGAGTATGAAGCAGCACGTGACCTTGTGTTGAAAGAAAAAGTACGTTTGGATGGTCGTAAGACCGATGAGATACGCCCAATTTGGAGTGAAGTGGATTACTTGCCTGGTACGCACGGTTCTGCCGTATTTACTCGCGGCGAGACTCAATCACTAACTTCTGTTACTATGGGTAGCAAGTTGGATGAGCAATTAATTGATGGCGCTACCTTTAAAGGTTATAACCGTTTCTTGTTGCACTACAACTTCCCTTCGTTCTCTACTGGTGAGGCTCGCCCTAACCGTGGCACAAGCCGCAGAGAAGTAGGTCACGGTAACTTGGCCCTACGTGCCTTGAAAAACATGATCCCTGGTCCTGATGTCAATCCTTACACCATCCGTGTAGTTTCTGATATCTTAGAGTCTAACGGTTCATCATCAATGGCAACTGTTTGCGCTGGCACGCTAGCGTTGATGGATGCAGGTATCAAAATCAAGAGCCCGGTATCGGGTATTGCTATGGGTCTTATCAGTGGCAAAGACGGTGAGTTTGCCGTATTGAGCGACATCTTGGGTGATGAAGATCACTTGGGCGATATGGACTTTAAAGTAACTGGTACTAAAAACGGTATTACTGCTTGCCAAATGGACATTAAAGTTCAAGGGTTGAGCTACGAGATATTATTGCAAGCACTAACTCAAGCTAAAGCTGGCCGTTTGCATATACTTGGCGAGATGATGAAAACCATCAGTGAGCCACGCGACGATTACAAACCACACGCTCCGCGCATCGAGAAAATAATGATACCTAAAGAGTTTATTGGTGCCGTTATAGGGCCTGGTGGTAAAGTTATCCAAGAAATTCAACGCGAAACAGGTACTGTTATCGTGTTGGAAGAAGTGGGCGACAAAGGTGTTATTGACGTATCAGCTGATAACAAAGAGAGTATTGATGCTGCTATTGCCCGCATACGTGCCATAGCTGCCGTGCCTGATGTGGGCGAAGAATACGAAGGTGTTGTAAAGTCAATTATGCCGTACGGTGCCTTTGTTGAGTTTATGCCTGGCAAACAAGGTTTGCTGCACATATCTGAGATTAGCTGGGAGCGCCTAGACAGCTTAGAAGGTGTATTGAAAGAAGGCGAAAAAATTAGGATTAAACTTCAAGACGTTGACCCTAAAACGGGTAAGTACCGTTTGAGCCGCAAGGTTTTGTTGCCAAAGCCTGAGAAACAGTAACAACTGCTAGTTGTAATCAACTAGTGAAATAATATATTGTTCCTAGTAAAACGGCTACTGTCAATTGACAGTGGCCGTTTTTACTTTAAGGGTTTTGTGATATACTATCTGTAACCCTGCTCCACTTAACAGTTTTGCCAAAAAGGGCGATACCCACAAAGCCCCGTATTTTTAATACTTCGTTCTTAAGAGTTATTTTGGCATCATATAACTCACCGTTGTCAGGGTTATATATTTTGCCGTTTTTCCAAGTAAGGTCTTTAGCTTGTTGAAAGCCTATCAATATATTGTGTCCTACTAATTTTTCATTGCGAAGGGCTTTGTCTGGGTTTTCTGTATCTATTCTGTTAGGGTCTTGCGATTCCACTAGTTTACCATACAGCTTATCACCATTTTCATAAATTTCAATAATGCCCCCTCGGCCAGCATCCCATTTCCCGCATATGTTGCATTTTGCTGAAGCTACCAGTGTTATTGAAACTATAATAATGGATAGGTAAATGGTTTTAGGGCTCATAAATAGCAATAAGAGAAGTTTACAATAGATATAGATACTATTGCAAAGCACATGCCATGAGCAAACTCCATTATTTTGCTGGTGTTTTGGTTTGCCCCAAGTGCCACAATGGGTTAAAATGCATCCAATATGTAGATATAATTCAGCTATTGAGCGCAAAAATATCGATAGATATCCTTATCGATAACAAGACCTTTGTTTATACTGGTTTCAATATTGCGGCACCCTTCGTCTCTTGAGTGATTTATTATTAATGTCATGCCCAAGTTATGATAAGCAGCAGCATAATCTGGCTGAAGGCTTATCGCCATTTTAAAATCCTTTTCAGCTTCAAAGTTTCTACCGGCTATTGTTTTCACAATGCCCCTGTTGTTAAAAAACAGCGCAGAGTTAGGGTTCAGCTCTATTGCTCGGTCATAATCAATTAAGGCATCAGTATATATACCCTTCATTTTTTCGGCAAAGCCTCTTGAAAAGTATGCATCCGCAAAATTGGGCCTTAGGTTTATTACAGCTGTATAGTCGGCTATTGCTGCATCGGCATTACCCAGTTCTTTATAATAAATGCCCCTGGCATAATATGCCAAGGCATTGGTGGTGTCAAGCAAAACAGCAGTATTCAAATCTTTTAACGCGTTTGCTTGATTTTGTAAGAGGGCATAAGTTCTTCCTCTATTAAGATAAGCATAAGAAAATTCTTTATTCAGTTTAATAGCATCATTAAAAGCCATTAGTGCTTGTGGATAGGCCTCTGTATCAATGAATATAAGACCATGAACGTTGTGGGCAAAAGCGCTATTGGGGTTTAAGGCTATTGCCTCTTCAACTGCTATCAATGCATCAGTTATGTCTCCAACCTCCCACAAGGCCAGTGCCTTTATGGAAAGCAGATTAGCCGTAGCTTGATTCTCTGACACAAGGCTGTCTATAGTCCGTATTGTTTGAGGGTTAATTTTTCTGAGGTCCTGCAAAATGAGCTGCTGCATCATGCTGCCTAATTCAGGCCTTATCGAACCTGCTTTGTCAACATCTATCAAGGTACCCATAAAGTCAGCAATAAGTACTTGAATCTTGCCTCGTTTGTCGTAAATGTAATTAATGTAGGGGTTTAACGATATTGCTTTATCAAAATCCATTTTTGCTTCAGTATTCCTACCGGCAATTGCATAGGCGTTCGATCGTTTCATGTAAGCATCAGCGTAACTCGGGTCTAAGCTGATTGCAGATGAGTAAAACTCAATGGCACGCTCCAAATCAAGCATTTGCAGTGAGTTATCACCCGCTATTATCATTTCGGTAGCCCTGCCCCGAGAGGGTGGTTGGGCGTTTACATTAAACAATAAAAATGAAAATATAATTAGTGTAAATGTTTTTACGTAACGCATAATAGTAGCTTTTACCTCAATAGTATCCTTGGGAAACAACTCCCGTTCCTTCTAAATTTACGAAATAGCTTATAAAAATGTACCACAAATTATAACATGCTATCACTCGAAATTGTTAACAGTTAAGGTTTTTCTAGTTGCACATACTCGGTGTAGAACTCTTTAAAGGCCTCTATATCATCTACATGTATCCAGTCTATGCCCATATCCAAAAACAGTTTCCACGCCTGCGCTGTTTCTGGCATGTTCCAAAAACGTACTTCGCGGCCCTCGGCATGGGCAAGGTTTACCAGTTCATCAAGCATTATCTTTTCTTGCCATGGCATTTCACCTTTTCCGTTCCAAGTAAAATAAGTTTTGTAGTTATCGCTGGCACGGGTAATAAAGCTATCGTTGGGATGTTCTCGGCAAAAGTCAAATTTATAATCAAGGCTTACTATCCTTGATTTTTCTTTAGCTACACTTTCATAAGGTTTGTTGCCCGATATAAGAACGTGCACATAACCTTTCTTTGGCTTGTCCCCGGTTATGGTTAGCATATCTTTGTACATTGCCAAAAAAGGCTTTAACGCAGCGTATGTTTCTTCGGCATCGCTCTTGAAATCAATCATTAGGATGAGCGGCTTCAAACTATCTAGTGCATACTTTTCAGCGTTTGAGTTGCAGATGGTAGCTAATGGCTCCAGGTAAAGTTCTTCAAGTGTTGGTTTTCCGCCCAACCCAAATGGGTCGTGCGATACACGGAGCTTACCTTTGTGCAGGTACACATCAACCTCTATACTGCGGTACCCTAGTTCCAATGCACCAGTTAGGGGCCGCTCTCTGTTATAATCGTTGTGCGAATGGCCAGGTATAGGTACTGTTTGGGCTGTTACGCTTATGGTTTGTATGCAGCATACAATTGCCATAAGTATTGTTACAAATGGGCTCATAGGTGCGAAATTGATGAAAAGCTTTGACATAATTATAAAACGGTCTCAGTAAGTGCTTTGCAGCATAAAAATTTGATTACCTTAATCGCGAAATTGACCTATTGAAATACTTTGGATACTTAAAGATAACTTAAAACTGTAGAAGGCACTATCATTTATTATTTACGCACATTTGCATCAATAATTACCAACACAACTCCCAACCTACTAACATACTCCTATGAAACTGCGCATTTTGCCCTTGTGTGCTTTTATCTACCTATTGTTTTTTTCTTTTGTTTCATATGCTCAAAACCAAGCCTTAATATATGGTGAGGTATCTGATCTTGATACTAAAGAAACATTGGTGGGTGTAAACATTGTATATGGTGAAGGAAATAAAGTGTTAAGTACAGATGTAGATGGTAAGTACAAGCTGAGTGTTGATGCTGGAACTTACGTCATAAAATTCACCTATTTAGGTTATGAACCGAAGGTAAGGACGATTACCGTGAAGGATGGGGAGATAAAAGAAATGAACATTCGAATGCAATCGGAGGCAGCCGAGATTGATTTGGTGGTGGTTTCGGCAAGCCAATATGAAAAGCGGGTAGCTGAAGAAACGGTAAGTATGGATGTGCTGAGTAAAACCTTGGTAACCAATACGAATAGTAGAGATTTGGGTGAGGTAATAGCCAAAACACCCGGGGTGCAGATACAAGATGGGCAGATTAGTATACGTGGTGGTAGTTCTTACTCGTATGGCGTAGGCAGCCGAACAGCGGTACTTACTGATGGCATTAGTTTAGCCAGTGCCGATTTGGGTGATGCCCAGCTGAAGTTTGCTCCGTTAGAAAACATTGAACAGATAGAGATAATCAAAGGTGCTTCATCGGTAGTTTATGGTTCATCGGCATTGAATGGGGTGGTAAACGTGCGGACGGCTTGGCCTAAGGGCGATAAGCCAAAAACTACGATTAACATGTATAGCGGCGTTTTCGGAAAACCCCCTCGCCCAGAATTGATTTGGTGGGATGCGCGGCAACCAAACTTTTCAGGCTTTTTTGTGAATCATCAGCAGAAGATAAAAAATTTGCAAGTGGTAGTTGGCGCTAACGCTGATTTTTTGAATAGTTTTTTGGAGGAAGCTGATGAGTTTAGGTTTAGATTTAATTTTAAGACCCGTTACATTATGCCTAAAAAGCCAGGTATCAATTTTGGCTTAAATGGTAATGTAATGCAAGAAACGAGTGGCCGTTTTTTCATTTCAACTGACATGGATTCGATGGCTTATCAAATAGCTCAAGGTTCGCAAGATAGATATGTGCGCACCACCCTCGACCCGCATTTTGCTTTCAGTAACGAAAAAGGCCATCGCTTTACTGTAGTGGGCAGGTATTTGAATATTTGGCGCCGCGGTAACGGCAATGATCGAAATGCATCGGCAAATACTATTTATTTTGAGCCACAATATCAGCGCAATTGGCGTAATACTATCATTTTTACCACTGGCGCGCCAGTTACCTTTGGTCGCTCAGTAAGTAATTTATATGATAATGTGAGGAGAAATAGGGCCTTTGCCGCATACGCACAAGGTGAGTTTAAATATGGAAACCTCTCGCTAGTGGCAGGGGCAAGATATGAGCTCACTTCAGTGGACACAATTTTTGAAACGTCAATACCAGTAGTACGAACTGGTATTAACTATAAGGCAGGTAAAGCCACATTTTTGCGAGCCTCATGGGGTCAAGCATATCGTTTGCCATCAATAGCCGAGCGTTTTATCGGCCAAGAGTTTTTTCAAGGAGTGTTGATAGTGCCTAATCCGCGACTAACTGCTGAGCGGGCTTGGAGCGCAGAAATTGGTATTAATCAGCCCTTCAAGATAAAAAAGTGGGGGGCATATATTGATGCCAGTGTTTTCTGGATGGAGTATCAAGATTTTGTAGAATATCGTTTTGAAGTTTATACGGCTGAGAATGGATTAGATGAGTGTGGCAATGTTCGTGATCTGGAAACTGGTAATATTTTGGCCGCTGCCGATACATGTGAACCAACATCATTTGTATTAGGCCTAACACCTAATAATGTTGATAATGCAAGAATTTTGGGGTACGAAGTATCAGTTGGGAGCCAGGGTAGCATAGGAGATGTTTCGATTCGTTCGTTGATAGGATATACCTATACATACCCAAGACAAATAAATGAGGAAGACGGAAACGGTAAGGATATTTGGAAAGGATTTTTTACCGATATGTATAAAAGGGTACCTGCTGAAAGGGCAGCGCAAGAGATATTGTTATTTAGAAGCAGGCACATTTTTAGAAGTGATGTTGAGGTTGGCTACAAAAAATATACGGTTGGTTTCAGTGCGAACTACAATAGTTTTCCTGAAAACATCCCTGAGGTATTTACAACCGCATTGGGTGTTTTGGATGGTGGTAGAGGAACTTTTGGCAAATACATCCAAGAACATCAAAAAGGAGACTGGGTGCTAGATGCTAGGTTTGGATATCAAGTAAACGATATACTACGCTTAGGTTTTATTGTTAAAAACCTAACAAACTATGAGTATGCTTTGCGCCCGGGTAAGCTAGAGGGGCCGCGTAACTACACCTTGCAAATGCGTGTAACTTTTTAAATCAATCAGACACAAGACACAAGATTGCAGTCTGTTTTTGGCGAAAAGTTCCAGTAATGAGGTTAATGCCGTTATTTTGTAGCATTGCTATATAACAACTACGGCCAACTTGCTATTTAACTCTTACACCTACATCTTCCTCTTTTTGCCCATTGTGGCATTGGTGTATTTTGCAATTAACAGAAGCAAGCATTGGGTAGTTGGCAAGTATTGGTTGGTTGCCGCTTCTTTGTTTTTTTACAGTTATTGGGATGTTAGCTATTTGCCTTTACTGTTGGGTTCAATACTTTTCAATTACTATGCGGGCAAGGCCCTAGCCGAAAAGCGCATGGGTAAAACAGCACTGGTATTATCTTGCGTGCTCAATATTGCTTTTTTAGGTTATTTTAAGTACGCCGATTTTTTTATTACCAATATTAACCTTGCTACCAATGCCTCGCTGCCGCTGTTGCAGATAGTGCTACCACTAGCTATTAGTTTTTTTACGTTTCAACAGATATCTTATCTGGTAGATAGTTTTAAGGGAGCGGTTAAGCACAACGATCCGCTGGATTATATGCTGTTCGTTACATTCTTTCCGCAGCTAATTGCGGGCCCAATAGTGCACCATAGCGAAATGATGCCTCAATTTGCCCGAGATGAGCTTAAGTTACCAAACAGTCTTAACATTGCCAAGGGGCTATTTGTGTTCTTTATAGGTCTATTCAAAAAGGTTGTAATTGCCGATACTTTTGCAACCTGGGCCACGCAAGGCTTTGATGTGGCCGTTAAGCTGACTTTGATTGAAGCATGGGTGGCTTCCTTGTCATATACGGGGCAGTTATACTTTGACTTTAGCGGTTATACTGATATGGCTATTGGGGCTGCGCTCGTATTCAACATCAAGTTGCCAGTTAACTTTAATACGCCATACAAATCGTTGGATATACAAGAGTTTTGGCAGCGTTGGCACATGACCCTCAGTCGCTTTTTGCGTGACTATATATACATTCCGCTGGGTGGTAACCTCAAAGGGGAGTTGGTAGCGGCCCGCAATGCCCTCATCACCTTCATACTGGGTGGCCTTTGGCATGGTGCTGGGTGGACGTTCATTTTTTGGGGGTTTATGCATGGGGCAGGGCTGGTGCTGTTGCGCTTTTGGCGTAAGTTGGGTGTATCAATACCTGCCTTGCCTGCCTGGGTAATTACGTTCTTGTTTGTTAATGTTGGCTGGGTGTTTTTCCGTGCTAAAGAGTGGAGCGATGCCTTCAAGATACTTCGTGGCATGGTGGGTTTAGATGGCATAAAGCTGCCTGGCCCTTTAGCCGGTAAGCTGGGTTTTTTAGCTGAGCATGGAGTTACCTTTGGCAATTACCTTAATGCTGTAAATGGTAGTGGGTTAACGGTGGTTTGGCTGCTATTATTTTTGCCAATCAGCGTTTTGGGGCCTAACAGTATGGATATTGCCGAGCGGTTCCAATTTAACTGGAAAACGGCATTGGTGTTAATTTTGATGGCTACCATCGCTATTTTGCACTTGAACAGAGTGAGTGAATTTTTATACTTTCAATTTTAATGATGAAGCGGAGCCTATGGTTTTTGATAGTAGTAATGGTCACAAGCATATTG
Source organism: Chitinophagales bacterium (assembly GCA_018401955.1). Lineage (GTDB taxonomy): Bacteria > Bacteroidota > Bacteroidia > Chitinophagales > CAIOSU01 > CAIOSU01. Next base: position 61,338 of record JAGYJT010000002.1, on the reverse strand, counting down.
CTGGGGCTAGTGGCCGCTTTCAATTATTGGGCTGACCCTGCATGGCTGTTTGAGAATAGCACTGTTGAATACACTTATGGCTTTAATGAGCGGCAGCAGAAAGTAAACCGCCTAGCCTTTAATCCACCCGAAAATTGCGACTGTGTAATAATCGGTAGCAGTAGGGCAACATACATTCCTGCAGCTGCGGTTGAAGGCTATAATTGCATAAATCTAGCTGCTAACAATATGGGTCCAGAAGAATACTTAGGTTGGCTACTGGCTTGGGAAACCTTGTTGGGCCACAAGCCAAAATTGGTGCTAGTTGGACTGGACTTTTGGGGCAGTAATGCAAACGAGAAACATGCCTACCAACCTGCCGTTGAATATGTGGCTGATGTGCAATCGCCTTTATATGTGGTGCGCACCTTATTAAGCTTTGATATGCTCAAACAATCAATAGGCAACATGCGGTATAATAAAGGTACGCCTCCAACCGATAAGCCGCTCTATGATAGAGCGGGGGATAAGCATGAATTTGGATTTACAACTGCAGGCCGAGATAAAAGGATCAATGACCAGCTGGCTATATTCAAAAAGCTCTCTTACGGCAATTACATTTATCGCGATAGCTTACCCATAATGTATCAGCAGCTACGAGATAGTTTTCCAGAAACTAGATTTATAGTATTCACAACGCCGGTAACCCAACCCTTGCTTACCATGATTAGCGAAATGAACCTTTGGGGTGAACGGCAGCGATGGATTGACGATGCAGCCTTGGTTTTCGATACCGTGCACCATTTTATGTACCGCAACGCATTTAGCTTAGACAGCACGAATTTTTATGATAGCCAGCATTTTACTCATGAAGGTGCTAAAAAACTTATTGGACCCATTTTTGGTGAAGGGGATTATTTGGGTACTATTATTACACGAAAGCAAGATTAAGAGAAGTGTCGCGTTAATATTACATTACACCACTAGAATGCTTATTTTTCGGTATGAATTTATATGAAAGCCAGTCTAGGGTAAAGGTGCTGTTTTTGTTGGCTGCCTTTTTGATTGTAGTAGTATCGTTGGTATACACCAATTGGTTGGCTGGTGATTTGGCGGAACAAGAGCGCAATAAAGTAAGGCTATGGGCTGATGCATACCGTAACCTTAATATAGCTGACGAAAATACCGATATCGGATTTTTGTTTGAAGTAATACGCAATAACAATACCGTGCCAATGATATTGACGGATTCTGATTTCAATATCATTGATTCCCGAAACCTTGACTCTTTAAAGGCACGGAGAAACCCAAACTATCTGCCTGCCCAGTTGCACGAAATGAAATCGGGCATGCCACCCATAGAAATTGAGATTGCTCCAGGTGATTTCAACTATATCTACTACAAAGACTCGTTTCAGTTGGTGCAGTTGCGCTATTTCCCTTGGATACAGTTAGGGGTTATTGGCTTGTTTGTGGTGGTAGGGTATATTACCCTTAGCACCACTAGGGTATCAGAGCAAAACCGTCTTTGGGTAGGTATGGCCAAAGAAACCGCACACCAACTGGGCACGCCGATTTCATCATTGATGGCATGGGTAGAGTATTTAAGAGAAACGGCACCGGAGCAGGAACATGTAACGGTAGAATTGGAAAAAGATGTAAATAGATTGGAGCTTATAGCTGAACGATTCTCTAAAATAGGCTCTAAGCCTGGGCTAGAGCCGCATGACATTAAGGATATGTTGGGCAAAAGCATAAACTATATCGAAACCCGAGTATCAAGCCAAGTAAATTTTGAAATACACTTGCCAGAGGGCATTCAAGTAATGCTAAACCCGCCTTTGTTTGAATGGGTAATGGAAAACCTATTGAAAAATGCACTAGATGCCATGGAGGGCATTGGTACCATTACTATTAATGCCTATCCAGAGGAGGGCAACATCTTGATAGATGTTACGGATACAGGTAAGGGTATACCTAAAAGCAAAACCAAAACCGTTTTTCAACCAGGTTTTAGTACCAAAAAGCGCGGGTGGGGCCTAGGGCTTGCACTAGCTAAGCGAATTGTGGAGCAGTACCATGGAGGCAAGATATTTGTTAAAGAATCAACAGAGAAGGGTACTACCTTTAGGGTAGTATTAGCCTTGGCCTGATTTTGATGTACAATGTACAAGCTACAATGGAAACATCGTATTGAAGTAAACTAATGTGCTGCTAAAACAAAAGCCAAGCAATCTGCTTGGCTTTTGTTTTGTATTAACATCGTATTCGTAAATTAAAAAATTACTTCCCCAAAAAGGCACTGTACATCCAAACCAATTTCTCTTGCTCGCGAATGTAATCGCTCATTTGGGCATTGGTGCCTTCATCGTTAGCTTCGGCGCTTAAGTTGAGTAATACCCTTTGTTTTGCTAACAATTGCGAAAATGAGTCAAGCACTCCGCCAACTGCTTCTTTAGGGCTATCTACGTTTTGCTGCTCTTTTATCTCCGAAATTTTCAAATAGCCACTGTAGGCATGGGTTGGGGTTTCGCCTAGGGTTAATATGCGCTCTGCTATTTCGTCTGCCTTCAATATAAGATCAGTGTATAATTCTTCAAACTTTACGTGTAGCTCAAAAAACTTCTCACCCCTAATATTGTAATGGTAACCACGGGCATTCATATAAAACACTTGGTAGTTGGCCAATAGGTCGTTAAGCTTGGTTGCCAATTCTTTTGCTTTAGCGGTATCCAGCCCTATGTGGTTTAATTTCTCGGTTTTCTTATCCTTATTCGATTTTGACATAGTAATATTGTGGTTTTGTTATAGTAATAAGCTAAAGGTAGCAATTTACTGTTTTGTAAACTGTGACTATAGTAACACTAACGTAAATACCACGCAGTAGTTCATTTATGGGCATAAAAAAGGGCTAAGCAGCATATACCACTTAGCCCTAAACCAACTCAATTGAATTACTTAGCAGATGTGATGTAAAGATCAAACTCTACTTCATCATAAATAGCTTTGTCGCCAATACCATCCACAAAACTGGCCGAGCCGTATTTGATGTCCCACTTGGTACGGTCAATACCGAAACGAGCTGAGGCAATAAAGCCAGACTTTAGCAGCGTTACTTTAGCCGGGAAGGTAATGCTGTGGGTGATGCCCTTGATGGTTAAGTCTCCGGTAATTTCGTGGGTATTGCCATTTTCACCTTTTTTGGCAACTACTTTAGTGATGTTAAAAGTAGCCTCTTTGTGTTTGTCTACTGAAAAGAAATCATCAGAATTTAGGTGACCAACCAATTTGCCATTCGACTCAGCGTCCTTAATGTCGGTTACCTTAATGGTTGTCATATCTAATACAAAATTACCGCCTGTAATTTGGTCGCCATTTACAGTAAGGCTGCCGCTTTTTACTGCTACTGTTCCGTCGTGCTGACCAGTTACTTTTTTAGCCAACCATTTAAGGGTGCTTTTTGCTGGGTTTGCGGTATGGGTAGTTTGGGCATTGATGGTTCCGGCAGAAACTAGAACCAAAAGAGTAAGTGCAAGGGTTTTAATCGTTTTCATAAAAAGGGATTTAGTTGTTTAAATGTTTTTGTTTGTTCTAAATAATCAGTTTGATAATCAATGTTACAACATTAATTTGTTTTTAGTTCAGCCTACGCACTTGTAAGTGTTGTAAGTGATTGAAAATCAATGAGAAAAAATAATTGCCAAAGTTGCACGCCAAATAAGTTAATGGGTGTTAAAGTTGAACCGATACGCATCCTTTTCTACTGAAAAACAGTCACAGTTATATTACATTTGTATACACAAAACACTTTTTAGAAAAAGCACAAGTATGAAAGCGATTGTATTGAGTTTGTTTATGGTTATGGGTCTGTTTATCAGTGCGCAAGCACAGGGTGGGTCAGGAGTATTATCCTTCGATTTTGAAAGTCATGATTTTGGCGAGATACCGCAAGGCACTCCCGTTACCGTTGAGTTTAAGTTTACCAATAATGGCGGAGCGGATATATTGTTGAGCAATGTAAAGCCATCTTGTGGTTGTACTACCCCAGAGTGGCCCAAAGAGCCTATTGCACCAGGCGAAACGGCTATTATTAAAGCCACATTTAATGCTGCCAATGCAGGCCCGTTTAATAAAGCCATCACCATTAACAGCAATGCTACCGAAGGTACTAAACGTATATTTATCAAAGGTTTGGTTGTAGCAGCCCCATCAAACGACGGCGTGCCACAAAAACAGCCAACTATGGTGAAACCATAATTTTAAATACGAAATGTGAAAGCAGAAATATGAAACGGTGGGATTTACGGATTTTATACGGAAATTTGTCTGTCATTTGTTATTTCATATTTCTCATTTGCTTCCATGCCTTCAATATCAGATAAAGGAAAGAGAATGCCTGCTTCGCCAATTCGCAAATTGGTACCCTACGCAGAGCAAGCTAGTGCTTCAGGAATGAAGATTTACCACCTTAACATTGGCCAGCCAGATATACCTACGCCCGTAGAAATGTTGGATGCCGTGCACAACATCGACTTTAAAGTGTTGGAGTATAGCCACTCTGCAGGTAACGAAAGCTACCGCCGAAAGTTGGCAACCTATTACCGCCACAATGGTATTGAGGTTGAGCATACTGATTTGATTGTGACAACTGGCGGTTCAGAAGCCATAACCTTTGGTATGATGAGCTGCTTGGATGCAGATGATGAGATTATTATACCTGAGCCGTTTTATGCCAACTATAATGGCTTTGCCACTGCTGGTAATATTAATGTAGTTCCCATTACAGCGAGCATAGAGAGCGGTTTTGCGTTGCCACCCATTAGTGAGTTTGAAAAGCTTATAACGCCAAAAACCAAGGCGATAATGATTTGCAACCCCAACAACCCAACCGGTTATTTATATAGCCTTATCGAGTTGGAAGCGCTGCGGGATTTGGTGGTTAAGCACGATTTGTTCCTTTTTGCCGATGAGGTGTACCGTGAGTTTTGCTATGATGGGCAAAAACATACCAGCATCCTATCTATTGATGGTATGGAGCAAAATGCCATAGTGATTGACAGCATAAGCAAACGTTATAGTGCTTGCGGTGCCCGTATTGGGGCCTTGGTAACCCGCAACAAAGAGGTGATAGCCACTGCCATGAAGTTTGCGCAAGCGCGCTTGAGCCCCCCAACTATTGAGCAAATAGCCGCCGAAGCTGCTGTTGATGTACCAGATAGTTACTTTGAAGAGGTATTGGAGCGCTATACCAAGCGCCGCGATGTACTGATTGAAGGCCTTAATAACATACCAGGTGTATATTGCCCAAACCCTGGTGGGGCGTTTTATGCAGTAGCCAAACTACCAATTGACGATAGCGATGTGTTTTGCCAATGGATGCTGGAAGAGTTTAACTACGACGGCAAAACCGTAATGATGGCGCCAGCCACTGGCTTTTATGCCACCCACGGCCTAGGTAAGCAAGAGGTGCGGATTGCCTACGTACTTAAGCGCGAAGATTTGATAGATGCGCTTCATGTGCTGGAAAAAGCTTTGGAAGTTTACCCAGGTAGGGTGGAAGTGGAGCAGGAGGTGTTGGAGGCGAAGTAAATACCTACGTTGCATCAATGATCTATAGGGTACTCGGTACCCGTTATATCAATATAAACTCTAGTGCCATCTGGTTTTATCACTAAAGTTTTACCGTTTCTAAAGTCAAGAAAACGGTCATAAATTGGTTGTATAATTACATTGCCATTGTGGTCTATACAACCATACTTACCGTCTTTTGTTATTGAGGCTTCTCCATCGAAATAGTCGGAAATGAAATCATAAATGGGCTCAACTATTTGGGTGCCACTAAGGTTTACAATGCCTTCTTTTCCATTTAAATATACCTTTCCCCACCCGTCATCAAACTTTTCTAAACTGTCATATATTGGCTCTGTTACTAGGTTGTAGTCATAATCTAAGTATCCCCATCTATCGCCCGATTTAACCATGTACATTCCTTCGGTGGCATACCTTACTTCGTCAAGGGCACCAGCGATAATTGTGTTGTTTTTGTCAATTACCTGCCATTGCCCTTCTTTTTTAACCAAAGCATTGCCGTGGCGAAATGCAATTGCGGTATCATATTCAAACGGTATTATGGTTTGTCCATCACGGTTGATGTATCCAAATTTGCCAAGTTTTACAGCTGCTAGCCCATCAAGGTAGTTATCTGCCCAGTCGTATTGAGGTGCTATAATAATTTTACCTTTTCCATCAATAAAACCATACTTTTTTCCATCTTTCACTGGGGCAGTATTGCTATATAGCTCGCCAATATTAGCATACCACTTGCTAGTTAGCTGGTTGCCTTTGTAATCAAATAGCGCTTTTTGTCCAAAGTTTTCTTCCACTATAATATGCTTCGGCAAAAATTTTAAGGATTTATACTTTACTTCAATCAGTTCATTGCCGTCGTTGTCCAATAAGCCAGTACTTGCCTCGGTGCTTACCGAGAAGGTTTTGTAGTTCTGCCTTGTGATTTCATTATAAATCATATCAACTATCAAATCACCTTCATCATCCGCAATGCCATAATGGTATAGTCCGTTTATAATGGCGCGCCCATCTAGTATCCGGTTTACATCGCGGTATGCAACATCGCTCAAGCGCTTGCCTGTTGTATCTAGCAACACAAAACCATGTATGGTTTCTGCCCAAGCCTTACCCTCAGAAAAACCATGGGGCACCAAGTATTTGTAGGTGGTTAGCATTTTCCGGCTCCGATGCAAAAGCCCCCACATACCATCCTTCTTCACCCAACATACGTTGTTGTTAAAGTTGTAAGTATCATCAAACTCAAATCCAATAACAACTTGGTTAAGGGTATCTATAAAACCCCATTTGTCTCCTTTTTTTACTGCTGCCAAACCTTCGGAGAACGATTCTGCATCGTCGTAAATACACGGAATGGCCAATTCGCCCTTCCGATTAACAAAGCCGGATTTTTTATCTTTCATAACCCAAGCAAAAGACTCACTAAAACCGATAGAGCAATAGTCATATTGCAAGGGTACTATTACGTTGCCCAAGCTATCAACAAGTCCGTACAAATAGTTTTTTCCAACCCGAGCAGTACCATTTTTAAATTCATGAATTTTATCATAAATAAAGGGTATTCTGATGTCCTCATTACTATTTACAGCCCCAGAACCTAAATTTTGATTTGCGGTAAGTATCCCTTCAGAAAAATCTGGGAATAGGTATCGGGGAGGTATGACCACTTCACCAGTATATTTGTGCCTTAAACCAGAGCGAAAACTGGGCTTGTGGTCAAACAACTCTAGGTTAGACCAATGCATGGCTGTATCAGAAACACCATATTCGTTAGTTAGCTCAATTTCGTCAGCGTATTTACAGTTATAAAACCCGCTACTGATTAGGACCAAGAAACACAGCTGTTTAATAGTATAGAAAGCGCCCATTTTGATTGTGTAAACAGTTTTAATGCTTGTATAAATATTAATCTTCTACAAAACCCTCCAAATATCCAAACTCCTTACCCAAGTGACCATCCTCACAGATAGTAGCGCGGGCAATCATATCGCTTTGTGGTGTGCTGATGAGGCCATCCAGCACATGCTCCATAAACATCTCACCAAAGGCTTGCGATGCATCGCGGGGCAGTTCATTGGGTAAGTTGTCAATGCTCATTATGTCAATGCTATTGGGCTGGAACGGGACTGTCTCCTGCTGGGTAGCTGGGTCGTAGCCCATAAATGGGTCGGCTATAGTGGTGGCTCGCAAGGTTGCTGGCACACTGCCGCCAATGTCACAAGTTATGTCTGCAATGGTAGTGATTTTGAATTTTGGGTCAGCCATTTCTTCCAAGCTAAAGTAGCGCGGGGCTTTCGGGTCCCAAAAAATGGCATTTATCAACAAGTCGGTACTTTGCGCAAATGGTGCAAATACACTGGCGTAGTCCTCGGGGTTTTCTTTAAAATGCGAAAAGTAAAAGGGCTGCCCCGCTTTGTGCTGAAAGATATCGGGTGTTTTAAGTAATACATACACCGCTTCGGTAGGCTTTTCAATCTGCAGGTACTCTTCTTTGGTAACTTGTTTTATACGCAGCAGGTCCAATATCTCTTTCGCGCCTTTGGCCACGCGGCCGTTACCTGTAATTACAATTTTAAGGGGCGGTACGGTTATCGTTTTATAGTCTTCTTTAAGTGCTGCAAAATCCTTATAGTCTTTTACACGCTTAAGGTTCAGCTTTCCAGTGCGCTTGCCCCAGGTAAGCAAGCCGTTGTGGGCACCTACCAAGCCAGCAAACCGGCCGAAAGCAATTACCCTTTGCCCCTTAGCATTAGTAAGGGTTTCGTAGTCAATTAGTTTTACGCCTTTTTCAATAAAAGCCTGTAGTAAAGCACGGTTGTACAACTGTTTTTTGTGCGTATGCGAAAAGCACAGGTACGTCTTGTTTGGTATTATAGCATCAATAGGCACTTCTTTAACACCAACCAATATATCCCTATCAGTCATATCATCTGCCAAGGTAATGCCTGCGGAAGTGTATTCAGCATCGGTGTAACATCTACCCGTACTGCGTTGCACGGCAATATCCACATCAGGGTACTGCTGTTTTAGCGCACTGCATTGTGCTGGCGTAAGTACCACTCGGCTATCGGGTGGTGTTTTCATTTCGCGGATGATGCCTATTTTCACTGTGGCCATATCAATATTGGGTATAGTACAATGGTAAAATTATGAAAATTGGCCATAGCGCACGCTCTAAAACAGCACATACTTTACCTTATCATATTTAGGCACCGGATCAATTTTGTCACGCTTGTCAAATCCGGGCAATAAAATCTGTTTCATTTCTTCCCCAATGTGGTCTACAATTTGAGGAATTTGGTTTGTGGTAAAAGTACCAAATGGCTTATGCAATTGAGAGCCGTTGTTTTTCGAAAAAAACAAACTTGAATCTGGGGCAATAGTAAAGGTGTAATAATTGTAAATCGATTGGCCTGTGGAGGTTTTGGTAGGCACTGATATATTATGTTGATGGGGCTCGCATGGGCAACCCAATGTTTCAGAATTAGGTACCAGCCATGGAGCCAGCTGGGGGCCAGTATGCATATAACGTTTGAAAACGTACCGCTGATCGGTAAAAATTATTTTACTATCCCACCAAATATCATCGTTTCGTTGGTTTTTAGGTATTTTGGCCTGCATGTGTCTATCCACAATATCATAAGCTTGCTTGCTACCATCTTCGTTTTGCAGCGGTAGTAGTTGCCTAATCATTTCACGAATTTCTTCAGAGGCAATTTGCGAAAACGGTAGATCTTCCTTTTTAGTTAATATACGTAAGGCAACCTTTTTCCCAATCAGGGTTCCTAGTAAGTTAGAATAACCATCTTCTGGGGTAAAGGTTGATTGTTGTTCGCTAACAAAGTGGTTGGGCGGATGGTAGCTCCAGCTGGCTATTTCGTGCCATATAAGTCGCTCGTAGGCTATTTTTTGCCCTATAGAAGCAATATCGTTTAACGTAAGTTGGTCTTCGTTTTTAAACTTTAATTGGAGTGTGCCGGCTTCTGGCTCAAGGTTTAGCGAATCAATACCCTCTATTAGTTTAAAGGTAATATACACCGACCAGTCGAGACCCGCGCGAAGGTGCGAAAAGTCAATAAAACCGCCATTGCATGTATATAATACCCCATTGTGCTCACCACCGCTTGGTTCCCCGAATGAATGATCACCAAAATCATTAGGGTCAATAAACTCTGAGATGTTATATACCGGTATCACAAAGTAGGAGAGACCATATCCAAACTGGCTCAAGCTTTTTCTGTTCTTTTTTTGCGGATTGGTAAGCTGAGCAGGATATTTGTTTTTAACGTAGTTACTCATTTCCAACATGGCAGCTTTATTGCCAGTACCAGCCAGTAATTGATTAAAGCTGGTGGCGTATATTGTCGCAATAAGAAACATGACAACAGTAATTACATTGCTAATGCTGGATTTCATAAGTGTTAGTGGATGTTTATTATGATTAAGCAGTGCAAATGCTTTGCCAGTTTAAAATATTGTTGCCAAAACAGTAATAACAAATTGTGCAACTGCAAAATGTGCTTACCTTTGCCGTTGAACTTTTTCCATTGGAAATGGCTTTATCCTTTTAACTGTGGTAACTTTTAAGTTAGCACTGTATTACAATCGTTCTTTAATACATTTTTGGGGCTGACCGGAATTGACAGCGAGGTCTGGAGTTATACTGGCATGCCGAGAGAGGTGAGTTGACTCGTAAATCCCGGCTCACGCACTCTTTTTATACGGCGAGTACAACTACGCCATGGCTGCCTAATTCTAGGAATTAGATAGCCTTTGTCCCTGGTAGACTTGGCACGTTCAGTACGCCAAAGGGGCATCGAGAAGATCGTGCTGGCTGTTGCGCTTCACTTGACGCAACGGTAAGATAAAGAGTGTAAGGAAGTAGTTGGTGGGTTCCCTGACCGGCTGCTTTCCCGACAACTAACAGGTAACTAAGCATGTAGAAGGTATTTCTGCAACTCGGCTGGACGAGGGTTCGAATCCCTCCAGCTCCACACCCAAACCAAAGAACGCAAACCCTGCCCCACAAAGGCGGGGTTTTCTGTTTCTGCTGGATTTGTTTGGCTTCATGTTTTATACTAGTTAGTTTTGACAGCAAACGGCTAGCAGATGATAGATGATGTGAAACCAAAACAATTGTTTTTGATTGATGCAGTGGGTGCGATAACATCAGCTAGTATGCATGGTTTTGTACTTGCAGGTTTTAATGAATTTTTTGGCATGCCAGTGAGTGTGCTATTGGGTTTTGCTGCTTTGGCAGGGCTGTTTGCCTGTTACTCTTTCGTTTGTTACCTAGTCAATGCTTCAGGTAAGTATTTGCAGCCGATTGCGGCAGCCAACGTTTTGTTTTGCTGTTTAACGCTGGTCGCTATTTTATGGTTTTACAAAAGCCTTACTGGGTTGGCTTGGGTTTATTTTCTCTCAGAAATAGCAATAGTAATACCGCTAGCTGTGTGGGAATGGAAGATTTCTAAAAAGTGAAGAAATTGTACGTTGTTTTAGCAGGGTTCTATGTATTAGGATAAACCTAAAAGCATCTCTATGTTTCATCCCCTATCTTTACCACAAACAAAAACAAACTGATTATGCAGTTAACCGTGTTTTTATCTGGAGAGATACATAGCGATTGGCGTAAAGAAATTGAGGATGGCATTACTGCGCGCAACCTGCCTATTGATGTTCTATCACCCATTACCGACCATAATGCCAGTGATAACGTAGGCGTAGAAGTACTAGGTGCTGAGGACAAAAGCTTTTGGAAAGACCACAAGGCTGCCAAGATAAATAGCATGCGCATTCACCTGGGTATTGATAGGGCCGATATAGTGGTGGTAAAGTTTGGCGAAAAGTACAAGCAATGGAATGCAGCATTTGATGCCGGTTATGCGGTGGCCAAGGGTAAAAAGCTTATTGTGATACATGCTGACGAGCATACACACCCACTAAAAGAGATTGATGCTCAAGCAATGGCAACTGCTAGTAATCAACAACAAGTAATTGATATATTGGAGTATGTGGCTACTAAATAGCCTGCAGGAGCTAAAAGGTTTACTCCTTTTCTAAAGCAGCTTTTTTAAGCCGTTCTTTTTCATCAAGCTTTTTGCGCTCCTCAATGCTGCATGGATACTCAAATAGGCATTTGCTTTTAATGATATCCTCCACGTTTTCGGGTACCATATCTTCCCAACCCGGCTCTGCCGATTTTATCATAGCCAAAACCTTGTCAGAAATAATGTGCAACACATCAAGGTCAACATTTTCTATATCGCCAAGCTTATTATTGGCCTGCAAGTGTTTGTATAGGTGCGATAGGTCGTCAGGTACCGGGAAGTTTTTAGAAGTGACAAGCACATCGCTTTCGCCTTCATAAGCAGGATATACATACATTTTAACGTTATTGCCAAACAAAATACCAAACGACTCAAGAATATTTCCCTTTAAATCGCCATAGTATTTGCTATCAAACAACTTATGCAGGGTTAGCGCACCAAGAATGATACCCACTCGCTTGGTTTTTGTTATACGAGAAAAGTAGTGCACCAACTTATAATATTCCCTAAAAGTTGATATCATTACGGTTTGCCCCAATGAGCAAAGGATATCCACTCGGTCAAGGAAATCCTTTTCATCTATAGTGCCGCCATCGTTAAGGGCATTAAGGGTTAACTCGCTAATAACTATGGTCTGATCTTTATCTACTTCAGGCTCATGCATAAACTGATCGAGCCCCTTGGTAAGCATATCCATGTTCACCTTAGTTACTGGGCGAAAACGGCCACGCAGCACCAGCACGTTCTTTTTATATAACACCTCCGATGCCTGCAATACATTGCCCTGTGGGCCAAACATGGTGGCATTGGTCAATCCGCTTTTTACCAGTTTAAGGGCCATCAAGCGGTTATCAATCTCCTTAAAATCAGGACCGCTAATGCGGAACATGTCAATCTCAATGCGGCCCGGTATCAAATTATCAACCAGCGAGTTAATAAGTTTATCGGGGTCGTTGTGATGATAGTGACAACCATATAGTAGGTTTACCCCTACCACACCCAATGCCTGTTGTTGGTCAAGGCCATCTACATCGTGCATTACCACGTGTATAATGCAATCATTGGGTTCACTATCAGGATGTAACTGGAAACGAAGGCCCAGCCAGCCATGCCCGCGATTAGTGCGCTGGTAGTTGAGCGTCTCCACGGTATCGGCCATCGCAAAAAACTTGGTAGAGCCTTTGCGTTTGCTAAGGCGCAGGTGCAACAGCTTGTACTCACGCTCAAGCATTGTCTCCAACCTGTTTTCGCACACGTAGCGCTTGCACTTGCCGTATATGGCATCGCTAAAGCTCATATCGTAAGCCGACATGGTTTTAGCAACCGTACCCGAAGCCGCACCTGCCTTAAAGAAGTTGGCCGCAATCTCTTGCCCGGCACCTATCTCGGCAAACGAGCCATAAATGTCGAGGTTAAGGTTAATGCGCAGTGCTTTCTCCTTGGTGGTAAGCGTTCTAAAATCGGTATCGGCGTAGTTCATAAGTATTCAAATCTATTAATGCACTCTATCTCCACGTAGTTCCAAATTCTTCATTATCTCTGCCTCAGCTGTAAGATACTCTTGCCAGCGGGCTTTTACAATTTCTTCGGGCATATATTCACGGGCAAGGTCCAAAAATAAGCGGTAGTGGTTGGCCTCGGCCACCATAAAAGTATGATAGAACTTGCGCAACTCTTCTGATTCCAGCTCAATGCTCAACACCCTGAAACGCTCGCAGCTACGCGCTTCTATCAATGCAAATCGCAACAGCTCTTCCAGTAGGCGTTCGTTTTGGTCGTCGCTTTTTTTCTCCAGTTTGCGCAACTCGTGCACATATTCGTCTTTGCGCTTGTGCCCCAGCTTTAGGCCACGGTCTTTAAGGGCCTTTAGTACCATACGGAAATGGCCCCACTCCTCTGTTACAATCGGTGCCAGCTCATCCACCAAGCGTTCCCACTGTGGGTAGCGAGCTATAAGTGATATGCAACTAAGCGCAGCCTTTTGTTCGCAATAAGCGTGGTCGGTCAATACTTCTTCCAAACTATGTTCGGCCAAGTTGGCCCATCTAGGGTCGGTAGGTAATTTTAAGCCCAGCATGTACAAGGGTTGTTATCTAACAAAGGTAGGGAAAAATGGGGGAGTGGGGAAGAGGTTGGAGTGCTCAATTGAACGCTAAACTGCGAAATGTTTAATGGTATATTAAACCATAAACCCACCGAAATTGAAATTGCTTGGCTTTGATCTAACTTTGCCGATATATTTAAGGTTAACCAGTCAACAAAATAGGATGAGAAGCTTAATTCTAGTATGTTGTTTGACTTTTTGTTGGGCAAGTTGCAATACCATGACAAATAAACGAATGAATGAAATTGAAATTTTATCTGAGTTAGATGACAGTAATCCATCTAAGTGCTTTATCGATCTAGAGCATATATATTACTATACCATGGGTAATCGAATCAATTTGTTTGCGGATGATTCTCGGTGGGTAATTGCTTTTGAAAAGACATTTTTTAATCCTCGTGACAATTATGTAGGTGTTGAAGTCAATTACTTTGGAAATTGTATGATAGATCTTGATATAAATAACGGTGCGGAGTTTAATACTAAGTGGTTTCCTATCGTTTTACCAGAAGATATTGATGCTGTAGTAAATGATCAGGCAAAAAATATTAAAGTGCGAGATCAGCTAGTTCGATTTAAAGATACCTTGATTAACGTTGCAACAAAACATGATGAGTTAGACTTTCCCTTGTTTATTAGACTTTTAGACGAGCAAGTCCCAGAAATTTTTAGAGCTACAAATGAGGAGTTATATGCTAGTATTCCAAGTGATTTAGACAAAATTTTTGCCATTGATCATTGGCATTATAAACCCTATTTTTTTTATGACTCTCCTGTGAGTGGCAGCAAACCTAGTAGCTATGAAACGTTTCAGCTAATTGCAAAAATATTGGTTGAACAAGATAGTACTTTATGGAATCCAATATTAGAGCCAAATAACAACTGGCGCAATTATCCTTTGGCGGGTACGCACTAAATTTTGGGCGAGTTTACCTCGCATTAACAACAATTCACAAAAAAATAATCATATCAATATAATGCCAACGGGTATAAAGAATAGCATTACTTGAATTGAATAGTAGCTGCCCTCAATCCACATTATGCGCAGGTCCACCCAATGGTATGTTCACCACCACACGGTTGCCTTTGCCTAGGTAGGTTATATCTAGCATAGAGTTTGCCATGGCAATACCACGCCCATGATTGTCGAATACGCGGTCTTCGTCAAAGTGCAGGTACTTCTGGAAATCGAAACCTTCTCCTTCATCAACCAAGGTGAGTAGTATGCGGTCTTCATTTTTGTCAAAATGAAGGGTTGCTTTGCGGTCGCGGTATTCAGGCATTTCCAGGCGGCGATCAATTTCCTCAAACAAAGCGTTGTTATCAATCAAATCACTCTTTTCATCATACTGTATGCCTAGGTTGCCATGCTCAATGGCGTTGTTAAACAACTCACAGATAATAAGTGATTCTCTTGGGTTGGGAGACGTATTGGCGATAAAAACCGACAGCTTTTGCGCCTCTTGTATGGTTTTAAATTGAAACTCGCCATGTATAAGACTTTCTAACGGATTCCGTACTTTTTCTAGTTCGTTGGCCAGGTGCAACAGGTTTTGCCTATCTGCAATGGCAGCGCTCAGTACAGAGTTAAGAAAATCCTTTTGGAACGGTTTGGTAACGTAGTAAAAAGCCCCTGCATTAATGCCGCTTTTTATCTCATCGGGGCTACTGCGGCCAGTAAGCATAATTACGGGGATATCTTTATAGTCTTCTTCCCGTTTCATCCATTTCAGCAAATCTACGCCGCTCATACCGGGCATTTCCCAATCAAGGATGATGGCTAAAATGTCTTTGCTGTTTTTATTCAGCTCGGTTTTGGCCCCTTCGGCATCCGATGTAAAAGTAAGGTGGTAGTCTTCGCTTTTTATGGCATAACCCAATAGTTTGTGAAACATCGGGTCATCGTCAACTACCAGTATACGCTGCTGGTTCATGTGGTGATTTTGGGACGCTCTAAGATAGTAATTTTTGTTACAAAGCTAACGGTGCTAATATTTTCATGCGGGCTTGCAACAAGTTTAACTTACCACGTAAAAAAGCCGAGCACCCTTAGGCACTCGGCTACCAACTAGCCAGCTGCTGCGCAACATAGTTTTGTCGTGCAGGAATCGTTATTTCATGGGGGTTGTGATGCCTGTTTTTCCCCCTGCCATTCATTTTCACAACCAACTTATTATGCTGTCAACTTATTACGGTCGACCGGGGACTCATTACCACTCCAGTGGTACTTCCATTAAAAGTACTTTACTGTCTTTGGCAGCGGTAATGCTTGCTTTATCGGTATCGGTTATGCCCACTGCATCGCGACGGCCTAGGGTTTGGTCTGCAGCAGTGGCTTCACCTTCAATTAAGAAGATGTACATGCCATTGCCTGGTTTACGCACGGTATAGTCCAGCGTGGTGCCAGCATCCAAATCCGCTAAATGGAACCAAGCATCCTGGTGTATCCAAGTTCCCTCATCATCAGGGTTTGGCGATACTATTTGTTGCCATTGGTTGTGGCGGCCTTCTGGGCTAAATTTCTGTTGGTCGTATCTTGGGGTTACGCCTTTCTCACGAGGGAAAACCCAAATTTGGAACAACTTCAATTCGTTGGCTTTGTCCACGTTAAACTCACTGTGCTGTATGCCAGTGCCAGCGCTCATTACCTGCACTTCGCCTGGCAAAATTTCACTGCTATTGCCCATGCTATCTTGGTGGCGCAATATTCCTTCCATGGGTATGGTAATAATCTCCATATTGTCGTGGGGATGTTTGCCAAAACCCATGCTCGGGGCCACAATGTCGTCGTTTAGTACCCTAAGGGCACCAAAGTGTACTCGCTCAGGGTTGTACCATGAGGCAAAGCTAAAACTATGGTTGGCATTGAGCCATCCGTGATTAGCATGACCACGGGTATCGGCTGAGTGGAATACGGTTTTCATAATTTGTTCTCCTTACTTTTTGTTAATTGATGTTGTAACATTGATTGCAATATTAAGACAAAACTTTGAAAGTAAAAGTTCAATAAAAAATCAGTGTTAATATTGGGTTTATACAAATGGGCTATATTTATGCGTGCACAACAACGTTAGCTACATGAAACACTGGATAATACTGATACTAGGGGGCGTATTTTTTTTGGTTGGATGCCAGCAAAAACAAGTAAATACCCAAACTGAAGCGGAGGATATATACACTGAAGAGCAATTGGTGGCAGGCCCCATGCTAGGGTACGTTGAGCACAGGGAGGCGATGGTTTGGTTGGAAGTGCTAACCGGCGTGCAAAATGTTGGAATCAATTATTACCCGATAGACTCCCCGGCATTGGCACGCTGGGCCGATAGAATAACAGAGCCGAGTGCCGTAAGTAACGTGTACCATTTTACCTTGCAAGAGCTGCAGGTAAACAGCACCTACCAATACGACATATACTTTGATGAGGTAAGACAAGAGTTTCCATACCCCACTCAGTTTAAAACAAGGGTATTGTGGGAGTATCTTACCGATGCGCCAGACCTTACTTTCCTTTTTGGCTCTTGCAATTATGTGAACGACAGCTTGTACGATAGGGCAGGAGCGGCTTACGGACAGGATACCAAAATATTTGAAACCATGACCCAACAGCCCGCTGATTTTATGCTCTGGCTGGGAGACAATACTTATTACCGCCCTGCCGACTATAGCTCGGCCAGTGGCATGGCTTACCGTAACAGGCATACACGCAGCCAACCAGTATTGCAACCGTTTTTAGCTGCCATGAGCCATTATGCCATTTGGGATGACCATGATTTTGGTGCAAATGACGCAGACAAGACTTTTGACTTAAAACAACAGAGCCTAATGCTGTTTAAACAGTATTGGGCCAACAAAACCTATGGCGAGGCAGGTAATGCTGGTGTATATAGTAAAATACAAATGGCCGATGCAGAGTTCTTTCTACTTGATGATCGTTATCACCGCAGCCCTAATAGGTACCCTGACAAGCATAGTGATAAAGAGTTTTTGGGCAAGCGCCAAATGCAATGGCTCAAGGAGGGTTTGATGGCCTCTAACCGAAACGTGAATTTCAGATTTATTGTGGTGGGCAACCAGGTGCTAAACCCCGTAAACGACTTTGAATGCTTTAGGCACTTTACCAACGAGTGGGAAGAGCTGATGGAGTTTATTGTGCAACACCGTATTGAAGGGGTAGTGTTTTTAAGCGGTGATAGGCATATGACGGAAATGAACTTTTTTCAGCCGAGTAAAGAGTTTTATCGTTTGCACGACGTTACCTCTTCGCCATTAACCTCAAGGCCATTTGCTACCATAGCCGATTATAAAGAGTTTTATAACCCCGCTAGAGTGGATAGCACGCTGCTGACGGAACAAAACTTTATAAAAGCCAGTATTACGGGTTCTTTTTTAGAGAACGACCGCACCCTAACCTTTGAGGCCATTGATGCTAGCGGAAAGGTACGTTGGACTAAATCTTTCCATGAAAACGATTTAAAGGTACCCAATGGCGAGTAGAGTTTGGTATAAAATCCCAGTTTTGTGCAACGTTAAGGCATTGTAAACACTCTATTTTGACATAACTTTGCACAAAATTAGAGCCATGCCACAATTTCAACAATTTACGCTTTTAATTACGCTGCTAATTGCAGTTTTTGCAATTGATGCTTATAGCCAATGCGGTACTCTAGCCATAACCGGGGTAACCACAACCCCAGTATCGTGCAACGGTGGCAGCGATGGTTCACTTACGGTTAATATTTCGGGTGGTACTGGCCCGTTTACTTATAGTAATGGAGGTTCAACAGGGCCAGCATTAGTGGTAACTCAGGGTTTCGATTCGGACGTAATCAATAATTCCAATACATCAACTGCGGCGTATTATTCTCCAAATTCATGCACAGGTGGCAAGTGGTTCGATTATCAAGCTACTGGTGGCTGCCCGGATGGTAGTGCTTATTATCCAGGGTCTACAACTACAGGATTTTCAGGGTGTTTTCTTAGAACTCCTCAAGCTGATGCATCGGGATTAAATACGGTGTCATTAAAATTTGACGTTTCTCATTCTTATAATGTGGGTCGCCCGAATGATAAAATCACATTTAGTATTTGGATCAACAATGGTTATAAAAATACTTCTATTGTCCCTGTTACCGTTAATGGAGTTGCTACAAATCAATTGGCATTTACCCAATCCCGAACTTGCGAGGCAATTGAAGTTGTATTTGATATCAGCAACGCAACTTTAGCTGACAAAAGCGATATGCTATTGTACATTAACAGCTCATGTGGCTACAATACTTGTAGCGCATATTGGGTGGCAGTTGATAATGTTGAAGTGTTGCAAGGTGGTGGCTCCAGCTTTCAAAGCAGCAATACCTTTACCGGTTTACCAGCAGGTAATTACCCTATCACGGTTCAAGATGCCAATGGCTGTAATATAACCTATGCTAGCAACCCAGCAGTAATTGCCCAACCATCGGCACTAGTTGTTACCACAAGCACCATCAACCCAACCACCATTGGGGGCAGCGATGGCAAGGCTTGGGCAACGCCATCAGGCGGTACCGCACCATACACGTTTACTTGGAGTGGCGGCACACCTGTAAATGCAACAGGGGATACCATTACTGGTCTTTCCGCTGGCAATTATGGTGTAACTGTTACCGATGATAATGGCTGCAATGCAACCGCTATTGTGCAGCTTGCCAATCCAAGCTGTGCTTTGGCAGTAACCTCGGTAGGAAAAGTTAATGCTACTTGTGCAGGTGTAGATAATGGCAGTTTTACGATAACAACCACCGGCGCTAATGGTGCAGTTGAATATTCTGTAAATGGTGGAAGTACTTGGCAAGCTAGCAATAGCTTTACAAGCTTAGCACCCGGCAATTATACCGTGCAAGTTCGCGATGCAGCTGGTTGTAATGCAAGTGCTACTGCTAACCCGCAGGTAATTGCCGCACCGCAAGTTATGAGTTTGAATTTTGCTGTTACCCCAGTTAGTACTGTTGGAGGTGCCGATGGAGCTATTAACTTAACTGTAACTGGTGGTAGCGCCCCTCTTAGTTTTATTTGGAGTCAAGGCCAAAGTACTGAGGACCTAAATAACTTATCAAGCGGTCAGTATTGCGTAACAGTAACCGATGCTTCAGGTTGTACCATTACTGGTTGTGGAAACGTAACACAACCTACTTGCAACTTGGCGATAACCAGTGTAATAGCCAACAGTCCGTTGTGCAGCACTGGCAATACAGGCAGCATTACTATTACTGTTACAGGTGCCACTGGTGCGGTAGAATATTCAGTAAATGGCGGTAGTACTTGGGTTAACTCAAGCCCAATAACGGGCCTTGCTGCCGGAAGTTATACAGTAAGCGTGCGCGATGCAGCCGGTTGTACTACCAGTGCCCCCGCCAATCCATATACACTTACCCAACCCGCAGTTATTGGTTTAAGTTTTAATACCACCCCAACATCGGTTGCTGGGGCTGCTGATGGGTCAATAGACCTTACGGTTAGCAACAATACTCCACCTTACAATTATCAATGGAGCAATGGCGCAAATACCGAAGACCTTAGTGGCCTTGCTGCCGGTCAGTATTGTGTAACCGTTACCAATGGCAATGCTTGCACCGCTACTGGTTGTGCCAATGTTACGCAACCTGGCTGCGCAATAGCGCTGTCTACTACTATTGTAAATGTAAGTCAGTTTGGCGGCAACGATGGCAGCATTAACTTAACAGCAACAGGTGGAATCTTGCCATATATATATGTATGGAACACAGGCGCCACTAATGAAGACCTTACCAACTTGGGTGCGGGTACTTATTGTGTAACCGTTACCGATGCAAGCAACTGTACCGCTACTATTTGCGAGGCGGTAACCCAGCCTGCAAATGGTTGCGCAGGTTTTGCCATTACCAATGTAGCAGTGGTACAACCCAACTGCCCAGGCGATAATGGCACCATTACTGTAAACATTAGCGGTGGGCAAAACCCAATATTATATTCTATTGACAGTGGGGCAACTTTCCAAAACGGCGTGAGTTTGTTTAATGTTGGTGGTGGTGGTGTGTACAATGTGCTGGTAAAAGATAATGCTGGCTGTGAGGCCGTATATGCCAGCAACCCAATTACAATCAATACGTTGCAAAGTATCAATCCGGTTGTTACCCAGGTTGGCGATACACTTTATGTTAACGATTTGGGTGCAGACTATCAGTGGTTGTTTGGTGGTAATACCATTGCCAATGCTACCGATACCAGTTATGGTTTGCTGGCCAATGGCAGCTACAGCGTAATAGTAACCGATGGTAATGGATGTACCTTCACTTCAAATACGGTACAAGTAACAGGTGTTGGCATCAATAAAGTTATTGAAGTTACATGGCAGCTTTGGCCAAACCCAACCAGTAATATTATAAGTTATGTTATTGATGCCACTAACGGGAAAATGCAATTATACGGCAGCGATGGCCGTTTGGTGTTAACTGAAACAGTTACCCAACAGCAAGGTACCATTGATTTATCCGGCTTGCCTGGAGGTGTTTACCAAATTCGGTTTGTTGGTACATCAGGCCACGCAATAAAGCGTATCGTTAAATATTAATTTTCACCTTTATCTGCAATTTATTTCCGTTCACCGATATACATGTGAAATTGAACGAAAAGAGTTGATAACCACTGCGTTGACGTAGTATATTTGTATCGTTATTTATAGGGAAACAACCGAACAGGTGCCGCCCCATATAGCGATGATTGATAGGTATGGATGTTGGTGTGTGAACGAATAATATTGGACATACTTAAAAAAGTGAAGAATGAGGGGCGGAAACCTTTTGGTTGTAAAACATTTTTGAAGTTTGTGCGTTATTAAGATATAGTTGGTTAGTTAGTTGTGTAATGCCGGCGGAGAGTGGTTCCTTCGCCGGATTTTTTTTGCCAAAACATGAAGTACGAGTGGTAAATGCCTAATGAAAAGATAATGTTAAGCGCCTATCAAACATTTGCATTCATTCACCGATAGAAATTGATAGTTTAACGAAAAAAATAAACTATAGTTTTCTGGCTACGTATCTTTGAATGTAGATAGTTCTGACAAATAATGGTAAATGGTTGCCTCTTGTTTAAATAGTAAGGTGTGACGATGTGTGCGAAGCAGAAAAATACCTTGTAGATAGCAGCGAAAAGGGGCAACCAATTTTATCATTTACAGTATAATAAGTTATAGTTGGTTAGTTAGTTGTGTAATGCCGGCGAAGAGTGGTTCCTTCGCCGGATTTTTTTTGTCCATACTTTCGATTATTTACCCGATTTATAGTTGCACCATGCAACCCTAGCGTTTATATTAGCGTTTAACAAGCACACGCTACTTTTACATTGAAACCCTGAATTTGATGAGCATTAAACCGTTTATGGTGGATCTTCATTGCCACCCTAATCTTAAATCTTTCCATTCCGGACATCCAGAACCTACTTGCGACCTATGGGAGTGTATTGACCACAGTGAGGCCAATACAGGCTTTTTAAGGATGATTCGTAAGAATAGTGCCCAAATTTTAAAACACTCGCAATGCAATTTATATGCGCTAAGCGAAGGGCAAGTGCGCGTTATTAACCTATCGCTATATCCAATGGAGCATGGTTTTTTGCGAATTCGTGATGTGCCTAGCTTAATGATAAGCAAAAATGCCAGCGAACAGATGATTTCGTTGATAACTGGCATGGACCCCAAGCGTATCAAATACCTGCGCAACACCGATGATCGCTACTTTGATGATTTGCAGAAGGAATATGAGTATGTAGCCAATGGTCAAGGGGTTTCTCCGGATGGTAAATTGGCTTATAAAATAGTGAACAACTACAAAGAGCTAGAGCAAGTGGTAGCCCACGAGCCTAATACCATTGCCATAATACTAAGTATTGAAGGTGCCCACGCATTTGGTTGCGGTGTAAAAGCTACTGAGAAGAAGTCGGTTGAGGAGATGAAAGCCTTGTTGAGCGAGAACATCCGCAAAGTAAAGCAGTGGGAGCACCCACCATTTACCGTTAACTTGGCACACCATTTCTGGAACCAATTAGGCGGCCATGCCACTAGTTTAAAAGGGGCGTTAAACGGCATCATCAATCAAAACAAAGGAAAAGATAAAGGCCTAACCGAACTTGGTCGGCATGTGCTTAGGGAGCTTTTGAGCCGCGAAAACGGCAAGCGCATATTGATTGATACCAAGCACATGAGTGTAGCTTCGCGAATGGAGTATTATGGCTTCATCAGAAACTACAATTACCTCAACCCTAATGATAAAATACCGGTAATATGTAGTCATGGCGGGGTAAATGGTTATAAAGACCTCGCTTCATCTATCCGCACCAATGATAATCAAAAGAAAAGTGCCAAGGGGCATTTTCATAAATGGAGCATCAACGTTTGTAACGAAGAAATCCGCATTATCCATGAGTCTGAAGGACTGATTGGTATAATGATGGATAAAGGTAATTTGGGCAGCATTGAGCTGGTAAAGCGCATTGCCAAAATTACCGACCCGGCCAAGCAACGCGAAGAGTTTACCAAAATGATTTGGATGAACATGTTTCAAGTAGTGAAGGCAGTTGAAGAAAAGAGCGGTTGGGACGTGGTAACTATCGGTACTGATTATGACGGTACCATTACGCATGTTGACCCATATGATACGTCTGCTAAAATGCCTATTTTACGAAGTGATTTGATTGAATACTTGCACAAACACAATTTTCATAAAGAACTTTGGTATGGTTATACACCTGAAGAACTGGTGGAGAAAATCTTTAGCGGCAACGCTATGCGATTTTATGAGAAGTTTTTTGTTTGAAAAATAGACACAAGACACAAGACTGAAGCTGTTTGAAATATCCGCAGTATTTTAGTAACAGCACAATTTTAAATTTTGAATTTTCAATTTTGAATTCCCCCCGCGCAATGGCAAAAAAAGAAATCCGACCCCGTTTTAAATTTCCTGAACAAGGCCAAAGCGCCGAAAAGATTGACTCTTTGGTACGTGAAGCTGGTGAGCGCGATGCTGCTTGGAAGGATGGAAAAACTTTCAGCCTGGTATTTTATGCTGGCGAAGAAGTAGGTGAGGTTACCCGAAAGGCTTATGAAGCTTACAGATATGAGAATGGACTGAACCCCACAGCTTTCCCTAGTTTACGTAAGTTTGAAAACGAAGTGGTTTCTTTTACCATTGATTTGATGCATGGGGATGATGACGTAGTGGGCAACATGACCTCGGGCGGCACCGAGAGTATATTGTGCGCAGTTAAAGCTGCCCATTCTTGGGCCAAGAAAGCCAAACCAGGCGTTACGGCTCCCGAAATGATTGTTCCCATCAGTGTACACCCTGCGTTTGATAAGGCAGCATATTATTTCGGGATAAAAATGGTGCATATACCTGTTAACCCTGTTGATATGCGTGCTGATGTAAAGGCTATGGAAGCAGCAATTAATGCCAATACCATTATGATAGTTGGCTCGGCACCTGCATACCCACATGGGGTGGTTGACCCTATCGAAGAGCTAGGAGCAATTGCCTTGAAGAATAACCTTTGGATGCACGTAGATGCCTGCGTAGGTGGCTATATGTTGCCGTGGGTTGAGCGCTTGGGTTATACTGTGCCTCCATTTGATTATCGTGTACCAGGTGTGGTATCTATGAGCATGGACCTGCATAAGTATGGTTACAGCGCCAAAGGGGGCTCGTGCGTGTTGTATAAAAACAGCGAAATGCGCAAGCACCAGTACTTTGTATATACTGGCTGGACGGGTGGCATCTATGCCTCACCTTCAGTGGCCGGTACGCGTCCCGGAGGGGCAATTGCTGCGGCTTGGGCAGTGCTAAATTATCTAGGCTCAGAGGGCTATATGCGCTTAGCCAAAGATGTAATGGATGCTAGCAATAAGGTGCGCGCTGCCGTGGCCGATATTGACGATATCTACATTATCGGCAACCCGCACATGTGCGTAATGGCCATTGGCTCTGATAAATTGCCCATTTATAATATTGGCGATGAACTTACCGCTAAAGGTTATCATATAGATAGGCAGCAAGACCCAGCTAGCCTGCACCTAACCATCTCTTGGGGCAACGTAAAGGCCATTGATCAGTTTATAATCGATTTGAAAGAAGCTGTTGCTACTGGGCGTAAATTTAGCATGCACAACCTTTCTAGCCAGTTAACGGTTAGTTTGGTAAAAACTGCGGGCAAGTTGCTTAGCGAAGAACGGATGAGCAAGTTTACCAACTTCTTGGCAAAAATGGGCGGTGGCGACGGCCCACCCAAGCGCACCGCGGCCATGTACGGCATGATGGGTGCCCTGCCCAACAAAGGCGATATTGATGAACTGATTTTGGATATGCTAGATGGCCTGAATAAGCCGGAGAAAGAGAAGCAGTAGTACTTATTGCTCCTGTTTATATAAATTCTAAAGCAATTATTCTGGCTACAATGGGGCCTTTAAGGGTGCCCTGTTCTGTCCTTTTTTATTGGTTGTATGTAACTTACTTAACAGTGCACATGCTATACCTACATAAAAAAAACCACCTAGTTTTTCAACTAGATGGTTTTTGGAGGTCGGGAGCGCACCTCAAATCCCGAATTGACCCGAATTAAGACGAATAGGGTAATTTGTAAAAGTCTTTATTTGTAAGGATTGTAGGTTTGTTAGTGTTCGTGTCGGTATGGCATAAAGTTCCCCCAAAAGTTACCCTTTATGCCTAAAAATCCCTATCTTGTTGTAAACAATTTACAGTTATGGCAGCTACTCCAAACTTCTACCTAAAGTCCCCAAAGGCCGATGAATCATCGATTTACATGGGCATTAAACTAAGAGAAGGACTTTTCAAATATTACACACCATGTAAGGTAATACCAGAATTGTTTGACAAGACAACGCAAAGGGCTATTGTAGCAACTGAAACACTTAAGCCCTATAAAGCTATAAACGCTAACATACTGATTGAGCAAAAGAATATCAATGCTATAATCTCTAACCTAGAAAGCGACACAAACCGCATTCTTTCCGACTTGTTGAAATACGATAAGGTAGTAACAAAAGATAGGCTAAAGGAAAAGCTAGACGAGATATACAAGCCACAGATAAAAAAAGTTGATATAACCTCTTTCAATAGTTACCTAGATGATTTTATTGATAGGTGTGAAAAAGGGGTGAAACTATATAAGGGTAAAAAGTACACCAAGGGTACTATGAGAACTTATACTACTTTTCGTACCCTGCTGAATGAGTATAGCACTAAACTGAGTTTTGATGCAATTGATAAGGACTTTTATCGCTCGTTTGTGAATTTTTTAAACGACAAGGGTTACAAAATAAACTCTGTAGGTAAGAGCATTAAGTTTATCAAAGTCATAATGAAAGATGCCTTTGAGGCAGGTTTGCATAACAATTTGATATACTCGCACAGCACATTTGAAGCACCAACGGAAAATGCTGATAATGTGTACTTAACCGAGAAGGAACTAGAAACAATGTGCAAAGTGGACCTTACAGATAAGCCCAATTATGCACTTGTTAGGGATGTGTTTATTGTAGGTTGTTACACGGCATTAAGGTATTCCGATTACTCACGCATACACAGCGATATGGTAAAGGAAAAGCAGGGTAAGTATGTGCTAGAACTTAATACCACCAAAACTAACACAAAGGTTATCATTCCACTAAAACCACTGGTAGTAGATATACTCAAAAAGTATAACTTTAACCTGCCCAAAACGCACGAGCAAAAGTTGAACCAATACATTAAAGAAGTGTGCAAGTTGGCAGGATTGAATGAGAATGTAGAAATAAACGCTACAATAGGAGGAAAGAGGGAAACCAGCTACAAGCCCAAGTACGAAATGGTTAAAACACATACGGCTAGGCGCACAGGTGCAACGTTGATGTACTTAGCAGGGGTCGCCCCATTGGATATAATGAAAATAACGGGCCATACCAAGGAAGCTAACCTTTTGAAGTATATTAAGATTACCAAAGAGCAAACCGCTGATAGGTTGGCCGCTAATTCGTTTTTTAAATAAGATTAACGCTCTTCTATGTATCAGGACAAAATCACTATTAATCCGTTCCCATTTATTGAAACGATTGAAGATTTACAGGATGTGATTTATTCCTTTGGTAGGGTCTATAAAAGCGAAGAAGCCCTTTTGAATCATGCGCAAGAGCCAGAAAAATATCCAGAGAACACTGCATTTGTAAAGATTAAGCGCATTCTTTGGTGTCATTGGGGGAATGGTGAAATTTATGAGCAAGTTGTAAGTGATGATGTTTTCCAAAAGTGGTTAAATGGTGAGTCTGAGGAAGAACTACGCTACACTCTGAACTATGACGAGATTGCAGAATATATTACTTCTGATTATTTCCTTTCGGGATATTATAATGAACGCCCATTTCCCGATGATGTATTAATGGAAAATGCAAAACCACATTTTGAGCTCTTTGAAGAGAAATTAACCAATGCAAGATTTGCTGAGCAAGAATTTAGAGCATTTGGGGAAGTAATTGATGGATATTTTATTAAGAAGGATATTGTTCTAAACATTGCAAACATCCCTAATTTTCCTACAGAAGGAGTCCAATATTTAGTGTTGAAGCAATTTTTAGATTTTAGTATTAAAGTAATTGATTCTAGGCTGCTATGGTTAAGAGATAAGTATAGCAATATTAATCACCCAATAGCAAAGGAAAAACTTGAGCAACTATCTTTATCCAATTCAAATGCAATTAATGAAAGAGTTGTAAGGGTAAAACACATTCTAAGTCATTATTTGCTATTAGATTATTTAAAAAAATTCAATGTCAGCGAGGATTTGTTTATTCGCATGCTAGCTCAAGATACATACATAATAAGAAAATACTTCCCTATTAATACCAAGCTGTTTGAGAAAACACAATTTTATGTTTTATGCCATGTTCTAGGCATTATAGAACATCTGGAATTTTCAAGTAATTACAAAAAAACAATCCCTCAAATCTTACATCAGTTGTTTCATGCCGAATTAACAGCACCCGTTAATAAGCATCTGGTGAAAGATAATTTTCTGAGATACTATAATGAAAAAAACCATCCTAACAAAGCCTACAACCCCCTCGTTAGCGATTCAGCAAACATTACCAAAATTCTTTTAGAAAAATTCCCTAAAAACAGTGGTCAATTTGTAGCAAATCGTTTCTATAAAAATTAATGTGGGAACGAAATCTTCCCACTATTGTAGTCCCAATTAGCTAATATTTAGTATTGCAGTTGTAAATCAGCTAGATGGCTGAATTCTTTAACTAAAACAACTGCAAAGCCTATGAGTTTAGCAATTTTCCAACCTTCATTTATTGACACCCTAAAACTATTTATTAGCGAGGAAGTCAGAAACATTCTAAAAGAACACAAGCCTCCCACGCCCCTCGAAAATGACGGGTATCTTACCCCAACACAGGCTCGTAAGTACATTGCTATAAGCAATACAACACTTCACGAATGGTCGAACAAAGGCATCCTGCAAAAGCATTATATAGGAGGCCAGCCACGCTTTAAAAAGTCCGAGATTGATGCAGCCTTTATAACCCTTAAAATGGGAGGGCAAAATGGGTAATATATTAACTTTAAAGTATCCGAAACAGGTAGTCTTTTTTGAGGTTCTTGATTCCCCTTTTAATCAAGAAATATTAGCTGACATTAATCTATCTGAAAGCAACAGGTCACTATTTTCAAGCCTTTGTGATGCGCTTAAACTTGAATTAGAAGACCCTGAAGCTGAAGAGCAGTATTTTAAAATGAAAGCTCAATTGTATGAGTTTCCTTTGTTTAATGCAACCGTAAATAACAACTTTGTAAGCTATTCTTGCAACATAAGTAAATTGCATGAACAGTTTCCAAAGGCATTGCCATTCCTAGAAAAAGCTTTCGCTATTCTTATTGAACAATCTGATTTCTATTCTGAAATATCTGATTTGGCATTTCGTAATTTAAGAGAGCAAGTATTAGTTGAAAATATTGGGGTTCATTCAATCGAATATTCAACCGAGTCAATCACTTTTCATATTCCCGTAAATTGCGAAAATTCCACATTAGCAATAACAGAATATTTAAATTATCGGTGGTTTTTGGACTATGCTAAACTATCATTTAACCTAAAAAATGATAACAAAGTATGAACAGAAATCTACATAAAAACAATGACTTCAATTCGGATAATCAAAGTTTAAAGGTTGACAACAGTTACACCTTTGAATATATACCAGCTAACAGGGTAATAGGGGGCAGAAAGATGTTCGAGTTACCTAGTGGCCTGGACTTTAACAAGCTGCTGGAAAAATATCCACTAGAGAGTTCAAAGCGTTTTAAGGAAGAAACTAAACCAAACTTGAACAGGCTCAAGTTACTGGTAGATATTCTATATAGGAATATGGAAACCGACATTGATTCCCCCGATTACTTAACAACCTCAGTCCATAGTGTAATATTGAAAGAAGCAGTTAATCATTACAGTGAGTATCTTAAATATCTCTGCGATTGTAGGGTGCTTAATTTGGGAAGTTCATATCAATCCGATAGGTATTCCAAACGTCACACCTTTAATAAAAAGTACTTTCAGACACGCAAAACCTATAGAGAAAGGATACCAAAGCCAATGGTAGATAGGGCACTTGAAAAGGCCAATAAGAAGCTACTTAACGAACAGTTTATTGATAGCCATCAGTATCTATTCCGTGGGTTCTATAAAGGGTTGTATGTTGATGAGAGCAATTGTAAAGATTATGCCCGAACGCTTTGCACTGATGTGGACGGGGTAATTGACGATAAGCTGTATAAGATTTATTGCAGTCAGATAAATGCCATAAAAGATTGTGATGGCAGGTTTTCAATTAGCGATAAGGTAAACAGGCTATCAACGCCTATCACTAACCTAAAGTCAGATTTTCGAAAATTTTTGAATTACAGAGGGGATACCCTTGTATCACTCGATATAAAGAATTGCCAGCCATATTTAATGAACATACTTTTGCGAAAAGAGGCCATTACACCAATAATTGCCCAAATTTCCAAAAAATGCCAAAAATATGATTTAGGGGAAGGTAAGAAAGAGGATAAAGGAAAGAGAAAAGAGGAAAAGGAAATACATAGAACCATTATGTGCGCTTTTTCTATACCCCCGATTTTAGAAGGTTCTAGCATACCTGAAAAGGAATTGGAAATGTTCTTTAATCTTACATCGTCAGGTAGTATCTATTACCATGCTCACGATTTTAATATAGGAGCTTGGGGTGATATCTATCCGTACTATATAAAACTGCCCACTGAGGCAAAAGGCAAGATTAATTACGAGCCTTTGGATTATCAATTCCCTTTAGCAAAGTACCCAAGCGAAGTTGAAAGGGGAAGGGCTTGTTCAAAAGCATTGTTTGTAAGATACATTGGTGGGGAAATGAAAAACAATCACCTAGAGCCGTATTTTAAAGCCTATTTTCCTAATATCCACGAGTTCGTTTGCACTGTTAAGCAATCTCCACAGGGCACAATTGAAAAAGATGGCTATAAGATGTTTAGTAGGGTATTACAGTATTTAGAAGCTTGGTTTGTACTTGAAGTCATTACAAGGGAGTTTTGCGATGAAAACCCCGAAGCGGCAGTATTTACCATTCACGATTCTATAACCACTCAGGAGCGGTTTAAATGGGCTTTAAAGGCAAAGGTTGAGGAGGTGTTCACCCGTTACTTACCAAAAGCTCCCGAATTACATTTTGACCCTTGGTGCGTGGATTGTGTAATACACGAATTGGCCGCTTAAAGATGTTCCGGTACTCCATCAAGCCAATCCCATAAGGCACTTATTTCACAAGTTAAGTGCTCTAGCTGGTACCTTTTCAATATTAACTCCATAATTGGTTCGGGTAGCGATTCTTTACCGTTAGCTTGTGCTGCTAATGCTAGAATTGCTTCCCAATCAATTGGACATTTCTCTACCGTAATGTATAGCCCTCGCAATACATCCTTAATAGTTTTCCCGTCTGTATCTATAAATTGCCTTGCCCCTTCAATTAGGTTCTTTGGGCATGTTTGCTCATGCTTTAATTCAATAATTGACTTTATCTCTATAGGCAGGTCTTTATAACCCTTTTTCCTTTTTGATAAATTTATTTTAAGTTGTCTAGCCAAGTAAATTTTTTCTTCAATAGTTTAAAAACCCTAAATGTAACTGCATATTAAAGCGGACAGGCTAATGATAAAGTTAATAGAAACCTCTTATTAATTCAAACAAGTTGTATTGTCCTAATTCTTTACGGTTTTGAATATCACTTTACAGCTAAACCAGTCTATCCACTTTTGTTCTGTGACGAATG
Source organism: Chitinophagales bacterium (assembly GCA_018401955.1). GTDB lineage: Bacteria > Bacteroidota > Bacteroidia > Chitinophagales > CAIOSU01 > CAIOSU01. The sequence goes on along the minus strand of JAGYJT010000002.1, from coordinate 30,257 downwards.
CAAATAGTATTTCTAATTGCCGTTTTCGACTGATAAGTATTCCCCAAAAAGCAATGGTATTATAAACTAAATATTAGCTTACCATTGTAGCCAATGGGGTAGGTTAGTACTATTTAATAGAAGTTACTATTCAGGCCAACCTCTAATTTGACTGTCTGAAACTTCAAAGCTATTTGCGATTATTATAAAAATAATTGCTGGTATTGCACCGATTATTATTGCCAAAATGTTCCATCCTATACCGTTTTTACTTCCTTCGAATTCCGCTACTTTGAGAGCGTGTAGAATTAAACGACCAAATAACAGTGAAAACGCTAAAAAAATAGGGACAATAATTAATAAGGTAATTGCAGTAGAAATACCTTCTAAGACTATTGAGCTTTTGATTAAAACCATAAAACTATATGAAAAGGTGTGGATTTATTCGATTATTTGGGTTGTATTACAGTGCCATCAATTTCCATTAACGCAATTAACTCCTTACAGTTTGCGTCAAAATATACCTTGCTTATGGGCTTGTAGTACATATTATATATCTGAAAATTTTCCTCGTGCTTTTGGGAACATAACCACCAAGTATCGATGTTAAGCTGCTGAATGGTTTGGTTATCCAATTGTAAAACCAAAGACCTAAAAGTAGTAGCATCGCTAGTGATTTTTCTAGGTTTAAAACCGCTTTCATCTATAACTTTCGTTAAGGATAGGGAAGTAAGATTGTAAGCCATATATTTATCACTAAGGCGCTGGTTTTGCGCAAAAACGTTTAAACCAAATAAAAGTATAAAGGCTGAAAAAAATAAATATCGCATAGGATGAGTTTAAATGGTTATTGACTCTTCTTTTTTCCAGTAAAGTAAACCACCGTTGCCCCTGAGCCCACAATAAGCCCTGCCAATAATGCACCCACAGGTAGTAGTCTAAAAAATAGCAATGTAGGGTTGCGTTGCTCCTCTAATGTCTTATAGATTGGGTTTGCATAACTTGTACCGTCTTTATTTGCAGAATAGGGTACGTAGGTCATCAATAGGGTCAACAATGCCCAAATGATAAGTGAGTTTCTAAGAAGTTTGCTCATTTTTCTAGCCGTTACTTTTTGAATTAACAATAATATATCATTCTAGGAACTGCCCCCATATGATAACGAGACAAGCAAGATACTTTTCATTAATCGTGCTGATAACAATACAAGTCCCCTGAATTGCTTATACAATGCTTGCATCTATTACCTGTTGATTTGGCTGATTCTGTGGATGGGGAAATCAATTCCATCTATTTTGATAAAAAGCATAAGTTGGTTTTTAGTAAAGTTAGTTAGAATATTCTCTGATTAATTTGTATTGATATTCATCCAGCCAATTCCACCATGAGTAAAAGATGTTTGTATCACCAAAATCACCTTGTATACTGGGCACCATTGTATTGGTAAAGTAGTCGAAGTCTACCGCTAGGCTGTTAAACCTTGACTCATTATACTGGTAGGCACCAGCAAACTGTGCAAATAGAGCCTTTATAGCCTCTACCTTTTGTTGTATCTTATTTCTATTTTGGTCGTATTGGGCTTGTCTTTGCAAAAGTGCTTGACCAGCTAGGTTTTTATCCCAGTTTTCTACATAAGGGGTGTATTGAATCCCCCTTTGTGAAAAACCTTCAAAGCTGAAACAACATAAGAGTACTATTAAAACACATAAATGTTTCATAACTAAAAATTTGCTAATGAAAGAAATTACCAAGGGCGATGACTCCAACAGTAATAGCTTCCTTCCTGCCTACAGCTTCTACATTGATAGCCGTCAGTCTTTATTTTAGAACATTGACCATATTGGCAATCGGGTTCGTGGTATGAGGAAGTAAAGGAATAAGCTCCTACAATTGTCATACAGGCTACCAAGCCTGCAATGATTTTTGTTTTCATGTTTTACAGTTGAAATTGTTAACTAATAATGATTTGGTAAATGTAGAAAAAAATGCGAGATGTAACAAATTCGTTCCGCAACAAGATTAACCAAAGGGCAACTTTTGTGTTATGGAAAAACTGGAGGAGTTGGGTAAAAAAGTAAGGGCTAGGAGAAAAGCCTTGAAACTAACCCAAGCCCAACTTGCCCATAAAATTGATAAAGACAGGGAATCAATTAGCCGATTGGAAAGAGGAGGAGTTAACCCCAGTTATTTATACCTTTTAGAACTCTGTAGCGGGCTAGAAACTACTTTGGCTGACTTAGTGTCCAATTCATAGCAAACCACCTTAAAACGGGCTAAAAATGCCTACTGCAATTAATGTTGGTTGTAGGTTAAATAGGATATGAAAATTATTTCTATCTTCACCAAGTCCAATCTGTTAATTAGTGAAAATACTTTTGTTCAGTTGCGCCATTGCCCTATTCGCAGCAGTTGCCAATTTACCTATTGGCTACTATACCTTTTTAAGAATATTCGTTACCATTGGAGCAATCGCTGTTGTAGTTACTGAATATGAAAAGGGTTTAGGCTTTTGGGTTATTGTATTTAGTATTATCGGTATCGTTTTCAACCCAGTTATACCAGTGTACCTTTACGATAAGGGCGTTTGGACGGTTATAGACCTAGTTTCGGCTGCTTTGTTCGGGATTAAAGCATTTTTTGGTAAACAAAACTTATAACCATACCCCTGATTGAATATAAACTGATTTCCTTTATAATGAGTAAAACGAAATAAATGGATGATTTAGCAGGCGGCTTGGCAGCTGGATTCATGTTGGCTATAATTATTGGACTAATAAAGTTTGCTATCAGTGGAGTGCAAAATATTAGATTCCGAAACATTATGAATGAGAACGATATTGGTGCATTGAAAAAGTCTTATTACAATGCAGACTTGACTAAAGAAGAATCAGCTTTATTAGCGGAAAAAATCTTTTCGCACCCTAATGGTAAAGATGCATTGGATGTTGCATTATGGTTTGCATCTACATCCTTCGCATATGTAATTGCTAAAGAGAATTTTGTAAGGGAACAAATTTTGACTGATGAGGACTTTATAACTTCTAAACATGCTTACAGTAGAGTATTTCAAAATATGAATGAAGAACAAATCGACAAAATGGACACAAAGGAAAGTGGACATATGGTTTCCCTGTTCTATTATGCCTATGGTTTTCTTTTATGGGTTGAAGTTGATAACACTATTCCAAGTTCAAGCTATTCGTGGCAATATTACCTTGATAAGGCTAAAGGCTGCCAAATGGTAGTTGAGTTTACAAAAAATGAATACCCTAAACTGAAATAAGGGAAAACTACCTTTATCGGCTGTTGATTGAATTCTTAGGCAGCCCTCATGCAAACAATATGGTGGTTATCCCCCCCCTGCCATCAAAAAATCAAGATACCCCCACCAACTAAGTTAATTTAGATTGGTTCGTTTGATTGTAGTGATTGTATGGAATTTCAAATTGATGTTGCTTAGTACAGATTTACCAGCATTTTCACGATAAGTTCCCCTATCAGTTCCCCTGATGTAAAATAAAAAAGCACAAACCTAAGCTATAGTTAAGTTTGTGCTTCATGGTAAGAGGTCGGGAGCGGATTCGAACCGCTGTACGAGCTTTTGCAGAGCTCTGCCTAGCCGCTCGGCCACCCGACCCTATATTGGGACAGCAAATCTACGAAATTTACCCGTTTCTACAAGCAGAGCTGAAAAATCCTAAAATGTTTTTTCCAATTCTACGTAAACGCGCTCAATATCGCCTGCTATCGGTGGATTCAGTTTGCTTATACGCACTTTCATCCACTTTAGTTCCTTATACTTTTCGCCGCTGGCATCAATTACACGTTGTGCCAACCGCTCCAGCAAAAACTGTTTACTGCCTTCCATCACTTCTTTTACCAGCTTATACACACCTTCGTAGTTTATGGTACCCTCAAGGTCGTCGTGCTCTGCGGCTTCTTTAAAGTCGGTTTTTAGGTACACATCAACCCTAAAACGATTGCCCATTTCTCGCTCCTGCGGGTAGTACCCGTGGTGTGCAAAAAAACTCAATCCTTCAAGTGCAATGGTTCCCAAATCAGGTAGGAAATATGAGATGACAGATAATAAACAACGGATAGCAACTGATAGATAAAAAAGATACAGACCAATGTCTCACATCTTTCATTTCATATCTGTTCTCTAACCTAGTATTCGTCTTCGTTAAAGAAAAAGTCGTCGCTAGTAGGGTAGTCGGGCCAAATATCCTCAATACCCTCATAAATTTCGCCTTCATCTTCAAGCTCTTGCAGGTTCTCGATTACCTCGATAGGTGCGCCAGAGCGGATAGCATAATCAATCAGCTCGTCTTTAGTTGACGGCCAAGGTGCATCTTCTAAATGTGAGGCAAGCTCAAGTGTCCAATACATAGTGAACCTGTTTTTAATTAAGGTGCAAATATAGAATTATTCTCAGTCTGTCAAAACGTAAGCTGAACTAAAAAGTTTCAGAATACGAATATATTTTACAAAGCGTTGCGGCACTAGTCTTTGCGAGGTGCCCAAGTTATTTCCTCCGCACCATCGTTATGGGCCAAATAGCGCGCCAACACAAACAAATGGTCGCTCAATCGATTCATATATTTTATTACCAGCTCGTCTACGGTATCTTTTGAAGCCAGTTCCACCACCAATCGCTCTGCTCTGCGACAAACACAGCGCGCTACATGGCAATAGCTAGCGGTAAGGTGCCCACCCGGTAATATAAAGTTCTTCAACTCTGGCAGGCTTTCGTTCATGCGGTCCATGTCCAGCTCTAGCGTTTCCACATCGGCAGGTTTAATGTCGGGCAATATCATCTTGCTATGCTCTGGGTCGGCTGCCAAGGCAGAGCCAACCGTAAACAAGCGGTCTTGTATTTCCTTCAACAGATTTTTTACGGCCTCATTATGCGTCAAGTCGCGTATTACGCCCAGCCACGAGTTAAGTTCGTCTACTGTGCCATAGGCCTCAATACGCATATGGTGTTTAGGTACGCGGGTACCGCCAATTAAGGATGTTTTTCCCTTGTCACCTGTCTTAGTGTATATCTTCATAGCAATCAGTCAGTTTCCCGAAAGTAATAAACGAAACGGGCAATTTGTTCAGTTGCTATTTGTTGATATGTGGAATACTGCTGAAAAGATAGGCAGGAGTAGGTTACTGATATTTTCGTTCAAGCAATACTGCATATTTAAATGCCTCGCGAGGATTGAAACCTTCATTGCTAAACCCATGATTGTCATCTAAGGTGTCGTGCTCTTCCAATATATTGGTATAATCTTTTTTGGAAAGGCTGCTCATGGCCATGTTATCATCAAAGCGATAGTCCTTTTTTACGGCCGGTATAGGCACATCAAGGTTAGAGTATGGGTTGTCAAGGGTAGGGTAGGGTTGGTTCAATTGGTCCCTTTTTACCACAGGCTTAGGTGCCGGTGCTTTTGGGGCAGGGGCAGCCGTTGGTTGGTCATACTGGCGCGTCATTTCGGCCAATATCTCTTCAATGGTTTTTTGTTTCGGTGGTTGGGTTGCCTGCTTAGGTTCGGCCCAAGGGTCGGGTATGGTTTCAGGTGCACGTCGCTGTACATCTGGTTGCTGCTGTTCGGGCCGCGGACCTTGTGCATTTTGCCGCTGGCGTTCTTTGAGCTCTTCATTGGCTTTTTTAATGCCCTGAAAAATCTTTGAGCCCACAAAGATGACCGCTAAGATGATGTAAAAAAGGTACTTAAACTCCATGACATGAAATTAGGGAATTTTTGTTGGATTTGTACAAAGCCCATAGTCCATGGAGGATATTTCCAAAGACGCCTAAATTTTTCGAAATAAGATTATTCTTCATTTATGTAAGAAATCCTTTTCCAATCATGAAAATCAAGTCAAATCATGGTTCCCTTTTTTTAACTTAGCGCCAATCCCCAAATTTTACCCCATGACCCACCAACAACTCTTTGAGCAGATTACAGAGAAACGTACCTTTTTATTGGTTGGCCTTGATACCGAATTGGCCAAGCTGCCCGCCGAGTACCAAGCCATGGAAGACCCTATATACGAGTACAACAAAATGATAATTGATGCCACGCACGATTTGTGTGTAGGCTATAAGCTCAATACGGCTTTCTACGAGGCGCATGGGGCCAAAGGGTGGGAGAGTATGCGCAAAACGCTGGAGTATATACCTGAGGGTCTGTTTAAGCTGGCAGATGCCAAGCGTGGCGACATTGGCAACACCAGCCGAATGTATGCCGAGGCGTTCTTTAAAACGCTGAATTGCGATGCCATTACCCTTTCGCCGTATATGGGGCACGATAGCGTAACGCCCTACCTGGAGTACCCCGGTAAGTGGGCCATTTTGCTGGGCCTTACCAGCAACCCAGGCAGTCAAGACCTGCAGATGCTGCAAGCCGATGGCCTCAACTTTTTTGAGCAGGTACTAAAGGCGGGCAACACGTGGGGCACTGCCGAAAACATTATGTTTGTAGTAGGTGCCACCCACCCAGAAATGTTTGCCACCGTGCGCAAGCACGCGCCCGACAACTTTCTGCTTGTGCCCGGCATTGGTGCGCAAGGCGGCGACTTGGGCGAAGTTTGCAAATACGGATTGACCGATAAAGTGGGCCTATTGGTAGCAGCCAGCCGCAGCATCATCTTCGCCAGCAACAGTGCCACCGACATAGCCGCCAAAGCCCGCGCCGCCGCTGAAGAAATTCAGCAAGAAATGCACGGGATAATGGTGAGTGTGGGGATGTGATAGCTTGAGATAAATATTTTATATTAGCGCAAGGTTTTCGCAGTTGCAAGTTGCGCTGTTTGTTATTTTAGTTTCCCCCAATGTACACTATGAAAATTTTAAAGGTTTTAATAGTATTGTTAGTTATTGCTTCTTGCAATACGGTAACCAAAGAAGAAGAAAGTACACACGTTCAGTATATTAGCCAGATAAAGGAAAAATTGGACTCAGTTTCTTTACAAATCGATTCTATGATATCTATTTATGAAGGTGAATTTGATTCTGTTAGAATAAATAGTTGTACCCAAAAAGTGATAAGGTTGCGCAATGATTACGGAGCTATCCTAGATAGTGCGTATGCTGCAGTTGAAAGCAAACGTATAACTTATGATGAATACATGGAGGTAGTAGATAGTGCTAAAGTGTACGTAACATTTAGATTAGGTTCAAAATATCACGTACTTGATAGCTTGAAAATGGCAACACAGCCAGTTAGTACAAGCCTTTAGTTTGTGCTTTAAATTAGGGCCCATATTGCCCCCACTCGTCTTCGTCTTTTAAACGAAGATATTCAGCATTAAATGCATGGGATAATGGTGAGTGTGGGAATGTGAGGGGTTGTTGAAATTAATCTGTTTTGTATGGCTAATAGTAGTTTTGAACATCAAGAACTCTCTAGTTACCAGAGGAAGTATTTAGAAGAGGTAAGAACACTTTCATTAGATGAACCTCCCCACCTATGGAAATTTATTCAAGCAATACTAAGAGAACAAATTCATTGTGTTGGTTGGACAAAGGATAATCTTATTCTATTAGTGGACTTTGATGGATACATCATAATTGATCCAAAAGAAAATATAGAAGTTATACAGACTAAGACAGCTATAGCAGACAGCTTATCGAAGGATAACCAACTTTTTACCGTAAATGAGCTTAATGAACAGGTTAGTGTTTTCGGGATTTATGGCGGAGCGGGCAATCATGTTTGTTCAGATGGATGGAAACTTGGTTTAGTCTATCCATACTGGCCTAATGCGGCGGTATTTATGAAGCCCCCAACTTCAGGTACTAATATATGGGAAGAGATGGTGTTGATTAAGTTGATAGGAATGGAGTATAATGATTTAAACTGTGGATTCTCACCTGATGAAAGTATGTTTTTTATATCAAGTACAGGAGGGGTGAATGTTTTCAAGAGATAGCTTATCAACCCCGCCGCCGAATAAGTTCAGATTGAATTAAACTAGATATAAATGGAGGTGCTATATAAGGATATTGACGGTGAATTGCTTACTGAGCAACAAATAAAGGAGTTAGATGCTTATTGTATCGAATGCTACTTAAATGGTATTCTTGAGAAAGAAGAATTAATTCTATCCGGTAGGGTGGCTTCTGTCAAAATCTATAACAATAGTAACCAACCCCATCCAACAATATTAGCCAGTTATGGGCCAAGTTTTGGTCTTGCAATTGTAGATATAGAAATGATAAGCAATTACAAATTGCTAACTTATTTTGACTATAATAGGACAAATACTTTAGAGTCCAAATGGATAGAATTGTATGATTTGGCTGGAAACAGAATTGGCAAAGGGAAATCAGATGCTAATGACAATATAGATTTCTCAACTCTAGAGAAGTATTATTGGGATTTTGACAGAAACAGGTATGAACCAGTTTTTTTATGCAGTTATGATGCAAATACTGGCCAGTTAGAATCATTTTATTTTACTGATGAGGCTACTGACCATGTCAACCAAACCGATTTTACTTTATATAATAATCCTTCTGATATTCAAGAGATAATGGATAACTATGGTGTATCTCAAACGCTGATGGATTACTACCTAAGTCCCGATATACGCCCTAATTTTAATCCCCCATTCTCCGCTTAGGCTATTTTAGGCCTACGTGGAAATAATGCCAAGGCTGTGCCTCGCTTTCCGCCTTAACGGGGCTTTACAAATCAGAAACTAACTATACCGCACTAATCATTCTGCAAACTAAATAGGCTAAATAATGCACTAACCGTGGTAGCTCCCCTCCTTCGCTTAGCCAGTGCAGCGTTTGCAAAAGGAGGGGTTGGGGGTGGTTACACGTAATGCTAGTCAAATATCGCCTGCCGAATCGCTTCCACAACCAGATTTACATCTTGCCGCACTTGCCAGTTCTCAAATCGCAAGACTTTAAAATTTTGGCTCCTAAGGTACTCATCCCTTACAAAATCAGCCTCTTGCCCACCTGGGATGAAATGTTGTTGCCCATCCAATTCAATTACCAATTTTTCACTGGCACAATAAAAATCGACAATATAATTGCTGATGCTATGTTGCCGCCTAAACTTCTTTCCACCTAATTGCCCATTGCGCAGTGCCTTCCAAAGCATCTTTTCCTCCAATGTGCTATCATTACGCAACGCTTTGCGGTATACCTTTAAGGGTTTTCTGTTATGGAGTTGCAGGTTCATCAAGGCAAAAATAATTTAAACTAAATAAAATAGCAAATATTTAGCTAATTATTTTTGCTTTCCTTGTTTACATGTTACGTGTAACCACCCCCAACCCCTCCTTTCGCCTACACGCAAAAAGGCCATTCGAAGGAGGGGAGCTGGCAACTTCACTGCTCAATGGCGTTTATCGTCCTCGTCTTTTTTTGACGAGGATGAAACGTACCTTGTGCCTCCATCCCCCCATAACATAGCAACATAATTCCCTACCTTTGAAACCCTATGGTTGATGCTGATTTTTTGTTGTCGAACTTTCATGAGATACGGAGGCGGAGTATTTTGCTGTGGCGAGGTTTGCCAGAGGAGCATTATTTCTGGCGGCCCGACCCGCAGGCCATGACTGCTATGGAGCATATTCGCCACGTGCTGGCTGCCGATTATGGTTGGAATATGATTGTTAATGGTGCAGACATGACCAATTATCGCTCACCTTGGGAGGGTAGGCCGTTTACCGATTTGAACGACGAACTGGCTTTTGCCGAACCATTTAGGCTCGAGTTTCTGGAAAGCGTAAAGCAGTTTACACCCACCCAACTGTCCAACACTGAGATAATACACCCCGGCAACGGCACCAAGAAGCTATTGGGCGATTACCTGTTGCGCATCGGCTATCACGAAGCCGTGCATGCAGGGCAGTTTATTGGTTACTTGAGGGCAATGGGTGTTGAGCGGCCGTTTATCTGGGATTGAATAGCCTTATTGAGTGAAGTTGTTAGTACCGCTCATTAATAATATACCCTAGCAAACATTGCTGCCAGCTAGGGTATTGCTTTTTTAAAATCACTTTTTACCCGGCACAAAAAATGCCACTATGCCTGCTACAACCAAAGCGCCGCCGGCTATTTCCATCCAATTGATGTTGTGCTCGGCGCTGCGGTCTATTGACATGTCTCCTATTTCAATTATCTCGTTGTCTTGGGTTTGTTGGTATATGCCAAACCCACCCAAAATGATTCCTACTACTATTAATACGGTGGCTACTTTGTTTTTCATGATTGTGGTTTTATAATTGATTAGAAAAGTGGTGCCGTAGGCAGTAGCGTAGTTTGGTCTATCAATAAATGAGCCAAACGAAGCCACTTTGCTCACAAGTAACTGCCCACACAGATAATCAAATGGCATAGTGCGCCGCCATACCACCTTCAATGTTTCATAATTGCTACATCACATTCATACGGTTTCCACAGTCCCTAATGAGTAAATAAATTATTATTTTAGCCCTAAAAAAGGCATGAAAGCGATATTGGTTATCCTTTTGTTTGCAATTTCCATTTCGGCAAGCGCCCAAAAAGTAAAACTTAACAACGAGATATATTATGTTGATGGCGAGCCATATATGCACAGCACTTTTGTCTTCAAAAAGAATGAAGTAGCTAATTTTACCAGTCCGAACCGACAGGTAGTTTACTTCAAAGCCGCTGCTCAAATTGATAGAAGGTCTGTAAATGGTTATGATCAAATGGTGCGTTATGCAAAATTGTATTTCAATAATGAGCATGATATTTTGTACTCAGCTCATAGTACTCTTCATATAGTGAAGGAAATTTATAAATGTGGCTGCATGGATGCTAAAGGGGAAGTGGATATTGAAAAACTGCTCAAATATTCTAAGGCATTTAAAGTCTCACCACCTTGGTACTAAAAGTGCAAACAGTAAAGTAATTGATAATAGTTAGTTTGCCTTAAAGCTTTATCGCTAGTTGTTGGTACTGCTTTGTTGAGGGTAATTTGCACGATAGCCCTACTTTGCTAATAACAATCAAACATTTTTAAGCCAACGTACGTTTCTATTCGAAATTTACGTGTGTGGTAAAAACCGAAAATTTTGAGAAGGTGGTAATAAGCTCCGCTGGCGAGTTGAGGCAATGGCTAGCTAACCATCACCAACAAAAAGAGGGCATTTGGGTAGTAACCTATAAGAAGCATATTGAGGACAAGTATGTTTCGGTGTCGGAAATACTTGATGAGCTGTTGTGCTTTGGTTGGATAGATGGCATAAGAAGGAAGCTGAACGAAGACCAAACCATGCAATTGATAACGCCACGCAAAGCGGAACATTGGACCAAAACCTATAAAGACCGCTTTGCAAAACTGGAGGCGGCTGGGCTAATGACTGATGCTGGAAGAAAGGAGGTAGCAAGATCAAAAGCCAATGGCAGTTGGCATTTTATGGATGATGTAGACCAGTTGATAAAACCAAAGGATTTGATAGCATGCTTGGAGCAGCACTCACCGGCAATGGATTATTTCAATAAGTTTTCCCCATCTAGCCAGCGGTTTATACTAAGGTGGATAAAATTGGCCAAGACGGACGCCACTAGGCAAAAGCGCATATTAGAAGCGAGTATGCTCGCTAAAGAGAACAAGAAAATTCCGGGTTTATAGAAGTCTTAATGCAGTTTGGTAGGGGTTTCCACCTTCCGGCTCTATGGTTTAACGTTTAGCTTCACCATTTATAGAGGGCTTAAAGCAGCTTACTGCCTCAATGGCCCAGCTATATATATGTTAGGCCCCACGCTACCACCGCCAATATTGGTAGCGCCGCTTACAAACACAAGGAAGTTTCCGTCGCTGCTAAGGCGCGGTAAGCCACTTTCGTTGTTAGCGTTGCCGGTAAGGTTGGTCTTTTGGCCATTTATCTGCACTATAATATCACTAAACAGGTTATTATCCGCAAGCCCCATGGTATTATCCGATGTCGCAAATGCAATAACATTGCCATCGGCTGATATATCTACACCAGTGGTGGGCCCATTAGCACTGGCCGGACTGATGCGGGTGTACTTGGGTATAGTGGCATCAAACAAAAATGCATCGGCTAAGCCGTTATTATCTTCAGCACCTATCAAATTGCTCAACTCCGATATAAAAACTACTTTGCTGCCATCACCGCTGCAACGTGGTTCATCAGAGTATCTGGTGTCATTGGTAATGGGTATATTCTCTTGTGTTATCCTGTCGTACCTCCAAACCTGTGGCGACTGGCCAGGACTCAAGATATCTACGTCAACCCAAGTATGAAAGCGTCCGTCAGACGAAAAATCTACTGGTTGGCCATTGCTTATTAGTGTTGATTGTTGAGCAGCAATATCATAAATAAAATGATTGAGGTCTACATTAGCCGCAATAAACCTTCCATCAGGTGATATGATATTGGTAAAAGCTACCGCAGGAATTAAAAAAGGAAAGGGGAAGAGCGGGTCTTGTTGGCCCTCGGTAACGGTTAGTATATTACCGTTTTCCCAAAGGTAAATAGCCGTGGGCCTATCTGGCCCTCCGCCTTGGCTGGCTATTTGAGAGGCCGTATACAATATGCGGTTGCCATCATCCGAAATACTTACCCCGAAAGCGTTACGTACTAAGTTGGTGGATATTAAAGTAGTTGTGTTGGTCAACCTATCGTATCGGTAAACGTCATACAGATTGTCTGTGTCTTGGGCGGATAGACTTACAGATGTTGAATACACTACGAACCTACCATCACCATTAATATCCAAACTGAACAACGTGTTGGCCTGCAACCCACTGGTAATAGGTTGTATGTTGGGAGCGAAACTGTTATTGATATTATTGTTTCCATCTGCATTATCCTTTTTACAGGCTGTAAATGCAAATGCTATAATGATGGTAAAAAGGACAATTTGAATAGTTAAAGTTCTCATGTTTTGAGTTGTTATACTCCATAAAAGTATAAAAAATTCGGAATGTGATGCACTTTATGATTGGTAACTTGCTAATAAAAGCACTAAATTTTAGGGTGCTGAGCTTAGTTACACAAGTAAAAACGTTATATACGCACAAGCCGAATAAAAATGAAAGGAACATAGAAAACGGCGGTGGTTCGATTGAAAATTTACTTATAACTTGTAGCCCGATGTGCTATTTAAAAGATAAGGATTAGCTACTTTGAATGAACATTGAAGCACACAGTTTTAAAGTTATTAGTAACCAATAGTTAGCATCAATGGACCTATCCTACATACTCAACCACCTTGGCGAAGACCGGGAGACATACCACGGTGCGGTATCGCCACCCATATATCAAACCAGCAATTTTGCTTTTCCTAGTGTAGCTGCCATGCGCCATGCATTGCCACATGAGCAAGAGGTGCCTTTTTATACACGAGGGCTTAACCCAACTACGGGAATGCTATGCAAAAAGCTTGCAGCACTGGAAGGTACCGATGATGCGCTGGTGTTTGGCAGCGGCATAGCAGCGGTAAGTGCCGCGGTAATTAGCCAGCTAAAGGCTGGCGACCATGTAGTATGCGTGCAGAAACCTTATGGCTGGGCCGAGAAATTGTTCAATCAATTGTTGGGTAGGTTTGGCGTAGCGGTTACCTATGTGCCTGCTGAAGATACTGTTGCTATTGAGGCTGCCATACTGCCCCACACCCGTATGTTGTACTTAGAGAGCCCCAACTCACTTACCTTTGAACTGGTGGATTTGGAAGCGGTGTGTGCCATTGCCAAGCCACGAGGCATAGTAACGGTAATTGATAACAGCTATGCTACGCCGCTGGGGCAACAGCCCGCCAAATTGGGCGTTGATATTGTGGTGCACTCAGCAAGCAAGTACTTTGGGGGCCATAGCGATGTAATAGCTGGCGTGGTGTGCAGCAGCAAGGCCATCATTAAGCTAATTTTTGATCATGAGTTTATGAACCTGGGTGGTATTGTATCGCCCCATACATCATCGCTGCTACTCAGGAGCCTGCGAACCTTACCCATTCGTTATGAGCGTTCAACGCAAAGTGGCATGCTGGTTGCAAACTACCTGCACAACCACCCTAAGGTGAAACAGCTTTTATACCCCGGCCATCCATCGCACCCTCAATATGCGCTGGCGCAAAAACAAATGGGCGATTGTGGCGGCTTGTTTTCGATACTGTTGGATGTACATGATGCTACCGAAGTGGAGCGCTTTGCCGATAAACTGAAGCGCTTTTTGCTTGCCTGCTCGTGGGGAGGACACGAGAGCTTGGTGTTGCCAGCCTGTGCATTGGCCGGTAGTACCACTCGGTTAAGACCAGACTTACCTTGGAACTTGGTGCGGTTGTATGTCGGGTTGGAAGATCCACAAGTGCTCATAGATGATTTGGAGCAAGCATTGACAGATGTGAAATGAGAGATGAGAAACAGGAAACCTTCATTGCGAAATTTTCCGTCATTGCGAAAGCCCAAACTAAAGCCAACAAACCGATACCTAACAAGGGCTTGAAGCAATCCCCTGAGCCGATGAAAAGTGTTTAAGAACGCACATCATCATGATCAAAATGGGGCAGTGGTATGGTTCATCTTGTACAAATTGTGAGGGGATTACTGCCAAGGCAGTGAGAAAAGTTGCCAAAAATACCTTTTTCGCAATGACGGGTAGGGTTAAATGACGAGGAGTGCTTATTGATAAGCCTTCTCCCCAGCCAACACACTAATTGATAACCTGCTTTCGGGTTTGGGTATGGGGCATGAGTAGCCGTTGGTGTAGGCGCAATAGGGATTGTAGGCGTAATTGAAGTCGATGGTGATAGTATCGCTTTCAGGTATCTCTAAATCCAGATAACGTCCACCGCCGTATGTTTCCTTACCGCTGGTGTTATCGGTAAAGGGCACAAAAAGATACTTCTCATAACCAGCCTTTTTACGCAGTTCAATGCCTTGGTAGGCTGGTAAAGAAAGCGCGGTGCTATCAATGGTAAACTCCAACGTTGCCACTTTGGCGTACAGCTTTACAGAGCCTGAGGAGGTAATAAACTCTAGGGTATCTTCTTCAATCAAAGGTTGGTATTTGGCGGTTATTACCAAACGTCTATCGGGCGGGTAATGCTTGATACCAGTAAAGTTTTTACGCTCCTTTTTATTAAGGATAGGAGAGGTTTCCTTGTCCCGAAACAATTGGTCTTTGGCTTCCCAATGCCTGTATACTTCCAATTCATATCCACCCACGGGCATCAAAGCAATAGTTAGCAGCAACAATAGGGTTTGCATAGGTGGGTTTACTTGGTTTCTACCTTGGCGTTTGGTAATGCTTTAGCTACTTTATCGGCCTCGCCAGCGTTCAGCTTGTTATCCTTAAGCAATAGGCTACGCAAAGCTTTAAGCTGCGCAAGACCATCAACAGGAAGTTTATTTAGGTAATAGTTGCCACTTAGGTCAAGTATCTCCAGTTTGGTCAGCTTTTCCCAACCGGTGGCGGGCAAAGAGCTCCAATAGTTGTAGGGCAGGTGCAACTCCTTCAAGTTAGGGAAATTAAAAATCTCCACCGGGAAGGTCTTTAGTTTTTGCAAGCTCAGGTCTAGGTAATAAACTTCATTGGGCTTTTGTTTGGCTTCTTCCATGGTATCAAACCAGTTGCCACCAAACATTTTGTTGTCCAGTTCCACTTCGGTTTGGGCCAGTATAGTACCAGTACCTGCCATGGTGAGCAACAGTATCAGTATGGTTTGTATAAATGGGTTTTTCATGCTGGTTACGAGTTACGAGTTATGGGTTGCGAGTTTTATTTCGAACCAAAAATATTTTAGTCTTGTGTCTTGGGCCCTTCGACTACGCTCAGGGGGACATTTCTTGTGTCTATACCAATACTAATATAACAACTTTCGTGATAGCTTTTCGTCTTCTGCCATTTGTTTGATGAGGGCTTCTTTGCCATCAAACTTCAGTTCGTCGCGTAGGCGCTGCACAAATACCACATCCAACTCCATGCTATAAATGTCGCGGTCAAAATCAAACAGGTTGACCTCAATACTACTAGCGCGGCCCTCAAAAGTAGGATTGTTGCCAATGTTCATCATAGCGGGGTACAATTGCCCTTCTAACCTTACCTTTACCGCATACACACCCATAGCTGGTATTAGTTTATTGGGATTGTTGGGGTGTATGTTGGCAGTGGGGTAACCCAATTGGCGACCCATTTGATGCCCTTCAACCACGGTGCCGTGCAAACTATAGTCGTGGCCCAATAAATGGTTTGCTTGCGCTACTTCGCCAGCTTGCAAGGCCGTTCGCACTTTGGTAGAGCTTACGGCCAGGTCGTCAACCATTTGTTTGGCTATTTCCTCCACTTCAAAACCCAGCTCTTTGCCCAACTCCAAAAACAACTCTAGTCCACCTTCGCGGTTGTTGCCAAAGCGGTGGTCGTAGCCGATAACTACTCGCTTGGGTTGTATGTTCTTCCAAAGAAAATCCTCTACATATTGGCGGGCGGTAAGTTTGGAAAACTCAATGGAGAAGGGTGCTACAATTAGGTTATCTACCCCATATTGCTCCATTAGGGCAATCTTCTCTTCTAGGGTGTTCAGTAACTTTAAACTAGTATCATTAGGGTTTACCACTAGGCGCGGGTGCGGATGAAAGGTAAGGATAATGCTCTCGCCGCCTATCTCATCCGCTTGTTGGTTAATGCGCTTTAGTATCTGTTGGTGGCCCAAATGAACCCCATCAAACGTACCGATGGTAAGTACGCCGTTTGTAAACTCTGGTAATCCCTCAACGCTTCTGAATACCCGCATGCTGCAAAATTACATCTTTGTGCGCAAAGAGATATTCGGTTAGCTCAGTCACCGTCCAAGCATTGTCCACATGGTGCGGACCGCTTTGGGTGCGCCTCAAGTCGTGCAGGTACGCACCACTGTTTAGCATTTTACCAATATCGTATGCCAATGAGCGAATGTAAGTACCCTTGCTACATTTTACCCTGAAGTGCACCATCGGCATCTCAATACCAGTTATCTCAAACTCGTATATGGTAATCTTGCGCGGTTGCAAAACTACATCTTGCCCTTTGCGGGCCATGTTGTAAGCGGTTTTACCATCAACTTTAAGTGCTGAAAATATAGGCGGCATTTGGTCA
Organism: Chitinophagales bacterium; assembly: GCA_018401955.1. GTDB lineage: Bacteria > Bacteroidota > Bacteroidia > Chitinophagales > CAIOSU01 > CAIOSU01. The sequence goes on along the minus strand of JAGYJT010000002.1, from coordinate 13,199 downwards.
ATTTCACCAGTATACCCCTTGGCCGCTTGGGCTATCAGCTCAGGGGTAATGTGCTCGGTAGGGTAGGTCTGGTCAATCTCGGTCTCTTGATCGTACGATGGGCGAGTAGCGCCCAGGCAAATGGTGCCTGTATATTCCTTCTCTTGGTCTTGCAGCTCTTGTATGCGTTTGGTGAATTTGCCTGTGCACAATATTACCAATCCGGTAGCCAGTGGGTCAAGTGTGCCCGCATGGCCGGTTTTGGCTTTGGTGGCATTTTTAACCTTTTTTACTACATCAAATGAAGTCCATTCCATCGGTTTATCAACCAAAATAATTTGGCCCGATTGGAAATCGAAATTGGTAGAACCTTTGGTAAATATCATGCGAAGTACCCCACAAGGATGGCCGTAATGCCCACCACAAAACAGTAATAAGAAAAGTATTTGAGCTTAGCACGGCGCACTAGCGTTATCATCAATCGGCAAGCCAAAAGCCCAGTAAGGAATGCGGCAACAAAACCTACAACCAAACCAATCGCTGCACCATTAGATACGGCAACTTCTCCACCCAATAGGTCTTTGGCAATTTTACCAAAAATAAGGGGCACCACCATTAAGAACGAAAACCGTGCGGCCCTGTCCCTATCTACACCCAATAATACCGATGTAGAAATGGTAGCACCTGAGCGCGATATGCCTGGCAATATGGCTATGGCCTGTGCTATGCCAATTAAAAATGCATTACCAAAACTCACAGGCTTGCCCGTAAATTTGGCCTTATCTGCCAAGAAAAGCAATAACCCGGTAAGCAATAGCATAAAGCCTACCAATATCACTTGGCCAGTAAACAAGTTATCAATGGCATCCTCAAAAAATACCCCAACAAATGCTGCCGGCACCATAGAGAGAACAATTTTAAAGGCAAACTGGGTATTATCGTTCCAAGTAAAAGAGAACAGGCCTTTGAGTATCTCCCATATTTCTCTATGGAAAACCACCACGGTACTCAATGCTGTGGCAAAGTGCACCACCACGGTAAACAACAACGATTCAGCAGGGAGCGCGTCGTTGCCTAACATAGCTTTTACTAGCTCTAAATGGCCGCTACTGCTAACGGGCAAAAACTCGGTAAGGCCTTGTATAATTCCTAAAAGGAGTGACTCGAACCAATCCATGGTTGATTACTTAGCGCGCAACAAAATGGCTGGAATCTGAATAGCCAAGCCTGCCAAAATTAGCAATGGAGAAAGGGTGATGCGCACAAAGCTGTATTTCTCGTCGGCATTAAACACCTCTGGGTTGGCATCGCTGCTACCGCCAACCATTAATACATAGCCTACTACAATAAGTGCCACACCAATTGCCATCAGCAAAAAATTCTTCGGCCCGAACATCGGCGCGTTGCTATCTTTCAATTGGGTTGCCGCATTAGATGGATTGGTTTCCAATACGTTTTTTTGGCTTTGCGAAATACTCATGGCATCAAAGTTAATAAAGCTCGTCTAATTTTAACGTAAGATATTTTGAAACAGCACGGTAAGTGCTGAACGTTGATATAATAAGGCCGGTGAGCATCACTGCTAAAAACACCAACCCGAAATGTACCACCGATATTTCGATAGTAATACTAGGGTAGGCCTGCATATACCAATAAATGCAACCAGCCAGCGCAATTATGGCAATAGTACTGCTTATAAACCCATTGAACAAACCACGCAAAATAAACGGCTTAATAATAAACCACCGGGTAGCGCCCACTAATTGCATACTCTTTATAAGAAAACGGTTAGAGTACATCATCAAGCGGATGGTGTTGTCAATTAAGGTAAGCGAAATAATCAATACCAACAACCCCAGGCCACTGATAACCAAACTGGCTTGGCGCAGCCCTTTATCAACCAGCACCGAAGTTACGCTATCATAATACACATCAGATACCAAGGGGTTCTTTTTTATCTCAGCGGTAATCTTCTCCAACGAGTCGGGGTGTATGTACTCTGATTGGAAGTTGAGCGATATTTTGGCAAACAAAGGGTTGTAATCCAATAAGCTCAGATCGCCGCCCAATTCTTCCATGGTTATTTTGGCAGCCTCTTCTTTGCTTACATACTTGCTGCTCTTTACGTAGTCTTCCTTCTCCAGCTTTTTTTGCAACTGCAAAATGTCAACCTCGTTGGCAGTTTGTTTCAGCTCCAGGTTAATCTCAATCTGCTCCTTCAAAAAACGCGAACCACTTTCAGAGTATAAAATAAGGCTACCCACCAAGCCCAGCATAAACAGGGTAAGGGTTACGCTTACAATGGCGTAGGCGTATGACGGTTTAGATCGTTTAGTGGCTTGTTTTCCGGCTTGTTGAGCCATAATAGCTGGTGCTTTGGGACAAAATTATAAAAAATTACTGGTGCGTTGGGGTTGCAAGGGTTAATGAGAGATAAATAATGTTAATAGTTGCTGGTGGTAAGTGTAACAATTAATATGGAATAGGTAACTTTCATTTGTTTTGATACAGTTGTAACCCGCCTTGTGGATATCCACATTACCATTCGTCTAAAACCTGCCACTTTGTGTTGGCGTAAGTATTATCTTTGCACACTATGAAGAAGTATGCCATCCTTGCCGCCCTGTTTAGTTTGCTGTTTAGTGCCTGCAGCACCGATTTTGATATTTCGGCTGACTATGAGGAAACCATAGTGGTTTATGGTTTGATGGATGCCAGTAAAGATACCCAATATATACGCATATCAAGAGGCTATATAAGTGATGACCGTAGTGCTTTGGAAATTGCCCTTGAGCCTGATTCTATCTATTATTTGGCCAATCAACTCGAAGTATCAATTGAGCGCATATCTGATGGAGCCGTGTTTAATTTTGTTGAAGATAGAACGTTACCTAAAGATACCGGGTTGTTTGCCACGGCGCCACACCTTATATATGTGTTGCCCGAGCAGCTAGATTTTAAAGAAGAGTACCGATTGAAGGTAGAAAATACCGTTACCGGCAAGTTGGTTACGGCCACTACCAATATGGTCGATTCGTTTAGGCTTACCCAGCCGTCGGATGTATTGGCATTTCCTTTTACCACCAGTTTGGTAAGCAAGTTGCCCAATGGAAATCCGCAACAAATTGAGGTAGCTTTTTCGTCACCGCCAGATGGCAAGGTGTATGATGTTGCTGTACGTTTTTACTATCGCCAATGGGAAGGCGCAGTAACTGGTGGCGGCGATACTATGTTTGTTGAGTATTTGTTTCAAAGAAACTTGGTTTCCAATACATTGGGGGCCAATAACAACCCGGGCAACCAACCGTTAATAGCACGCTATAATGGGCAAGATTTGTTGGCGTTTATCGGCTCTGAGCTTTCGGTTAACCCAAGTATAACGCGTGAGCCATTGGAGCTGCCATTGGAGTATATATATTATGCTGGTGCACAAGATTTTTATGACATGCTCCGCAGTGCCCAGGGCGAATCTGGCATTACGGCCCTTGAGGCTCGTCCTATTTACACTAATCTTGAGGGTGGCTATGGCGTTTTTTCAAGTAGGTACAGCAAAAGCCGCCCAGAGGTTGGTATTAGCACACCAAGCAAGGATAGCTTGGCTTGCGGCCAATTTACTAGAGCCCTCAACTTTCAAGTTGACGTGCCTGTGAGCTGTAATTAAAAGCAGCTTATTGCCATTTTGTCATTACTGTTTGTCAGTATCTTCATTTATTTTCCGTCATTAATGCTATTTGGGGTACAATTTGTCACCTGCGGTGCAATGGTATGTTTATTGATTAGGGTTGTATGCGAACTTGATTAACAAAACATAAAATAAACCTGTTGTAATGGGAAAAATAATTGGAATTGACTTAGGAACCACTAACTCCTGCGTAGCCGTAATTGAAGGTAACGAACCAGTGGTAATTGCAAATGAGGAGGGTAGAAGAACTACCCCATCGGTGATTGGATTTTTGGACAATGGTGAGCGTAAAATTGGTGATAGCGCCAAGCGCCAAGCTATAACTAATCCTACCCGTACCATCTCTTCAATCAAACGTTTTATGGGTCACCGCTTTAGCGAAGTGAGCACTGAGGCTGAGCGTGTAGCTTATAAAGCTGTGCGTGGCGATAACGACACTGTGCGTGTAGATATTGACGGACGTATGTACACCCCGCAAGAAATTTCGGCAATGGTGTTACAGAAAATGAAGAAAGTAGCTGAAGATTACCTTGGCCACGAAGTAACCGAAGCGGTTGTAACCGTGCCGGCCTACTTTAACGATAGCCAACGCCAAGCTACCAAAGAGGCTGGACAGATTGCTGGCCTTAACGTAAAGCGTATCATCAATGAGCCTACCGCTGCCGCTTTGGCTTACGGTTTTGATAAAGGTGGTAGGGATATGAAAATTGCCGTGTATGACTTAGGTGGTGGTACGTTCGATGTATCTATCCTTGAGTTGGGCGATGGCGTGTTCGAAGTAAAATCTACCAACGGTGACACCCACCTTGGTGGTGATGACTTTGACCAAGTGATTATCGACTGGTTGGCCGACGAGTTTAAGGCTAGCGACAATATGGACTTGCGCAAAGACCCTATGGCTTTACAGCGCTTGAAAGAAGCTGCTGAGAAAGCTAAAATCGAGCTTTCGGGTAGCAACGAAACCGAAATTAACTTGCCTTATGTAACGGCTGTTGACGGTGTGCCTAAGCACTTGGTGAAGAAATTGACCCGTGCGAAATTTGAGCAACTAGCTGATAGCTTGGTTGAGCGTAGCTTGGAGCCTTGCCGCAAAGCATTGAAAGATGCTGGTTATAAGACTAGCGATATTGACGAAGTGATTTTGGTTGGCGGATCAACCCGTATTCCTAAAATTCAGGAAGTGGTTGAGAAGTTCTTCGGCAAAAAACCTTCTAAAGGTGTTAACCCGGATGAAGTAGTAGCCATGGGTGCTGCCATCCAAGGTGGTATATTGAGCGGTGATGTGAGCGATGATATCGTGTTGGTTGACGTTACCCCACTTTCGTTGGGTATTGAAACCATGGGCGGTGTAATGACCAAGTTGATCGAATCGAACGCTACCATCCCTAAGAAGGAGAGTCAAGTGTTTACCACTGCCGCCGACGGACAGACCAGCGTAGAGATACACGTGTTGCAAGGTGAGCGTGGCATGGCTAGGGACAACCGTACTATTGGTCGTTTCCACTTAACTGATATACCTACCGCACAGCGTGGGGTGCCACAAATTGAAGTAACCTTTGATATTGATGCCAACGGTATATTGCAAGTAAGCGCTAAAGATAAAGGCACTGGCAAGCAACAATCCATCCGCATTGAAGCCACAACTGGCCTAAGTAAAGAGGAGATTGAAAAAATGCGCGCTGAGGCAAAAGCGAACGAAGATGCCGACCAGAAAGAGCGTGAGCGTGTTGAGAAGACTAACGCGGCAGACTCGTTGGTTTTTACTACCGAGAAACAGTTGAAAGAATTTGGCGATAAATTACCTGCTGACAAGAAAGCGGTAATTGAAGATGCTGCCAAAGAGCTTAAGGCTGCGGTAGATGCTAAGGAGATGGATAAGATTGAAGAACTGACCAAGAAGTTGAACGATGCTTGGGAAGCGGCTTCGCAAGACCTTTACAACGCGCAGCAAGCTGCTGGCGGTGCTGAAGGTGGTCAACCTGGCCCTGACGGTGGTGCCACAAACGAAGGTGCTGCCGACCAAGGCGATGTAACCGACGTTGAGTTTGAAGACGTAACCGAAGACAAGAAGTAATTCTAAGATAAAGGTTAGTAAATGAAGAAGGCCGCAATCTCGCTTAAAACGAGATTGCGGCCTTTCTGTTTTAATAAGTCCGTCATTGCGAGGAGTGCTGTTGCGCAGCAACAGTGCGACGTGGCAACCCCCTGAGAGAGCAACTAACGCTCAGTGCTGTGCGCACTACAACTCTAGCTGCGCTTCAAATCGTACTTCTCTATTTTGTTGTACAAGTGGCTGCGCTGTATGTCAATCTCTTCTGCCGATTTAGATACATTCCAGTTGTTTTTCTTCAGCTTGTGCTCAATAAACAGGCGCTCCATGTGGTCTTTAAAGTCTTGGAACTTGGTGAACTGCTCAAAGTAATCCGTAGGATTAAAGGTAGGGTTTACATTTGGTACAAACTGGTTTACCTCCTCCTCGGTTATCTTGTTCTCTGGCGTAAGTATCACTAAGCGCTCCAGTATATTGTGCAGCTCGCGTATGTTACCTGTCCAGTTGATGTTTTGCAGTTCTACAATGGCCTTAGGCGTAATCACCTTTTTAGGGATACCGTAGTCCTCACAAATTTCCTTTACAAACTTCTCAGCCAACAGCGGTATATCATCCTTACGCTCGTTAAGGCTCGATACGTGAATCAATATCACGCTCAAGCGGTGGTAAAGGTCCATGCGGAAGTTGCCTGCCTCAATTTCTTTAATCAGGTCTTTGTTGGTAGCCGCCACTATGCGCACGTTAACGGGTATATCCTTATCGCCACCTACACGGGTAATACGGTTTTCTTGCAAAGCGCGCAACACTTTGGCTTGGGCCGAAAGACTCATGTCGCCAATCTCGTCCATAAACAAGGTGCCACCGTTGGCCTGCTCAAACTTACCGATGCGCTGCTTGATAGCACTGGTAAAAGCCCCCTTCTCGTGGCCGAAAAGTTCGCTCTCAATCAGGTCCGTAGGTATGGCGGCGCAGTTAACCTCAATCATTGGGGCTGTTGCGCGTTGGCTACGCTCATGTATCCATCGGGCAACCAACTCTTTACCAGTACCGTTTTCTCCGGTAACCAATACTCGGGCATCAGTAGGTGCCACACGGTCAATGGTTTCTTTAATTTTACGTATGCTCGGTGATTCGCCCACTATCTCGCGGGTTTTGGTCACCTTGCGCTTTAGCACTTTGGTTTCGGTAACCAAGTTCGATTTTTCCAGCGCATTACGAATGGTAATCAGCAAGCGGTTAAGATCAGGCGGTTTGCTAATAAAATCGTAAGCGCCTTTTTTAACTGCATCCACAGCCGTTTCAATGTTGGCGTGGCCGCTAATCATTATTATTGGGGTATCGCTACTGTGCTCCATGGCAAGTTTCAGCACCTCCATGCCATCCAATTTTGGCATTTTAATGTCGAGCAATATGGCATCATAATCGCCTTCGCGAATCATATCAGCACCTTGTTGCCCATCCTCAGCCTCGTCAATGGTGTACCCTTCGTACTCCAAAATCTCCCGCATCGTTTTGCGGATGGCCTTTTCATCGTCTACTATTAATATTTTAGGCATAGTGCGTGTGTAATGGTGATTTATCCAAATTTACAAGAATAAACCGTAACTGTCCAAATTTTCGTACAATATTAATTTCGTTTTTATGGAATGTGGAAAAACGGTTAGTTTTGGGTAAAAAGAGAAATGAATAAGAAGGTGGTTGTGAGCGTTGTGATTATTGTTTCAATACTTACGCTTGGGTATCTTGGTTTTGTGTTCTTTATTAAAGCATCCGTAGATGAGGATTTTAGACAAGCGAATAGACTTATTGACGAAGGCATGGCGCTTGCTGATACTGCACTTAAACAATATGGCTCAAATCTGAGCAATCCATGGCGCGAAAAGTTTGCGCCTATTTTGGCCGACACAAATAAAGCAGAATTATCGGCCGGATATGTAATAGCTAATGCTAAAATAATGGATGTGGTGAACTACATAGATGAAACTTTATTGCTGCTAAACGCTGACGAAAGGCAAAAGAATACAGAATTAGTTAACCAATTGATGATAGTAGATGGAAAGGCTGCCGAATTAAAAATAAGGATTTTTGATGCCCTATTTCTAATCGAATTCTTTGAATTTTGGAACGAGGAGGATAAAGAAATTTTGAAGAAGACTATTCCGCTTTCATTGGAATATGGGCAGGGTACCGAAAAGGAAAAGCCATCTTGGGAAACCTATCATTTCGATAGTGTCCCGCTTATAGTGGCCAAAACATTGCTCAACAAATTTCGAAACGATGCGTTAAGTACCCGAGACGTAGTTTTAGAACTTATTTATACAAAGGCAACAACAGCCCCCATTAACCAATAACCAGTTAACAAATCAACAAACCCAACCAAATTCCCTATTTTCGCCCATCTAACCAAACTACCCCACTATGGCTACCTGGAAACTAATCTCATGGAACGTTAACGGCATTCGCGCTGTAACCAAAAAGGGCTTTATGGATTGGTTTAATGCCCAAGATGCCGACCTTATCTTCCTACAGGAAACCAAGGCCCATTTGGACCAAATGCCGGATGAAGTGACCAATATACCAGGATACCAGAGCATCTTTAGTTGCGGCGAGCGTAAAGGGTACAGTGGCACCGCGCTATTTACCAAGCACGAGCCGTTGAGCATTACCACCGGTTTTGGCGATAGGCCAGAGTTTGACAACGAGGGTCGCATTATTTGCGCCGAATACGAGAGCTTTGTTATATACGGTATCTACTTTCCCAATGGCGGTTCGGGCCCAGAGCGATTGCAGTTTAAAATGGACTTTTATGATGCCTTCTTGGAGCATGCCGAAGCTTGGCGCGCCAAAGGCAAAGAGGTGATAGTTTGTGGTGATGTAAACACGGCCCACAAAGAGATTGACCTTGCCCGCCCTAAGCAAAACGTGGGCACCAGTGGCTTTATGCCAATTGAGCGTGCTTGGGTAGATAAGCTGGTTGACACAGGCTATTACGACACTTTGCGCTTGTTTAAAGAAGAAGGGGAGCTATACTCATACTGGGATCAACGTTTCCGCGCACGAGACAGGAACGTGGGCTGGCGCATTGATTACTTTTTTGTGAGCGAAGGCTTGAAAGACCAGGTTAAAGATGCGTTCATTCAAAGTGATGTTTTAGGTAGTGACCATTGCCCTGTGGGTATTTTATTGGAGGTTTAACAACCTTGTGCCACAGCGTGTTATCCTAGGGCTTATATTTGCATCATGAAGCTTTTTAGGCGTTTAATGCTTTGTATGTTGCTATTGGCGGCTCTAGGCTGGCAAGGTTGCGCACGGTACATTTCTGCATTATACAACTATGCTGCCGAAAATACAATAGCAGCTAATGACAGTGCTCAGGTTATTACCGTGGCTACCTTTAATGCTGGTATATTGTATGGCTATATTATGGGGCGTAAGTATTTTGAGCCCACACCTTATAGCGACAAGCGCCTTAAACTGATACCTTATTATTTACGAGCCTTTAATATAGATGTAATCGGTTTTCAAGAAGTATACCGCATACAAGACAAGGAGTATTTAATTGAGGCGCTTAAAGATTTATACCCATACGCCCAGTATTACACCAAAGAAAACGACTTTGGTGTGGGCCTCCATAATGGTGAGCTTTTCTTGAGTAAATTGCCCATACTCGAATCCACATTTAGTCTGTTTCATCGCAACGTAATCTCAGAGAAGGCTTTGGCCGATAAGGGACTATTATCCATTGTGGTGCCTTTTAATGGTAAGCGCATTGCTATTACCAATGTGCACACTACTGTGGGTGGTGGCATTTTTGATACTGAAGCGGATAGGACTAACAGGATACGCAACAAACAACTGCTGCAAGCGCTAAATGCTACGGCAGCGCTCAATGCTGATATCCGCATTATTTTGGGTGACTTTAATGCGGGGCCAACTGTTTCGGCCGTCAATCATCAATTAATGCTGGATAACAATTATCTTGATACTTACACCGAAATATATCAGGAAGAAGGGGAGTGCATCACCTGGAACCCAATGAACAAGCTTAACTACAATGGTTACTTCCCTTCTTCGCCACCACAGCGCATTGATAATATTTTTATTGATAAAGACGCTAAGCCCTTTTTTCGGGTGCTCGAAGCCAATGTAATGCTTCGCGACGAAGTATTGGATGCCGGCGGTTTGCGGGTGCCATTATCTGACCACTACGGCTATTTCTGTAGGATTAGAATTGATTAGTATCAAGTAGACACAAGACACAAGACACAAGACACAAGACACAAGACACAAGATTTTAGTCTATAGTTTGTGAAAAGTTCAATATACGGGTGTTACTGTAAAGCCCTTTTTTCTCAATAGCTCAATTACCCCTTCTTTACCGGGCAAGTGTCCGGCTCCAATGGCAATAAATGTAGATTCTTTGGCTATGAAATTGGCAATGCGATCGGCCATTACATAGTTGCGGTTGGTAAGCAATAGCTTCGATACCTTTTCGTCGCTGCTGGCTTCTATCAACTTAGCTATTTCGCTCAACTCTTGCTTTTGGTAGTAGTTTAGCAGCTTCTGCTCCAGCTTCTTATTTTTACCGAAACCATCCACGGCGTCAAGCACCAAATCCAGTTGTTCGCGTACACTTAGGCCATCAAGCGCATTTATCTGCTCCTCCAAAGACTCGATGCCAATTATGGTTTTTTCTTCTTGCTTGGCTTTAAGGAACAAGTATTCATCCAAAAAATGCTCATTATCTACACTCATGCCAGTGCCCGACATGATGATGTACAAAAACACGGGCTTTATCTGCTTAAAATACTCCAGCTTGAACCCAAACTCTTTTTTCAAGAAGTTGTCTATTTTGGCTAGTTCATCAGTGGTAAGGTAGTCCTCTATTTTGTATCCCTCATCGGCCACCATCATTTTAAAGATGTCTTTATAGATATCCGGCTCTAAGGCAATCTCCATCGCAAAGGCTTGGCAGGTATCAAAAGCGTTGGTCATGTTCTCTGAAAAATCGAAGGCACGCTTGTCTTTTACGTGCATGGTGCCGAAAAGGAAAGCGTTGTGGGCCATCCCATTGCCCGAAATTTCCCAAAGTAGGCTATTGGGTGTGGTGTTCTTTTGGGCAAACAGGCCAAGCGGTAATATGGTAGCCGTAACCAACCACAGCAGCGCAATGTAATTCAACTGTAATTTTGTAGTAACTTTGCTCATGCAGAAACCAATATGCTAGTGATTGCCGAAAATTAACAAATTATCGTGTGATTATAGTAATTGCAGGGGTTAAGGCAAATGTTGTGCCTAGTTGAATTTAAAATTTAAAATTCAAGATTGAAAATTGGTTGGGCTTATCCAATCGTACTTCGTACCTCGTAAATCGTACCACTAATATGATCATGATCGATAATATCCTCGTATCGGAGGAAGTGATAAAGAAACAGTTTGTGTGCAACCTGAGCGCTTGCAAGGGTGCTTGTTGCATTGAAGGTGAAGGTGGTGCCCCGTTGGAGGATTTTGAGGTGGAGATTATGCAGCGCGACTACGAGAAGTTTAAGCCCTACATGACCCCTGAAGGGATTGCCGAAGTAGAAGCCAAAGGCATGTATTATACAGAAGACGGCGAAGCTAAAACCACGATGGTTGGTGGCTCTGGTGGCCCTTGTGTGTATGTAAACTACAAAGACGGCATTACATACTGCGGTATTGAGAAGGCTTGGGAAGAGGGTAAACTCGATTTCCGTAAGCCGGTATCGTGCCATTTGTACCCAATACGGGTAAAAGAGAAACACGATGTAACGTTTGTAAACTACTTTGAGTGGGACATTTGCGACCCGGCCTGTAGCTTAGGCGAAGCCCTACAAGTACCAGTTTATCGTTTTCTTCGTGAGCCGCTTATTCGCCGCTTTGGCGAAGAGTTTTATCAAGTGCTGGATGAAACCGTGAAATACGCCGAAGCCAACCCCGATGCTGGTGAAGAAATGGAGATTGATTTAGGGGAGTAATTTTTGGTCGATGGTCTATGGTCCATGGAAAAATGGTTTATACCGAAACCACGTCATTGCGAAAGCCTATACTGGATTTAGTTAAACCAAGAATTATTAAGTGCTTGCGTTAGATGGCGGGGTAATTTGGAGTAGCCTAAATTTATAACTCGATGTGGAAAGTTGTTTTAGAAAATGAATCAGGTGATTCTATTTGTTTTTTAAATGAAGAGGTAATGTTGGTTGGCATTGAAGATTGTATACTTTTAAAGTATTTAGATCCATATGGTGATACAGTTTTTAATGCTCTTCAAATGAAAGATGTAATTTTAGATTTAGAGGCAATACGGTCAATCAATCTGCCTCATATTATAGATGGTATTATTGGTTTGGCTGTAAAAGGCATTGATACGGTACATTCTTATCTGGTTTTTTACGGTGATTAAGGAGGTCGGATCAAGGGAACCGTAAACTCGTCCTCCTTTTCGGACGAGATGGGGCGAGTGGAATGTTAAAAAATGCAACCTAATGAAGAATGCGCTTTTCTTAACGCTTTATTTTATTCTATTTTTTGCGTCTTGTAAAACATCGAGATTTAAGTCTTTTAAAGACAACTGTATTTCTTTTGATTATCCGAATTACTTAGTAAAACCTGATTCTTACTTGTCGAATGAATATAATGTTATAATTGATTTTGACAGCGATAGTGACTTGAGCTTTTCTGTTTATTATATGAAGGATTATTCCATGCAAGAGGCAGAAGCCAATATGGTTGCAGTTTTTCAGCAAATGCCAACAGATATGGATCGTGTTCAGAAAGTCGCGATTGATACAAATACTACTATACTTTACTCTATTCTTCCGCCAAATGCCAAAGAAATAAAATTTACAATATACGACAAAGACTATGTCTTTTTTCGGTACTTCGGTTTATGAGAAGAAGATATAGATACTTATGCTATTTTCATTACACTTAAAGAGGATAAGATCTCTCCAGAAACATTAGATGATTTTAAACATACAATACGGAGTATAACCAATAATTGTAGATAACTTAAATAGTTATTTCAATTTAATTATTGAGTTTTCTACCTCCGTTTCATCTCCATTCTGCACGTAGGCTATTTCGGCCTACGTGCAATTGATAGCGGTAAAGGCTGTGCCTACTTTTCCGCCTTAGCGGAAATACGTGTGAACGGTGAGGTTACAAAAGCGCACCCATTACTTCCCATCGCTCATTTCAAATCTCTTGTCTCCCATTTCTCATCTCTCATCCCCCCCCCAATTTGCCATTCCCCGTAATTTTCCGTATTCTCAGCCGAATTCACCAATAACAAACCGGTTTGCATTGGATTGACATCTTGATATTTGCCCTCTACTTTATTGCCATGATGGGCGTTGGCTTCTATTTCTACCGCAAAAATGATGACCTTGACGACTACTACGTAGGTGGTCGCGATATGGGCAGTGCCCACATTGGCCTCTCGGTAGTGGCTACCGATGTGGGTGGCGG
>JAGYJT010000019.1 GCA_018401955.1 Chitinophagales bacterium | reverse complement strand
AACAAATTAAGCACAGGCTCATTTCAGTTAATTATCGTTAATCTATTTGCGTTTACAGCATCCTTCCAACCGGGCATAGTCTGTAGCCTTAGGCTGTAGGCCATCGGCAGCATATCCGCTGCTTAATATGGCATTTAATATTTCTGCTTTACTGGTTTTCTTTGTATTGTAAACTATCTTGATGGTTTGACTTTCAATATGAAGTTTTGCTTGTTTTACCCCGGCAACCGCAAATAGGGCCGTTTCAATTCTCGGCTTACAGCTATCACAATAATTGCAATGGTCGCAAAACACCGCTGTTTTAACTACTATTTCCTCCATTTTGCTATTGCCCTGGGCTACAGCGTTAACTGAAAAAATACATGCTAGGATAAGAAAAGTGTAAAAGGTTTTCATCTGTTGTTTTAGGTTTATTACCGATAATCAATTACCAATACGTCAACAACGAGTGTAGGTTGCTGCACATTGCACCTACAATATATTGCTTAGTATAACTCACTGTATGTGAGCTAGAATGTTTTTGTAAGAAATGTGTTAATTTGTAACCATTGCAATTAAGCTACACTATGCGCTATATCATTTCATTGCTCCTATTTTTATCGTTAGGGCTATCATTATTGGGCCAAGACACAAGTTTAACCAAAAAGCAACAACCCTTGCCGGTAAATGGAGCCGACTCAATAAATGCCAGTTTGGTAAATGCCGACATAGATACGCTCATAAAGCCCGATACCATTAGCATTGCTGGTGTTGGCGATATGATGCTTGGCACATCATTTCCATCAACTAAATACTTACCACCTAATGATGGGCGCAACTTGCTTGATGCTGTTACTGCGCTGCTAAATAATGCGACCCTAGCATTTGGCAATCTTGAAGGTTGTTTTTTGGATGCCGGTGAACCTTCAAAAAAATGCAAGGACAGCACCAAGTGCTATGTATTTAGAATGCCTGAGCGATATGCCCCTTATTTTAAAGAGGCTGGTTTTGATATGCTATCGCTGGCCAATAACCATGCTGGCGACTTTGGTAACCCTGCCAGAACAACTACCATAGCACTACTCGATAGCCTTGGTATACACCATGCAGGGCAAACTATAAGGCCATACACTACCTTTGAAAAAGGTGGGCTAAAGTATGGCTTCGTGGCCTTTTCGCCAAACTCATATACTCTGCAAATTACAGACCTTGAGTACGCAGAGAGTATAGTGCACGAGCTTGATAGCATTTGCGATGTGGTAATAGTATCGTTCCATGGCGGGGCCGAGGGTATAGACCACCAGCATGTAACACGGGAAACAGAAACATTTTATGGCGAGAACCGTGGCAATGTTTATGAGTTTAGCCACCGTATGATTGATGCCGGTGCTGATGTAATTTTCGGCCACGGCCCCCACCTGCTGCGTGCCACAGAACTATATAAAGATAGATTTATCTGCTACAGCTTAGGCAACTTTGCCACTTATGCGCGTTTTAGCCTTAGTTCACCCAAACACCTTGCTCCTATTGTGGAAGTATTTACCAAGCCTGATGGCACTTTTCTTTACGCCAAAGTACATAACTTTGTACAGCACGGTGAGGGAGGCCCTAAAGCCGATGATAAATCACAGAGTTATACACAATTAAAGAAGCTTACCGAAAGTGATTTTCCGGAAACAAACTTGCAGTTTACAGGGAATAACTTAATTTTAAGGAAACCATAATCTAAGCTACTTGCCATACAAGGAAAAAGAAATAACCAAGCTATACTACTCCATAGGAGAGGTGGCTAAAATGTTCGACGTGTCGGCGTCGCTTATTAGATATTGGGAGCAAGAGTTTGATATCCTCAAGCCAAAGAAAAATAATAAGGGTAACCGCTTATTTACCCCTGAAGACTTGGATAACCTTAAGCTCATTTACAATTTGGTTAAAGAGCGCGGCTTTACCTTAGATGGGGCAAAGAAAAAGCTAAAAGAGAACCCTGAAAACTCGGTTGATAACCATCGTATTAGGGAAACCTTATTAAGCCTTAAAGAGTTGCTGGTTCAAATTAGGGGCGAACTTTAGTTGCCTTCGGAGTTATTTTTTTTCACAACTTTATCCAGCTTTTCCTTTAGTATCGCCAACTCTTGGCTCAAAGTTTTATTTTGTTGATGTAGCCTAGATGCTACTTTGCTAAGGTGCAATAAGTAAACCAGAATAATAAATATAGCTGCGGTAAAAACCAAGTTGGGTGCTTGGTGCACACCTAAGGCTTTTGCCACAATCTCTAAGCCATCGCGCCAAAAAGAAAACACCAACAATACAACGGTACTAAATATCCACACAAAAGAGTACTCTTCACGTAGCTTTCCCTTAATTATCTGCCTACTGATATAGAACATAAATACCAAGCTGGTAACAATAGCTAATATCTGGATAGGTGGCATAGCAGGCTTGTTTTAGCGAAAAGTTAAACGAATGTAGGTATACAATATAGCAATGGTTACCTTAGCCATAAAGTATACAGCGCTTATACTATCAATTGATGATACTCCACCCTGTCGCTCTTGCATCTCCACTTGCACCTCTCCTATTTTTAGGCCGTTTTTAATATACAGGATAATCGCTTCTGGCTCAGGGTATTCATCAGGGTAATCTTTATTCACTACCTTCAACGCCTTTACATTGTGCATCCTAAGCCCCGAAGTGCTATCGTTTATAGTAACACCTACCAATAGATTGTTTAATCGCTTAAAGTAATTAATACCGAGCCTGCGTGTAAAAGATGACTGAAAACCTGTACCATCAAGAAAACGAGAGCCAATCATTACATCATAACCTTTTTGCTCCATCTCTGTATAAAGCTTTAAAAGCTCTGTAGGTGGGTGCTGGCCGTCGCCATCAACTTGCACTGCATGGGTATAGCCATTGAGTAAAGCATACTTGTACCCTGTTTGTACGGCACCACCAATACCTAAATTGATGGGTAACTGAATAGCCGTGCACGGTAGTTGACTGATAATTTCGCCAGTGCGATCTTTTGAACAGTCGTTTATTACCACCGGCCAGTAATGAATACCTGCCTCTTGCGAAGCAGTATGTACCGATGCCACTACCGCAGCAATAGAAGCCTCTTCGTTGTAAGCTGGTATAACTACTGCAATCTTATCCAAGTGAGCTCGCTTTATGTATTAGATGCTTTTTTATAACGTATCACAAAAAACAGCAACGCAGCTAACCCTACCAATGAAAAACAAATAGCGATAAACTCCGCCTGCGTTAGGGGTAATCCAAGAAAATCTAGTTTAGTATTTACCCTTATCTGTTCAATAGTAAAACGCTCAATGCCATTCACTATTAAATATAATGAGAACATTACACCTGGTATGGTTATGCGCTTACGCACACTCCATAATATGGTAAACAATATGCCCAGCATGGCAAACTCATATATTGGGGTTGGGTACACTGGGGTTTCAAGCACGGTACAATAATCTTCTACACATCCCGGAATTTCAATGCCTACCCTATTTACGTTGTGTGCATAATCAAATGCCCACCACCTATCAGGCATCCAGCTCAACCATTCAGGCTTGGGTGCTAGGTTGGGGTCGCCCCAATCTCCATCGCCCGAAGTATGGCATCCTAAACGACCAATACCATTAGCCAGCAACAAGGTTGGACCGGCAGAATCAGCCAATTGAAGTATATTGATGCCGCGTTTGCGAGCAAATAACGTTACTACTATCGTTCCTACTATCAATCCACCATAAATAGTCAATCCACCAAAAAAAGAACCCAACGGATTTTTCAAAAACTCCTCAAGGTTTCCGGGCGACTCAAACAAATAGAACAACTTTGCACCTAGAATACCGCCAAGGGCAGCCATCATTACTATGTCGCCAATTTGTTGGTGCGGTTTAAGCTCAACCATTACCTTTTTGGGCTTATCAAGCTTTTCCTTATTTTTTTCGTACCAACGTAATCCGGCCAACAAAACAGCCCCAAACAAGCCGCCCACTATACTTCCTTCTGCAGATACCAACCAAGCTTGAGGATTGACGATGCGCAAATCAAAATTGACAAACAAATCAATCAGCTTATAACCCACTAAAAAGCCAAGTATACCATTCGTTATCAACTCGTAAGGTGTTGCTGGGGCGCCAACCTCTACCTCTGTAATGTAGCTCTTAATTAAGCCTGCCTTTTCTTTCCGTTTTAAATCAAAATAAAGAAACAGGGCCGCTACCAAAAACGCCAACGCCATAAAGAAGCCGAAGCTTTGCAAAAGCTTAAGCACTGGTAACTCAATACCAAACAGATCGGAAACTAAGTAGTATAAATTGGCATAGGAACGTGAAAACATAGTACGTTGTGCTTATAGTGTAATTTTGTGGTTCTCGGTGAAGCCCTTTATCAGCACATCACCACTTTCATCAATAGCTGTTAGTGCAACAGTTTCAATAGTATTGCCCTTCTTAATATCGTAAGGGCGTTTAACTTTTACATAGTTATCGGTAAAGCCTTGAAGGTAGTTTCCTTCGACTTCGGTTTCCCAAAGCACTGGTCTTTCGCTACCCAAATGCGCACTGTAAAAATGCCTGCGTTTTTTATCGCTCAATATACGAAGCATTTCGTTGCGGCGGCGGCGCTCTTGCATGGGTACTACCCCACCCATTTCAGCAGCTGGCGTATTTGCGCGCTCACTATAAGTAAATACGTGCAAGTAGCTAACATCCAATTGATTAACAAAATTGTATGTCTCTAAAAAATCTTCCTCCGTTTCGCCAGGGAAACCCACAATTACATCAACTCCAATACAACAATGGGGCATCAACTTTTTTATGGTAGCTACCCTCTCTGCATACAATTCACGCCGATAACGGCGGCGCATATCTTTTAAAACTTTGTTGCTGCCTGATTGTAAAGGGATATGGAAATGCGGCATAAAGCGTTTGCTTTGGGCCACAAAGGCTATTATCTCATCGGTAAGCAAATTGGGCTCAATAGATGAAATGCGGAAACGCTCAATACCTTCCACTTCATCCAACTCCCGTATCAAATCAATAAAAGCTTCTTCGCTCTTTTTAGCCCCGCTTACCCCTTTACCAAAGTCACCGATATTTACACCTGTAAGCACAACCTCTTTGGCAGTACTTTGGGCTATCTCATGGGCTTGCTTAATAACTGCCTCAATACGAGGGCTGCGGCTGCGGCCACGGGCAAGTGGAATGGTGCAAAAGGTGCAACTATAATCACAACCATCTTGCACTTTTAAAAACGTACGGGTGCGGTCGCCAAACGAATAGGCATCGGTAAAAAAATCCACTTCTTCAATGGCACAGGCGTGCACTTCAGCCACTTCTTGTTGAGGTGCCAATGCCTCAACGTGCTGCACAACATTAAACTTCTCCTTAGCGCCCAGCACTAAATCAACGCCTTTAAAAGCGGCAATTTCTTCTGGCTTAAGCTGAGCATAGCAACCTATTACCACTATTTTGGCATCGGGTGCCTGGCGGCGGGTTTTGTTTACCAAGTGCCTGCATTTGCGGTCGGCAAACTCGGTAACGCTGCATGTATTGATTACGTACACGCTAGCATCTTCATTAAACTCCACCTTTTGGTAGCCCGCATCGGCAAAGCTACGGCCAAGAGCCGAGGTCTCTGAGTAATTCAGTTTGCAACCAAACGTGTGAAATGCTACGCTCTTGTTCATCGGGTGCAAAGATAGTTACTTTGGGTTTGATAGTCCATTGTTTAAAAGGTTAAGGTTGTATAACAATTAGACAATTTACAACAGTAACTCAGTCAACCTCGCCAACTGCTGCCAAAATATGTGACCGCAACTCAGTATCTATTCTAAACCCATTGGCCGTTATAGTATCTAAAATTGACTTTAACTCCGATATTACACCTTTATTTTTAGCCTGAGCTAGCACCCCTAATGTGCCTGTAAAATTTATATTCAAATCACTGGCTACTTTTCTGGCCTTATAGTCATCCAATATTAAAAGGTTAGATGAATCGGTCTCCATTGCAAAAGCGATTGCACTGGCCTCGCCCTTATCAATCAATGAATTAAGTAAACTGAAATACTTTTTATCGCTTACCGGTTTAATCTCAATCCATTTGGGAACATCCAGGCCAAACTCTTCAGCAACCTCAGGGGTAATAACAACATTACCATACATGGCCTTAAGTACATACAATAAGTTTGCATTTGAGAGGACAATTAGACAGCTGGTATCCGCTATGACTACCTCAGGCGTTTTTGAGGTCATGGTCAAAATCTTCTAAAGAGGAAGAAAAAACAGATACTCCATACTTACCAAGAACTTCGATAAAGGTTTTTTTTGACAGACCGGCAATGGCAGCTGCTTGTCCAAGAGACAATTTACCACTTTCGTATAGCTTGCCCCCGAGAAGTATTAAAACCTCGTTTTCATCTAACGAATCCGGTATTTGTATTTGTAATGTTTTCATTTGCCCGAAAAACTTGTTGTATAAAGTTAACACAAAATCTAGGAAAAAGTATCCATCAACGCCTTACTTTCCGCTAGGATAAGCTATCTCAGCCAAGTCCATAATAACATCAGTTGCATCATCAATCCCTTCATAATAGTCGCCTTGTTTAAAAGCCGGGATTAGCTGGTTGTCGACTATTACCTGCACTAAACTATCTGGCAACCACACTTGTGTGCCAGTACCCGTAGTAATGTAGGTGTTACGTTCCAATGGATCTATAAACAATAGCACACCATTGTTCCTTTCTTTTTGTCCGATTCCCCAAGTATTGAAAATGTGTGCACAATAGGGCTTGAGCTCTTCCTTCACGCCGTTACGGGTAAGCACTGCTATTTGGGTGCCATTGGTATTGCTAAATGCAACTAGCTTGGTTTCAAGCGTATTCCTTTGGTCTACAGACAACACAACGGCTTCATCGTTTACTAAACGGTTTGGCACTTTCGAAACTCTTGTGCCACAAGATACAAGGCTGGTCGAAATTAACACCAGTAGCAATACACCTTTTATTGAATTTAACATATTTAAAGCCCTAATTTATGTTCTTTCAGTGTTTACCAGCTACCACCAACCTGCCTGGAACCGCCACCACCGAAACCGCCGAAGCCTCCACCACCGCCGCCGCCGCCGAAACCACCACCAAAGCCGCCGCCGCCAGAGTATCCGCCAAAGCCACCACCAGTCATCATGTAACCACCGCCGCCACCACGAGAATTACGGAAGATTAAGAATATTAAAATAAAAATAAACGGTAGAAAGCGGGTCCATTTCTTAATGTTTTGCTTTGATACTTTGGGCGACTTTACATCAGCTTCGGTATACTCACCGGTGGCAAGGTTCATAATAATGTTAGTGGCCTCATCAACGCCTTTATAATAGTTGTTCTCTTTAAAGTTTGGGAGCATATAATTGTCAACAATGCGCCTAGCTAACAAGTCAGGCAACCAACCTTCAGCGCCACTTCCAGTTGCGATATAGGTATTTCTATTTTGAGGGTCAACAATTATCAGTACGCCATTATCGAGCCCTGCTTGGCCAATCCCCCATTTTTCAATTACATCCGTTCCGTATTCATTAAGTTCGCGCTCAATGCCGCTTTGGGTAAGTATTACTATTTGGGTAGAATTGGTATCATTAAACGAAATCAATTTTTGCTCCAATTGGCTACGTTGGGCATCAGAAAATATTTGCGCCCCATCGTTTACCAAGTTTCTCGATGTCGCTGGGGTTTGCTGTGCAACGGTTGCTAAAACCGCAAACATCACCATGCCCCACATCATCAATCCTCTAATCATTATGGTATGATATTTCGTCATCCAGTTCGTTTACATCGTCCTTTTGGTAAGGGAAATAAGCCTTAAGTTGGATACCTGCAAGCACTATACCCTCTGATAGTCCTTGAGCAAACCGCCCTGCTTTAAAATGCCCTTGCATCAAGTCGCGGGTTTGTTGCCAAAAGTCGGCTGGTACTTTTTCGTTGATGCCTTTGTCGCCATATATGGCAAACTTCTTATCTTCCACAGCCAGATAAAAAATTACTCCATTGCGTTGCGCAGTAGCCTGCATTTTAAGCTTGGCAAATAACTCCGTAGCACGATTCAATGGTTCGCCTTTACAATGCTCCTCCAAGTGCACTCGTATCTCGCCCGACGTAGATTTCTCCGCATCGCGAATGGCCTGAACGATTTGCTCGCTTTCGGCAGCAGTAAAAAAGTCTTTGGCTTTCGGCATTTTAAAACGTTACTTCTGGTACCACATCAGTGCCTTCTTTGGCCTCAAAGGTTGGTTTCTTTTCAAAGCCAAACATACCTGCCAAAATGTTCTTAGGGAAGGTGAGTACATTGGAGTTGTAATTTTTAACCGCAGCGGTATAATCTTGGCGTGCTTTGGTTATCCTATTCTCGGCTCCTTCTAAGGCTATCATCAAATCTTGATATGCCTTAGTGGTTTTCAAATCAGGATAGCGCTCCACCGTTACCAATAGCTTAGACAGTGAAGAGCTCAATTGTTGTTGAGCAGCCTCAAATTTGGCCATGTTTTCGGGGGTAAGTTCATCAGCGTTGATGTTTACGCTGGTGGCATTGCTCCGCGCTTCAATAACGCCCATAAGGGTTGATTGCTCAAAATCGCCTGAACCCTTGATAGTGCTTACTAGGTTGGGTATCAAATCGGCCCTGCGCTGGTATTGCACCTGCACGTTTGCCCACGTTTCTTCTACAGTAAGGTTAGAGTTAACTAAAGAGTTGTAGCCCGATACGCCACAACCACCAAACAATAGCAATACTGCGAGTATTCCTAAACCAATTTTTAAGCCTGTGCTCATAAATAAAACGTTGTTTTGTTAAACGCTACTGCAAACTACGGGAATATTAATTAGACCTCCCAAAATGCTTGCAGTATACTACCTCTGACGAGTGAGTGGCTAGGAAATTGTAAAAGGAAACACCAATAACTCATTTCGCCCTGCGCCTAAAGTACCCAACAAGCACCAAGCCTATTACCAGGCTTAACAAACCAAACATTATCCAAGCCCCACTGTTCGTGGTACTGAGTGTTGAACCCATAGCCCCTGTGGCATCCGGTGGGTAAATTTCTTTTTGGTCAGTATCCAAAGGATCTACTACTTCATTGTGCATTGAGGCAAACCTTTGCCAACGAGCATTCATTACCAAATTATCATACCCATACTCTTTGGCCAACTTGTAATTGCTAATTGCGTTAGCTACCGTATGGGTATACGAGGTGATGTTACCCAGTTCGAATAACAACAAGGCTACAATCGGCTCTTTCGGTTTAATGAACGACATACGCTCTTTAAGTTGGTAGTATATTGCCATTCCTAATTTATCAAGCTGCTGTTCGGTGAGGTCGGTACTTGGCACAGCATCAGTGCCAAATGATGTACCAATCAAAAATTCGCTGGTAATGAACTGCTCCCCTTTAATTTTTGCTTTTAATATGTTTACATGCAGCCACTCCGAACTATCGTGGGCCGCAGGGTTTATTCTTACCGATTCTGTTATCCAATAAAGTGCTGAGTCATTTTGGCCCAACAGTTCGTACACGGTGCCAATGTTGGCCGCGGTTGCATAGCGTCCCGGAAACAGTTGTTCGATTTCTTGAAAAACGCTCTTTGCCTCCTCATATCTACCTAAATAAACAAGGTGCACCCCATAATCAGAGTAATATGATACGTTACCATGTTCTTTCCAATATTCTAAATACTGTTTAGCCTGTTTTTCATAACTACTTTTGTTGATGGTAAAGTCAGTTCCTTTGGGCACCAAAGTTGGCAATCCTGCATCGCTAAATACTTCCTTGCCCGTGGCAGTTACCGAGGTTTCATTGAGGCAGGCAAAGGATGCAGGCACCAATATCCCTAGCAAAACAAAGATTAACAATAATTTTTTCATGAGTAGTAAACGTTAACAAGCCAGAAAAATTATATAACAACTTGCTAAGGCTGGCTTGTACCATTTCAATTGCAACCAATTACCAATAACCTATCAACCAATAACCATCTTACGCACCTGCCTTAAGCACTTCCAACGCCTTCTTCAAATTAATGCTTGCCTCCCCTACCCAGTTAGGTATCTCATCAAGGTTGGTAAGGCCATTGGCGTTTTCCTCAATTTGTTTAAGTCTGGCAAGGGTTTGATTTAGGCCCAAGTAGGTAGCCGATGATTTCATTTTATGCGCTACGCCACGCACCCTAGGCCAGTTGGCATCTTTGGCAAAGCCTTCCAGCTTACTAAGCTCATCAGGGGTTTCGGTGAGCAACAATTCTACTATTTGCTTGCGCAGGTTTTCGTTGCCGCCCGTTATTCTATCAAGGTAGTTTAAGTCTAGCACCTCCAAAGCTTGCGCCTCCTCATTGTTTTTGGCAGAGGTAACAGCGCCAGGCTTCACAGAGTCTTTATAATACAATAGAGCCACTATTTTATTATGCAAATGCTCTGGCTCAAATGGTTTGGAGATATAATCGTTCATGCCAGCCTCAATGCACTTATCGGCCTCGCCAGTAGTGGCAAACGCCGTCATGGCCAAAATAGGCACCTCGCTAGCAGGCGGAATAAACCGCTTACGAATGAACCGAGTGGCCTCCAAGCCATCCATCTCAGGCATTTGTACGTCCATTAGCACAATATCATACGAGCGCTGCTGGAGCATTTCAACCGCAATCCGGCCATTTTCGGCAATCTCGGTCTCCACGGTACCCCACCAAGAGTGCAGCATTTCGTTGGCCACCACTTGGTTCAGTTTTTTATCTTCAACTATCAGTATGCGCTTGTTGCCAATGTCGGTCACCTTAAATCCGTTTCCTGTTGGCGTATCAGGTATCACTTCTGCCTTGGCGCCGCCTTTTTTATACTTAAGTATCACGTTAAAACTAGAGCCTTTGCCAATCTTGCTTCTTACTGATATGGTGCCGCCCTGCAGCTCAACAAACTGACGGGTAATGGTGAGGCCCAAGCCTGTCCCCTCGGCTTTGCGGTTAAGTTCTTGGTTGAGTTGTGTAAAACTACTAAACACACTATCCAACTTATCGGCCGGTATGCCTATGCCGGTATCCTCTACAGTAAAGCTTATTACATATTCATCTTCAACCTTTTCGAGTAGCTTAGCTGTAAGTTTCACAAAACCATAATCGGTAAACTTTACGGCGTTACTCAATAGGTTTATCAATATTTGCTTAAGCCTTAGCGGGTCGCCTATCAATGCTTCCGGCAGTTCAGGGTCGGCTTCAAGCAGCAACTCAATTTTCTTGTCGTCAGCCTTAAAGCGCAGGGTATTGATAATTTGTTGCAGTACCGTACCCAAATGAAAGTCTACTTCCTCAAAAATAATTTTGCCTGCCTCTATCTTAGTGAAGTCCAATATGTCGTTAATCAGCTCTAATAGATGCTCTGATGATGAGCGAATACCTCGTATGTATTCACTTTGTTTTCCATCTACGTTAGTTTGCTGCAACAGGTGGGTTAAGCCATTAATGGCATTAATGGGGGTGCGTATCTCGTGGCTCATATTCGCCAAAAAGCGCTCTTTCATTTTGGCAGAGCGTTGGGCAATTTCCTTTTCTTTTACCAGCTCCTCTCCCCTACGCTTCTGCGTAATATCTCTTATAGTACCTTGATAGCCCATAAGCTTACCCTCGTTGGAGTACCAAAGCGAGGCGGTAATCATACAATCTATCTTGGTACCGTCTTTTCTGCGCAGCTTTAGCTCAAAGTCTCTTACATAGCCTTTGTCTTCAATTTCCTTTTTAAACTTCACGCGCTCAAATGGGTTGAGGTAAATATCGCGCACATTGAGCTTTTTCATTTCATCTTGCTCATACCCAAATATCTCTAGCGTGGCTTTATTAAAATCGGCAAAATGCCCATCTCTACTGGTTATATATATGGCATCTCGGCTTTGCTCAAAAAGGCTATGATACTTTTCTTCGCTCTTTTTCAGTGCATCTTCAATTCTTTTCCGGCCCGATATATCTTGTATGGTGCCTACTATAATCTTTCTATCCAAGCTATCTTCGTGGCTCGAGCGCACCCTCAGGTTTATCTGCTTTATGGTAATGTCGGGTAGCAACACGGCTATATCGATGTTAAAATCGCTATTATCTTCAATGGCCTGCCTAAAGGTTTCCATCACGGTTCGCTTATCAGCTTCCACCACCATATCCAAAAACTCGCGGATGGGCATGCGTTTTTTGTTGATGGACAGCTCTAATATTGTTAAGGCTTGTATCGACCAAAAGAAGGTCATATTAAATGCATCATACTCCCAATGGCCCAATTGTGCAATGGCTTGTGCTTCTACAAGTTTATCTTTGTATACCTTTAGTTCTTGTGCAAATTGCTCTACTTGGTGCTGCAACGATGCCCGCTCAATGGCATAGTATATGGTTCGGTCTAGTTGCTTATAATCATGTTGACCTTTTACAATATAATCTTGTGCACCCGCCTTTATGGCCGCTCGTCGCAAGTCTTCGGTTTGATGGCCCGAGAATACCACTATTGGCAACCTGCTTTTATACTCCCTTATAAACTCAAAAGAAATCTCCTCGTTGCTATCTGGCAAATTAATATCCAATAACAGCACATCAGCTTGGTTGGTTGCCAAATACGTTTTTACATCCGATAGGTTGTCATACTCAATGTACGTAAACTCATCAGCTATAAGATGTTGTATGGCTCGCTTTAGCAGATGGGCATCGGCTTCATTATCTTCTGCCACTAGTATGTGTAGGTGGTGACCGGTCATAGTGTCATTCTTGTTGTCGAATATAAGAAATTGTATGATACTGGCGTACCACTTTCAATCAACACCAAAAGAAAAAGGAACCATGTTTCAACACAGTTCCTTCATCATAGCCTTTTGGCTAGTCAATATACATAAGGTTTATGCCTTAGTATCCATACCAGTGCTTTTACCTTTGTATTTAAGATACGCATAGCGGGCAACACCAGCTAGGGCGGCCCATTTAAGTAAGTTTTTCATAACAATGTTTTTTGGTTTACACTGATAAAAGTGCAAGTATTGTGCCGAGGGAACAGCTGTTTGCGCAAAGCCGCACTATACCAAGAAAGTAGCTCGAAGGCAAAGAATGGTGATGAGTATTGTTTGGGGTAAACCAGTAATAAGTGTAGAAATCTTCACTCAAGTATTGACCCTACAATCGTTTTAAGCTAACCAAGTAGGTAAAGTTTTCGCCCGCATCCAGCAGCTCAACATCAAAGCCGCAATCATGGGCCACTTGGGTGAGTGTTACGCTATCAATAAACAGCCACGGGAAACCAACACTTTTAACATCCTTATATTCCATTTGGTATCGCACCTCGCCGTAGTATGGTCTATCCATGGGTATCATTACCGAGCCATCGGCCTCTGCATATATATACTCAATGTCTGAGGTGTCGAATATTATTTGCCCATCAGGGCTCAATACCTTTTTAACTAACCCAAACCACTCTTTCAGTCCTGCAATGTTACCAGCTATACCAATGCCGTTCATCATCAGCAGTATGGTATCAAACTGCTCACCCACCAAGCCTGCCAAGTCAGTGCCTCTGGCATCCAGCACACCCCTAGCTTTCATTACCGCTATAGCACCTGGCGAAATATCGGCAGCTACTACATCAAACCCCAGTTTTTGAAGTTCTAAGGCGTGGCCGCCTGCCCCTGCACCCAAATCAAGCACACGACCATAGCAACTATCCAATGCCAATTTTTCCAACTCGTTCATCTGGTCCCAAGTGCGGAACAGCAGCTTTACCGGTATCACGTCATCATCAGCCGAATCGCAATGCACAATAATATTCGCCTTTGGGTCGGGAAACTTTAGATAATCAAGCATGGCCTGACCCATAGGGTCTTGATTGGGAAGCAGCATGGTGTAAAAATACGCAAATGTTGTGGTAGGTGAATGCGGTCAATATTTTTAGTATTTTTCCGTTGAATAAAAAAGGTATCTGATGAAGTATACCATTACCGCTGTTTTTATCTCCTTTTTGTTTGCTTTTATTGATGCACAGGCATGTTACTCAGCTCGTCAAACTAGGCTGTTTCCCCTTGGTATAATTGGTGACAAAGTGGTAGCACTTAACCTTGTAATGCATAGGGGGCATGAAATACCAGATACAGCAAAAGTGAAAACAGATAATCCTTGGTGGCATGGAACAGCCAGATTAGTTTTGTTTGATGTAAAAGATTACACCATTAAATCAACATACGTCAGCCATTCTGTTGCATGGAGCGAGACTAACGAAATGGGCCAAATTGAACAATTGTATCATCAAGCACTAAATAGTGCAATCGCCATAGGAGGCTTTCAGCCCTTTAAACCTGACCGTATAAGCATGTGCAACTTTAGGCAAAGTTGTAAAGTTGCAGCCGTTACAAACAATGGGGACTCAACCAAGGGATACATAAAACACCAAAGTAGCGGAAAGCTATACGATGTAAGCAATGTATCCATGCAAGATTCATCAACTGTCATTTACTACTTTGGAGCAGAGGGGCCAGATACCTATTTCCCTGATAGGTTATCTGAAGGTAACCTTGTTGATATTGGGTCAACTAGAACCTATACTATTGGCAACCGAAAACTATTGGTTGTTAATATAAATACTGGTCAGAAGTTTGAAGATGAGGATGGCAATCCTGAGCCTACAGAACTGGAATACACCCCAAATCACCCTAAGTTTGACACGCTTGAAAATTGTGCATACATAGAACCGTTATTGCACCACGGTACCAGTGTTGACCTACCCATTTGGCTTAACTAAAGACTTAAAAACGATGCGTTTTACAATATTCCTAATTGCAACAATAATATTAAGCAGTATGAGTGTGCAGGCTTGTGAGTGGGCTGTGCAAAGTAGGATATTGCCAATTGCTGTGATAGATAATGAAATAATTGCAGTGAACATTAGGATGAAAAGAACCTGGCAAGCACCCGATTCATCTGTCGCAAAAAGTCAGTGGTATTGGAATGGTGAAGCAACGCTTGTTTCGTTTAGTACATATGACCTCAAAATCACAAAACAGTATCTCTCTAAAACCTTCAGTTGGAGCCACCAAAGTGTTGAAAATTCGATAAACGAATTGTATGTGGGATATTTAAAAATGGCAAACAAAATTCTAGGAATCAAACTGCTGGTTCCTGATGAAATGGAAATGTACTATTTCAAAGGGAAGCCTCAACTAGATTTTGTGGTTGAAAAAGGAGATACTGCTGCCTATGTAACCGATAACGACTTGCCAGCTTGGAAAATACCATTACCCAACTGGGAATACACAGACTCCATTAGTATTTTATATTACCCAAATGCAAAGAGCGCTGAAGAGATGTCACAACTTTATGAGATATCCCATCAACCTTCAATAACTAATGCTATTGGATCAATTAGGTCATTTAAAATTGGTAACAATAAACTAATTATACTTCATGTTGGTAGTGGCGATTTAATTAGCTTTGATGATGGCGAAGAGCTACCATTGTATGGTTCGGCACCAACCTTCGATAAGCTTATAAACTGTGCTTATGAAGAGCCTGTGCTGTGGCATGGAATTGGGCAGGATATTCCCATATGGCTGAACTAACATGTATTGTAACAACTTTTATTGCAACCTCTATTCGGCCAACTCCATCTTAAACCTGTAACTTGCAGCAACTTCAAAACTTTGCCATGAACATCAAAGGGCTATTATACCTATTACCCATTACGCTGCTACTTGGCGCATGCAATCAGCATCCTGTCGCAGATAACAACCTCTCAGCTACTGCTAAAAAAGAGGGCAAAAACAAATTTGCCGCCGACGAGAACTTCTTTTTACAGCGTAGCTATCCCGATAGCGTTTTCCAGATGGAAGCCTATAATAATGCCTTACAATTTGCGCATAGAGACTATTTGGCCAACAAACCCATACCCGGCCAACGAAGTGGCAACCCACTGGTTTGGGAAACCGAAGGCCCAGGAAACATTGGCGGTCGTATAAATACTATTGCCGTTGACCCAACCAATTCAAACATTATATACGTGGGCAATGCATGTGGTGGCGTATTTAAAACCACCAATAGCGGTGCTACTTGGAATCCTATTTTTGATGACCAACCCTACCTTGCCATTGGTGATATAGCAATTGACCCCAGCGACCCAAATACTATTTATGTGGGTACTGGCGACCCAAATATCAGCGGCTTCCCGTTTCTGGGCGATGGGGTGTACAAAAGTACTGATGCGGGCCAAACCTGGACCAACATCGGTCTGGTAGACCAGCGGATTGTATCGGCTATAAGGGTGCACCCTTTATACCCTAACCTTATTTACGTGGCAACTATGGGCCTCCCGTTTCAAAAAAATAACGAGCGAGGGTTGTATAAATCTACCAACGGCGGCCAAAGTTGGCAGCAAGTCTATTTTCAGGCAGACAGCGCTGGCGTTGCCGATGTAATAATACATCCAACCGATACCAATGTTGTTTACATAACGGGGTGGAACCGCATTAGGAATAACGTAACAAGTTTAACTTGGGGCCCTGAGTGCCAAATACTTAAATCAACGGATGCTGGGCAAAGTTGGCAACCTGTTATGAATGGAATACCCAACGTGGGCATACTCAGCCGGATTAGCATAGAAATGAGCGGTACCAACCACAATGTGCTTTATGCATCGGTTATAGATAGTACCTTTGATGTGCAAGGTATTTATAAAACAGTTAATGGCGGACAAAGCTGGACTACCCTTGCAGCTAACGGATTGCCCTCGGATGTTTTTAGTGGTTTTGGCTGGTACTTTGACCAATTGAAATTAAACCCCGCCAACGACAACGAATTGTTTGTGCTAGGTGTAGATTTATACCGTTCAAGCGATGGGGGTAATACTTTTGTAATGGCCGGTCCGCCATGGTATACCTACGATTTTCATGCAGATAAGCACGACTTGGTGTTTGATGGCAATACCATCTATTGTGCAACTGATGGGGGCTTATATGCAAGTACCGACCGTGGTGATAATTGGGTGGACATAGAGAATATACCCAACACTCAGTTTTACCACGTAGCCATTAACCCACATGCCAATGGCGTATACTACGGTGGCGCACAAGATAACGGAACCACCGCGGGCAACAAAACTTTGATAAACCAATGGGAACGCATATTTGGTGGTGATGGGTTTGACATACAGTTTCACCCAACCATACCCGATATATTTTATGTGGAGACACAAAATGGCGGCATTTGGACAACCAATGATGGCGGGCTGTATGTATATGATGCCGTGGATGGCATAAACGACAATGATAGGCGCAACTGGGATATGCCTTACCTGATGAGCAACTTTGATGCGAACACACTTTATACTGGCACTTACCGAATTTATAAATCGACCTCAGGTAATTTCCCCAATTGGCAGCCAATAAGCAACGACCTAACAAAAGGTGCGCTGGGCGAAGCAAACAGAAACACCATTAGCGTAATTGAAGAATCAAAACTGATAAGCGGTAAATTGTTTGCTGGTACTAGCGATGGCAACGTGTGGCGCTCCACCGATGGCGGCAACACCTGGACCAGTATCAAAGCTGGCCTGCCTAATAGATATGTAACCGACCTAGAGGTATCTTCACTAAACGCAAATTTGGTATTGGTTTCGCACTCAGGATATAAAGACAATGATTTTATCCCCCATATCCATCTATCTAGAAACAACGGCGATAACTGGACCGATATATCGGGCAACCTGCCTCCTATTGCCATCAACGAAGTAGCAATTAGTAACCTAAACGATAGCTTAATATTTGTGGCCACCGATGGCGGTGTATATTATACCGTAAACCAAGGTGCCCAATGGGAGCGCTTGGGCGCCAATATGCCCGTAATGGTGGTATACGACATCAAAATTGATGCCCTCAATCAAAAGTTGATTGCGGGTACCCATGCCCGTTCAATTATGAGCATCCCAATTGATTCGATTAATGCTAACCTTTTTGTCGCACCAATTATCGCAAGTATAAGCGGTGATGATAGTATATGTGCAGGCAGCAGCACTACCCTTACCGCTGCTGGTGGCGGTTTCGTAAACTGGAGCCCAGCCGCTGGTCTTAGCTGCACTGCTTGTGCCAGCACTACCGCCAACCCAACCGCAACCACTACCTATTATGCCAATGTGTCAAATGGCAGTGCGAGTGCGGTTGATAGCATTACGGTGGTGGTATTGCCCTCACCTGATGCACCCATTATACAAATATTCACCGATTCAATGGTTGTAAGCAACTCAAACCCAGCAGTTACCGGTTACCAATGGTTTTATAACAATGCGCCAATACCTGGCGCTGACTTACTATCATATACAGCTACCCAAGATGGTAGCTACCGTGTTGAAGCAACTATAGGTAACTGCATTTCCAGTTCTACTGGTGTTTTCATTGCCACTATCAGCGCTCCTACCCTAGCGGGCAATGCTTTGCCTAAACTATGGGGGCATAGTGGTGTGGTTTATGCATCAGCTACGGTTGGTGCTGCCCCGCATACGTTTGAGCTATACAATATGGCTGGGCAACTGTTGGTACAAGAGCAGTTTGTGATTGGCTATAAAAAAGACATTAGCTACCTAGCTAGCGGCAATTACATCGGGCGGATAAATACCTCAAGCGGTGTGGTTGCTATTAAGTTGTTTGTAGAATGATCTGTAATTTCGCTGTTTCTTGCTACCTATGCGTTGGTCAGGGCAATTTATTTGACATGTGACCAAACCCAAAGGTAGGCATTGCTCTGCACCACTAACACCATACATAGGTAACTCAAAACCTTAGCTGGCATGTTTTTCCGTGCCATGTTTTAGTGGTGCAGACCAGCCCATTAAGTACTATGCTCGGGTAATCCAAGTTTAGAACATAACCACCATATTGGCCCGACCACTCATTTCTGGAAAGGCATTCTTTGTTTAACTTAAAGTTATTGCCCGACGGACCTTTTGCCTCTCGCCACATCAATGTAAACAGATATGGCTTTCATGCTTTTGAAATATTGCTTGATAATACATTGGTTTAATTGATTGCCTATTGGTTATAACACAATGTCGTAATCCCCAAAACAAAAAATCCCCCTCCAGCATCAGCCAGAGGGGGATTCTAAAATAAGCGGGTTGTACCCTATTAGTATTTGATCAACTTAGTGTGGGCCAATACATCTTTCTCACCAGTAATAGTGATGATGTAAGCACCGTTAGCATAGTTGTTCATGTTCAACTTTACTTCGCCGTTGGTAAAGGTTACCGGTGTTTGGTAAACCACTTTACCCAATACGTCGATAATGCGGATGGTTACATTTTCAGCTGCTTCAGTAGCATTGTACTGTATGGTGATTTCACCACTTGCAGGGTTAGGGTAAACATTCACAAAGTCGTCGTTAAGCTCGCTACCGCTGATGATGCTGTTGTCAGCAGGCTCAACTTTCAAGCTCTCGAAGAAGTAGTCGTGGTTGCTAATGCCAGCATGAACTAGGTCGCGGGCAATAGCAGCGTTGGTTCTACGGGCATCATCAATACCTTTCAAGATGGTAATCTCGTTGGCAGTCAATTGCAAGCCAGTACGGCCATCAATCAACAACTGGGTACGGATGGTTTCGATAGATTTCAAATCAGCCTCGTCAGCATTAGTTGCTTGGTAAGCTACCAATGCATTGCCAGCAGCTACATAGTTGCCAACCAATACATTGTAGTGGTAAGTTACCCAAGCTTGCTCATTGGCAGTAAGTACATTGCTATTGTTTACAGCAGTATACAAAGCATCCATCTCAGCAGTGTTGCCATTCTCCGACAAGATGTCGATCATGCTCAATACATAGTCCATGCGGTTTTCAGCAGTTACTGCCTCAAAGTCGGCCATGTAGTTGGCACTCAATACATACTCATCAAAGTTCAAGGTCATTGGGTAAGTTTCCTCAATCATCTGTTGGAACATCAACATTTGAGTTAACAAACCAGCACCGCGGCCACCACCTTCGTTGTTACCAATTTGGTTGCCACAAGCAGTATTGCTTGTAGTGTTACAGCTGGTGTTTACCAACACGTTAGGGAAATTGGTAACCAAGTTGGCCGAGTTACCTTGTACTAGCAAGGTAGCATTGTCGCTACGTACATCCAATGCAGTACCAAACGGAGCAAGGTAGTTGCTGATGAATGAGTTACGTCCAGCTTCTGCAGGGTAGTTGGCACAGCTACCTACGCTACCGGTAAAGCCAACACTCCACAGGCCATGACCTTGGTAGTTATACAAGTAGTTGTTACGGATAACTGGAACATCGTTAGCTACATTGCTCTGTACTTGGATGGCGGTAAAGCTATTCCTTACACAGTTGTCGGCAATTACAACATTGGCCGAAACTACATTACCACTGGTAACTAAGTAGCGGATACCAAAGGTATTGTTGTATGCACCAATTTCAATTTGGTTAACAGTTACACGAGCTTGGTTACGCACATTGCTCAAGTATACACCAGTTGAACCAATGTTGTTAATAATGTTCTCTTGGATATCGTAGTTTGCACCACCAATTACATACACACCAAATCGGTCTGCATCGCTAATAGTGTTGCCCAATACATCAATGTTGCGCGAACCACCACCAATACGCACACCAGTTGCAAAACCGGTAAGCGTGTTGTTAGAGATTATCAGGTTGCGAACGTTGTTTACATATATGGCAACTTGGTTGTTGTTATTCTGTGCCAAGCTGCTGTATGTAATAGTGTTGCCTTCAACCAAAATTGGGCTGCTGTTTACATCAGTAATACGGATTGGGTAAACATCAAAGTAAGAACGACGGGTAAACTCAGCAGTGTTGTTCTCAAACGTTACCGAACCACCGTTGCCGGTAAGGTCAAATGCACGGTACATGTTAGTGAATTTGTTGCTGCTAACTGTTACTGATGAAGTGTTAACATACACACCATAGTAGAAGTTGCTTACTGTGCCATTAGCTACGCTGTTTACAAAATCGTTCTGAGAGATAATGCCGCTCAACTGAGAGTTGTAAACTTTCACACCAAAGAAATCGGTAACTACCAAACCAGCGGTATCCAAATACTCAGGGCGATCTTCATTGCTTACAAACGTATTACCTGTAATGCCACCATCAAAGTTACTTGCACCGTCAAAACGGATACCAGTGGCGTTGTTATAGAACTCACTGTTGGTTACGTTAAGCTTGTCGGCAGTTTGAATGCTCAAACCAACCTCTGCGTTTTTAACCAACGACTCGTTGAACGTACCGTTGCTGCTACCTAAGAAGATAAAGCCATCCCAATACTCATCCAATTCGCAAGTACGGAATACAGAGTTGTTGGCGCGAATTTGGCTGCTATCGTTAAAGGTGATACCAGTACCTGGCAAGAATACCACATCAACGTTAGTAAGGTCAAGCGTAGCACCGTTGCTTACGTTTACGTCAACGGTTACATAGTACTTACCATTCCAAATTTCATCAGCAGTAATATTGCTGTTGCTTGCATCTATCAAAGTGAAGATGTTGCCGAAATTGGCAGGGAAACAACAAAGTTTAGGCGCCAACACAATAGTATCAGCATTGCTGCAACCATTGGCATCGGTTACGGTTACGCTGTAGGTACCAGCAGCAGAAACCAACAAGGTTTGGCCAGTAGAACCGTCGCTCCACAAGTAGCTACCAAAGCCTTGACCGGCATCTAGCACCGTGCTAGAACCAATACATAAGCTATCATCAGCACCTAGGTTTACTGTTGGCGGAGTGTTAACCACAACGGTAACAGTATCAACTCCACTGCAAATTGGGGTGAATGAAATATCATCCAAACCAAAGTCATTACCACCGGCAACCGTATTAGCATTTACGATACAAATTTGTACCGAAGTAGCATTACCTGAATTCCAAATGGCAAAAAACTGAGACCAAGTATTTAATGCTGATGGAGCAGTGATAGGCGTACCCAACAACTGTCCATCAATAGAAAACTCTAGTTGAGCTGGGCTACCAACTACCAAAGAGCTAATCCAAGTAGAGAAGTTGTAATCGGTATTAGGTATTACATTAACCGTTTGGCACCATACACGGAAACTAGGGTTAATAGAACCATTTACGGCCATAAAGTTGGTGCTACCCGTTGTATGGTCGCTACCGATAAAGGCTGGGTGTAAAGGGTTAGGGTCGGTTACTACTGAGTAGGTTCCTTCTGGCACCAAATTGGTGGTGGTAAATTGGTAATCGGTTAAGAAGCTAGTATTACCTTGTTCAAAATCTCCGTTTGTTACCAATTGTTGTCCAGGTTGCTGACCAACCACCGTGTAAGTAGTAGTTTGGGAAGGGTTTACAGTAACAGCAGAACCAGTTACATTCACCAAACTTCCGCCATTCCATGTGTAGAATGTAGCGCCTGTGGCATTTAAGGTAGTGCTATCGCCCAAGCAAATATTAACGGTATCGGGTCCTGCATCAACTGCAATGTTAGGCAATGCAATAGTAACAACGCGCGTTTCGGTACAACCTGCTGCATCGGTAACCACTACAGTGTAAGTACCAATATCAAGACCTGTAAGGTCTTCGGTAATATCGGCAAAGCCATTTGGCCCAACCCAGCTGTATGTAAATGGAGCAATACCACCTGTTACAGTCAAATCAATACTACCCGATGAAGGTGCACAAAGGCTAGAGCTTGTATCAGTTAGCACAATTGAAGGGCTAGAAACAACACGAATCGAATCAGTTTTAGTACAACCTAAGCTATCGGTAACTGTTAGCGTAAATAAGCCATCAGTAGTTACAGTTATGGTTGAGGTAGTTTCACCGTTGCTCCAAAGGTATGAACCAAGGCCTGGAACCGCTTCCAAAACTGCTGCACCACCGCCACAAACGGATACAGCTGTATCCGGAATTAGGTCAACAGAAGCCAAGTCAGAAATGGTAACAAAGATGCTGTCGGTTATTGAGCAAATGGTAATCAAATCAGTTAGTGTTAAACTGTACCATCCAGTTTGTGTAGCAAACTCAACTGGTGCTGTGCTTCCAGTGCTCCATAGATAAGTAAAGGTACCCGGGCGACGAATAGCCAACCTATAAGGGCTTGCGCAAGTGGTTACATCTGGGCCCAAATCAAGAGTAGGTAGCGAGTATGCGGTATACACAGCAGTGTCAACGGCCGTACATCCATTAGCATCAGTAACTGTTAATGAGTAAGTACCTGTAGTATTTACGGTAAGTGTTGGCGTGGTGGCACCAGTGCTCCATAAATAAACCGCAAAGTTTGAAGGGGATGGAACAAAAGTATAGCTACCACCACTACAAAGTGCAGTATCGTTTCCGATGCTTACAACAGCACCATTATTGTTAAGTATCGTTACGGTATCAGCATAGTTGCAACCATTTGGGTCAGTCGCTACAACCGTAATGACACCCGGAGTTGAAGTAGTAATTACTTGACTGGTAGCACCAGTACTCCATAAGTAAGTGCTGAAACCAGTACCAGCATCCAGTGTAACCGCTGCACCAGGGCAAACCGTGGTATCGTTAAAAGGAATAAGGTCAAGGTTGCCATTAGGGTTAAGTGCTATATTTACTTGATCGGTTCCACTGCAACCACTTGCATCGGTAACGGTTACTGTGTAACTGCCAGATTGGGTAACGTTAAGCGTTGAGTCGCTTGAGCCATCGCTCCATGCATAGGTATATACGCCACTGCCGTTAGTTACCAGCGGATCGATTGTATATTGAGCAGCACACAAACTAAGGTTTGGTCCTAGGTCTACATTTAAGCCACCCACAAATACAGAGTATGAATAAATTTGGCTACCCACGCTAGGGCAAGCATCATCTTGCACTGTAACAGTGAAAATATATGGGGCCGTGCGAACTTGCGAAAGGCTTGGTGTCCAGCAGAAGGTACCAACTTCATTGGTAGTGCCGCTAGTTGTAAAAGTTGCTCCAGTGATACCAGAGTTCCAGGTAATGGTAGTGGTTTGGCCGGCATCAACGTCCGCAGTAAAAATATCAAAACAGGTGCTGGCACCTGCACAAATATTGATAGAATAATCATTAGTGCCATTTACACCAGTAGCTGTAGGCGAATTGTTATTAGGGCATGATACTGCGATAAATTGCATATCGCGAATGGTAGAACCAATAAGTATACCATTGCGGTATTCATCAACACGCACTGCTATTGCAGCATTCTGTGCTTGGCTCGGTATGCCCGACATTTGTCCGGTAGCGTTATTAAAAGAGAAACCACCAGTTGTAAGCATTGGGTTGGTAACACTATAACCGCCAGCCCATGGCACAACTGTACCAGGGTTTTGCAAAGGCTGAATAAGGGTATATACCAACGAGTCACCATCAACGTCAACCGCACCGTGGTTGTAGTTAAACTGGTTGCCTACGCATATAAACGGCACAGGCAAAGAGGTAAAAAATGGTGAGTTATTGCAAATATTTGGAGTAATACCATTTAACGTTGCTTCAACATACAAATCTACACTGCCTGGGTTTTGCAGGTTGGTTACCGCAGCGTTACGTGCATTCAAATCGTACCTAATGGTATAGTTTGTACAAGATGTTGGGAACGTAAAATTGGCAGAATAAGTGTATTGCTGTATACCTGGCAAATTTCCGCCATTACAGCTACTGTTATTTATTTGCGAAGGGCAAAGCTGTGTAACTTCTATAAAACCTTGTCGTATAAGTGTAAGGTTAGTTGTTGAGTTGGTACAAGCATTGAAAATGGTTACAAAAGCATTTGTAGGTGCAGGTATACCCTCACAATCTCTATAAAAGGCAAGACTGATTTGGTATTGATTGTTACCTAAACAAGTGTAGGTAAGATCAGCACCTGCCGCATGAGACGCCCTTGCCTCACGCCATGTAATAAGACAGCACGTCAATAGACATACCATCAATAGCAGACGGTTTAGTTTCATTTGAGTTTGGTTTATTAGTTATTGAGTTTGCTTTAAAATATTTTTCAGGTCAATTTAAACGCATCTTCGGTCAAAAGATGGACGTTGAAGGTACAATGAATAAAATTACATCGCAACCCAACATCTTACTTTTTTTTACAATTAACCGTCGGGTAATGTAATTGCTACTTTCAAGTTTGTCAATCTTTTTTTCGTTATCACTCATTTATTTTGATAATTTAACTTACAAACGTTTGTAACACAGACCTTTAAAATAAATTGCATCTATTTTCACTTTTTACTCTCTGTAATTTACCTACTGCTACATACTTCGCAATCTATTTTGTATTTTTCTGCTATGAAAAAGGTAGTTATCGTAGGTGCCTCTTCAGGCATAGGTTATGAGCTAGCGAAAATATACTCGAATAATGGCATGACGGTTGGCTTGGCTGCACCCGAAATAGACTTGCTACAGCAACTGCAAGCCGAGTTGCCCAACAAAAGCTACCTAAAAGTGCTTGATGTAACCCAACCAACCCAGGCGCGCACCTTATTAGCCGAGTTGGTTGCCGAAATGGGCGGTATGGATACACTTGTAATTAGTGCGGGCAAAGGACCTCCCCTACCCAGTTGGGAAGTTGAATTGGAAATCATAGATGTAAATATATCAGGCTTTACCGCCCTTGCCAATTGGGCTTACCAGTACTTTGATGAGCAAGGCGGCGGACAAATTGCTGGCATCTCTTCGGTAGCCTCTCTTAGGGGCAGGCGTATTGGAACCGTGTACTCAGCCAGCAAAGCTTATATTAACAGTTATCTTGAGGGCCTGCAGCACATTAGCAGTTTCAAAAAAAACAATGTGGTGGTTACGGCTATTAGGCCAGGGTTTGTGGCTACCCCTATGGTGCAAGGTAACACCCATATGTTTTGGGTGGCCTCTGCACAAAAGGCTGCATTGCAGATATACAGAGCTATAGAAGCCAAAAAACGCATTGCTTATGTTACCAAACGGTGGTGGCTGGTAGCAAAGGTGGTAAAAAACATCCCCGATTTTATTTGGCTCAAAACTTAAAACCCACGATTAGCAAAGCTTACCACGGTTTCGTTTTACTCCACCCATTTATTGTTTATTTGGCTTAATAATTTGTATTTTTCTGCAA
This sequence comes from Chitinophagales bacterium, assembly GCA_018401955.1. Lineage (GTDB taxonomy): Bacteria > Bacteroidota > Bacteroidia > Chitinophagales > CAIOSU01 > CAIOSU01. The sequence continues at coordinate 34,563 of JAGYJT010000019.1, read as the reverse complement.
TGAAGAAGGTAATTATTGTAGGTGCTTCGTCAGGTATTGGCTATTATCTGGCTAAGGTATATTCGCAAAAAGGTTATGAGGTAGGGCTAACTGCCAGAAGGCTTGAAGTACTAGAAGCACTTCAGAAAGAGCTGCCAAACAAGTCGTTTATCCGCAAAATGGATGTAGCTGATGCCGAGGCATCCAGAAACATACTGGCCGATTTGGTTGAAGATATGGGCGGCATGGATATACTGGTGCTTAATGCAGGTATTGGTGACTCGAAACCATCTTGGCAACTGGAGCAACAAATTATTATGGTAAACATTGCCGGCTTTACTGCCTTAGGCAACTGGGCTGTAAAGTATTATGCCGCCAATGGTGGTGGGCAAATTGCGGGCATATCTTCCATAGCATCCATTAGAGGTACGCACATTGCTACTGTTTATTCGGCGAGCAAGGCTTATATAAGTAGCTATATGGAAGGCTTGCAGCAGCGCAGTAATAGAAAGAAACAAAATATTACCGTTACCGATATTCGCCCAGGTTTTGTGGCTACCCCCATGACCCAAGAAAACAAAGGCATGTTTTGGGTGGCCCCGCCCGAAAAAGCAGCCAACCAAATATACACTGCCATTAAAAACAAAAAACGCGTGGCATATATTACCCGCCGCTGGTGGATTATCGCTCAACTGTTCAAGGTCATTCCAGATTTTTTATGGCTAAAGGGCTGATGCCGGTTATTGGTTTATTGGTTATCAGTTATTCGTTTGGATGTTATATACTTCTGAAAAAACTTTGCCTTCTTTGTATTGCTTAATGCACTAGATGTGGTAATATACAGCTAGCGCGCCAACTGATTAAACGCCGTAACCCAATAACCAATTAACTAGTACACCAATAACGAACAACCAATGTACAACCTACTTAAAGGAAAGCGCGGTATTATTTTCGGTGCTTTAGATGAGAACTCCATTGCTTGGAAAGTGGCCCTTAAGGCCCACGAAGAAGGTGCAACTTTTGTGCTGAGCAACGCACCAGTTGCACTGCGCTTTGGTAAGATAAACGAACTGGCAGAAATTACCGGTAGCCAAGTAATTGCTGCCGATGCTACCAGCATGGAAGATTTGCAAAACCTCATAATCCAAAGCATGGAGATATTGGGTGGCAAGCTAGACTTTGTACTGCACTCCATAGGTATGTCTTTGAATGTGCGTAAGGGCAAGGAATACCAAGAAATCAACTACGATTTTTACCAAAAGACTTTGGATATATCCGCAGGGTCTTTCCATAAGGTATTGCAGGTTTGCCACAAAAACGATGCGCTAAACGAATGGGCATCAGTAGTGGCGCTTACCTATATTGCTGCCCAAAGGGCCTTCCCGGGGTATAATGATATGGCCGATGCCAAGGCATTGCTAGAGAGTATAGCCCGCAGCTTTGGCTACCATTACGGTTTCGAGAAAAAAGTACGTATCAATACCATCTCGCAATCGCCGACCATGACCACGGCCGGCTCAGGTGTTAAGGGCTTTGATGGTTTCTTTACCTATGCCGATAAAGTATCGCCACTGGGAAATGCCAGTGCCGAAGACTGTGCCAACTTTGTAGTGGCCATGTTTAGCGACCTTACCCGCATGGTAACGATGCAGAACTTATACCACGATGGTGGTTTCAGCACCACCGGCGTTAGCCAAAAGTTGATGGATGGGCTGCAAGTTGATTAAGGGAATGACTAATTAACCATTGAACTATGGAGCCGACATTAGAAGAACTGAAAAACACCTACAGTAAGTTTTCGGATGAGGCTTTGATTAAACTGGCAACTAAAGAAGCCAGCAGCCTTCGCAAGGATGCCCTGATAGCTTTATTGGGCGAGCTTACACTTAGAAATTTACCACAAGAGGTAATTGATGGAGTGTTGCTACAACTAAACTATGGAAATGAGGGTGCACTTGAGAACCTTTGCAATTTTGTGAGGCAGTTACCTTGCCCTCGTTGCGGACTGGATGACAAAAAACTAAACGCAAATATAGTCAACTCCGTTTTATCAATAATTGTATGGTCTGATTGGACTCAAGAACTTCGTATAGCATGCCCAGATTGCCTCGATTTATATCATTCAAAAGGCAACCTGTTCACCCTCTTTTGCGGCTGGTGGGCCCTGCCTGGGGGTTTGTACATGCCACTATTAGCATTTTGGGGTAATTACAAACAGAAAAAGCTCAATCACCAACCCAGCACCAGCCCTTTCTTGATAGAGTATGTGAGCCAAAACCTCGGGAAGATAAAGTCAAACAAAAAGAACCCCAAAATGCTTAAAGCTATGCTATCCAATGCTACAATAAAAAGCTTGGAAAAGACTAACTAGTAATTCTTCACATACACATAGTTATTCTTCACCTCCACGGGCATTTTGTCGTAAGTGTTTATCCCTTTTATATCCACCCTTACTAGGTCTGATGTACCCCACCCTTTGACCTCCACGGCTAGCTTGTCATTGGTTTCTACGTCCTTAATAGTAATCGGCAAATTGCCGCCAAATACGCTCTGTCCGTTTACTGAAACGATGTTTACGTCCGTGGTGGCGGTGTTGGCTGGCATGGTATTATTCAGCTCTACGGCATGGGCAGTAGGTATTACATCAAACTCCTTTAAACTAAGCATCGTAAGGTTAATGGCGATAACGGTAAGGATAAATTGAAGGTAAAAGTTGGTTTTCATAAATTGAGGATTTGAGTTACAATATACAAAACCACACCGGCACCAAAAACAATACCAAAAGATAGCACTTACCAACTAGTCGCTACTCATCCGGAAAATCAGTAGTGTCTTCACCAAAGCCCGGTAGCGGCTTAATGATGGTATCGCCCGTGTTTACATCCGTTACCGTAAGCTGGTGGCCATCTGTTGCCCTCACCGTAGTATCATCTTCTTCAATATTTACACCACCGCCTATAACGTTACCTTGGGCATCCACTTGTCGTTTGCCATCCATGGGTTCGGTTTGCACTTCGTCGGTGTTGTCGTAGGTACTGCACGCAGCAAGTAATAAAATGGCGCTGCAAATGGATAGTAAAGTTTTCATGGCATTTGGGTTTTATTGAACACAACCAATAGTGCAAAGTAGATGCCACTGGCCCCAAAACCTCATAAAACCTGCTTTAACCGCTGATATAGCCATTTTGGTGTGGCAGTGCCTCAACAATTGTTGACAAGTGTCAACGGTGGTGGATTTAGTACAGTTTGGCAACTCCCCTGCGGGCGGACAGACGTAGCTCTACCAGTACAACGTTGGACCCATTTGGAATTGACGGTGGCTTCAATGTATAAGCTAACAACACAACAACCACAGTTTTGTCGTCCAAGAATCGTTATTTTACGAGGGTTCCAGCGTCACTTTTAGCACTAACCAAGGTCGTTTTCCTATCAACCATCAGCTATGAAACCTCGTTAAAACGACCTAAGCTAAGAACTGCAAACCATAGTTTTGTCGTCCAGGAATTGTTATTTTACGCGGGTTGCAGCGTAGTTTCTACTAATATCTTAATTCAGTTTTAAATTTAGCGCAGACTACTGGACTCCTGCGGGGAAACCAGAGTTTTGTCGTCCAAGAATCGTTATTTCATAAGCCTTTCAAGTGCATTTCTTTGGTATTTGCAAGGGATTTTTATATTGTTATAATTATTAATTCAAAAGGGTGTCTTCTATCCGCCAAACTCACTATCTAGAGTTAGATTATTGGACTCCGGAGGAGCCTAGACCGCCGGTTTACCTACCATGCTACTTATATCTGTCCCAATAAAGCGTACAACTCCGAAAGAGCATCACGTCTATAGAAAATCCAAAACAACACCAGATAGCTCCTCAGAAGGGTATGGTTCTTTTTGAAGCAGTGTGTAATTACGTTGAGAATATTTTTATTGCTATCAAGCTAAAAATATAAAGGTCTTGAGACAACTGCAAAACAAAAGCCCCGGCATCTGCCAGGGCTTTGTTTTATCTCGCATTTCAAATTTCTCATTTCATATCTACAAGGTTCCCGCCTTCACCACCTTAACCCACTTGCCTGCCTTACTGCTGCTTACGGAGTTATCGTACATCGCTTCGCAATATGGACCTGATAGGTAATACTCACCTTGATAAGCCGCATTAAGCAGCACCCTGAAGGTTACTTCTTTCTGTGGCCAAATGTTGAAGTAGCTATAAACCCTATCATCACGGATGTCTTCGTAGTCGGGCTTATCAGCCGTATGTACATTGTCAAAGCCATCCATACGGGTATTATGTATCTCCCAGCCAGAAGGGAATATCTGCGACAAGGCCATATCCTTATACATCTGCACAGGGTCGGGGTTGCGAATGGTAACCTCTGCCATAAAATCAGTTCCCTGTTCCAATCTGGTTGGGTCAATAGTTTTACCATCCAAGGTTTTATAGGTAACCTTCATTACAATGTTGTTCTCAAACGATTTTTCTTGACCTGTAAGTGGCGTGCCTTCTAAAACAACCCGTGCATAAAGAATGGCATCACCTTCATTTACCACTTTTACTTTGCCATTATCCTTGTTTTTGATGGCAATGTTGTATTGCGCCAATGGTTTGTTATCCGTTACCTTTTTAGGGGCTGCTCCGTTTATGCTGTAGCTATAGGTAAACCCACCCTGCTTGGCATATTTGCCGGCATATTTGCTTACCGCAATAAGGCAATAAGCCGTGGTTTGGGTGCTCATCCATTGCTTACCATTTAATGATTTGGATAGGTTTTGCAGTAGCTTAAACCCTCTAGTATTATCGCCGAGTAACACTGCTGTTTCCAATATCATGGCTTCGTCTCGCTCTACGGAGCCATAGTTATAATAGTACCAATTGCGGTTATGCTTTTCTGGAGAGATATTGCCAGCGCTAACCAATTGCTTAGCCGCCTCGGGCTGACCAGCCAATACATAAGCCGCAGCCAAACGCCAGCGAGCACTTACACTAATATCGGGCCTTTCTCGTAGGCGGTTCATCGCGCCCATTTCTGGTTTCTTGGCCAATGCTAAAGTATATAAGCGATAAGCTTGGGTAAAGTCCGTTTCGTTCCAGTAGCCTGATGAACTTTTATGCCCTGTCCAGTTACGGGCTTTGTTAGCTTGATATGATATCCAGTTATCCTTTAAGCCAATAGGCGCCGTGTAGCCCTTCGCTTCAGCTTCTAGTATAAAGTGCCCTGCATAGGTAGTTGCCCAATCGCTTGAGTAACTGCCACCTGGCCAGTAACTAAACCCACCATCATGCATCTGGAACGAGCGCAAACGATTAAGTGCCGTGCGAATATTATCTGATACCTCAAACTTCTGTTGCTCGGTAAGTGTAATCAAATCTGCCAAAAACAACTGAGGGAAAGCCGAAGAAGTGGTTTGCTCAATGCAACCGTGCGGATACATAATGAGGTACTTCAACCTACCCGCCAAATCAATTGGCGGCATACCCGATAGCTCCAAGGTGCCCTTATTGGTGCCTATCATACCTATTGGGGCATAGTCGGTATCCCAAGTTTGGCCCGGTTCCAGCGCAATATCCTTAAACGTTGTAACTGGCGGATTTGGGTTGCGCACATTCAGCTCAATCTCATAAGTAGCTTTGTGCTTGCCACTAGTTACGATTACCTGCACCCTGCCAATGCCTAGTTTTTCAGCTATGTCAATATCAAAGTCCACTATTTGGTCGCCAATGGCATCAAAAGTGATTGTTTTGGTGCCCGACTCGGTCAGTTTCAATAGTTCGTTTGGTTTTACTTCAACCTTCACGGTTTTTACATCTTTCTCCATGGCAAATACCGTAACGGGCAGTTTCACCTTTTCGCCAGGGCCAACAACACGTGGCAATGTGGCCAACACCATCAGTGGTTTGCGCACAGGTGTAGTTACATCGGTACTTCCATAAGCACCATTTTGCGAAGCCACTACCATAGTACGCACCGAACCGATGTAGTTAGGCACCGCTATTTTATGGCTTGCGGTCTCACCCGGTTTCAATTCAAATGGACCTAAAAAGCGCACCATCGGCTTAAAGCGCTGAGCTGTGTTGCTGCCCTTTTTGCTTATATCTCCATCACCACCAAGGCTCAGCAGCGTATTTAATTTGCCACCAAAAGCACCAATCACATGGTCGTATATATCCCAGGTTTTTACACCCAATGCTTCACGGGCATAGAATATGGGCCAAGGGTCGGGAGTTTTAAAACGGGTGAGGTCCAACAACCCTTCATCAACCACTGCAATGGTGTAGGTCATTTTTTGGCCTTTTTCTTCTTTAACTTTCAGGGTAAATTCCGTTTCCGGCTCTAGCACTTTTGGCATTTCTACTACTGGCTTAATGCGGGTACTGGGGTCTTCTACAAACAATGGAATTACGCCGTACATCCTAATAGGCAAATCGTTGGCGGTATGCGAGTGTGGCTGAATAAGCGTTATGTGCACGTAAACATTCGGTGCCATGCCCGGGGTAGCTTTAAACTTGAATTTAGTTTCGCCTTTACCCGCTTCAACCCAATACGTTTCAATTACTTTACTGCCAGACTCAATGCTTACCAAGGCACGGCCTACCCCGCTTGATGGGAAATTAACCTCTACCTCATCGCCTACTTGGTACTTATCCTTATTGGTAGCAAATACCAACATAGATGCACCTGCCGGGTTTTGACTTGGGCTGCGACTGGCCCAGCCCGGCCAATCAACATACATTACCTTGCCAGTGCAGTGGCCGCTTACTGGGTCGCATACTTTTAGTAGGTACCTACCCCAATCGCCATTGCGCACCTTAAAGCTATAGCTGCCCTTGCCATTGCTGGTTTTGATGTACTTAAAGTCTTTTCTATCAGTTGTGGTACTGCTGCTATAGCGAGATATAGAGCCACCAGACTCCCACCACCATCTCCAATCAAGCTTATATAAAGACACTTCCAGCGAGTCACGATTGATAGCCTTGCCATTGGCATCCACACTTACCACATCTACTTTATTGGTGGTATCGGTATATAGTATGTGTCGCCACTTGCTGCCTTCAGGTACTTTTACCCCTACAAAGCTTTCGTATGGTGCATAATCCACGCCAAAGCGGTCGATACTAAAGTCGCCACTTTCTTCAAATATGCGGCTCACAAAATTTGCCCTCAGTTTGCCCGGTGCTGTGCCCGTGGCATCAAAGTTAGCGGTAATGGTAGCCTCACCGTTTTCATCCACTTTACCCTCAAACATGGTTTGCTCATCAGAGCTGAATGTTCTTGACGGGTCATCAAACTCATAATCCTTATACTTCTCGAAGGTGGTATTTATTTGACTGAGCGTGACCTTAATGTTAGCCCTAAGGTTGCGCGCCACCGCACCATGCAGCCAAGTTACCTTCAAACTCCCTTCCATGTTTTTATCCATTACCGATAGCGCTTCCTTACCGAAGTCAATCAATATCTTCAAGCGATTGGGCTTAACGGTCTCTATTTTAAGGGTTTTGGTAAACACGCTGCCACCCACTTTCACCCTAGCCGTCCAGTTGCCGGTTGGTGCTTCCGCATCGGTACTGGTACGGAAATCATATACGCCGTTGAGGCCACTATTGCGCACGTTGCGCTGGATGAGCTGACCTTGTGGGTCCATTAACTCAAAAGTTACAGGGTGGTCTTTTGGTAAAGCATTGTTCTTATCTTCTAAAATGAATGTAACGTAAATAGAATCGCCCGGGCGCCAAACGCCACGCTCACCATATATATAGCCCTTCACGCCTTTTTGTACCACTTCGCCGCTTACATCAAACTTACTCAACGAAAGCGATGCACCATCATCCAAGCGCAAATAGCCGCGCTGCGAGCCACTTTTAGCAATCAAAAGGAATGGCTTACCATTCGGTTTAATCTTAGCCAAGCCCTCAGCATTGGTTTGGGTGCTGCCCAATAACTGGTTTTGATAGTTATATAGCTCCACCGTAACGCCAGCCATAGGGTTTGTGCTTACTAGGTTGGTAACCGCTATATTAAACTCCCTATTGGCGTCGCTTTTGGCAATGATGCCTAGGTCGCTTGCCAAGACAAATCGCTGCGCTGTGCGACGACTGCCATAGTATGCAGGGTTACATGGGTTTTCGCGTTCGCGATAATCATAGTCGTTACCATAATAATAGTCATTCTCATAATCATCATAGTAATAGTCGTAATCGTAATAATAGCGCTCGGCTACATCCCAATAGTCATCATCCTCAGCACTTTCTTCCCAGCTATTATCAAAATCTTGCAGGCCAGCATTTGCAGCGGTATCACCCGGGCAGGTATACAAGCTGTGCGGCCTACGGAAACCCAATTGCACTTGGTAAATGGCGCCCGGCTCGCTTTTAAACAGCGTGTTCATGTCCAACGAGAAACTGTTCCAACGGCCAAGGTCTTTGCCTTTATCGTCCAACCGAACGGTTTTGCGTAATACGGGCCTACCTACCCTTTTCAATTCCCTGTTACCACCAAGCTCATTAACTTGCAGGTACTGACCTACATTATTTTCAAAAATACGGATAATGGTAACATCCACAGCTTTCAAATTCACCGCCTCAAATGGAAAATATAGGCCATCGGAATTAGGTAAAATCACCCCATTGCCCAAAGAAATCCTTAGTTCAGGCTTAATTTCTTCAAACGATACGCTTAGGTTAACCTCCTCTTGCAATTTGTAGCCCAGTATATTCTTTAGCCCTTGGTAAACCACCAAATCTTTAGTGCCGTATTGGCGCGATTTAGGGTAAACCCGCAGCTCATTGGCATCTTGCGTAAATTTCAGGTTGCTGCTATTGCCCAGTTTAATCAACCCTTTAAACTCCTGCGTTTCGTGCAATGGGTCGGAGAACTGTAGTGATATGTATTGCTCAGGCTGCTGCACCACAAAAAAGTGCATCAACGAGAAGTCTTTAAGCGATGGGATGCGCAATTGTTCTGTTCCTTTGTCGTCTATGTCAATAGGCATACCGGTCCAGTTTAGCAACACGGTACTTTCTTCTTCGCCCCTGCTGATGCTGTCCACGGTAAAAATGTGCAGTCTGCCATTAGCGTCATGGTTCCAGGTAAGGCGCAGCTTTGTGCCCTGTTGGGTAGCCTCCACCATTTCCTCTACCTTGGCATTGGGTACTACATCGCTGGTGTTTACTTGCCCGGTAAGGGTCATCCAGTTCATTTGCTTAGGGTCGATGCTGCGCACCTTGCCCATGGCCACATCAAAGTTGAGCACCAGTGTTTGGAACTGGAAATTGAAGGTTTCCAAATTACTTGGCACCGATTTCAGCTTCGATAAATAAAATTCAGTTCTATATATGGTACCATAAGGCAGCAACTCCTCTGGCTTAAAATCGATGGTGCGGTTATCTATCCAAGTAGCGGTACCTTTAATGGGTGGGTCGAAACTAAAAAGTGTCTCTTTAATCGGTTCGCCAATCTTCTTTTCGCCCTCATAATCTTCGGCCAAAAGGATGCGCACACTAGCATCACGGCTAACTACTCCAGCCGTAAATGCCGAAATGTACTCGCTAAATGCTGAGTCTATTTTAGGAGGTGCGGTATCCTTTTCTTTACAAGAAGCAAAGATGAGCATTACAAGCATGGCAATGCCAAGCCAACGGGTGGTTGCGTAGTAGTGGGTCATACAATAAAGTTAACAATTTCCTTGTGTTAGAGGGGTATATCCTTTCGGATACTATGTTAACATATTACTATTATGTTTTAGTATGTGGCGGGGTGGAAAAAGTTTTTATTGTCGAAAAATACTCACGCATTAAAATAATCACCATGACAATTCTATGACAAAAACATTGCAAATAAATGACATTACAAAATAGGTTGAATGTTGTAGTTGTGATACCTTAGCATCACTAACCAAAACAACCATTATGAAAAATTGGGCTTTACTCCTACTAATGCTATCGAGCGTAACATTCGCCTTTAGCCAAAACACATTAACCGTTAGCGACCCGCAAAGTTGGGGCGGCGAGGCACAAGGCACTATTGAAGAGGCCATACTTGAAATAAGGCCAGCAGGCGCTTATCTTGAAATGAGCCTTGAGTTTACGCTATCATCTAGTGGTACATATTATAATAGTGTGCGCGACACCGTTGAGGCGGTACTTAATTTTGATCTCCCGGTGGGTGCTATTATTCACGATTCGTGGCTGTGGGTGGGGCCCGACATTATACAAGGTCTGTTAATTGAGCGAACCCTTGCAACCAACATTTACGAAGGAATTGTAAACAGACGAAAAGACCCTTCTATTCTCTACAAAAACTCTGATACGAAATACGAGCTTAGGGTTTTCCCAATGGCAGGCAACGAAACCCGAAGGGTGAAGATTAAATATTTGTTACCTGCCTCGTACAGCACAACAGAAATGTCGGTGAAACTGCCTGTCGGCTTGTTTAAATCCTCTAAAACCATACCTGATCTTTTGGTTTTGGCACACAGCAACGCAACGTTTCAAAGCCCAGTTTTATACGGTGGCAACAGTGTGCCCGCTTTAAACGGTCCGGATAGTTTAAACCGTTTCGCCACCCTTGTTCCTGCCGCTGCCTTAAGCGCCAGTGCCGATATTCGTTTGTCGTATCAATCGCCTTTGCAAGACGGTATATTTACGGCATACTACCCAATGACCCAACAATCGGGCTACTATCAAATTGTAGTTGATCCTAGTTTGGTTTCAATGGGCGCTACCCAACCCAAAAAGTTGGTTTTTGTGCTTCATCACGAACCAAACCTAAATGACCTTTCCTTTGCCGAGCTTATATACTGGAGTAAAGTATTTATGAAACAGCAACTTTCCCCAACCGACTCGTTTAACGTTGTTTTTACTAAAAACAGTAACGCCCTATACAAAAACATGTGGGTACCTGCCACTGCAGCTAATATTGATTCGGCCTTTAATGCAGTTGCCACCCAATCAGTATACGTGCAGTCAGCTACTTTCGGACAGAAAATGACCTTGGCAAACGATTTTATACAAGCTAATGGCGGAGCAGGCAGGATGCTTTTGGTTACCAACCATAATAATAGGTATAACAGCCAACAAGTAACTAATTATTTACAAAGTGTAAACAGTGTGTTCCCTGTTAAAGCACCAATGGATATTGTTAATTATTATGATGCCGGGTCGGGTCAAGATGCTAACACCAAAAACCTGTTTAGTCAGCTAGCAAGTTTGTTTAACGGTTCATACTTTGGGATGGACATAAAGCTTGTTTATACAAATAACTGGTATAATTACGAGTATCAGTGCACCGAGACAATAATGGACCTATTTGGCTATTACAGTGCCAATACCGCTGCAGCACAAACCCAGTACTACGATATTTATCCAACTTTGACTACTGGGTTAACATATGCACGATATAGCCTCGATGACTATAATATTACTGGGCAGGCCAAAGTGCAATTGGGCAAATACCAAGGTATAGGGCCCATTGATGTAACATTTAATGCGCTAACCGATACTGGTTTTGTAACCAAAATATGGCCTGCTGTACAACCGTATGATACTGATACTTTCTCGAGAAAAATTTGGGGCGGTGCTTATATTGCAGCCCTTGAAGGCAATAGCGTAAATAGTAACCTTTACCGCACTATTGTTGATAGCAGCAAGGCATATAGGGTATTGAGTTACAACACGGCGTTTTTGTGCTTGGAGCCAAGTGATACCATAAGTGTGTGCAAAGGCTGCTCAAGCTTTGAAGATGAGAACGGCCCAGTGCTGTTAGGGCTTGATGAAGTGGATATGCAAAATGGAGGTGAGCTATCGCTCTCTGCAAATCCGAATCCATTCAATAATATGGTGATTTTTAACATTGAGGTGCCTGAGCAACTGCAAGGCACCACCATTACCATAACCATTACCGATTTATTGGGTAGGGTTGTTGCTACCGAGCTTATCAGTACCATATCAGGAAAGCCAAATTACCACTATACATGGAGCGGAAATAGCAGCGACGGTAAAGCAATGCCAGCCGGTATATATGTGGTTTCGGCAGTAGTGGGCAGTAAAACCCAAACATTAAAAGTTGTAAAAGCAAACTAACACGCATATAGGGCTATGGCGGTGCAATGAGGTTTCATTGCGCCGCTTTTTTGGCAATGTGGTCAAAAACGGTTGGTTTTTTTAATCGCCTTTGTGATTTTTTTACTTCTCTCAATTCGATTAAAGTTTTACCGGTATGCTATATGGCTCCAAAACTCATTTTCCTACATAGTTTGGATTTCCTCAAAGAAGTTTTGATAGGTTTTCTTAAAATAGGAATTGAAAGCAATTTCATTCAGTATCGCTACAACCATTACAGGGACGACTTTCCAAGAAGATTTACCAACCATTTTTGACCACATTCTCGCTTTTTTTATTGTGCCGAACAAATGTGTGCAACTTAGACCGCTCGCAATCTTTCGTTTATAATACGTTTAATCTTTCCTGTTCCTATCAATGTTCCGCCTTCTTTAAATTCAAACGCCATTCCTTCATGCAATTTTCCTGCAAAATAGTCAACGGATATTATTCTAATCTCTGCATCTACCGATTCCCCCGGGTAGACGATATCCTTACCAATAAAAATTTGTTGACCAGAAGTTTGCATTTTGTCAAAAGGGAACTCAACACCAGGCCGATAACCTGAATAGGCTGGTATGCTCCTACCACCTTGCTCATATGTTCGGTAAATTAAGGTTGCAATGAAATCGGGCTTATAACCCCGCTCATCAAGTGAAGCCTTTAATTGATCTACATCTCGTTTTATCTTATCCAATTCCATACGCTCAAAATAAAATACCGGCTCTAAAGTTAAGTAGCTATAAGTTATCGTTGACATTCATTACTGCAATACAATAACTCCGAAAAATTGGGGTAACAAAACGGGTAAAGAATATTACCGTGGACTGTGGACTGTGGACAGTGGACTAAACAAAAGCATTCACCAAAAAGAAAACATACAGATACACCCAAAGCACATCCACAAAATGCCAGTACGTGGCCAGTAATCGGATGCGGGTTTTACGGGCGGGGTCAACGCTAAATAGGAGCTCTTGCACTGGGTCTTTAAGTCTTCGGTACGATTTAAACAGGCTTACGGCCATTACCCCCAAGCCACCTACCACGTGCAAAAAGTGCAGCCCTGATATGAGGAACAAGTACGCATTGCCATTATTGGTCTTAATAGTATTGCCCAGTAAATGGGTTTCGGTCCACCCCACAATTTGAAAGGCTAGAAATGCACAGCCTAGCAAAAAAGTAACGCCCATGGCTTGCAAATAGCCACGCTCATGATCTTCTTGCTGTGCTTTTTGGGCAAATACCATCGTAAAACTACTGGCTAAAATGATTGCCGTATTGGCATGAAAGATAGTAGGTAAGTGGAACTGGAAATTGGGATTGGTAAAGCGCGTGTATAAAAATGCCGCTGTGGTAGCCAAGAAAAAGGTAGTAAGTGCCGTAAGCAGCGCATATAAGGTGACGGTTTGCTTATCAGAAAAAAACACCTCAATGGGCCTTTGGGCAGGTCGTTCAGTTATGCGCTTCTTTTCCACGGCTTTGATTATACAGTTATCTGTTAATCGGTTATTGGTAGATAATACACAGTAACTATGCATCTTACCTCAAACTTCATCTGTAGTGTAACATACGAAGAAAAAATAAGTTCGGTTGCCTCGTTAATTTAGTCATTATAAAATGCTTGTTACCATTAGTTTCTACCCAATTAGAACTATTTGCAAAATACCTTGTTTAAGCTAGTAGATGCTCTTATTTAGAGACTGTCTAAATAATAGTAGCTTGATAACAAAACGTGCTGTAATTTCGCACTACAATTGAGAAATGACCATGGCTGAAGAGATAGATATAATTGACCAGGTAACGCAAAGCGACTACAAATATGGTTTTGTAACCAATGTAGAGAGCGATAATGCCAAAGTTGGATTAACGGAAGATACCGTGCGCTTTATCTCGGCAAAGAAAAACGAACCAGAGTGGATGCTCGAATGGCGCTTGAAAGCTTATAAAGCTTGGCTACAAATGGAGGAGCCAACTTGGCCCAACGTGCATTACCCTAAAATAGATTACCAAAAGATAATTTACTACGCTGCGCCTAAACCAAAAAAGGTATTGAATAGCCTTGATGAGGTAGACCCGGAAATCTTGGAGACCTTCAAGAAACTGGGCATACCGATGGAAGAGCAAAAGATATTGGCCGGTGTGGCAGTGGATGTGGTGATGGACAGCGTGAGTGTGAAAACCACCTATAAAGAGAAACTGAAAGAGCTGGGCATTATTTTCTGCTCGATGAGCGATGCCATTAAGGATTATCCTGAGCTCGTAAAGAAATACATGGGCTCGGTGGTACCGGTGCGCGACAATTACTTTGCGGCACTAAATTCTGCCGTGTTTAGCGATGGGTCGTTTTGCTTTATACCTAAAGGCACTCGTTGCCCAATGGAACTAAGTACCTACTTCCGTATAAACGAGGCCAACACTGGCCAATTTGAGCGTACCTTGATCATTGCCGAAGACAATAGCTATGTGAGCTACTTGGAGGGCTGCACTGCCCCCATGCGCGACGAAAACCAACTGCACGCAGCAGTGGTAGAGTTAGTTGCTATGGATAACGCCGAGATAAAATACAGCACCGTTCAAAACTGGTACCCTGGCAACAAAGAAGGCAAAGGCGGCATTTACAACTTTGTAACCAAACGCGGTATTTGCCAAGGCATTAACAGCAAAATAAGCTGGACTCAAGTGGAAACCGGCTCAGCAATTACTTGGAAATACCCTAGCGTGATATTGAAGGGTGAAAACAGCATCGGTGAGTTTTATTCGGTTGCCGTTACCAACAACTTCCAACAGGCCGATACGGGCACCAAGATGATACACATCGGTAAAAATACTCGTAGCCGTGTGGTAAGTAAAGGTATTAGCGCCGGCAAAAGCCAGAATAGCTATCGTGGCTTGGTTAAGGTGAACCCGAACGCAGAGAATGCTTACAACTTCAGTCAGTGCGACTCGCTGCTTATTGGCGACCGCTGCGGTGCGCACACTTTCCCATATTTGGAGGTGAGCAATAAAAGTGCGAAAGTGGAGCATGAAGCCACTACCAGCAAAATTGGCGAAGACATATTATTCTATTGCAACCAACGTGGCCTGAGCACGGAAACGGCGGTGCAATTGATTATAAACGGATATTGCAAAGAAGTTTTCCAACACTTACCGATGGAGTTTGCCGCCGAAGCCCAAAAGCTGTTGGCTGTAAGCCTTGAGGGAAGCGTGGGATAATGTAACAATGTGCTGATGTGCTAATGTGCTGATGCAATTTGAAAATTTGGAAATGAGGAAAAGCGAATGTAAACCGGACGCGACGGGGAGAATTCCCCTACGTGTCATGGTGAGTCTCGTTTGAAACGAGAAACCATCCGTAAAGCGGGCTTCGCAATACGGTCAACGTAATTCGGGCTTCGAATCATCAGTACTGCTAACACCAGCTTTACCACCCAGACACCTCCCTACCCCTCCTTTTTAGGAGGGAAGCGGTGTGTGAGAATTGAATAAAAGAATCAATAAATAACTCAATCGTACCTCGTACATTATAACAACAATTACAAAGACGAAGATGCTATCTATTAAAGACCTACACGCCAGCATTAATGGCAAAGAGATATTGAAAGGCTTTGGCTTAGAAGTAAAGCCAGGTGAAGTGCACGCCATAATGGGGCCCAACGGTACCGGTAAAAGCACCTTGGCCAACGTATTAGCCGGCAAAGAAGAATACGATGTAACCGATGGCACTGTTACCTTTCAGGGTAAAGACTTGCTTGATATGGCTGCTGAAGAGCGCGCCAGAGAGGGCGTTTTCTTGGCGTTTCAATACCCGATAGAAATACCGGGTGTAAGCATGGCCAACTTTATGAAGGCCTCACTCAACGAAGTGCGCAAGCACCGGGGCCAAGAGCCATTAGATGCAGTGGAATTCTTGAAGGTAATGAAGGAAAAAATGCGTTTTGTTGAAATAGACGAAAAGCTAATGCGCCGCGCCGTAAACGAAGGTTTCAGTGGCGGCGAAAAGAAGCGCAACGAGATATTCCAGATGGCGATGTTGGAACCTACCCTATCAGTACTAGATGAAACAGATAGTGGTTTGGATATTGACGCTTTGCGCATAGTAGCCAATGGCGTAAACAAACTAAGGAACGAAAACAACGCCTTTGTTGTAATAACCCACTACCAGCGCTTACTTGACTATATAGTGCCCGATTTTGTGCACGTTATGTACAATGGCCGTATTGTAAAGAGCGGTGATAAAGAATTAGCGCTTGAGCTTGAGGCTAAAGGCTACGATTGGATTAAACAAGAAGTAGACGCTACGGTATAAGATGATGACATTAAGCGAAACAGAAAACGCGATACACCCTTCGGCGCAAGCTTTGTATGCGCAGTGGGAAAAACTAGCTACTACCCAAACCCCTATGGGCATTGCGCGCAAGCCTGCTATCCATTCGTTTGGGCAATTGGGCATACCCACCACGCGCCACGAAGATTGGAAATATACCAATATTGCAGCGCAGTTTAAGAAAGGTTTGGTTGATGTTACCAATTCCGCCTCAACTGAGGTTGACGAGAACCAGATAAACCTGTTTCCGTTTTTAACGGCCAATAGATTGGTATTTGTCAATGGGCACTTCTCTCCCACCCTTTCAGATGTGATTGACGAGGCAGAAGGTTTGGTTATTGGTAGTTTAGCGCATTATAATGAACAAGGCCACATGGGGCTGCGTGATAATTATAATACCTTAGCCAACAATTCAACAGAGGCTTTTAGTGCACTTAATACCGCATTTGCGCAAGATGGGGCGTTTGTATATGTACCAGCAAAGGTTGAAGTGGCCCACCCGGTAATAATAATACACGTTACCACCGAAAGCAGTGAAGGTTTAATCAATACGCGCAATTTAGTAGTTACTGGCCGCAGCAGCCGTTTGGATATAATTGAAAGTCATCAATATATAGGCACTGATACTGCATTTGGCAATCAGTTGTTTGAAATTTTTGTTGGCGATAATGGGCACGTAAATTACCATAAGTTAATGACCGATGCCAATATCGGCAGACACGTGGGCAATTTGGCAGCCAAGCAAGGCAATGATAGCCACTTCAACACCTATGTGGTTAATCTATCGGGGCAGTTGGTGCGCAACTTTATGTCGGTTGATATTGATGGCAAAAACTCAGAGGCCGGTTTTTATGGCCTGTATAGCCTTGATGGTAACTCGCAAGCCGACAACCATGTATTGGTAAAACACAACGAGCCCCATTGCGAAAGCCACCAATTGTTTAAGGGCTTGCTTAATGATAAAAGCACGGGTGTGTTTAATGGTCGCATCTATGTAAAAGAAGATGCCCAAAAGACCAACGCCTTCCAAAGCAATAAAACCATTTTACTATCAAACGATGCAAACACTTACACCAAGCCGCAATTAGAAATATTTGCCGACGATGTAAAATGCAGCCATGGCGCTACTATGGGGCAAATAGATGATACCATGGTATTCTATCTTCGCGCACGTGGGTTAGATGAAGCACAGGCCCGCGCGATGCTAAACCAAGCCTTTGCAGCCGATGTTATAGAAAAGGTTACCATAGAGCCACTTAAAGAGTGGTTACTCAATCAATTAACCCTACAACTTACCCGCTAATGGCTACAACAGGTGTAAGCATAAACGCAATAAATAGCAGCAAGCCTTTTGATGTAGAAGCTATCCGTAAGGACTTCCCAATACTGCACCAAAAGGTTAATGGATACCCATTGGTTTATTTTGATAACGCTGCCACCTCACAAAAACCAAGTGTAGTAATAGATGCCATTAGCAACTATTACAAACTATATAATAGCAACATTCACCGTGGCTTGCACTACTTGAGCGAAAAGGCGACGGAGGAATACGAAGCTGCCCGCGAAAAGTGCCGTGCGTTTATCAATGCATCATCCACCAACGAAATCAACTTTACTAAAGGCACCACCGAAGGCATTAACTTGGTTGCTAGTAGCTATGGTCGCAAATTTTTGCAGCCTGGTGATGAGGTTATCATTAGTACTATGGAGCACCACAGCAACATAGTGCCTTGGCAAATGGTATGCGATGAGCGTGGTGCTAAGTTGCGAATCATCCCAATTGATGATGCAGGTAACATTATAATGGACGAGTATAAGCAGTTGCTTAACGAGCGCACCAAAATAGTTTCGGTGGTATACGTAAGCAACTCTTTAGGTACCATTAACCCAGTAAAAGATATCATTGCCCATGCACACGAGGTGGGCGCCGTGGTAATGTTAGATGGCGCACAAGCTGCACCGCACATGGCCGTGGATGTACAAGCTTTGGATTGCGATTTTTATGCTTGCTCTTCACATAAAATATTCGGCCCAACAGGTATGGGTATACTATTTGGTAAAGAGCGTTTGCTGGAGCAAATGAACCCTTACCAAGGTGGTGGCGAAATGATTAAAGAGGTTACTTTCGAGAAAACCACTTATAACCAGCTGCCCTATAAATTTGAGGCTGGTACGCCCGATATAAGCGGCGGCATAGCCATGGGGGTAGCTATAGACTACATTAATAGCATAGGCTACGACAAAATAGCCCAGCACGAGCACGATTTGCTGGTTTATGGAACGGAAGTATTGAGCCAAATTGAAGGGTTTAAAATAATAGGGCAAGCAGAAGAAAAAGCCAGTGTTATTTCCTTTTTGGTAGATGGTATACACCCATATGATATGGGCGTATTGTTGGATAAGCAGGGTATTGCCATCCGCACGGGTCACCATTGCTGCCAACCGTTAATGGACAGATTTGCTATACCTGGAACTTGCAGGGCCTCGTTTGCATTCTATAACACTAAAGAAGAAATAGACAAGCTGGCGAAGGGGATAGAGAAGGTGAAGGAGATGTTGGCTTAATTTGAAAATGAGTCAATTAGCACACTTTCAAATTTTGAAATTAGAACAATGACCATTAACGACATCCAAAACGACATAATAGAAGAGTTTGACCTTTTTGAGGAGCCGATGGAGCGGTACGATTACCTGATTGATATCGGTAAGAAACTGCCAGAGCTGGATGAGCGTTATAAGATAGTGGAAAATGTAGTAAAGGGCTGCCAAAGCACCGTTTGGTTGCATGGCTACGAAAAGGACGGGAAAGTATACTTTGAGGCCGACAGCAATACCGTAATTACTAAAGGGATTGTGGGCTTGTTGGTGAGGGTGCTTTCGGGCCACGAACCACAAGAAATACTGGATGCCGAACTGTACTTTATCGATAAAATTGAATTGCGTTCGCACCTAAG
Organism: Chitinophagales bacterium; assembly: GCA_018401955.1. GTDB lineage: Bacteria > Bacteroidota > Bacteroidia > Chitinophagales > CAIOSU01 > CAIOSU01. The sequence continues at coordinate 15,216 of JAGYJT010000019.1, read as the reverse complement.
CTCGCAGCGCAGTAATGGATTGAACGCCATGTTGAAACAAATTAAACTATACGCCCTTGGCTTAAGCCAACAGGCAAAACAAGCATAAATATGTTGCCAGAAACAACAACAACCGAAATGCCAAAGAAAAGCTTCATAGAAATCAAGGACGACATTATTAAGGTTATTAAAACCTGTTATGATCCTGAGATACCTGTGGATATTTATGAGCTGGGCCTTATCTATGAAATTAACGTAGACCCGGGCAACAACGTACATATCATGATGACGCTTACCAGCCCCATGTGCCCAGTAGCCGAAAGTCTGCCGCTTGATGTGGAAGCTAAAGTAAAAACACTAGAAGATGTAAACGAGGTAAAAGTAGAAATTACTTTCGATCCACCTTGGGAACAAAGCATGATGAGCGAAGCCGCACAGTTGGAGCTAGGATTTCTTTAATTATTGATTTCAGATTGACGATTTAAGATTGCAATAACAGCGAAATTGTCAATGTGAAATAAATCAACCGAAAATCAACAATCAAAAATAGTAAATTCATTAATCTACAATCGTAAATCATAAAATCTACAATAGCTATGTATCCACCAGAATTAGTAGCACCCATGAAACAGGAACTTACCGGCAATGGGTTCCGTGAATTGCTTACCGCCGAAGACGTTGAGCAATTGCTAGAAAGTAAAGAAGGCACCACTTTTGTAGTTATTAACTCAGTGTGTGGTTGTGCTGCTCGTAATGCACGACCAGGTGCCGTTGCAGCTGTTAAGTCTGCTGATAAACTTCCAGATAATTTGGTTACCGTATTTGCTGGAGTTGATGCCCAAGCGGTAGCTAAGGCTCGAAGCTACACTTTTCCGTACCCACCAAGCTCACCTTCAATGGGTTTGTTTAAAGATGGCAAATTAGTACACTTTATTGAGCGTCACCATATTGAAGGGGTTCCTGCAGAGGCTATTGCAGCTAATTTAAAAGCTGCATTTGAGCAATATTGCTAACCATAATTTACACTAATTGAAAGCCACCACGAAAATGGTGGCTTTTTTTTGCTTCTAAATAATTGAAAAGCACAAGTTGAAACATTTACAATAATCGCATAGGTGTAATTATTATCTAGCTTTTCATTGTTCTTTTAGCATAACAATTAGTATATTAGGCGTAATCTTACGGTTTAACCTTAAAAATTAATTTAATGTATCCTTATTACAAAGTCCTCGCATTAGGAATTGCATTAGTTTTTTCATCTAATTTTCAAAAAGCATCGGCCCAAAGTACTTGGCAAGAAGTGTACACCATTTTAAGCACAAACTGCAGCGGATCTAACTGCCACAGTAGCAATGCCAATGGTTTTGACGTGTCAGCAAGTAGCGCTGATTTATATGATGCCTTAGTGGATGTTTCGCCTACAAATGCTACAGCATTAGGCAAAGGCGATAAATACATCAACCCAGGGTACCCTGCCCGCAGCTTTGCCTTGCGCAGCGCTGCCAATTGTCTTAGTTCTGATTTGTCGGTAGATGATACCGAAACCCCGGCAGCACACGAAGGTTTGGCTCCAATGCAAGAACAAGAAATTGAATTAATCCGTCAATGGATTCTTTACGGCGCTCCAGAAACAGGCACTGTTGTAGACAAGTCATTAATTGATGATTACTACACCAATGGCGGTATTGCAAAAATTGAGCAACCAACACCCCCAAAATCTTGTGAAGGTTTCCAAATTCACATGGGTCCAATATTCTTTGAGCCAGGTGAGGAATCAGAGTGGTTCCAAAAATATGATTTGAATGTACCAGACTCGCTTGAAGTAACTGGTCTTGAAGTATATTTCAATGATGAGTCGCATCACTTTATTTTGCGCAAGTTTCTTCCTGGCACAGAGCAAAATTGGCCACAAGGCCTTACCCCATTAAACCCTCTAACCGCCTTTGACAGCGATAAGGATTATGTTATGGCTTGGCAGGATAATGAAGACATTAGGCTACCGAATGGTACTGCTTATTTTTGGGCACCAGGCACATCATTAGATTTGAACTTCCACATGTTCAACTATCATAACGAAATATTGCCTGGAGAAGTATACCTAAATGTATACACCCAACCTAAAGGCACTGCGCTTAAAGAAATGAAAGCCAAACTTATTAATAGCACAAAAATTGGTGTGAGTATTGGTGGCTTGCCTGGTGGCGCTATTACCAATAACGGCCAACCGCTTACTTTTAACGATAAAGATGGTTCAAAAAACATCAGTATCTGGACACTAACATCGCATACTCACAAGTACGGTATTGATTATAATATTTTCTTCCAAAACACCGATGGTTCTAAAGGAGCTCAAATATTTGATGGCACCTATAACTACCGTCAGGGTTTTGATACCGGCAGTTATGATTGGGAGCACCCACCAATTGCTGTATATGAGCCGTTTTTGAATATGACCGACACCGTTAATAACGGTACTAAGCCAAACGGATTGATGCACGAGGCTACATACTTAAATGACGGGCCAAGCACCGTAGGGTTTGGCTTTACTACTGAAGATGAAATGATGATTTTCTACATGCAATATGTAGACGGGTCATTTGACATACCAACCGCTCCTGTATGGACCTCAACCTGTGCTACTGAAACTTACACTAACCCATGCCTAAAAACAGGTTTGATTGACATTGCTAGTAACACGGCGTTTGATTTTGACCTTTACCCTAATCCAGCTTCAGGTAGTGTAAATATTAACTATCAATTAGAAAATGCAAGCACAGTGTCGTTGGAAGTATTGAATATGCTTGGCGAAACCGTTGGCTCATTGGTTAGTAACCAAACCCAACAGGTTGGTGAACATCAATACCAATTTGATGCCATTGCAACAGGAGTATATTTTGTTAGGCTTACCGTTGATGGAGCAGTATCAACCCAAAAGTTGGTTTATACTAACAACTAAAGCATCCTCCTTTTTAACTTACAATCAGAAAAAAGAGCCAGAAATGGCTCTTTTTTTTATGGTTGTGCAACTTTTTGCACCTAAATTTTGTCCTAATAAGTGTTAGTTTTTGTCTGAAAGATGTGTTCAATAATTTATACAATGGGCAGTTTTATCAACAAATATAAATAACGCTAAACTTAAGTATAGCGGCAATTTTGATGCCTTTTTTAAATAACAATTAGTATATTTAACGACCTAACTTTTAACCTTTAAAATCGTTTGTAAGGATGACTAATTTTTACCGAGCGCTTTCCCTCGCTTTAGTGCTTAGTTCCTTTGCTATTGCAAAGCCCGTAAGTGCCCAAGATACTTGGCAAGAAGTGTACACCATTTTAAGTACAAACTGCACTGGCTCTGGTTGTCATGCTGGTTCGCGCCAAGATTTTGATGTGTCTGCTAGTAGTAGCGATTTGTATACGGCCCTAATTGGACAAGACCCACTTAACCCAGCAGCGCTAGCTAAAGGTGATAAGTATATTGATCCGGGGTATCCGGCGCGCAGTTTCTTGCTACGTAAGGTTGCAAATTGCATAAGCGGTGATTTGGCCTTAGAGCCTGCCGAAGGTAACAACATGCCACAGGGTCGTCCGGCGCTTGCTGAACAAGATATTGAGCTGATTCGCCAATGGATTCTTTTTGGTGCACCAGAAACTGGTGAAGTGGTTAGAAAAGCTGTTATTGATGAATACTATACCGTTGGTGGTGTTGACAAAATTGAGCGCCCTACCCCACCTAAATCATGCGAAGGTTTTCAAGTACACATGGGGCCAATCTTTTTTGAGCCAGGTGAAGAGTCTGAATACTTTCAGAAGTACGATTTAGATGTAGCAGACTCATTAGAAGTTATCGGGCTGGAAGTGTTTTTTAACGACGAGTCTCATCACTTTATCCTTCGCAAGTTTAGAAGCGGTACTGCACAAAACTGGCCACAGGGTCTTACCCCACTAAACCCACTAACTGCATTTGATAGCGACAAGGATTATGTTATGGCTTGGCAGGATAATGAAGATTTTCGTCTTCCAAATGGTACGGCCTATAAATGGAGCCCTGGTGAAAGCCTTGATTTAAACTTTCACATGTTCAACTATCACAATCAAATTCTTGCTGGCGAAGTATATCTAAACGTATATACCCAGCCTAAAGGCACAGCAGAGAAGGAAATGAAATCTGCGCTTATTACCAATCTTAACATTTTCTTGGCACCAAACTCCACACAAACATTAACCGAAAGGGACAATATGGTGAACAAGAGCATTTGGACCCTTACCTCGCATACGCACAAGTTTGGAACCAACTTCGATATTTTCTTTAAAAATGCCGATAATAGTAAAGGCCGCATAGTGTATGATGGTTCATTCAATTATCTTCAGGGCTTTGATACTGGTAGCTATGATTGGGAACACCCACCAACTGTGCGCTACGAGCCTTTCTTAGATATGAACGATACCGTGAACAATGGCACCAAGCCTACAGGTTTTGTTTATGAAGCTAGCTATAACAATACTAGTAACAATCTTATCACTTTCGGTTTTACCACTGAGCAAGAGATGATGATTTACTACGCCCAATTTGTTGATGGACAATATGACATACCGGCTGCTCCGCTATGGACTTCACCTTGTTCAGCTGAGCGGTTTATTGACCCTTGCCTAAATGATACTACCGGAATTATTGAATTTGCTAGTGGTAATGATGTTGGAATGTCAATATACCCGAACCCAACTACTAACCTTGCAAATATTAACTACACGCTAGATAATAATGCGAACGCAGTAAAACTAGAAGTGGTAAACATGCTTGGTGAAGTAGTAAGTTCATTAGTAACCAATGAGCAACAACAAATAGGTTCGTATAGCTACCATTTTAATGGTGCTGAACACAATCAAGGAGTGTATATTGTTCGTCTATCTGTAGATGGCAAGGTAAGCACTCATAAATTGATTCTTTCTGGGAACTGATAAATACAACTAAAAACAAGAAAGGACGCCAGGTTCAAATTATGAATCTGGCGTTCTTTTTATTTTTTTGAATGTCATTTGTAGATGTAAATCAATCGCGACCTCTTTTGATAAGAAAATAACATCGATGAACAACCTTATAAAAATGCTCATTTTCACTATGTTGACGGGTAATGTATACGCCCAATCTACTTATGAAGATGTAAGGGCAATATTAACTACTAAATGCGACATTGCTTGTCATGGCGATAACAGTTTTAGCTTCAACATTACTGATTCAGCAGAAACTCTTTACGACAGTTTGCTAAATGCAAAACCAATAAACCCATACGCGGCAGGCAATAATTATGCGCTAATCAGTCCGGGGTATCCTGATAGAAGTTTTTTACTTAGAAAGGTTGCAAACTGCATAAGCGCCGACCTAGCCACGCACCCTGATGAAGGGGCTTTAATGCCAGAAAATGCGGCTCCGCTTGCTTTGGAAGATATAGAACTAATTAGGCAATGGATACTATATGGTGCACCCGATACAGGGGTAGTGATGGATAAAGCACTTATTCAAGCATATTACCAAAATCCTTCACGAACCAAGGTTGAGCGTCCTACTCCACCCAAATCATGTGAGGGTTTCCAAATACACTTAGGGCCAATTTTTTATGCCCCAGGAGAAGAAAAAGAATACTTTATAAAGTACGATTTGAATATACCAGACACGCTGGAGATTATAAGCCTTTACTCCATATTTAACCAAGAGTCGCACCATTTCGGGTATAATAAGTATATAAACAACACCGGAGTAAACAGACCTCAAGGGTTGATTTTAGAAGGCATGGACGATACCATGCCAGGCGATAAAGTGTTTATTGGGTTTTCAGAAAATGGCAAGTCAAACGATTTGCCAAATGGTACTGCTTTTTTCATAAACCCAAATGAATCTCTCGATCTCAATTTTCATCTGTTCAATCCTTATGGCATACCTCTTGCAGGTGAAGCTTACGTAAATGTTTATACACAACCCAAGGGCTTTGCATCAAAAGAAGTAAAATCAGGAATTCTGCATAATTTTTTCTTTGCCATACCAAATAACTCTCAGCCTACGATAATTAATTATGATTTGCCAATTGAATTAGTAAGCCTTATCACATTAACTTCACATGCGCACAGTACCTGCACAAATTTTGATATTTATTTAAGAAATAGTGATGGAACAAAAGGTAAAATGATATATGACGGAAGCTATAATTACCTTCAGGGGTTTGACTCAGGGGTATATGATTATCAGCATCCGCCAGTAATTTATTTTGAACCATTTCTTGACCTTTCAAAACCAGTGAATAACGGGACTGTGCCAGAAGGTTTGATAATGGAGGCTACTTATTTTAATGATGGAAGCGATACGTTGTATTTTGGTGTAACCACAAAAGACGAAATGATGGCAGCGGTGTTTCAATACGTTGACTCCAGTTTTGCCATTCCGGCAAATGCACCATGGACCCCTACATGCATTGAAACGTATATTGATCCTTGTTTTAAAGACACTACCATAAGCACAGCTGAGATTGTTAATAGCAACCATAATATTAGCCTTAACACTTACCCAAACCCAAGCAGCGGCAATACTACCATTTATTATCATTTACCCAACGCGGCCGGTAGCGTAAAGCTAGATTTGGTAAATTTAATGGGTGCCCGATTAAAAACTTTTATTGATGGTGAAAACCAACCTGCGGGTGATTATAGTTTTGCTGTAAATTTAGAATCAAACTCAGCAGGTGTATATTTGTTGCGCTTGCAAGTAGATGGAATTTTGTTTACTCAAAAACTTATTGTCTCTAGGTGACTAATATGCCTTAACCTCATAAAAAAATGCCCCGACGCTTAATCGGGGCATTTTTACGTTAACAGTACTTCATTATTACTGAACCAATAACTTCTTGTACACATCTCCAGCCTTATTTGACACCTTAACTAAATACATACCCGAATTTAAAGCAGATACATCAATAGTGTGCCCATTGTGAAGGTCTGTGGCTAATTGCACATGTATCAATCTGCCCTGTAAATCAAACAAGCTAATGGTATGGCTCTCAAAAGAAGCACCTTCCTCCTGTATCGTTATGCTATTAGCCGCCGGGTTTGGATATAGGTTAATTACCCTATTAGGTATTAAGGCCTCAGAAACACCTACAACCCAATACACCAGATTGATATCATCTAGATAAATGTTGTTACCGTTATCAGAAGATGCTTCAAACTTAATCCTCACCCTACTTTGCCCACTCGATTGCGGTAAGTTAATTCCTGCAGCTTGCTCCCACTGTGCCGCAGTTGGCACAAAGCTTAGGTTTTGTATGGGCGCTGTTTGCAACCTTATGCCCTCTTTGCGCCAAAATTCCGTCCAAGTATTGCCACAATCAAAGCTAAAGTAAACACCCAATGTATCGTTAGTAAGGCTATCCTTACGAGCATAAGCATAATTAAAACTTAATGAAACGGTATTGCCAGCAGGAACTTCAAAATACGGCGATACTAAAGATTGTTTATGACCTGTAGTATTACTACTAAAGAAATCTACCGCTACTCCGTTTGCCGAAGTACCAAAGCCTCCTGCGCTTGTCACCCCCCATGCACTGGTAGCACCACCTGTTGAAAACACCTCCCATAAAGTTGGTGGAAAGTTAGGGGTTTCAAAACCTTCTTGCACGGGTAACGAAAGTGAGAAAACATTAGCTTCATTAGCCACAACAATTGATATATCCTTGGTATCATTATCAGGCAACTCATCAACACCATTATTGGGGTTGCTTACATATATATTTAGGTCATGCGGGCCGTCAGCTAGTGTTACTGCATTAATTGGGATGTAAGCGGTTTCGCCTGTTGCCAAACTACCCGTCCATTGTTGCTGCTGGAAACTACTTTGATTTACCACCATGTTTATAAGTAAACTGGTAATTGTTTGTGAGCCGCTGTTTTGAACCGCAACTACGGGCGTAAAGGTATTTTGACAAACCACGCCCTGCGGGTAAACCACAGATACCAATGCCGCATCAAGCGTGTAAAGATTGCAGGCGTTGGAGGTTGCCAAATCGCTACGTAGCGTACTGATAAAATTATCAACCCTACTTTTCTGGCCATTAGTAAACATAAACATGCATGCATCGTTTACATAGTCCATATAGTTCATAAACATATCACCATTGGGCCCATTGCTACAGGATACTGATGGAAAAGACGGACAACTATAATTGGCCTTTGATTGCACTGGCGTGTCCGTTATCCCATCATCATCGCCACATGCACTTACGTTTGGTTCACCAAGCCCCCACAAATGGTCGAGGCCAAAAAAATGGCCTATTTCATGTGTGGCAGTTCTGCCTTTATTAAACGGGGCAGTAAGATTACCTACTCTACCAAAATACCTAAACTGCACTACTACTCCATCGGTAGTTGCAGGTTGCCCCGGCTTTGATGAATAACCAAGCGTACCTGCATTTGAGCCGCCCAGCTGCAAGGTCCAAATGTTTAGATATTTACTTGGGTCCCATATGGTAGCAGGTTTCAAATCGGCTTCCACCTCGCTCATAATCCAAGTTGGTTGGCCCCCATCTAATCGCTCGATACCACTAGTTGGCGCTCCATTGGGGTCTCTTACGGCTAAGCAAAACTCAATACTCATATCAGTAACAAACGACTGGAAAGCACTGGGTACTAAACCAGCATCACTGTTCAAGTTTCTATAGTCCTCATTGAGCACGTCAATTTGCGATAAGATTTGGGCATCCGATATATTCCTACCAACACCCACGGCTTCGCCATTATGCACCACATGTATTACTACTGGTATGGTAATCAAGCTTTTTTTGCGTGAAGTACCTTGCAAACTATTTTGTTGAAGGTTGACTTCAATATCTTGCAGTCTGGCAGCGTAACCAGGGTCGTTCTCAAGATAATACTGGTGCAGCTCATCATAACCGCAATGGTTTGATTGTGCACTCGCAGATTGGGTAACTAAAAGGCCCAAACATATAGTTAGGGCCTTTAAAGTATATCGCATCATTCGCTTTCTTATTTATTCATAAACACTTCGGCTTATTTGGTAAGCACCAATCTATTATGGATAATTTGTCCTTCCAGATTGATGCGGACCATATACACGCCTGCAGCAAAAGTACTCAAATCTATCTCAACTGATGGTTTTGTCAAAATATCATTTTCCAGGTTTATTACCTGTTTGCCAATGGCATCGTATAGTTTAATATCGGCATTACCACTTACACCTGCAAAACTTATTACAAACTTGCCATTAGTTGGGTTAGGCCATATAGAAACGTTACTACTGGTAAGTACCTCATTTATTGATGTGTACGTTCCAATTACAACCGAATCTATAGTTTCACAACCATTGGCATCAGCAACCGTTACGGTATAAATGCCGGCAGCTAAACCTGTTGCCGTTGCAGTGGTTTGTCCGTCACTCCACAAATAATCATAAGGTGCATTTCCATTTGTTGGAACCGTGGTAGCCGTACCATTGCTATTACTAAGCGTATCTGGCGTGGCAAAGGTTGTTAAGCCAGGGCCACTTCCGCGAGGCACAAATACCGAGGTAGTTTGTTGGCAACCATTGGCATCGGTTACTGTAACACTGTAATTGCCTTCAAACACTACAAAAATGCTTTGCAGCGTATCACCAGTGCTCCACAAGAAGCTGTAAGGTGCTATACCACCTGTTGATTGCACTTCTACCTCTCCTACCTTTGCACCACAAACTATGGCAACTACTGAGCCATTTAGTACTATTGGCGTGGCAGCCGGCACTGTAAGGTTCAAAGTGCTCACACATCCGCTGGCATCTGTTACTGTAACAATGTATGTTCCTGGAGCCAATCCGCCACCGTTTTGCGTATTAAAGCCGTTTGACCAATCGAAGGTATAAGGAGGAACGCCGCTATTTACGTTGATACTTATGGCTCCATCATTACTACCTACGCAAGTTTCGGCATTAATACTGGCGGTTACGTCTAGCAGCGCAAGGCTATCTATTACTATATTAACATCCACAAAGCAATTGTTTGCATCGGTAACGGTTACGCTATAAACCCCTTGTGCAAGGTTTTGTAGCTGTTGCTGTACGCTACCGGTTGACCATAGGTAGCTATAAGGAGCAACCCCGCCTGCGGCAAGCACACCTGCTTGTCCATTATTAATTCCGCAAGAGGCATCAACGTGGTAAGTTTGCACTTGTAACTGCGATGGCTGGCCTATTGTGCCAGAACGCACGGCAATACAACCAGCGGCATCGGTAATGGTTACGGTATAAGTACCTGCCGTTAAATTGGAAATGGAGGCACTATTGGCGCCATTACTCCAATTGTATGTATATGGAGCAATACCGCTTGAAGCATTTACGCTTATTGCTCCGTTGCTTTGTCCATTACAATTGTTATTGGTAATACTTAAAGTAGCCAGTGGCCCACCAACATTAGATACAACTATGGTTGAATCGGCATAGCAACCGTTTTGGTCAGACACCGTTAAATCATAAGCCCCAGAGGATAGCCCACCAATATTAGGCGATATCTGCCCACTACCCCATAGGTAAGTGTAAGGGCCAGTACCGCCTGATACTGAAGTTGAAATACTTCCATCGGCATTGCCACAGGTAGCATCTACCACAGCATTACCAATATTTATTTCGGTAGGTTGCCCAATAACTGCATTAGCAGTAACGGAACAGTTATTTGCATCGGTAACGGTTACGGTATAATTGCCCGCCGATAAACTATTAACGGCTTGGCCATTAAGGCTACCTCCCCATGCAAATGTATAAGGCGCAGTGCCACCAGAAACTGTAACTGTAGCTTCCCCATCACTTAATCCAAAACAAGAAGCATCCAGCGTGCTTACAATTGCAGTAGGTGCTTGCAGTTGTGTAACATTCGCATTTGCCGTGCTGGTACAACCATTTGCATCAGTAGCAGTAACTGAATAGTTACCTGCTGCTAAATTGCTGTTAACCGCACCACTAGCCGCATTGCTCCACAAATAGGTGTATGGCCCAGTGCCGCCAGTTGCGCTAGCGGTTATATTTCCGTTGCTGGCGCTGCAACTGCTGTTTACAGTGGTTAGTGAAACAACAATAGCAGTAGGTTGGCTGATGGTAGTTGTAGCAATAGAAACACAGCCTAGTGCACCCGTAACAGTAACAGTGTAAGTGCCAGCGGCAAGGTTAGTAATGCTGTTTGTAGTAGCGTTATTGCTCCAAACTACTGCGAAAGGACTAGTACCGCCACTTATATTGGCAGTTGCGCTGCCATTGGCCGCACCGTTGCAGCTTGCATCAGTCTTGGAGATAGTAACGGTAGCCCCGCCAATATTGCTAATATTGAAAGAAGCGGTGCTGGTGCATCCTCTACCATCGGTTACGGTAACACTATAAGAACCTGATGCCATATTATTAATAGTAGCCGTAGTTTCGCCACTTACCCAAGCATAGGTGTAAGGGGCCGTGCCACCAGTAACACTAGCCGACAATGAACCATTGTTATTACCACAAGTGGCAGGCGAAGAAGTTGCGGTAACAGCTAGGGCAGCTGGTGCGCTTACAAATACTGTAGTTGAAACCGTACATCCGTTTGCATCTGTAACTGTAATACTGTAATTGCCAGATGTAAGCCCAGTAATACTGTTGGTTTGCCCGCCATTTGCCCAATTGTATGAGTATGGTGCAGCTCCACCCGAAACATTGGCCGTAATTGAACCATCACTGCCGCCGTTACAACTTACATTCTGTATATTAAATGCTAGTGTTGGAGTGTTGTTACTAGCTGCAATGGTAGTATTGCCTGTGCGTAAACAACCATTAACATCAGTTACGGTATAACTGTATGCACCTGCAGTAAGCCCAGTTACGCTAGTACCGCTATCTCCATTGCTCCACGAAACATTAAATGGAGCAGTGCCACCTGTAATACTCATGGTAGCTGTACCATTTGCATTGCTACAAAAAGCTGGAGTGGTGGCAACCGAAGCGGTAATGGCCAAAGGTGCAGTAATAGTAGTTGAGCCCGAAACAGAGCAGCCATTATCATCGGTTACTGTAACTGTGTAGTTACCAGATGGCAAGTTACCGTTACTGGCAGTAATAGCACCGTTGCTCCAAGCATAGTTATATGGCGCAGCACCTCCGTTAGGCGTTGCCAAAGCAGTGCCGTTTGATTGACCCGCACAAAGTGGATTGGTGCCTGAAACAACTACAGTAGGTATGGCATTAATGGTGATGTAGCTTTGTAAACTTAGAGTATCACTACCTACCGCATTGGTTGCAATAAGGCTAGCAGCATATACACCTGGCGTGCTATAGCTTACACTCGGGTTTTGCAACGTTGAAGTAGGTGGTGTACCACCAGGGAAACTCCACTGCCAACTATTAGGGGTGTTGGTAGATTGATCGGTATATTGAACAGTTGCACTGCCGCATGCTGAAGTTGGGGTTGCTGTAAACGCAGCAATTGGATCAGCCAAAGGTGCAACGCAACTGCCAGATACAACTATATCATCAATATATAGGTTGTTACCTACGTTGTTATAAGATTCGAATCTAATGCGCACATTTGGTTGTCCATCGTAAGCCGCTAGGTTAATCGATACGCAAGCCGCTCCAACTGCACCTTGCCCACACCAATCTTCAGCAAGGGCTGGTACAAATTCTGTGGCAATAGTTGTGTTTGTAGCAAAGCTACCTGTGCCGTTTTCGCCGCCCGCGAACAATCTATTTGGCCAAGTAGCCCCTCCATCAGTAGAAATAAAAACAATTAGAGAATCTACCTGTGCCTGACTTCTGCGACGGTGTGCATGTTTAAAGGTCAGTACCGTATTGGCAACGTTTGTGAGGTTAATTGCAGGAGAAACCAACCTATCCCTTTGTCCATTACTATTGTAGTTAAAAAAGTTAACCCTTGCAGCCCTAGTGCCTGGACCATTGCCACCAACAACACTTATTTCCCATGTAATGTTGTTATCTGGGTTCTGAACGGTCCATCCGTTGGTTGCAAAGCTATTCGACTCAAAGTCTTCGTCAAGCAGCGTAATAGCTCCATTGTTGCTAATGTTAATGTAGCCGCTTGAGGTTTTGGTATCGCCGTTCGCAGTTAAGGTCACATCAAAAGCGCCGCCACCAGTGTAGGTTACGGTAGGGTTTTGTGCAGTTGATGTGGCAGGCGTACCACCAGGGAAACTCCATTGCCAATTAGTTGCACCACAAGTTGATTGATCGGTAAACTGCACTGTTATACCAGCACATCCATTTCTGAAATTGGCTGAGAAATCAGCTTGCACCCCAGTAACGGTTACATATCCTGTTTGTGTTACGGTATTGGTACCAAAACCATTGGTGCTGGCCAAGGTTACATTGTAAGTACCTGCCGTATTGTAAGTAACTGTTGGGTTAGCTGCGGTTGATGTAGCAGGAGTTCCACCTTGGAAAGTCCAAAGGCGAGATGTTGGGTTGCCCGATGACTGATCGGTAAAAGTTATAGTTTGCCCAGCACAAATATTGGTATTGGTTGAAGTAAATAGTGGCGTTGGAGGCTGATTAACAATCGGTAAAGAATCCACTACCCTGAACAAATCTAAACCTGCTTCTACTAAATGCCCTGTACCCAAATCAGCGGTAGTTACAATAAACCGCATATTGGCACTTTTAGCAATCAACGTATTTAGGTTGTAATTTCTAAAGGTCCAAGAATTGCCATTATTCGTTCCTGGCCCAATCCTATCAATCACTACTGATGTACTACCGTTGGTAACGCTAATAACCAATGAGTCATCAAAAGTGCCAGCACCGCCGCCACCATCGTTGTACCACCAGCGGTAGTAGCTTAAGTATGGTAAATTGTAGCTCGTCAAATCAAATACAGGGGAGGTTAAAACAACTGGCCCACCATCTATATCATCAGTACCTGCTTGTCCTCCACCGTTGCCAGTAATATATGCATCGTTTCCAAAATCATTTGTTACATCGGCGCCAGGGTTACAAGGTTCCCCATTATAAATGGTACCAATAGGTGCACCACGTTCCCAATCGCCGGTAGTAGCAGCTGATGTCTCGGTCCAACCAAAGTCCATGATAAAATCATCATAATAGCCTTCGTTAACATCTATGGTAACTGTTGCCGATGGGGCAGTAAAGGTTCGGTTGGCCACTTCTGCCGTTACATAGCCCCATTTGCCGCCATATACATTGTAAGTACCTTGATTTACCGTAATGCTAAAGTCACCATTGGCGTTGCAAGTAGCGTTGTAGCTAAAATTGTTACCTACACCTAGTATTCTCACCCTTGCATTAGGCACACCCTGCAAAGTAGCAGCATCGCGTACCCTACCGGTTAAGGTAACCTGTATCAATGGTGTACAAACAGTTGAGTTTAACAAACTAGCTCGGCGAGGCGATACCGCCATTACCGTCCTCATCCTTGTTTTTTGATCCTCCGTAAACAGGTTCATACAAGCATCGTTAGTATAGTCCATATAATTTTGAACCATATCCGTGGTACCACAGCTTACATGCGATGGGTTGCACCCCCTATTTGAAGCATCAGACTCAGGTGTGTCGCTACAAAAGTCATCTGTACCACAACCGCCGTCGCCCCATATATGCCGAAGGCCGAGCCAGTGACCTACCTCATGGCTCATAGTGCGGCCTAGATTATAGGGTGCACTGCCAGCGCCTGCCAAACCAAAACTGCTAAATACTACTACGCACCCATCAGTATTGGCCGATTGAGCACCATTTGGCATACCAGCCAAGCCAGAGCCTTCAGGAAACTGTGCATAGCCCAATAATCCATTCCCACCAAAGTCAACCGACCACATATTGAAGTATTGATTTGGATCCCAAATGGTGGCAGGCTTAAGTATATTATCAATGTCATTTGTACTTGGCCAAGTTGCCTCTGGGCGCTGCACCCTATGGATGCCGGGTTCGGCCAACGGGTTGCCATTTGGGTCCCTTAAAGCAAGACAAAATTCGATTTGAACGTCTGCAGCAACTGAGCGAAAGCCTGCAGGCGTATTTACTGTATCAGCATTTAGCCTTCTAAAATCGGCATTAAGTACGTCAATTTGGCTATTTACCCTTGCAGCAGATATGTTCTCACCACTACCAACAGCATTACCATTGTGCACTACGTGCACTATTACTGGTATAGTAATAATGGGAGCCCTACCCGACCTATTTTGCGTAGCTTGCTTTTGCTTAACAATTTCTTGCTGAAGCCA
>JAGYJT010000018.1 GCA_018401955.1 Chitinophagales bacterium | reverse complement strand
TATAGCGACAATTACTTCGACTTGTTGTTTGCGCTTCAAAACCTTTTTAGCCGCAACGTAGATTTAGTTAATGAACGCAGCTTACGCAACCCTTATTTGATACGTTCTATTGAGGCCTCCCGACAATTAATTTTATGAGCGAAGAGGTAAAAAAGTATTTGTGGGATATTCTACAGGCAATTGAAAGATTAGAACAAGCCACTGGTTTCATAACTTTTGAACAGTTTAGTGGCGACATATTGAAAGTAAATGCCGTGGAAAGGAACTTTGAAATTATCGGTGAAGCACTAAAAAGGATAAGAAACCTACAACCAGACATCCAGATTACCGATTATGCTAAGATTATCGGTATGCGAAACATCATCGCTCACAATTACGACGCGGTTGAACCAGTAACATTGTGGGGTACAATTAAAAAGAACATCCCTGTTCTCAAGCAAGAAATTCAACAACTCTCAGAAATGAAGTGAGAGAAAAGGCACAACTACCCAACGCTTACTTCCTCCTATACAACCTAATGCCATTGATAAACAGCAAGGCAAACGCAACTAAGTAAATCCAGTAGCGCGAAAGAAACAGCACCATGCGGGCGGTGAATAGCAAATCGGTGGCGCGGCGGTCATCGGGTTTTAGTTCGTGGGCTTTTTTGAGGTCTTCCACCGACTTGTCATAATTCTTGTTTTCGTAGTAGAGTTTCCCACGGAAGTAGTAAGCATCTTGGGGGTCTTCCATCTTTTCGATGGCATCAGTAAAGTCTTCAATTGCCGCATCAAAGTCTTTGATAAAGAAACGCTCCGTAGCACGGTTGAAATAGAACCTGCCGCGCTCGGGCATTATTTCGATAGCCACACTAAAATCATCAATAGCCCCAACATGGTTATTTACCCTCGAGCGGGCCAAACCGCGGTTGTTCAATGCTAATGCATCATCACGGTACACCTCAAGGTAAGCGGTGTAATCCTCTTCGGCAGTTACGTAGGCACCCATCTCAAAATAGAGGTTGGCACGCTCCAAGCGCGCTTTCAAGAAGGGTGGGCTCAAGATAATCACCCTACCCAAATCAACAAGGGCTGCGGAGTCATTACTCTCCTGCCTATATGCCAAAGCCCTATTATAATAAGCCTCTGGGAAAGATGGGTCAAGCTTGAGGGCCTCGTCGTAGTCTTCAATGGCTTTCTCAGGAAAACCCAGCTTAAACATGCTATACCCACGATTGAAATAAGCGTCCCTATCCAAGAAGTTAAGCTCCAAAGTTTTATCGAAGGCAGTCAAAGCCTCTTGGTATCGCTCCAGTTTCATCAATACCAAACCCTTCAATTGCCAAAAATTGGCTTGGTTGCCAAAGTCGGGTTCGGCATAGCTCATGTCTTCCAACGCCAAAATGAGGCTATCCATGGCAAAATACAGCTGCGCCCTGTTGTAGTAAGCTGCTGTTGAGCCAGGTACTTTTATCAAATGCTGATTGAAGAAACCCAGCGCTTCTTGCTTGTTGCCCGCCTCAAAGCTTTTGATGCCTTGCTCCAAGAAACTACCTTTTTGGGCAAAAGTGCTAAGGCTTATGGCAAGCATCAGTATAAGAAGTGTGGCTTTCAACAGGAGCAATTCAAAATTTGAAAATTGAAAATTGGAAAATTTATTGATACTGCCAAAAAATTGGCTTTATTACTAGCAGTGGAAAGTATATTAAATAGCAAAGGGCACAAAGAATACTCCCTGTGCCCTTGCTTTATTGTTAAGCTAACAATTAGTGACATGCTGAGCGGAGTCGAAGTACGCAACAGTTAATGCAGCACCCCTTCATTAGCATACAACGGGAAACGCGCAGCAAGCGCATGTACCTCTGCTTTTACAGTAGCAATTACATCCTCATCGTCAGGGTTCATTATCAAACGATCAATCATGTCAATAATCTGTACCATTTCGGCCTCTTTCATGCCTCGGGTAGTTACAGCTGGCGTACCAATGCGGATACCTGATGTAACAAATGGCGAACGGTCATCAAAAGGCACCATGTTCTTGTTTACAGTTATTTCTGCCTTGCCCAAAGTTTGCTCCGCTTTTTTGCCATGGATGTCTTTGTTATGCAAGTCAATCAGCATTAAATGGTTATCAGTGCCACCACTTATAATGTGGTATCCACGCTTCACCAACTCGCCAGCCATAGCTTGTGCATTGGCAACTACCTGCTTACAATAAGTGCGGTACTCTTCTGTAAGTGCTTCGCCAAAAGCGATAGCTTTACCAGCTATTACATGCTCCAACGGGCCACCCTGCGTACCGGGGAAAACGGCCCCATCCATTATGCTGCTCATCATACGCACTTCACCTTTAGGCGTAGTAAGACCAAATGGGTTCTCGAAATCCTTTCCCATCAAAATCAAACCACCACGTGGGCCACGTAGCGTTTTATGGGTGGTAGTAGTTACTACATGGCAATGAGGAATTGGGCTATCCAACAATTTGGCAGCAATCAAGCCAGCTGGGTGGGCCATATCTGCCAAAAGGAAAGCGCCTACTTTATCGGCAATGGCACGGAAACGGGCATACTCCCACTCGCGTGAGTAAGCCGATGCTCCACAGATAATCAACTTTGGTTTGGCTTCCAGCGCAATGGCTTCCACCTTATCCATATCTATGCGGCCAGTCTCTTTCTCAACACCATAAAAGTGCGGATTGTACAACTTGCCTGAAAAGTTCACCGATGAACCATGGGTTAAGTGCCCCCCGTGCGACAAATCAAAACCCAAGATGCTATCGCCGGGCTGCAACAAGGCCAACATTACCGCGGCATTGGCCTGAGCCCCGCTGTGCGGCTGCACGTTGGCATACTCGGCACCGTATAGTTCTTTGGCACGCTCAATAGCAAGGGTTTCTACCTCATCAACAAACTCGCAACCACCATAGTAACGGCGGCCGGGGTACCCTTCGGCATACTTGTTAGTAAACACGCTGCCCATAGCATCCATTACCTGTTGGCTGGTAAAGTTTTCGCTGGCAATAAGCTCTATCCCGTTTTGTTGGCGGAGCTTTTCTTTCGCTATCCAGCCAAAAACTACTTCATCTCTAGGTATCATGTTGGGTGTATTGGTTAAGTGTGGTAAAGTTAACCATGATTTGGTGGAATGGTGGTGGGGATGCCAATTTTCTTTTCATGGGTTTATCCAAAAACTATAATTCCTTATCTTTGGTACTATGCGTGCTCATCAATACAACCCTGGTTATACAATTGCCGACTACAACATGTGGGAGGGAGATTGGGAGTTGATTGATGGCTACCCTTATGCCATGAGCCCATCGGCCAACTCCAAACACCAGAGACTAGCCAGTAAAATGCTCATTGCTCTTTCCAATGAGTTATCCAGATATAAAGGTGGCTGCGACAATTGCGAAGTGTTTTACGAACTTGATTGGATAATCAATGACAACACTGTTGTTCGTCCAGACTTAGCTATTGTTTGTAACCAAACAGATAAGTTCATTACTTCCCCTCCAAAACTGGTTATTGAAATCCTTTCTCCATCCACAGCTTTAAAAGACCGTCATGTAAAACATGACATTTACCAAGAGCAAGGTGTACCGTATTATATCATCATCGATCCCGACACTTTGAAGTACAACATTTATGTACTTGTAAATGGAATCTATAACGAGCAGAACAAGAACAAAACGTTTGCAATTGGCTCCGAATGTACGATAGAACTAAGTGTAGCTAATGTAATAGTGACACTATAACATCAAACCTTCCACACCCTTAACACTTTTTAATACCGCCCACCAACTTTATGGCACAATTCATGTTAATACCAATATCTAATCATTAGGATTGGGGCAGACGGGGTCTTTCTAAGCGAAATTAACGTGCCACCCGTCTATTATGATGTCCCTTTACGGGATATTGTTTTATATTAGTTCTATAAAATCAACTTGACACGATGTTTTCAAGATTAACTATTCTCCTAGCCGCTATAGGCATCATTTTTACCGCAGCTACATTCCGTCCGTCAACAGCGTCTGAAAAGGATAGGGTTTTGCTAGATATGATCGTTAACGGCATACAGCAAAATCATTATGCCGACATTGCCATTGACGATAAGTTTAGTGAGCGGGTTTATACCCTGTTTTTAAAGAACATGGATTACGGTAAGCGTTTCTTTACCCAAGGGGATATTGATGCCTTTGCTATGTATAAAACCAAGCTTGATGACCAAATGCGTGGCGGAAGCTATGAGTTTTTTGACCTTACGCTAAGTGTGTACCAAAAACGCCAAAAACAAGTTGAAGGCTGGTACAAAGAGTTGCTTGCCGAGCCTTTCAATTTCGAAAAAATTGAAGACATTGAAACCAGCGTGGACAAGCGCGGCTATGCCAAAGACGAAAAGGAACTAAAAGAATTATGGCGCAAGCAATTGAAGTTTCAAGTACTTACCCGCTTAGCTGACAAACTCGATGAGCAAAGTAAAGCAGAAGCAGACGATGAAATAAAGAAAAAAACAGTTGCTGATTTTGAAATTGAGGCCCGCGAGCGAGTGTTGAAAACCCACAACGATTGGTTCCACCGGATTACCCGCCAAGATTTGGACGACTATCGCAGTTTATTTCTTAACTCTATAGCCATGTCTTTTGACCCACACACTTCGTTTTTACCTCCAAAAGATAAAGAGAACTTTGACATTTCAATGAGTGGTAAACTCGAAGGCATTGGTGCAACCTTGCAGGAAGAGGGAAGCTACATTAAGGTAACCAGTATTGTAGCCGGTAGCCCCAGCTGGAAACAGGGTGACCTAAAAGTGGGAGACATTATACTGAAGGTGGCCCAGGGCAAAGAAGAGCCTGTTGATATTGTTGATATGGCCGTAAACGATGCTGTTCAACTAATACGGGGTGATAAAGGCACCGAAGTGCGCCTTACCGTAAAAAAGGTAGATGGAAGCATAAAAATTATACCGATCATTCGTGATGTAGTGATATTGGAAGAAACTTATGCCAAATCGGCCATTATACAAAAAGACGGCGAGAAGCAAAAAGTAGGCTACATTAACTTGCCTAAGTTTTATGCTGACTTTAGCCGCTCGGGCGGCGCCAATAGCGGCGAAGATGTACGGAAGGAAGTAATAAAGCTTAAAAAAGAGGGGGTTGATGGTTTGGTGATTGACCTACGCAACAATGGTGGCGGCTCGCTACAAGACGTAGTTGATATGGCTGGCCTATTTATAAAGAGTGGCCCTATTGTGCAGGTAAAATCTCGCTACGGGCAACCATACTTGCTAGAAGATAGAGACTCAAACTTAGTATATAGCGGCCCATTAGTAATATTGGTTAATGAGTTTAGTGCCTCGGCATCTGAGATACTAGCTGCTGCTATGCAAGACTACCATCGTGCGGTTATTATAGGCAGCGATGCCACTTTTGGCAAAGGAACCGTGCAGCGCTTCATCGATTTGGATGAAAACCTTTCGCCTGAAATGAGCAGCATTAAGCCATTAGGTGTTATCAAGCTCACCACCCAAAAGTTTTATCGCATCAATGGGCAAACTACCCAACTAGAAGGTGTAGTGCCCGATGTGATACTACCAAGCTTGTATAGCTCATTGGATATGGGGGAGAAAGATGAGGATTATCCATTAGCATGGGATGTTATACAGCCAGTGCCTTACCAAGTATGGAACAACGGCATGAGCAACTTTGATAAGGTTAGCAATAAAAGCACAGCCCGCACCAACAGCGATAAGTTATTCGGTTTGGTTTTGGAGAACGCTGAACGCTTGGGCCTTAATAGGGATAATAGTGTATATAGCCTGCACTTGGGTTTATATCAAGACCGCCAAAAGAAGGAACAAGAAGAAGGTAAAAAATACGATGCTGCTAACGAAACCGTTCAGCCAATGACTGTCTTTACCCCCGAAGCTGACAAGGCGGGCATAAATGCCGATGAAAGCAAAAAGGAAAGAAACGAGGCTTGGCACAAAGACATCCAAAAGGATATATACTTACTTGAGTCGTTGTGCGTTATTAAAGACATCATTGAATTGCCTAAAAACCCCATTTCGCAAAAGAAGTAAGCCCTAGAACTATTGATTAAAAAGGTGCGGAGCAGTCCGCACCTTTTTGTTTATTGTAGACTGGTGATATTTATCATCAAGAGGCAAAGGATGCAATGCTTGGAAAACCTGAAATGCAGTACTATCCGTCATTTGGTGAACGAATAAGTAACTCACATATTGTTGACAAATGCACCTATATCAAGAATTAGCACTATCTGTACGTTTATAATGCGCTGATTAGCTGTAACTTGCGTTCATTATTTAGAATCCCTCCAAACAACATTTTTTTATTTTCTTTTGTTGTTTGATTAGGTTTTGATGCATAACTTTGCCGCAGCCAAAATTTTGACAAAAGGCTGACAATTCAAGGGAAAACACAAGTTCAAAATGAACGTTACTAGATATTCCTATTTAAGCTTCTTACTACTTTTTGCCTTAATGGTAGCACCAGGTTTGGTGCGCGCCCAGGATGCACCAAGCGAGCAAGTACTTGCGGGCGAAAAGCTTTACAAATCTAATTGCGCAAGCTGCCACAAGCTAAACGCCAAGTTGATTGGTCCGGCCTTAGAAGGCGTGGAAAGTCGCTGGGCTGAACAAGCTGATCATGATGGCATTAGCGGTCGTGAGTGGTTAAAACGCTGGATTAAAAACTGGCAAGACCCGGTAAACGCAGGCAACCCTTATGCGGTTTCTATGCAAAATTACGATGCATCTGCCATGACCCAGTTCCCTGCGCTTCAGGATGCTGACTTGGAAAACATCTTGGCTTACATAGCCTATGGCCCAATTGGATCAACTGGTCCTACAGGCCCAACAGGACCTTTAGAAACTGCGGAAAACCCTTACACTGCTTACATGCTTTGGGGTTTGTTGATTCTATTGGTGGTAGTTGCTTTGGTGTTGTTGCGTGTATCAAACCTTTTGAATCGTTTGGTTCTTGAAAAAGCTGGTGAAGAAATACCAGCACCGGTTCCTTTCTGGAAAAACAAAAAATTCCGTGCCGCACTTACCTTGTTAATTGTTATTTACATTGGAAATGCTACCGTTACAGGTGCAATTGATTTAGGTCGCCAACAAGGTTACATGCCCGAGCAACCAATCAAATTCTCTCACGAATTGCACGCTGGCATCAACAAAATAAACTGCCAATATTGCCACAGCAGTGCTGCGGAAAGCAAACACTCCAACATCCCTTCTACCAACGTTTGTATGAATTGCCACAAAGGTATTAAAGGTGATGACCCTAAAAACGGGAAATACGGCAAGTTAGAAATCTCTAAAATATACGCTGCCATTGGTTTTAATCCATTTTCAGGACAATACTTTGAAGATTATGCCAACCAAGAGAAATCTTATATAGACAGTATTTTCACGGTGTGGTTGAGCGACAGCAAAGTGAAAGCAACTGATAAAGACGTTGAGGCTGTTTTGGCTCAAGTAAACAAGCCAATTGAGTGGACTCGCATCCATAACCTTCCTGACCACGTTTACTTCAATCACTCTCAGCACGTAACTGCTGGCGGTATTGAGTGTCAAACTTGTCACGGCCCTGTTGAAACCATGGAAGAGCTTTACCAGTTCTCCCCATTATCAATGGGCTGGTGTATCAATTGTCACCGTGAAACCGAAGTTAAATTCAATCAAAACCCTTATTACGAAACATTCCAAGTATATCACGAGCGGATGAAAGAGGGTGAAATGAAGAATGTAACTGTAGAGAAAATTGGTGGACTTGAGTGTCAGAAGTGCCACTATTAATCAATTAGCATCATCTAGAATCAAGATATAATGGCTGAACAACAATTTTGGAAAGGCTTGGACGAAAAGTTCCACGAGCCCGAGTTCATGCAGCAAGCCGGCAAGGAGTTCCCAGATGAACTACCTGGATTCGGTGCGAAATTACAACAGGCTAATACTAGCCGTCGCGATTTCCTTAAAGTATTAGGATTTAGCGTAGGTGCTGCTACTATTGCTGCTGGTTGCGAAATGCCTGTACAAAAGTCTATACCATATTTGGTAAAACCTGATGAAATTACACCGGGCGTTGCCAACTACTACGCATCTTCGTATGTAGATGGTGGCAACTATTGCAGCGTTTTGGTTAAAACCCGTGAAGGTCGCCCTATCAAAATTGAAGGTAACAGCCAGTCACAAATCACTTTTGGTGGTACTGATGCAGCTGCACAGGCCTCTGTATTGAGCCTATATGATATGTATCGCCCACGTGGCCCTGTAGCCAACAAAAAAGCTACTGATTGGGCAGAGCTTGATAAAGCGGTAGTAGAAAAGCTACAAGCTATTAAAGCAGCAGGTGGTTCAATCCGTATTTTGTCTTCAACTATTATAAGCCCATCTTTAAAAGCGGCAATTGCTAAGTTTATAGAGCAATACCCGGGTACTGAGTTGGTACAATATGATGCCGTGTCTTATAGCGGTTTATTAGATGCTAACGAGCAAAGCTTCGGTTTGCGCGTTGTGCCAAATTATCGCTTTGAGAAAGCTAAAGTTGTGGTAAGCTTGGGTGCTGATTTCTTAGGTACTTGGATAAGCCCAACTGAATATGCTTACAATTATGGCCTAACCCGCAAAGTAAGCAAAGAAAATCCTACCATGTCTCGCCACTATCAAGTGGAGTCGTATGCTAGCCTAACCGGATTAAATGCTGATATCCGCGTTCCGGTTAAACCATCTGAAGAAACTGCAGCCGCTATAACTTTGTACAATTTAGTTGCTTCAAAACTTGGTGGACAGAGCATCAGCGGTGGTAAGTTAGAATCAGCATACGCTGAAAGCTTGAAGGAAGCTGCAAGCGACCTAGCAGGTGCTAAAGGTGCTTCGCTAGTAGTGAGTGGCTCAAACGATGTTAATGTTCAGCTGATTGTAAACGCCTTGAACCAAATGCTTGGTAATTATGGCACCACAATCGACTTAAACGAGTACAGCAACCTACGCCAAGGAAACGATACTGCTTATAATAAGTTGGTAGCCGATGTAGAAGCAGGTGCTATCAAAGGATTGCTTTTATTGAATTGCAATCCAGCTTATAACTTACCTCAAGGCGATAAGTTTATTGATGCCCTTAGCAAAGTTGAGTTAACTGTTTCGCTTAACGATAAGCAAACAGAAACGGATACTCTTTGCCAGTTTTTAGCTCCTGACCATCATTACCTTGAGAGTTGGGGGGATGCTGAGCCGCGCAACGGCCACATCAGTATTATCCAGCCTACTATCGATCCTTTATTCAATACCAGATCAGCTGGTGAGAGCTTGTTGAAATTTGCAGGTATCGATCAGTCTTATTACGATTTCGTTCGTGAGAACTGGAACACCAATATCTTCCCGAAACAAGTTGGCTTAACCACGTTTGGCCACTTCTGGGATCGTTCTGTTCACGACGGTGTATTAACTTATACTCCAACAACTACAGTAACCGAAGCTACCATTGATGTTGCGGCTGCTGGTGCGGCTGCACTGAAAAATGTGAAGTCTGGTGGGTTGGAAGTAGTAATGTACGAGAAAACGGCTATTGGTGACGGCAAAAATACCGACAACCCTTGGTTGCAGGAGTTACCAGACCCGGTTTCAAAAATTACTTGGGATAACTACGCGTGCGTATCGCTCAAATATGCAGAAGCTAATGGCCTTGACTATACAGCTGACCGTACTAAAAAGAGCTATGGCCGTACCGTACAAACCGTTAAACTAAAGGTTAACGGTGCTGAAGTAGTGCTACCAGTGCACATTCAACCAGGGATGCCTGATAACACTATTGCCGTAGCTTTGGGCTATGGCCGTGAGGTAGTTGGCAAAGCTGGTGAAGTAGGTCAAAATGTATACCCTTTTATTACTAAATATAACAATGGTGGCCAAAGCCGCTATGCTACTGATGCCTCTATTGAAGTAACAGGTAATGATTACAAGTTAGGTCAAACACAAACGCACTTTAGCGTAAGTGATGGCTTAAATCAACGTGGTATTGTAAAAACAACCACGCTTGAAGAGTATGCACATGACCCTGCAGCAGGTAACCATGACCGTGCACATGTAAAAGAGCATTTGAACACATTATATGGCTACCACGAATTCCCAGGTCATAAATGGGGAATGGGTATTGACCTTAACGCTTGTTTTGGTTGTGGTGCATGTGTAGTAGCTTGTAATGCTGAAAACAACATACCGGTAGTTGGCAAAAAAGAAATAACCCTGTATCGTGAGATGCACTGGTTGCGCATTGACCGCTACTATTTTGGTGATGTTGACAACCCTTCTGCGGTTTTCCAACCAATGATGTGCCAACATTGCGACAACGCTCCTTGCGAAAACGTTTGTCCGGTATCGGCAACCAACCACAGCACAGAAGGTTTGAACCAAATGGCTTACAACCGTTGCATCGGCACACGTTACTGCGCCAACAACTGTCCATATAAAGTTCGTCGCTTCAACTGGTTTGATTACTGGGGTGCCGATAGCTTTACCTTAACTGGTGCATTAGAAAACAACTATGACCCACATGAAATGACAGGCGACCTTACCCGCATGGTATTGAACCCTGACGTTACTGTTCGTTCTCGTGGTGTAATGGAGAAATGCTCGTTCTGTGTACAGCGAATCCAAGAAGGTAAGTTGAATGCTAAAAAGCAAGGTCGTAAGCTAAAAGATGGCGACATCAAAACAGCTTGTCAGAGTGCTTGTGTAACTGGTGCAATCGTATTTGGTGATGTAAACAATCCAGAGTCGGCTGCAACAGTAATGAGCGATAATGAACGCGCATTTAAGGTAATCGAAGAAATCCATACGTTGCCGTCTATTTCATACCTTACCAAGGTGAGAAATATCAGCGATAAGGATCAATTGAAAGCTGTAAATTTACTGTCGGATAATGAAATGCACCCTCTAGGAGCAGATGCCCACCACAATGCTGGCGGTCATGATGCAGCAGGAGGCGATCATTCTGCGCCACACGATAATCACGTTGAAGAAGGACATCATTAATTAGAAATAACAAATCATAAAGCATGGGATCTTACGAATCACCCATACGCGAACCTCTAATACTTGGTGATAAGGATTATAAACAAATCACCACAGATATTGTAAGGAGTACGCAAGGTTTTCCACCATTATCATGGGTAATTGCTATTAGCATAGCGGGCGGTATTGCTGCTTTCTACTTTTTCTGCGTAGCATGGACTGTGTATTATGGTATTGGGGTATGGAACCTTAACAAAACCGTGGGTTGGGCCTACGATATCACTAACTTCGTTTGGTGGGTAGGTATCGGTCACGCGGGTACGCTCATATCGGCAGTATTGCTATTATTCCGTCAAAAATGGCGTACTGGTATCAACAGAGCTGCTGAAGCGATGACCATTTTTGCAGTAATTTGTGCAGCCCAGTTTCCGGGTATTCATATGGGTCGCCCGTGGATGGCCTTCTTTATCTTCCCTTACCCTAACTCTCGTGGTCCACTTTGGCCTAACTTCCAGTCTCCATTAATGTGGGACGTGTTTGCCATCTCTACTTATTTTACTGTTTCACTATTGTTTTGGTACTCTGGTCTGTTACCTGACTTTGGTACTATCCGTGACCGTTCAAAAGGTAAGTTCCGTAAGTTGATATACAACGCACTTAGCTTCGGCTGGCGTGGTGAGGCCAAACACTGGCAGCGCTTTGAATCTCTATCATTGGTACTTGCGGGTCTTTCTACTCCCCTAGTACTTTCCGTACACACTATTGTATCATTTGACTTTGCAACATCAGTTATACCAGGATGGCACACTACCATCTTCCCTCCATACTTTGTGGCTGGCGCTATCTTCTCTGGTTTCGCCATGGTGTTAACGTTGATGTTGATTACCCGCAAAGTGTTGAAACTTGAGGATTATATTACCATTGCGCACATTGAGGCAATGAACAAGATTATATTGCTTACCGGTTCAATTGTTGGTATAGCCTATATAACTGAGCTATGGACTGCATGGTACTCTGGTTTTATTTATGAGTGGTTTGCATTCTACAACCGTGCATTGGGTCCTATGGCTTGGGCATATTATATCATGATGACTTGTAATGTTATTAGCCCACAATTTTTCTGGTTTAAAAAACTTCGTCGTAACCTATACCTTACGTTCTTCCTATCCATCACTGTTAACATTGGTATGTGGTTCGAGCGTTTTGTAATCATTGTAACTTCTTTGTACCGCGATTATATTCCTTCAAGCTGGGCAGATTACTATCCAAGCTGGGTTGAAGTAGGTATATATGTTGGTACCATAGGATTATTCTTTACACTGTTCTTGCTATTTGCCCGCGCATTCCCAGTTATTGCGATTGCAGAGGTAAAATCAATATTGAAATCATCTGGTTCTGCCGCACGTGTTAAGCAAAAGGCAAAAGATGATGCAGTTGCTAAAGGTGGATATGCTGAAGGTGGAGACCTAGCAGGTGCCCACCATGATGTAAAAAATGACTAATAACGAAACAAGCTACATCAAATGGATAAATACGTAGTAGGACTTTATGATGATGAGGAAGTATTACTTTCTGCTATCAAGAAAGTAAAGCAAGCCGGCTTTCACATCCACGAAGTGGTAACACCATTTCCGGTACACGGACTTGACGATGCACTCGGCCACAAACAAAGCCGATTGCACACCGTAGGTTTTGTTGGCGGTGCTACTGGTTTTACCATTGCAATATCGTTTATGATTTGGGCTTCAGTTTCTGATTGGCCTATTATATACGGCGGTAAGCCATACCTATCATTGCCATCGTACATTCCAATAACTTTTGAGTTAACGGTATTGTTTTCGGCAATTTCTATGGTAGTAGCGTTCTTCATTCGTTGCGGATTGTCTATTTTCGCAACGCCAAAAATCTATGATGAGCGAACTACCGATTATTTATTCGGTATGGCCATCAAAGTAACTGAAGAAACGACTCCTGATGATTATTCACGCATTAACGATACCTTCACCAATACTGGTGTAGCCGAAATTAAAGTGCGTGATTTTGATGAAGACAAATAATAAATTGAAAGATAACCACCTGGTTGACATGAACATTCATCAATTTGTAAAATATAGCCTTGTAGGAGCCCTTTTGCTGGCCCTTGCATCTTGTGGTAGCGATAACCGCACCCCAGGACGTACATTCGTGCCAGATATGGCATACTCTAGGGCTTACGAAACGTATACTAAGAATCCTACTTTTGGCAGTGATAGCCTAGCTAAGGTAGATAGCTTTGAGGCACGCAAACCTGTTACAGGTACTATTGCTCGTGGTATACTACCTGAACAATTGGTAGAGGATGAGAAAGTATTGGCTTCGTACCTATATAAATCATACTCTGAAAATACAGATAGTAGCTACAATGCAGCTACCAACAACCTAAAGAACCCTTTCAAACCTGAAAAGGATGTTTTGGATAGAGGTAAATACATTTATACTATTCATTGCTTAGTATGCCATGGCGAGAAAGGAATGGGTGACGGAAGCATCGTGCAAACAGAAGCTTATCCACCAGTACCTTCATACGCTGATCGTTTACCAACTATAAGTGAAGGCCAAATGTTCCATAGTATAACCTATGGCAAAAACCTAATGGGTAGCTACTCTTACGTATTGAGTGCCGAAGATCGTTGGAAGGTAATTTATTATATCCAACAAATAGCTAAAACTGGGCCATTTGCTGCAGGTGTTTCTGCCGCTGCTCCGGCTGATACAACAGTAACTAATAACTGATAATAAGAAAGACGCAATATCCTACAAACCATAAGCGCATTTTGTAATGACTGAAACATATAATTTTTCATCCGGACTCAAAAAAGCTGCTGCCATATTTCTTGGCGCCGGTCTTTTAGCTGTCATTTTAGGGGCTTTCTTAGCCGGGGGGCACGGAATTGATAGGGTATGGTCAAACTTACTCATCTGTACCTATTATTTCACTGGTATAGGTCTAGCTTCAATATTCTTGATTGCGGCTCACCAAATTGGTTATGGCGGATGGCACGTGCTAATCAAACGTATACCTGAGGCAATGGGTTCGATAGTGCCAGTAATGGGCGTGTTCCTTTTGATTATCCTAGCCGGTACACTTTTCCATGGTCATCACCTATATTTTTGGGCCCAAGAAGGCATTTATGACCCAAGCAGCGCCAATTACGATGCCATCATAGCAAATACTCAAGGTAAATCAGTATACCTCAACTCGGTGTTCTACGCCATTCGTATAATAGCATATATAGCATTATGGTCTGCTGCTATTTATGCTATGCGCAACATCTCTAAAAAAGAAGACGTGTTGGGTGTATCAGCAACTTACCAAAAAAGTAAGTACATAGCCGCAATATTTATCTTGATATTTGCAGTAACCAGTTCTACTGGCTCATGGGATATTGTAATGAGCGTAGACCCGCACTGGTATAGTACCTTATTTGGTTGGTACAACTTTGCTAGCTATATGGTTGGAGCCTTAGCTGTAATGATATTGATTGTTGCTTATTTACAATCTCAAGGGCACTTGAAGCAAGTAAATGATGAGCATTATCATAACCTTGCAATGTTTATGTTCGGCTTTAGTGTTTTCTACACTTACTTGTGGTTTAGCCAGTTTATGTTGATATGGTATGGCAATATGCCAGAGGAGACCACCTACTTTGCTATGCGCTTCGACAACGGTCTGTATAAATTCTTATTTTATGCGAGCTTAATCATCAACTTTTTCTTCCCGTTCCTTGTTTTAATGAAGAGGAAAGCAAAACGCAACACAGAGCTTCTCGTTTTTGTAGCCATTGTTTTGTTTTTTGGCCACTGGTTAGATTTTTACAATATGATTACTCCAGGTACCATGACAGACCACACCACACACGAATCAAATGCTGGCTTCGGTCTCATTGAGTTCGGTATGCTGTCTACCTTTATTGGCATATTCATTTTTGTAGTGTTCAATACACTTACTAAGCAATCATTGATACCGGTGAATAACCCTTATCTGAAAGAAAGTATCACGCATCATACGTTAAAATAATAGTCAGCAATGAATACTTTGATAGGTATATTAGCTATTGTGCTCATTTTCGTTATTGTCTTCCAAGTAGCGAAGGCTAGCGAACTTATGGGCATGTTGAAAGGTGATAAGGAAGGTGAAACCTCTGAAAGCACCAACAATGCACATGGTTTCTTACTAATGCTAATGATGATTACTGGTATAATAGCCGTATTCGTAGGTTGGTGGTTAGTTGAAGACAAATTATTGCAAGGTAACCGCAATTTTGCTCCTGCTTCTCAGCATGGTGATTCTATTAATAGTATGTTTTGGATAACATCCATTATTTGTGGGATAGCATTTGTGATTACTCAATTCCTTTTGTTCTGGTTTTCATATAAATACCGTGCTCGTAAAGGTCACAAGGCTCAACACTTTTCTCACGACAATAAGTTAGAAGTAGTTTGGACCGTAATTCCAGCAATAGTATTGACCATATTAGTTGCACGTGGAATTGAGACTTGGTATGAAATTACAGCCGAAGCTCCTGAAGGTTCACGTGTAGTTGAGGTAACCGCTCAACAATTTAACTGGACAGTACGTTATCCTGGTAACGATGCGGTGTTAGGAAAGAGAGAGTTTGACTTAATGAGTGGCGAAAATTCACTTGGGATTAACTGGACCGACGAGAACAGTCACGATGATTTGATGCCTACTGAAATTGTGCTAGAAAAGGGTGTGCCAGTGCTTTTTAAATTGGGTGCAAAAGATGTACTTCACAGTTTCTACTTATCACAGTTTATGGTTAAAATGGACTGCGTACCAGGTATACCGACCCAATTTTGGATGACTCCAACCATTACTACTGATTCAATGCAATTAAAGCTTAACAACCCAGAATTTCAATATGAACTAGCCTGCGCCGAGTTGTGTGGAAGAGCTCACTGGAATATGCGCTTTATTGTTAAGGTGGTAGAAACAGAAGAGTATAATGCATGGCTAGCGGAGCAGCAACCTTTCTATGAACTGGTAAAAGCATCATTAGAACCTAGCAACAAAACCGAAGAGCCATCATCAGATAATCCTACTCAAATTGAGCAAGGTGATTCAACAAGCGCACCAACCCTTGATGAACCTGAGGTAAGTGGTGGTAAAGAGAGTGAGACGAACGTTATTTCAAGCTTATAAATAATTATACAATGGCTGAATTACATAACCCAGCGATTGAAGTTGGACATGATACCCACGCACATGGGCACGACCACCATGGTCATGACGATCATGATCACCATGAGCTGAATTTTATTGAGAAATACATTTTTAGCCAAGACCATAAAATTATCGGGAAACAATTCTTGATACTTGGTATGCTTTGGGCTATTGTTGGCGGACTATTTTCTATATTCTTCCGCTTGCAGCTAGCTTGGCCCGATGAATCATTCCCAATTTTGGAATGGTTTTTAGGAAGCTGGGCAGAAGGTGGTAAGTTGAGCGCTGAGTTTTACTATGCATTGGTAACCATGCACGGTACTATACTAGTTTTCTTTGTACTAACTGCTGGATTAAGTGGCACATTTAGTAACTACCTGATACCTTTACAAATAGGAGCTAGAGATATGGCCTCGCCATTTATGAACATGCTATCGTTTTGGATGTTTGTGCTTTCTAGTTTTGTAATGTTGGTTTCGTTATTTATCCAAACAGGTCCAGCATCTGGTGGTTGGACAGCATATCCGCCACTAAGTGCATTGCCACAAGCTACACCTGGTTCTGGTTTGGGTATGGATTTGTGGTTAATTAGTATTGCCTTCTTTATTGTATCGGTAGCACTAGGTGGCTTAAACTATGTAACTACCGTAATCAATATGCGTACCAAAGGCATGGATTTTTTCCGCATGCCGCTTACCGTTTGGGCGTTCATGTTTACTGCTATTATAGGTCTACTTTCATTCCCGGTACTTTTCGGTGCGGCTGTTTTGTTGGAGTTTGACCGTTTGCTAGGCACCAGTTTCTTCCTAAGCGATATTTATGTAGCTGGTGAGGCATTGCACCATTCAGGTGGCAGTCCGATATTGTTCCAGCATCTATTTTGGTTCTTGGGCCATCCTGAAGTTTACATCATTATTTTACCTGCAATGGGTATTGTATCTGAGGTAATGTCAGTGCACTCTCGCAAACCAATCTTTGGTTACAAGGCCATGATTTTCTCTATCTTAGGTATTACTATCCTATCATTTATCGTGTGGGCACACCACATGTTCATGTCGGGCCTAAATCCATTTGTTGCCTCAATCTTTGTATTGTTCACCTTATTGATTGCTGTACCAAGTGCTATTAAAGTATTTAACTGGATAACTACATTATGGCGTGGTAGCATCCGCTTAAATCCGGCAATGTTGTTTGCAATCGGTTTTGTATCTCTATTTATCTCTGGTGGTCTTACCGGTATTTACCTCGGCAACTCTACACTAGATATTCAATTGCATGATACTTATTATGTGGTAGCCCACTTCCATATTGTAATGGGTCTAGCAGCGTTCTACGGTATGTTTGCCGGTATTTATCACTGGTTCCCTAAAATGTTTGGTCGATACATGAATACCACATTGGGCTACATTCACTTTTATGTAACATTGGTTGGTAGCTATGCTATTTTCTGGCCAATGCACTACTTGGGTATGTCAGGTGTGCCTCGTCGTTACTATGACTTTACCGTTTTTGATCAGTTTAATCAATATGCTGACTTAAATAAGTTTATCACCGTAGCAGCGATTATCGTATTTGCAGTTAACATTCTGTTTGTACTTAACTTCTTCTACAGTGCTGTAAAAGGACGTAAAGTAACCGTATTAAATCCATATGGAGCTACAACCCTTGAATGGACAACGCCTATTCACCCTGGACACGGTAACTGGGTAGGAGAAATTCCTGCAGTGCATCGTTGGCCTTATGATTACAGTATTAACGGTAGAGACTTTATCCCTCAAACTGAGCCATTAAGCGCAGGTGAGGTTGAAGACCATGACATTGGGTCTGATACCCCTAACATTACAGACCCAATACCAGGTGAAGAAGGCAAAGCATAGTTTAGATAGTTTAAAATCAATTTAAGCAATAACCAAGCAAGTGAATACTAGAACCCAAACCAATCCTGTAATGTCGTTAATACGATCTAAACTGGCAGATTACAGTCAGTTGGTCAAGTTGCGCTTAGCAGGTACTGTGGTTTTTTCTTCAGTAATTACTTTTGCTATTGCCGATTACGGCCATGTTGACTTCAGCTATCTGCTTATTCTATTTCTAGGCGGTTTTTTGATTACAGGTGCGGCAAATGCCTTGAACGAGGTATTCGAAAAAGATTTAGATAAGTTAATGAAACGCACTGAAAACCGTCCGTTGGCAACCGGTCGCATGAATACTACCGAAGCTATATTAGCAGCTGGTATTATGGGTGTGATAGGCATATTGTTGTTAGGGTACTTTTTCAATTATCTAAGTGCGTTTCTAGGAGCTGTTTCCTTATTTAGTTATGCCTTTATTTACACTCCGCTTAAGCGCATATCGCCAATTGCAGTGTTTGTAGGTGCAATACCTGGAGCCATGCCACCATTAATTGGATGGGTTGCCGCAACAGGTACGCTATCTCAAGTAGGTATAGCAATTTTCATGATGCAATTTTTGTGGCAATTCCCGCACTTTTGGTCAATTGCATGGATAGGAGAAGCAGATTATAAGAAAGCAGGATTTAAACTACTTCCTTCGCAGGGCGGTAAAGACAAATTCACGGCACTTCAAAATATTGTTTACATTACTGTATTAATACCGGTATCACTTATACCTGTAATGATGGGGTTTGTGCACTGGGTTGGTGGAACAGTGATTTTGTTGGCGGGCATTGTATTCTTACTTCAGGCAATTAAATTGTTTCGTACTTGTGAAGATAAAGATGCACGCACATTAATGTTTGCATCAATTATATACTTACCTGTGGTTTTGATGGCCATGTTAATCGGGAGGATAGCTTAATGAGTACTTTAACTTACAATCAGACTCCTTTACCTGAAAACGTGCAACCGTTCAAGGTTCATCCACAAAAATTTGCTCTGTGGTTGGGTATTTCAGTGCTATGTATGGCTTTTGCTGGGCTTACCAGCGCATATTTAGTGCGTAAAGCAGCACCTAATTGGCAAGAGTTTGTTATGCCCGTACAATTCACTTATAGTGCCATTTTAATGGTACTTAGTAGTATCAGCTTACAAGGTGCAGTATGGGCATTTAAAAAAGATAAGATTTCATTGTATAATACAACGTTATTCGTTTCTTTGACACTGGCGGCTGGATTTATGGTTAGCCAGTACTTAGGTTGGATGACTTTGGAGCAAAGTGGCATATATTTAAACGGCAATCCATCAGGATCGTTTGTTTACGTAATCAGCTACTTGCACGTTGCGCACGTAATAGGTGGTATCATACCAATGATGATTGCTTTGGTGCGTTCGTTGTGGTTATTTGGCAGTCCGGCCAAACTTGCCGCATTCAAAACTAATAACAACAAGAGAGTGGGCATAGAATTGCTAGCGACATACTGGCATTTTGTTGACATTCTTTGGATTTATTTGCTTTTATTTTTTATGTTCAGTTAAACCAGTTTCACGATAAATGGCTGCTGATACCCACTTAGAGAAAGAAACCGAACAAGTACAAGATATTTGGAACGGTGGAACTGAGCCTATGAAGGCCAGTTATGGAAAGTTGATGATGTGGTATTTCATCCTATCGGATGCATTTACCTTCGCATCGTTTTTGATCATGTACGCAGCACTACGTATGAGTGCAGAGGTATGGCCAGATCCTAATGCGGTATTCAACTCGTTCCCATTTGTACATGGTACCAAGCTACCGCTTGGTTTTGTAACTGTAATGACATTCATTCTTATTTTGAGCTCCGTATTTGTAGTGCGTGCAGTACAAGAAGGCCACCGCATGAATAAAAATGGTGTGTTACTTTGGATGTTTTGGGGCATAGTTGGTGGAGCTGCTTTCTTGGGCTGTCAAGCTTGGGAGTGGAATCACTTGATTCACCAAGGTTTGACATTAACCTCTAACCCTTTTGGTTATTACACTACACCGCAAGTAGTTGAAGGACAAACAGTAGATGTATTTCAAGGCTACGTTAATCTAGCCTATGATCATGAGGCTGACAGCTTCTCTCTACCAGAAGATAATAAAGGAACCAAAGGCGAGGAAATTCCTGCTAATGCTAGCCACAGTGAAGGCAACTGGTTATTTGGTTGTTTGTTCTTCTTCATTACAGGTTTCCACGGTTTCCACGTAAGTACCGGTGTATTGATGAATATAATATTATGGATACAAGCTGCACGTGGCGTTTACCAGCGCCGAGGCCACTACGAAATGGTTGAGAAAATAGGCCTGTATTGGCACTTTGTGGATTTGGTTTGGGTGTTTGTATTCCTTGCTTTCTACTTACTGTAAAAAAGATAAATAATGGCTGCACATAACGATAATGCTGCTTACGAAAAACAAAAAAAAGCTGTATGGGTTGCTACTGTCATAATGGGCGTAGTAACGATACTTGAAGTAGCAGTAGCTCTTAGCTGGCCCGAAGCATGGGGTCGTGGGGTATTAAATTTGCTTTTCATTTTGATGAGTGCTGTTAAAGCCGTGTTTATAGTAGGAGAGTTTATGCACCTACGCTATGAAATGCGCGCTATGATGATAAGCATATTAGCACCTTGCCTTTTCCTTGTTTGGTTTTTGATTGCCTTTATGATGGAAGGTCAATCGTGGTTGGCCTTACGTGAATTCTGGAATTAAACGATAGATTATGAAAAATATTGGGATCAGGTATCAAACAATGACCATAGTGGTATTAGTGTTGATAGCTCTTCCATTATCTTTTTTCATCTATTTCTATTTTTTACATAAAACAACTCCTTCGCCCCTAAAGCAGCTGCCTACACTTAGTCTGGAATCGATACCTGATTTTAGCTTTACCTCTCACAACGGCAAAACAATAACCAGGGATTCGTTTCAAGGTAAAATAGTCATTGCCGACTTTTTCTTTACTACCTGTCCAGGCATTTGCCCTAAGATGACAAGCAACATGAAGTTGCTTCAAGATTCTATACTGAAAAACTATAGTGCTTTCCACGCTCCTATCAGGTTAATATCGCACACAGTAAATCCAACAATGGATTCATTGCCTGTGCTGTCTGAGTATGCAGAGCTTTACGATGTCAATCCTAAACTATGGTGGTTAGTTACTGGCGATAAGGATTCTCTGTACAACCTATCCACTGGTTTTTACAAGCTACCTGCTATCGATTTATCTGCTGAGGAAGATACCACTCTTCCAGAACCATTTGTGCATAGTGAGCGTTTTGTTTTGCTGGATAGAGATGGCTATATAAGAGGTTATTACGACGGTACAGATTCTGCAATGGTTAATCAACTTTTCAAAGACTTAATTGTTTTAGATATAGTAGCAGGTAACCAAGATAAGAAGCGCGACCGGGAGTCGTTGAAACGAAAAGATGAAAACTAAAACAGCGTCTGAGTCAATTTACAAAAAGGTAATTATTACCATCTCGTTGCTGGTACCAGCATTAGTAGTAATTCTTTTTTTTATAAGTCCTCCCAATATTGATCTTGGTATTGATTTAACCTTTTTCCCAAAATTCCATGCAGTTCTTAATTCCATTGCTACATTATTGTTGTTGGCCGGTTTATACTTCATCAAAAACAAACAAATAGGTAAACATAAAGCCATGATGCTTTCAGCGTTTGTGGTGTCCACCGTTTTCTTATTGTCTTATGTTACTTACCACACGCTCTCAGAGCCTACCAAATATGGTGGCGAAGGCTTATTGAAATACGTTTACTACTTTGTATTAATTACGCACGTGGTGTTAGCCGCTGGGGTACTTCCCTTTATATTGTTTACCTTTTTAAGAGCCCTTACAGGCGATATCGAGAAGCATAGAGCCATCGCTAAGCTAACGCTTCCTGTTTGGCTATATGTAACCATAACCGGCGTTATTGTATACTTTCTTATATCCCCATATTACGGAGTATGAAAAAATA
The DNA here is from genome assembly GCA_018401955.1 of Chitinophagales bacterium. GTDB lineage: Bacteria > Bacteroidota > Bacteroidia > Chitinophagales > CAIOSU01 > CAIOSU01. Next base: position 40,692 of record JAGYJT010000018.1, on the reverse strand, counting down.
CTTACCTCATATCGTGATAGCTGCGGTAATGATAGCTTTAGTAATGCTACCAGATACAGCATTTGCCCAATGCCCAATGTGTAAAGCGTCTGCTGAGTCATCAATGAAAGAAGGGAGCCGTGTAGCCGTTGGATTAAACAAGGGTATATTGTATCTGCTGGCCATGCCATACCTTTTTTACAGTGTGCTTTTCCTTATCTATTGGCTCAAAACCCGCCGTAAGGTAGTGGTTGGGTGAATAATTGGGTCTACCGATATTCAACGGTTTATTACCCATAGAATAAACTATTTACGGTAATCGTAAGGTACCACCTATCGATTAAAGGACACAATTGACCCTTAGTCTTTGAAAGGCAATAGGAATGCCAAATACTTTACCAATATTGGCCTAGATTCTCGTAACGCACTGCCCTTCGTCGTGATTTCAAGCCTAACTGCGGACTATGGACTGTGAACTTACAACTTACCTCAACAAAGTAACATTACCTGTAAGGTAGCCACGCGTGTTGTTTGTTAAGCGCGTATACTCGATAATATAAACATAGGTACCCAAAGGCTGCGGCTCGCGCTTGTATATTCCATCCCAGCCAGGTAGACCGGTACTTTCAAAAACCTTCTCTCCCCAACGGTTAAATACCATCATGGTAAACGTAATCGGCTCATTAGACAACGGTCGCAAGAAATCGTTAAAACCATCACCGTTAGGCGTGAAACCACTCGGCACTGTTATTAAGAATTCGTTGTTAACCCGCACAACAACCCTTGCGGTATCTATGCATCCATTAGTATCGGTTACGGTTAAAAGGTAAATGTTTAACGAATCGATAGGTGCTGCCGTTACAGTTGGACAAGTATCACAATTTAAATCATTAGCTGGTGCCCATATATAGTTAAACGGCGCAGAACCACCAACAGTAGTACTTACCAAGTCAACCAAATCACCTGTAATGATATTAACACTATCAGGAGTGACGGTCAGGGATAGCTCATCGGGTTGTGAAAGCGAAACAATAAAAGCAGTGTCGCAACCTGAGATATTATCCGCTACCGTAAAACTATAGTCGTCAGCAGCCAAACCTGTAAAACTACCAGATGGCAACGCTGCCCCACCATTGATGCTATAAGTAAGACTTGCAGCACCCGTAAACACCACACTTCCATTAGCTTCGCCGAAACATGTTGGAGTGTTAATGGCCACATTAAAAGGTGGTGCTGTTACGCTAGGTACTACTACTGATGAAACATTGCGTTGGCAACCATTGTTATCAGTGGCTATGATATCATAGGTACCGGCTGCTAAATCAAAAAACACTCCACCGCCCAAAATGGTATCAATGGCTTGGCCATTGTCAAATAAGGTATAGGTTACAAAATTGGAAGGAGATTGAAGTGTAATAGAACCGTTTAACTGATTGCAACTCTCTGGCACAACAGTATCAACCACCAACACTATATTGTTAGGGTTAACCGTAATAGTTACCGTATCGGCATCAGTACATCCATTGGCTGTAACCGTTACCGCATAACTAGTTGTGGTAGTTGGGCTTACTGATATTGTTTCGGTATTTTCGGAGGTGCTCCAAGCATAAGTGCCACCACCAGTAGCAGTCAAAAACACTGTACTTCCTTCACAAATTAGCTCGTCTGCGCCTGCATTTGCAGTAGGTGCCTGAGAAACCGTGACCAAAGCCGAAACAGTATCTAGGCAGCCATTGCTACCTGTAACCGTAACTACATAGGTAGTGTCAGTTAATGGCGATACTGCAATGGCAGCCGTATTGGCCGTATTGTTCCATTGATAACTGTTTCCACCGCTGGCGGTAAGCACCGTACTTGCACCTGGGCAAATTGTAGTATTGCCAGCAATAGCGCCATTTGGAGCAGCACTAATAGTAACAGTTGTAGAAACCGTATCGGCACAACCATTATTATCGGTAATAGTTACCGTGTAAATTGTATTTACGCTTGGTGATACAGTAATTGCTGGGGTCGCATCTGTAGTGTTCCAAACATAGTTATCACCTCCGCTGGCCGTTAAGGTAGTATTACCGCCATCGCATATTGCGGTATCACCCACAATGCTACCATTAAGCTGATTGCTTACGTTTACGGTTGCGCTTACAGTATCAGTGCAACCAGAAGCATTTGTAACCGTTACCGTGTAGACAGTTGAAATTAAAGGAGATACGGTAATATCGACAGTAACATCACTTGTGCTCCATAGGTACGACGTGCCGCCGCTAGCGGTTAACGTTGTTGTGCCCCCGAAACAAATGGCGGTATCACCCGCTATAGCCCCAACTGGAGCGCTCGAAATATCAACAAACAAAGTATCCGAATCGGTGCAACCCGGACCAGCCGTATACTCAACTATAATGTTGATAGCTGCAGCTGGAGCAATACGAATACTATCAACTGTACCCGTATTTACCCCATTCCAAACAAAAGTACCACCCGGCACACTTACAGTGGCTCTAATAGTTATGCTATCACCAGCACAAACTGATACATCAGCGCCCAAATCAACCTGCACGCCAGGTGTTGGGCTGCAGTTATTATTCAGCGCTGCTATCCATAAAGCATTGGCAGCATTGTTTGGCGCGCCTGGGGTTTCATCTGCTGGTGCGGTACCTTTGAGCCAGTTTGCTTGATCAAAAGGGTCGTTACTAACGGTATTATCCATATAGTAAACTGAACCTGTACCCGCCGCTGCCGCAAAATAAATGATGGTGTTGTTATTGTTTGAAGAACCATAACCAACTGCGTGAAATGGCACCGCTAAGTTATTTGGATCCCTAACTTGGTAAGTGTCATCACTATTGCTCAAGCCTTGGGTAGCCCATGAACCACCAGAAACATATGGACCACTGTGCGCTTGGCTGCCGTTTACTACAGGCGTTGAAGTATTGCGCTCAAACAACGTGCTGCTGGCTGGCAATACGTAAGTGCAATTGGCACCGGTTGTATTATCGGCTGGTACGTTAGGGTTTCGGTCGTTGTCATTATAAATAAGTATTATGGTACCAATGGGTACGCATTGCCAGGTAGCGTCATTTGCAAAACGCATATGCCCTTGGGCGATACCAGTACCGGCACCTGCTCCAAAAGTACCGTTGTTATCATCGAGTATCCAACCACGTAAATCAACACAACTGTTGGTGCAACTTGGCGTACCAACAACCAACAACTCTACATATTCTCTTGCGCCCGACGAACCATTTGACAATTCATTAATTACCAATTGTGCCTGCATAGGAACTGTGGTAAGGACAATACAAAATAATGCGGCGATGGTTAAACGTAAACAACTCATATCCTAGTTTCGGTCAGTGTACAAAGTTACAACTTAACGATGAAACCTTGGTCACTAATTCGTTATGTGAATGTAAACTATCGCTTAACGGAAACAAATAGCTTAGTCAAATACCATTAACTTCTGGGTAGACAAACTGCTTTGATACCTTATCAAAGTAAAACACCAAAGGCACCGGTTGCCCAATGCCTTTGGAAAGTCTTAAAACTAGTGTCACCCCAAGCGGAGCCGAAGGGCTATACTTGGTACTTGATACTTAGTACATGATACTACTTGGCATACCCAATAGACCTGCGCTCACGGATAACCGTAACCTTTACTTGGCCTGGGTATTGCATTTCGTTTTGTATACGCTCGCTAATAAGGAAAGCCAATTCGTCAGCTTTCTCATCGGCAACCTTTTCGCTTTCTACCATTACACGTAGCTCTCGGCCAGCTTGTATTGCGTAAACCTTCTCTACACCATCGTAGGTCATAGCAATAGCCTCAAGGTCTTTAATACGCTTAATGTAGCTTTCCATGGTTTCGCGACGGGCACCAGGGCGCGCACCACTAATGGCATCACAAGCCTGAATAATCGGCGAAATAATGTAAGTCATCTCTACTTCATCGTGGTGGGCACCTACTGCGTTGCAAATAGCGGCGTGCTCTCCATATTTTTCACAAAGTTTCATGCCCAACAATGCGTGGCTCAACTCGCTCTCCTCATCAGGCACTTTACCAATATCGTGCAGTAAGCCGGCACGTTTGGCTACCTTGGCGTTAAGGCCAAGCTCAGCGGCCATAGTGGCACAAAGGTTTGCAACCTCTTTACTGTGTTGCAATAGGTTCTGTCCGTATGATGAACGGAAACGCATACGGCCAACCATACGAACCAACTCTGGGTGCAGGCCATGCACGCCCAACTCAATTACGGTACGCTCACCTATCTCTACAATCTGCTCTTCAAGTTGTTTTTTGGTTTTGGCAACCACTTCCTCAATGCGGGCTGGGTGTATGCGGCCATCGGCAACCAAGCGCTGCAACGATAAGCGGGCAACCTCCCTACGAACCGGATCGTAACCAGAAATAATGATGGCCTCTGGGGTATCATCTACCACAATCTCCACACCAGTTGCTGCTTCAAGCGCACGGATGTTTCTACCCTCACGACCGATAATTTGACCCTTTTGATCGTCCGATTTCAAGTTGAACACCGAAACAGTGTTCTCGATGGCATGCTCGGCTGCGGTACGCTGTATGCTTTGGATGATAACCTTCTTGGCTTCTTTATTCGCCTTAAGTTTGGCTTCTTCCAATATCTCTTTTACATGAGACATAGAGCGGGTTCTGGCCTCGTCTTTAAGGCTTTCAATCAATTGCTCGGTAGCTTCTTCGGCAGAAAGTTTACCTATTTGCTCCAGTTTCTTAACCAACAATTGGTGCTCTTTGTCAATCTCCTCTTTCTTGGTATTGATTAGCTCCGTTTGGCGGGTAAGATTTTGGCGGATAACATCCGTTTCGTCTTCCTTCTTCTTAAGGTTTTGCTGCTGCTGGCCGAGGCTCTGTTCTTTTTGCTTTAGGTTGCGCTCACGCTCTTCAAGCTTACGGTCTTTATTGTTGGTTTCTTTTTCGTGCTCGCTTTTTAGTTGCAAAAACTTCTCTTTGGCTTCCAACATGCGGTCGCGCTTAATGCTTTCGGCCTCCTTTTTGGCATCAGCAAGCAAACTTTGTTTTTCGCGCTCGGCGTCTTTTAACAGCTTTTCGGCTTCTTTTTGTGCCAGGTCTTCCTGGGCTTTCACTTTTCCTTTGGTTATGTTAATGCCAACCACAGCGCCGATAGCCAACGACACCAAGGCTGCAATAATCGGGATGATAATTTCCATTGTAGCAATTCAGTTTGTAAATGAACATATTGCCGCTCATACGGAGCGGCTTCTCACAGCATCATTGCCTGTTACAAAGGGTTCTTTGGTAGTAGTCTCGATACAGGCAGTTATGCAAATATAAGTGCTGCTTGCCGATAATGAAGTATTGGGGCTAAAACTAGCCTTTAAGGGTTTGGGTGAGCAATTTATCCAGTTCATCCAATCTGTCGCCAAAAGCGGAGTCGTTTATCACGGTTTTATTTTGAAAACTACTCGCTTCCACGGCAAACATCAATGCCGACATTGCCAAGAAATCTTGCTTGTCTTTGCCAGCATATTGGGTTTGAAACTGTTTAACTTTATTATTGATATCGCGGGCAGCATTACGCACACGCTCTTCCTCTTCTGGTTTTACCCGGAGCGGATAGGGCCTATCGGCAATTACTACATTGATATTTATAAGCTCACTACTCATTTCCTCTATCTCAACACTTAATTATTCAGCAGAGCGACACACTTGTCAATCTCTTTAATATACTCGTTAATCTTCTTTTTTAAATCATTTTTATCATCATCTGGTGAGGCCCCCAATTGCTTGGCTACCTTTATCACCTTCAGTTTGTTTTCCATTTCTTCCAACTGCGCTCCTTGCTCTTTCAGCAAATCCATCAGTTCGCTATGCTCTGCCTTTAGGCTGTTGTATTTGTCTTTAAGCTGCACGTGGGCAGCAACCAACTGTTGCGCCCTTTTTTCAATACTGTCAAGCTTCTCTTTGTACAAATCCATAACACCTATTGGCGGATATCGGCCCCTAACTCGTTTTTATACGTTTCAATCAACCGGTTTACCAGTTTATCCACGTCTTTATCGGTAAGCGTTTTCCCTTCGTCTTGAAACTCAAAGCTCACGGCATAACTCTTTTTGTTATCGCCCAGCTTCACATCTTCATAACGGTCGAATAAATTTACCGATTTTAAACTTCTTTTAACTTCTCTTAAAGCAATTTTTTCAATTTCGGCATAAGATACGGCTTTGTCAAGCAATAACGCCAAATCGCGGCGCACACCCGGAAACTTACTGACTTCTTTGTACTGCACCTTGCGGCCATTTAAGCGGCGCAATAGCTGTGTCCAGTTGATGTCGGCATAATAAACGGTTTGTTTTATGTCGAATTGTTTCAACAACTTTTTGCTTACCGCGCCATAGCTTACCAGTACTTTTTGCCCTGCACGGTATTGCAATCCATAATCCAATAGCGGACTTTCGGCATATTCTGGCTCAAAACCAGTTTCACCAAGGCGTTCAAAAATCTGCTCCACCTGGCTTTTCAGCAAAAAGAAATCACTTGGGGTTTGTTTGCCCTTCCAGCTTTCACCATTGCTTTGACCCGTAACAAACAACGACAAGTGCTCTGGCTCCGTGTAGTTGCCATCGGCGGTTTTATGGTACGTTTTGCCAAACTCGAAAAATTTCAAATCGAGGTTGCGGCGGTTAAGGTTGTGGGCAATGCTTTCCAAGCCACCAAACAACGTGCTGGTGCGCATGGAGTCTAGTCCCATGTTAAGGCTGTTGAGCAAAGTAACCATATCATCAGCTAAGCCATTTTGCAGCATGTACTGGCTATTGGTTATCGGGTTCACCATTATCTCATGGAAACCATTGCCTGCCAACTGGCTAGCCAAAGTATTTTGCACCAATTCTTTATCCACGCCCAATTGGTTGCTCAAACTAAAGCGCAAACTCTCGGGAAACGGAATATTATTAAAACCATAGATGCGCAACACTTCCTCGATAATGTCGGCCTCGCGGGTAACATCTACTTTAAATGGTGGAACTTCTAGTTGAAGTGCATCAGCGGTTTCGCCGGTTATAACTATCTCCAGCTTCTGCAAAATCTGCTTCACTACCATTGGTGGTATTGGGTGACCGATTAGCCTATCGCAGTTGGCATATTTAAACGTAACCTTAAACGGCTGCGCTGGGTTGGGGTACTCATCAACTATTGCTGAAGCAACGGTGGCACCCGCATATTCAATCAACATATTCACGGCACGCTTAAGCGCTGTAACGGTAATGTTCGGGTCGGTGCCTTTCTCGTATTTCTGTGCCGCATCGGTGCGCAGGTTCAGTCGGTTGGCCGTTTTGCGAATGGTGATGGCGTGGAAATGTGCACTCTCCAAAAATATGCGGGTAGTAGCATCCGTTACACCTGATTTTGCACCACCAAACACCCCTGCAATGCACATACCATCTTGGGTATTGCTAATTACCAAATCTTCGGGTTGTAGCTTGCGGGTTTGGTCGTCAAGGGTAACAAACTCGGTACCTGCTGGCCAAGTGCGCACTACCACCTTGTTGCCGATAATGGCATCGGCGTCAAATGCGTGCAATGGCTGGGCAAACTCCCACAGTATGTAGTTGGTAATATCCACCACGTTGTTTATGGGGCGAACGCCAATGGCCTGCAAGCGCTCTTGCAACCAAGTGGGGCTCTCGGCCACGGTAATGTTTTCCAGCAAAATTCCCGTGTAGCGTGGGCAAGCAATCGGATCTTGCACCTCCACGGTTATGGGGGTTGCAGTAGGCGTTTCAAACTCTGGTATAGGAGGTAAATGGTAACTCACATCCTTCTTCAAGCGGAAACTCAATGCCGCCTGCAAATCGCGGGCAACACCAATATGGCCCATCGCATCGGCGCGGTTGGGTGTCAATCCAATCTCAAAAATATAATCCGACTTAATGTTCCAATAGTCCTTTAAGGCATTGCCTACTGGTGCATCGGCAGGCAATATTTTAATACCATCGTGGCTTTCGCCCTTACCTATCTCGTCTTCGGCGCATATCATTCCGTGGCTTTCAACGCCCCTTATTTTGCTCTTTTTAATGCCAAATGGCTCACCATTAGTAGGGTACAAGGTAGTGCCAACGGTTGCCACAATTACCTTTTGGCCAGCAGCCACATTGGGTGCGCCGCAAACAATCTGTAGCTCGATACCTGTGCCTACATCCACTTTGGTTACATTCAACCTATCGGCATCCGGATGTTTCTCAATGTGCGACACATAACCCACCACTAGGCCATCCAACCCATTACCAGAGCCTTTGTGCTCTTCAATATGCTCAACCTCAAGGCCTATATCCGTTAATACCTGGCCAATTTCCGCTGCCGGAAGGTCAATATCCAAGTACTCTTTTAACCAATTGTATGATATTTTCATGCGTAGTGCGTGTTCTGAGGTGTAAAGTTAGGTTTCTTTTGTCTGAATCAGAATTTACACAATTAGGGAATTGGAGAATGAGGGAAATTGAGTGGTGAAAATTGGGGAAGGTGCTGAACATTATCCGTCATTACAAGCCCCATACCCGTCATTGCGAAAGTCCATACTAAACTTAAACAAACCTAGACATTTCAGGGACTTGTGGCAATCCCTGAGTTGATGAGAGGCGCAAACGAAGGCACTGTAGTGTGTATTAAATGACTGTATTGGTAAAGTAAATGACGTACCTCTCTCAGGGGATTACTACAAAAGCAGTGAGAGAAGTTGCCACGTCAGTTATTTGCGCAGCAAATAACTTCCTCGCAATGACGTGGTTTGTTTGAGACCCTAACAACCGCAATGTCTTTGATAACTTACTTCTTTCCACTCTTTAGTGCGTGGAAGATATCGGTAATGGTATTCGACATAGCAACAAGCCCCTGCAATCACATAGGTTACCAATTCCTTTTTAGACTTGATAATCTTGGGGAAATAGGACATGGAATCCGTTAAGTAAGCATTGAAAACAAACTTGTTATCTGGCGATTGAATAAAATAACTGTAGAAAGCACCACTATTGGACATCGCATTAACTACTGCAACATCATCTTTGTTATCAAAGTTAAAATCTGCAATGATTACATCCCCTAGGTAGTTATCCATTTCGAGCCGGTCAGCATTATATATGTTAGTATAAGAAAGCATGCTATCGCAGTTAAAACTTACCTGTGTCAAATAGTAGAAATTGGAGGTTACCGTAATGGTATCAAAATGCTTTGTTGCGCTTTTATCTTTTACTATAATAGTTGCCATACATGAGTCTACCAAATCTTCTAATGGTATGCATCTAAAATCTACTAGAATATCAAATTGAGTAGATAGCTGGGTTTGTTCGCAAACCTTATGCAAAATATCATTGGCCTCTATATCCTCTTCAGGATTTATGGCCAATGAATCTAAGCGGACACTATTAATCCTACTAACTTCTTCCACCTGCTCATTCGAGCAACTGCACATACAACACACCATGGCGAAAAAAGGCAATATCAGATCTTTCATATCCTCACATCAACGGAAATTAAGTTGCTAAAAGTATATCAAAATATACTGGAGCAAAAAGACGGGTGCAAGTGTAATTATACATATTGCGTGCTAACCACCCCCTATTCCCTCCTCTTGCACAGCGCTGGGCCATTCGAAGGAGAGGAGCGAGCTATGTGAAAAAATCCTTTTCCAATCTATAAATCCTTTTCAAATCATGGTTCCAACGTAACACAAGCAAACTTAACCGCCATTGCGAAGGCACAGACTAGATTTTACAATTATTCATGCTCTTTACGTGCCTGAGGCAATCCCCCCACGATAAGGACTTGAGCTAAACACTTTAACAAACGTACACAATATGTAATATCACAACATTGGGCACCGTGTATCGACTCAGGGGATGGCCACGTCTTTCCGTTGCTGCGCAACCTCTCTTGTCGGATGACGGATTTTGTAATTCCATAATAATCAAGAAACCCAACTTTGCTACACAACCAATGGATGGCTCCTTTCTCGATAGAGGCAAGAAAGCGGGTGAAAGGTGTTTTTTGTGCATGTAATTTTAACGGATACTGGCTGTGAGCATGTTAAATGAATTCGCTGATAATAATATCAACAGCTTACTAAAGCACTGAAAGGCAAAGAATAAAGCCCATCAAAAAGCCCACCATTTATCCATACCCCCAACCAATTACCACATCGGTAAATAAGCACATTGGTACATTCACCATGCTTTTCTTTATTTTTGTTACATGAGCCACCCGCAAGTATTGTTGTTTGACGAAACAACGGTGAGGAATAACTTATTGCCATTTACCTTTACCCGCCCGGTTTGCGATATCCGCATCGGTATACTTACCATTAGGGAGAAGTGGGAGCACGACCTCAAATGCACTACCAGCACCGTTACCCAGCCTTATTTGCGCGATAAATTCCCGATGGTGGAAACGGATGACAATCTGTTTATCAACGGGGCTTTGATGCCTTACGATTTATTGGTTCAAGCTATCAAATCATTGGCCTTTGGCGAAACGTTGGTACAAAACGGCATAGTGCTAGCCATGCGCTTGGGCAGCGACAAAGATGCTTTTGAGCGCTCATTGACTCAACCTGGCTATTCAAAAGTAAGGGCGTACGAACACCCTGTTTTTAGGGTGCAAAACGTGTGGGATATTTTCAGTAAAAACGGCATGGCCATTGAGGCTGACTTTAAACGGTTGACCGCTGGCCGCACCAGCGCTGTAGCTCACGAAAGCAATACCCTCATCAACCCCGATAAGATATTTATTGAGCCCGGTGCTAGCGTATTGGCCTCGGTATTGAATGCTAGTGCCGGCAGTATATATATCGGCAAAGATGCCGAAGTAATGGAAGGTAGCCTCGTGCGCGGGCCGTTTGCCCTTTGCGAGCACTCTGGCCTTAAGCTTGGCACCAAAATATACGGCCCTACCACCGTTGGTCCGCACAGCAAAGTGGGTGGCGAAGTAAACAACAGCGTCATTTTTGGTCATAGCAACAAGGGGCATGATGGCTTTTTGGGCAACTCCGTGATAGGCGAATGGTGCAACTTGGGCGCCGATACCAACAACAGCAACTTGAAGAACAACTACGGCAACGTAAAACTATACAACTACGCACAGCAAAGCATGGCCGATACGGGCTTGCAGTTTTGTGGCCTCTTTATGGGCGACCATAGCAAATGCGGCATCAATACCATGTTCAATACCGGTACGGTGGTAGGCGTGTGTGCCAATATATTTGGGGCAGGCTTTCCGCCAAACCACATCCCTAGTTTTAGTTGGGGTGGGGCCGATGGGTTTACTACCTATCAAATTGATAAAGCTTACGAGGTGGCCGAGCGCGTTATGGTGCGCCGTAGCGTGGAACTTACCGAGGCCGATAAAGCCATCTTGAAGCACATTTTTGAAACTACGGGGCAAAACCGTAAAAAAGAACATAATGCCTGAACAACGGGAACGAATAATAGCCGCCAACTGGAAAATGAACAAGACCCTGCACGAGGGCTTGGCACTGCTGGTTGAGCTGAACATACTGTTAAGCAACAAACCAACCCAACACACCGTAGTGGTGGCACCACCCTACATCCATTTGCAAAGTGCCGTGCACGCTGTAGCCGATACGGGCATAAAAGTAGCTGCCCAAAACTGCCACCAAGCGCCAGATGGGGCTTACACGGGCGAAATTTCGGCTGATATGCTACAATCGGTGGGTGCGGAGTACGTAATATTGGGCCACAGCGAGCGCCGCCAATACTTTGGCGAAACCGATGAGTTGGTTGCCGAAAAGATAAAAACTGCCACCGACAATAACCTAAAGGTGATATACTGCTGCGGCGAATCGCTGGAACAGCGCGAGGCGGGTTCGCACTTTGAGTTGGTAAAACAACAGATAACCACCGCCGTAGAGGGCTTTCAACCAAACATCATTAAGGATGTAGTGATTGCTTATGAGCCGGTATGGGCCATTGGTACCGGCCTTACCGCCAGCCCCGAGCAAGCACAAGAAATGCATGCCTTCATCCGTGAAACGATGGCCGGTATATTTGGCTCGGAAATTGCCGATAGTACACCCATACTGTACGGCGGCAGCATGAAACCCGCAAACGCTGCCGCACTGCTTAGCCAACCCGATGTGGATGGCGGCCTCATAGGCGGCGCATCGCTTGTAGCACAAGATTTTTTTGATATCATCCATAGTTAATCTGCCTAATGCAATACCTCGCTTTTACCTTTCCGATAACGGATAGTGACCAACAAGAAATGCTTGCCGCCATTTTGGATGGCCAAAATTTTGAAGGTTTCGAGTTTCACGACGACCATATGAAGGCCTTTTTACCTGAAGAGTTGTTTGTTGAATCGGACCTTAAAGAAACCTTGAGCAACCTTAACCTGCCCGCGGATTACACCACCGAGGTAATACCTGAAACCAACTGGAACCAAGTATGGGAAAGCAACTACAGCCCAATTTGGGTGGACGATAAGGTGTATATACGTGCCACGTTTCACGAGGCGGCCCCGCAGGCTGAGTATGAGGTAGTGATAGACCCTAAAATGTCTTTTGGCACGGGCCACCACGAAACCACCTACATGATGTCGGCAGCCATGATGGACGATGACTTTGATGGGCAAGAGACCTTGGACTTTGGCAGCGGCACGGGCATATTGGCCATTTTAGCCAGCAAAATGGGCGCAAAATCGGTAGTAGCTATTGACCATGAAGAGTGGGCTTACCGCAATAGCTTGGAGAACATGGAGCTCAATAACATTACCAACGTAACCGTTATAGAAGGTGATGAAAGCACCATACCACAAAGCCAGTTTGGACGTATATTAGCTAATGTAAATAAAAATGTTATTTTTCGGAACTTAGAGTTGTTGCACGAGCGCTTGCTACCGGGCGGATTACTCTATTTAAGCGGCTTGCTGCACGACGATGAAAGCGACATTATGGGCAAGGCCAACAGCCTTGGCTTTAAGCAGTTGGACAAAAAAACACGCGGCAACTGGATTTGCCTGAAATTGACAAAGTAAGAACTGATAGAATCGCCACTACTATGAAGTATATTTTACTGTTGCTGAGTTTAAGCATTGGCCTGCACTTGCAGGCACAAACCATCACTAGCTTCCCAGCTGACCCCGCTGCTTTTTTGAAAGAGTTGGATGGTTTTATGAACGCCACCAAACGCGACGATGCCAAGGAAGTGACCGACAAGTTTTTGGAACTGAACAAAGCAGGTAAGATACCCGGCGATGTAATGACCAAAGTGATTGAAAACGGCAATGCCATGCTAGCGCATAAGCTACGCGCAGCCCCGCACTTTGTTGATTACCTTACCGCCGTAAACCTATATATAGAGAGTGGCACAGCTAGCGACATTTTCGGCAAATGGTCGAACACGCTAAACGAGGTTATCAAGCTTCAGCGCAAAGGTAGCAGTAAAGAATTTACCCAATACATCGATTTTTCCATCGGCTTGTTTAAGGAGAATGCGGTTTTCTTTAACCGCTCCAAAATGTGGAAGGCAACTAGTAAAAGCTACGATTTGGGCTTTGCGAACGAGAAGCCATTTATAAAGTTTGCCAATACCGATTTGCAAGGTATTTCATCGGCCGATACCGTATTTATCTTTGAAACATCGGGCACTTACTTTCCTTTGGATGAAGTGTGGGTAGGCGGCAAAGGCAAGGTAAACTGGGAGAAAGTTGGCCTGCCCGGCGACCAAGTATATGCCGAACTAAAAGCCTATACCATACCCATGGACAAGGCCGATTATCAAGTAGATAGCGTAACTTTTTATAACAAAACCTATTTCGATTTTGGCTTGCTAGGAGTTTTTAAAGACCGCCTTACCGCTCAAAAATCGCTTACGGGGTTCCCTAATTTCGTATCGTACCGCAAAGACCTTCCCATCAAAAACCTTGGCCCCAACATCCAATACCTGGGTGGTTTTGCCATGGAAGGCTCGCAAATAGTAGGTGGTGGCGATAGCATTGCCAAGGCAACACTTATATTTACCCAAGATAACGGCCGCAAGGCGGTGCAAATAAAAAGCAGCTACATCGTTATCAAAACCAACGATGAGCTAAGCGCCAACAATGCCGAGGTTTCTATTTATGTAGGCAAAGACTCGGTGTATCACCCGGGCCTTACCATTAAATATAAAATGGTGAAACGCGAGCTGGCATTTTATACCGGCAACGAAGGGGTATCTGCCAGTGCGTTTTACGATTCGTACCACCGGCAGGAGTTTAATGCCGAAGCCATTATTTGGGATTTGAACACCAACGACCTACAGGTAAAAATGATGAGCGGTGCGGGCAAAAACCCCATGACCATAACCTCTTACGATTATTTCCGAAAAGGCGAGTTGGATAGGTACCAGGGCACCATGGACTTTAACCCCATCTCGTTGATTAAGATATATTGCGACGAGACCGGTAGCCGCGATTTTTATGCCGAAACGCTTGCCAAGCGCATGAACCCCAACTATACCGAAAACACCATCAAGCGCTTGCTATATAAGCTAGTAGAGGATGGCTTTATCTATTACGACAACATCTCAGGTGTGGTAACGGTAAAGGATAAGGTGTTTAACTACGTGCTTTCAAACGCTGATAAAATTGATTATGACGTAATTAAATTCATGTCGTTCTCAACCCAAAACAACGCCATATTGAACCTCGATACGTTTGATATGACCGTAGAAGGGGTGCGCATGATTGTATTGAGTGACTCGCAAGAGGTACGCATTTTCCCTGGCGATACCATCCCCATTCAATTGCGCAAAAAGCAAGATATTGCCTTCTCTAACATTGTAATGGCGGGTATTATCGATTTTGTGGGCGAAGGTTTTTACTTTGATTACGACTCGTTTAAAATTGACCTTACCGACCTTGCCGCGGCAACCATTAACGTAGCCAATGGCGAAATGGACAAGGATGGCGACCCGATTTATATCCCGTTGCGTTCCAAAATCGAGGGCCTTACGGGTTTCTTGAACATCTCGCAACCTGATAATAAAGCAGGTAAAAAGCCAGCGTTGGAATACCCCATTTTTACCAACCGAAAAAAATCATACGTATACTACTCAGAGGATAGTATACACAATGGTGCTTATACGCAGGACAGCTTTTACTTTGAGCTCGACCCGTTTCAGTTGGATAGTTTGATAAGCTTCAACCCCTACTCTACCGATTTGCCCGGTCGACTGGTTTCGCACGGCATTTTCCCAACCTTTGATGAGAAATTGAAAATTATGGAAGACCTATCGTTGGGTTTCCAAAGGGTTACACCAGCCAAAGGTTTTAAACTGTACAAAGGCAAAGGTACCTATACCGATAGCATTATGCTCAGCAATGCTGGCCTGCGCGGTACGGGTAAGGTTGATTACTTGTTTACGAGCTTCAACTCCCGCGATATATTGTTCTTCCCCGACTCGCTGAATGCTATAACAGACTCTTTTAGTATGGAGAAAACCGTTTACAATGGTTACTCATACCCCTTGGTAAATGGCTTTGACAACGACATACACTGGTTGCCCTATGGCGACAGTATGTTCATCAAAATGCGCACCGTGCCATTTACTATGTACGAAGATGGTAGTAACCTAAAAGGAAACCTGCTGCTTACCGATAAAGGCTTAAAGGGCGATGGCCGATTTGAATTTAAAGAGGCAGTGCTGGCCTCAACACAGTTCAATTTCAAGAGCGAATCGATGAATTCTGATACGATGAGTATGCAGATTAAATCGATTGGCGAAGACAGGGTAACCTTTAACACGCCCAATGTAAGCGGTGATGTCGATTTCGTAAAACGCCAAGGGCAGTTTAAGGCCAACGATGAAAACATCCCTACCGACTTTAGCAACAACTACTACAAAACGGAGATAAACGAGTTCTTTTGGGATATGGATGCCAATATCCTCGATTTTAAATCGCCCCCGGGCAGCGCTGGTGCATACTTTGTAAGTACCAAAAGTGACCAAGACTCACTGAAATTTTTAGGCAAGCGCGGTGTATTTGATATGACCAGCTCTATTATCGAAGTTACCGGCGTGCCCGAAGTACTGGTAGCCGATGCCAGCATAATACCCGATAGCGGCAAGGTGGTAATTGAGGCAGGTGGCCTTTTGCGCAAACTTACCAATGCAGTAGTAATTGCCGATACGGCCAACAAATCGCACCGCTTGTACAATGCCGATTTAGTTATCGAAAGTAAAAAGAGCTATAAAGGCAGCGGTCTTTACGACTACGTGTACGGCAAAACCAAGCCACAGCCCATCTTTTTTAGCAACATACAGGTGAAGGATGAAACGGGTAAGCGCAAGCGCGTGTTTTTTAAAACCTATGCTGATACCCAAATACCCGATACCACCAACTTTATGCTGAACGATGGTTTTGCCTTTAAAGGCATGGCCAAACTAGAGGCAGAGTTAAAAAACCTAATGTTTGATGGCTTTGGTAAACTATCGTTGCTAGATGAGCGCTTGGGCGATAAATACTGGTTTACTTTATTGGATTCTATTGACCCCAACAATGCCGTAATTCACTACGACAAGGTATATAGCGACAGCCAAGATACATTGACGGTTGGCGTGTTCTACAATCCATTGGATTCGGCCAGCAGCTTTTATACCAGCTTAATGCAGCCGCTGCACAACCCCAACGATTTTCCTACCCTACAAGTAAAAGGAATATTAAAGTATGATGACTTGCTGAAAACTTATCGTTTCGGCAACGAAGACCGAATATTGAATGCCAACCCTTACGGCAGCACCATTACCTATGACACCAAAAACGCAGTAATAAAAGCTGAAGGCAAAATTAATTTACCGCTGCTTTTAACCCCCCTTAAAGTTGTAGCCTCGGGCAACATTGAGCAAACTTTGGATTCAAACAAATATGTGTTTACCACTACCATAGGCCTTGACATGATTATGGAGAAAGACCTGTTGGAGATGTTTGCCCGAGATGTAATTGCCTTTAGCTTTGATAAACCGAACGCCGACTATACCAGCAATTTCTTCGAGAACTCATTGAGCAACCTTATGAGCGAAGGCAAAGCCAAAAAAACCATTGACGAGCTGCGCAAAACCGGCATATTTGAGAAACCTAAGGAGCTTAGCAACAACTTAGTAATTAGCGAAGTAAAGCTGATTTACGACCCGTACTACCAAATCTTCCGTTCTGATGGTCCTATATCGGTATCTTTTATAGGTGAAGCAGGTGTGCACAAGCAGTTGACAGGCTACCTGGAGTTTGGTATGCGCCAAAACAACGACTTCTTTAATTTCTACATTGAAAGCACGTTTGACGATTGGTACTACCTTACGTACCAAAACAAAACCTTACAGATTGTATCGAGCAAAGAAGACTTTAACAAGCTAATGGCATCAATACCCGTTGAAAAACGCCAAGTAAAGCAACCAAACGACGATTTCTATTTTTATACCATAAGTAACTATGGCGCCATGCAGGCGTTTTTGGATAGAATGAACAAAATTGCCAGCGGCATTAGGGTTGACTTGGATATGTTCCCTAGTGATGAAGAGTTGTTGGAGGATGAGCTGAACGAACTTCGCCAACAATTGCTTGACGAGGAAATGATGAACAACCTTGACGAGGAGGAAGACATGCTGGATGATGAGGATACCGGCCCTACTTATGTAGACCCTAGACCAAAAGATAACACCCCACCTCCTAGCGAAGATGACCCAGACTTTGACCAAAACGACAAAGGAGGCAAAAAGAAAAAAGGTGATACCAGTGATGCCAATTTGGAGGAGGATAATACCAATGAGGTAGTGGAAGAACCGCAGCCAGAACCGGAAAACAATATACCCGCCGAAGTGTTGGACTGGGAAAACAACCAAGGTGGTAAAAAGAAAAAGAAGGGCAAGGACGAATAAACTGTTATGTGGGATTTGATATTGAAAGGGTTGAGCTATTTGGTAGAAATACCAATAGAAACGAGGAATAGTGACCATAGCCCCAAGCTAAAAGTAACCTTGAAAAAAGGTAGGTACGCATTGGGAACACATGATGTATACTACTCGCATGAAGACCAATATACTTCGTTTGTAAAGGCATTTGGAGAAATAAAACCTACCCAAGGTGCATTGCAACGGGTACTGGTACTTGGTTATGGTTTGGGCAGTATACCCCATATATTGCATAAAAACCACCAAATACATGCCCATTTTACGGCAGTAGAAATAGACCCAGTGGCAGTGGGTATGGCACAGCGGTATGGCAACTTACCCAAAGGCAGCCAAATACATTGGATTAATGCCGATGCCCTGTCTTACATTACCTATTCCAAAGAAATTTACGACCTCATCTGTATTGATGTGTTTATTGACGAAGTGGTGCCACCAGCATTTCTTAGAGATGAGTTTTTGCAAGAAACCGTTAAGCTACTTAGGCCAAACGGACAGCTGTTGTTTAGCCATATGGTTGCTTCAAACATTCAGAAAGCTGCTGTTGAGACTTACTTTGAGGATATATTTAGCGCACACCTAAACAATACCAGCATTATTGATAGTGGGGGCAATTGGGTGCTGTATGGTGAAAATTAAACATTACCTTTAACTTTTACAAATATATACTTTCACATATAATAATTTACAACTTAAAAAAGGGTTTATGAGACAAATTCTCCTGCCAGTATTAATGGTGCTATGTACACTTAGTGCCTTTGCACAAAAGTTTGAAATTAAATGGGGCCCGGAATACAAAAAAGAGGGTGGTCTATTTTCTTGGGACTATCTGCTCGGAAGTGACGATAAATATTTCTATGCACTTAGCGACCCACGAGGTAAACCAAACGTACAAAAGTTTGATTTCAATTGTAAGCTAATAAGCGCAGCCCCTATGCAACTTGATTTGGGTAAAGGTAAAACTGCCGTTACCGATATGATCAAGGCAGGTACCAAAACCTACATTATGCTTACCAACCGGGATAAAAAAGCAGGGGTAATAAACTATTTCCATACACAAATGAAAAATGGCAAGTTCAGCGCTTCTGTAAAGAATTTCTTTGCCCTGGCCCTGGATTATAGCTTTATCGAATCAAGTTTTGACGTAAGCCCCAATGGTAATTATATTGCAGGCGTTGCTACCAGCCGTGGTAAAAACAAAGAGGAAGTGCTTAAAGTTATCGTATTTGATAACGATTTGAAAATCTCTTGGGAAAAGACTTTCCCATTGAAGATTACTGACCGCCGCATATACATTCAGCAGTCAATAGTGGATGATAATGGTGCGGTTTTCGTATCAGCAAAGCACTATGATAGCGATGAAGCCTACAAAAAAGGGCTGCCAAGATATAAGTACATCATTTATAAGTTAGCAGACAGCGAGAAGGTGGAAACCGAAGTTGATCTGGGTAGCGATAAAGCTCCTTGGGATGCTGGTTTGTTCCCGGCTGCCGAAGGTGGCGTATACGTGGGAGGTTTTTACAGTAAAACCTCAACCTCAAGGGGTAGTGCCGATGGCGTGTTTATTGCTACCGTAACAGGGGGCAAGTCAAAAGCCAATGCTTACCCATTCACCGCTGAGTTTTTAGAAGGGCTGCAAAGTAAAAAGCAAGCCAAAAAAGACGAAGGCATTTCTAGGTTTTCAATTGACTACCTAGTAAAACTACCCGACGGAACGCTGAGCTTTATAGCCGAAAAATACTACATTACGACTCACACTTACAGTAATGGTAAAACGACTACAACCTACTATATCTATCATAGCGAAGAGATTGTAGCACCCCGCTTTAGTGGCGATGGCAAATTACTTTCTATGGATAAGGTTGACAAGGTATTTTCATCAAGGTCACCATTGGTAGTATCATATTCATTCTTTGTTAAAGATAATAGCATTGTACTGGTTTACAACGATTTCAAAACCCGTGAAGAACGTAAAGAAGCAGGAAAAGGAAGGACAATATACACCGACATATCCTACATTTCGGGAACTGGAACTGTTAAGACAGAGAACATCTTTACCAGCAAGGATGTAGAGAAGTACTACATACCTCGTGCTAGCCTTGACCTAGGAAATGGTAAGCATATTGTAAAAGTGATTAAAGGCAAAAACTACAGCTACGGCATTATCACCTTGTAATTGGCGATAACAAAGTGAAAAGGCCCCGTTTCATTGCTGAAGCGGGGCCTTTTTATATCTATGTCTAGTAGATTTTAGGAAACCGCTGTGGGTCTGCCTCGTGCATGAGGCTATAGAGCGTTTCGAAAATATCGTCAGGGTTAGGCTTACTGAAATAGTCACCATCGCTAGCATAAGCAGCGCGGTGCGCCTGTGCTGTAATGGTACGTGGCTCGGCATCTAAATGAAAGTAACCCTTTTGGGTTTCCAATATGTGCTGTAGTATATAAGCCGAGGCACCACCGGGTACATCTTCATCCAACACCACTAGGCGGTTGGTCTTTTTCACAGAATCCACTATTTGGTGGTCAACGTCGAATGGCAACAAGGTCTGTACATCCACCAACTCCACCGAAATACCGAAAGACTTCAGCATCTCAATGGTTTCTTGTGCCACGCGCACACATGAACCATAGGTAACCAAAGTAATATCGGTACCCTCTTGCAGCACCTCTGGTTGGCCCAGTGCTACTCTAAATTCACCTATGTTGTTTGGCAGGGTTTCTTTTAAACGATAGCCATTTAGACACTCCACCACCAGCGCAGGCTCATCGGCAGCCAGCAAAGTGTTGTACATGCCCGCCGCTTGCACCATATTGCGTGGTACGCACACATGCAAACCACGCAGGCTATTGATGATCATGCCCATAGGGCTGCCGGTGTGCCAAATACCCTCGAGCCTATGCCCACGGGTACGGATAATTAAAGGCGCCTTTTGGCCGCCACGGGTGCGGTATTGTAGCGTAGCCAAATCGTCGGTAAGCGGCTGCAGGCCATATATCAAATAATCGAGGTACTGTATCTCGGCAATGGGGCGTAGGCCACGCATGGCGAGGCCCATCCCTTGGCCCATAATGGTAGCCTCACGTATGCCGGTATCAAACACACGCTTTACGCCATACTTTTCTTGCAAGCCAGCAAAGGCTTGGTTCACGTCGCCAATTTTGCCCACATCTTCACCAAAGGCCACTACCCTACTATCGCGGGCAAGGATGTTATCAAAGCACTGGTTCAATATCTCGTAGCCATTCAGTTGTGGGGCATCCTCATTATACTGGGCGGCAACAGGCTCAATCTTCAATGCCGCTTGTGCCGATTCGCTGTGCAAGTGGCTATTGAATTTCTCCTTGCCTTCTTGCAAAAGCGTATCCAAATATCCCTTTATATTGTCCCTTGCGGCATTATCCTCACCATGGGTAAGGCGCAAAGCCTTTTTTAGGGTGAGTACCACCTCTTTGCGCAAAGGCTCCAAGGCACGCTGCAAAGCAGTGTTGGCAGCAGTAATGGCCTCACTATTGGCACTCTCGGCTGCCAAGGCATCCAATAGCTGCCCTGCATAATTCATTTGGTTCTTTATCGGCTCCAAAAAGTTCTGCAGCGCGGCTTTTTGTGCGGCCCGAACGGTCTTTTTGGCAGCCTCTTCAATTTCCGCAAGCTCCACCTCTTCTGCCAATTGGCTATCCAAAATCCAGTTACGAAACTGGCGGTTGCAGTCATATTCTTTTTCCCACTGCAAGCGCTCGGCACTTTTGTAGCGCTCATGCGAGCCAGAGGTAGAGTGCCCTTGTGGTTGTGTAACCTCCGTAACATGAAACAGGGCCGGTATATGCGTTTCGCGCACGCGCTCCACGGCCTTGGTAAAGGTTTCTATCAATGCGGGGTAATCCCATCCATTAACGGTATAAATGGCCATGCCCTTACCTTCATCATCCACTTGAAAGCCAGACAGTGCTTCAGAGATACTGCCTTTGGTGGTTTGGTACTCTTTGGGTACTGATATGCCGTAGCCATCATCCCACACGCAGGTAACCATCGGTATGCCCAGCACGCCAGCGGCATTAATGGCCTCCCAAAACAACCCTTCAGAAGTACTGGCATCGCCAATAGTGGCAAAACTCACCTCATTGCCGTTGTAAGAAAACTTATCAGAGCCTTCTACCACGTTTTCCCTATATACTTTTGAGGCCAAGCCCAAACCTACGGCACGGGCCATTTGGCAAGCGGTAGGCGATGCATCGGCACTGGTATTGAAACGGGTGATCAAGTTTACCCAATTACCATCTGCATCCAAGCTACGGGTTGCAAAGTGTGCGTTCATTTGGCGGCCCGCCGAAGATGGTTCGGCCTCTACATCGGGGTTGGCATACAATTGAGCAAAAAATTGCTCTATGGTAACCACGCCTGTGGCAAACATCAAAGTCTGGTCGCGGTAATAGCCGCTACGGAAATCGCCATTGCGAACGGCCTTAGCCAAGGCCACTTGCGCCAGCTCTTTGCCGTCGCCAAAAATGCCGAATTTGGCCTTGCCGGTAAGCACCTCTTTACGGCCGAGAAGGCTCGCTTCTCGGCTTTCGATAACTAAACGATAATCGTTGAGTACTTGTGCTTTAAACTCCTCAAAAGAAAGCTCAGAACCTTTTCCACCCTTAGTTTTCACGTCGTTTTCCTCCATATCTATTGGCATTTTTGGGATAGTAAAGATACGAAAAAAGGGCCGCTTTGCTTAATTTGGAAATGTGCTAATTTGGAAATTTGAAAATGAAAAAGACCTGTCTCTCCTTGCACTCGCTTCCAGCGAGGATGCTTTAACTTTAAGCCTTCATATCTTTCTTACGCATTATGTGGCGAGCTAAAAGCTAGCAGTTAGTATATCCTCGCTAGAAGCCAGTAAAATTGACAAACCCGCAACCCGTAACTCGTAACTACAATCCATCTATCTCCCGCTGCTGTTTCTTTGTCAAGCCAGCTTTTACCAACTCATAGCTTTGGCGGATGAGGCGTTCCAATTCCTTTTCGCTGAGCGCAGTTGACTTTCTAACATGAATCCATTTATAGCGGGCCAAATAGGCAGCAGCTTCAATGTCGGGCTTCGCTATGTATGCTTCAAACTCTTCAGGTGTAACCTTAAATGAGGCTTGAAAAGGCCCATCACCGAGCCAAGTGGTACAAAACATCTTTTCGCCCACCAGAAAACAGAGGTCGTTGCCCCATTTAATGTCTTCGGTGGTACCTTTAAGGCTAAGGCACAGGTCTCGCAGTTGTTCGTGATGCATTGCAAAGAAGTTAAGATTTTATTATCCTTGAATAATCGTAAGGTAATGCTGGTAAAAAATTAAACTATTTAGCCTATTTTAGTTTATCATAATTATCCTTTCCAAATCCATTACCCCGCTCCATGAAGTTATTGAATCTCCTCAAGAACCCAATTGCTTTTGTTCTTTTTAGTGTTGCCACCTTCAATCTTTCTGCACAAATAAACCCAGCAAACATCACCATTGCCCGCGACTCTTTTGGTGTGCCGCACATATTTGCCAAAACCGATGCCGAAGTGGCTTATGGCCTTGCCTGGGCCCATAGCGAAGATAACTTTAAGGATATACAGCTAAGTATGTTGGCCCCAAAAAACATGCTGGGCAGCGAGTTGGGAAAGGATGGCGTACTGTTTGACTACGCCATGCAGTTTTTACAAGTGGACTCGATTGTAGAGGCCCGCTATGAGCAAGATTTATCGGCGCACTTTCGAGGTGTATTGGATGGCTATGTGCAAGGGCTAAACGACTATGCCGCTGCGCACCCAAAAGAGGTATTGAAGAAAAAAGCCTTCCCCATTACCGGTAAAGATGTGATAAAAGGGTACGTAATGAACACCTCGCTGATGGCGGGAATGGGCATGGCGCTTAAAGCAGCTAGAGACAACAAAATCAACGACTTTTTTGCGGCAAACGATGTTGGCAGTAACGCGGTAGCTGTTGACCCCGCTCACATGGCCGATGGCAAAGCATACCTGGCCATCAACTCGCACCAACCCATTGAGGGGCGCTTTGCGTGGTACGAGGCCCACGTAAATAGCGAAGAGGGCTGGAACATGATAGGTGGCCTGTTCCCAGGTGGCATGTCGATTTTTGTGGGTAGCAGCCCCAACCTGGGCTGGGCGCACACTACCAATTATCATAATTTCGGCGACATACATTTGCTGGAAATCAACCCCAAAAACAAGAATCAATATAAGTACGACGGCGAATGGCGCACCTTTAAAAAAAACAAGGCCAAGCTGCGCATTAAGCTGGCAGGTATCGTTATCGGTGTAAAGAAAAAATTGGAGTGGACGGAATACGGCCCAGTGTTTAAAACCAAGCACGGAAAATACAGCTTCCGTTTCCCGGGGTATATGAATATACGGGCTGCTGAACAGTGGTTTATGATGAACAAAGCCAGCAACTTTAAGGAGTTCGAGACTGCTATTAAAATGCAGGCGGTGCCATTGTTCAACATTGTATATGCCGATGTGGATGGCAACATTATGCTGCACTCTGGCGGACGAGTGCCGTTGCGCGACCCTAAGCTAGATTGGACTTACCCAATTACCGCAGGTACTTCAGCCTATAAGTGGGATAAAATTGTACCCTACGAGCAAATGCCCACAGTGCTGAACCCTAACTGCGGCTATGTTTTTAATGCCAACAACACCCCACTGAAAGCGACTGGCGATGCCTGCGATTGGACTGGTGAGTTTGTGGGCTTGCAACGCTTTATGTACAACCGTGGCGACCAGTTTGACAGGCTGTTTAAAGAGGCCAAACAACCATTTACGGTGGAGGCTTTGAACGAAATGAAATTTAATACCGCCTATGCGCCCAATGGTACTTACATGAGCCACTTTAAGGCCATGTACACCTTGGATGAAAGCAAGTACCCCGACATTGCCGATGCCATACAGAAGCTAAAAAATTGGAACCTGGCCGGCGATGCAGACAACAAAGACGCCGCCCTTGCCTTGGTAATACATGATAAGCTGCGCCTGAAACACGATGTACCGTTTGCCTTTTTGATGATACAGGCAAAGCTGGTGAGCGAAGAGGATGCCGTGTGGGCGATACGTGAAGCCAAAAAGTTTCTATTGAAAACGCATGGCTCTATGGACATTCCGCTGGGATTGGTGCAACGCCACATTCGTGGAGAGGTAAGCTTGCCTGCCAATGGCCTGCGCGAAGTACCCCGCGCTGCTGACGGCGTATTGCACAACAAAAAGAAAGGCATATACCGTATAAAAGGCGGCGATGGCTACATACAGATAGTGCGCTACAGCAAGGATAAAGGTGCCGAAATATTGAGCGTAAACGCCTACGGTGCTAGCGACCACCCCGATAGCCCCCACTATACCGACCAGATGCAAATGTTCACCAACCAGCTGTTTAAACCCATGACGTTTGATAAACCCACCATCCTTAGTAACGCCCTAAAGGTTTATACGCCTGGGCAGATTGATTGGAATGCGGTGCGGTAATGGTTGGGAAGGAGTAAACCTAATAATCTCCGGCATTCTCTGGTAGGCAATACTCCGTTCTCCTATTTCGTGAGAACGGATCAAGTGGCATATAAGTAGAATCTTTAATCACTAATACCCTAAATCCAACTTCGGGGTGTGGTAGTTCAAACTGTTGCCGTCTGTTTAGGGCGCACTCTTCATAAGAGTTGGTCCAACTGCCACCCTTTATATATCCTTCACAGGTCATTTCAGCAGCATTACCAATGATGTTGTACAGGCCCCAGCCATTGGGTCGGTTGCTCACAATAGGCTCTAACTTTGCCCACCATCTGCGGCTTTTTGCAGTATCACCATGGTTGAACGCGTTATAAACCCTAGCCACATTACAAAACATGTTACCCGAATCATCATAAGGGTGCTCGTCAATCCATGGGTAAACATTATCCATAAATGGATGCGCCATTAAAATCCAATCATACTCTGTGGGTAGTATTGCTTTAGATTTAGAGAGGTTAATCTTTGGTTGAGCATGTATGTATGTTGTAAGCCAAGTACAAAAAGCCTGAGCTCCTTCAAGGCTTATATTAGTTATAGGCAGGTCTATCTCCCCATTAATCAAGCTGTAATCAATTGGCATGGGTTCGTTGTACTGCATCGGATATTTTCCGTCCCAATGTTCCCAGGCAGGTCGGTATTTTTCATACTCTTCCAACCGTCCTTGAGCCTTTAAATCATCCAAGAAAAAATTGTACTGTGAAACAGTAATCTCTTGGGTCGCATAGTTCCCATAGCAGAATAATAAATCCAATTTGATATTGGGCACGGTAACGTCAGCCTTAGTTTTAACAACCTCCCGCTTAGCACAGCCAAACAGAAACATTGCCAATAACCCAATTAACAAATACTGTTTCATTCGTTTAATTTCAATCGGTTTTTGCTAATTTTTCATTGAGTTATAAGGTATCCACAACAACAACTCCACTATCCACTCATAGAGTACCATCAACGCACCCATTATACCAAACCCTCGGTTACGGCGGTTTACAAACGGCAGTGGGATATTCTCTATGCCCCCATGGCCAACTTGCCGGTAGTTGTTCATTACATAAGAGGCATTAGTTCTAAAAACGAGGTTCATTTGGTCCCAATTGTGCTTCCAGTATACCTTCTTCAATGAAAAACCGCCCGTAAACTTAGCCTTACGGATGAAATAGATTTCGTTGAGGTCTTGCACCAAGGTCATTCGCTCGAAAGGTATCTCGCCGATTGGTGTAACCACATCACGGGCATACACGCGCACCACTTCGCCAGACACTTCGATAAAACGCACGCCTTTAAGGTATTTGTATAAGGTAAAGACCCACAACAGGCCAGCCAATATTAACCACAGGCGCATTACCCCACCCAACACAAAGTAACTATAAGCCGCGTAAGCAGTAACAATACTGGCAAATAAAGTACCTATTACCCACCCTCTAGCAAACCAAGGTTTGGTAAATACAATAGGTGGTTCGTTGTGTACGATGTCTCGTTCAGTGAAGATTTCGATAGGCATTTTTGCTCCTTTTTTTGTTTGAACCTTGATTTGGGAAAGGATTTTTAGATTGGAAAAGGATTTGATTTTTATTAATAAGGACCCCATGGAGAAACTTGAGAAAGCTTTGGCAAACCCAAAGTACTTTTCGCTATTCTATAATTGAAAAACTCGTACAGCTACCTCAGAATGTTGCACTCATTAACAAACTGCGCAACATTTGCTAACTCTTCTATCCCTAAATACTGATGAATAAACATTGGGGTACCTTCTAAACCAAGCTTGTTAACATTATCTGAATCAAAGCCAAAACCCATAATCCATACTTCACTTCCACTTTTCACTATCCCTTTTAAAAACTCATCATTTTCTTCCTTCGGTAAGTATGGTATCTCGATTGTCTTGTTGATTTGCATGATGAAACATCAGTTCTGAATTTTGCTGTACTTTCCCTGCATAAACTCACTCGGAATTATGTATTCCATATAGAAGTCCATGGCCCTCAACAAATGGGAGGTTTCTATTTTACCATAAACGTGGTGCACTCTAGTTCTTAAAAAGTCCTGAATTTTTAGTACAATACTTTACCCTATTGCTAAAATACCAGTGAATATATTTCAATAAGTCTGTCGTAGTTAAAAGTAACTATCTCAAACTCTAATAGCCAGTTTATTATCTATACCGTACTCTAATAAATTACAGAGGCGAAAAGCCAATGCTCATTATAGTTAAAGTTCTTAAAACTAGCACCCCTCATATCCAGCAATAAAGACCGCAATGCAAAATGAAGCTAACTCTTTGTACCTAGAGTTTTCATGAATGAAATGGTCTATACTAACAGGCTCGCTATTTTTTATTAAGGGATAAGTAAAGTTTGAGGTCATTTGAGAATTCTATTCTTATTGATTGAAAATGTTTACCTTTTTCAATAGGTAATCTTCTTTTCTGATTATTCTCTTTTATACCTTCTTGTTCTATCAAGGTTAATTACATTGTTCAGATAACTACCATCTTCTGGATATATGAATAAATGGCATCTAATAAATCCAATCCTACGTCAAATTCAGGACAAAAATCCCTACTAGCACCTGCACCAGTAACTAAAACAAGTTTTTCCATAATTCTCACCTTGAAAATTTATTCTTTAAGCAATTCGCGAGTGCCTATTAGTAAACTATATCTCGTTCCGTGAAGATTTCAATGTCCATTTTTGTTCCTTTTTTTTTGTGCTTATTAAGGCACTGGTAAACTGCTTAAGATTATCTGGTCAAAGCAAATCACCTATCCACTTCAAACAGCCAACGCAGATGCCTCGACTACGCGTCGGCATGACAGCTAGCTTCCGCATCAAAATGTACTAAACAAGTCTTGTGTCTTATGTCTTGTGTCTATCCCCCAGCGCCTTCGCAATGCCCGTCAATCCTTCGTTAATGCTATCCATGCCTAACACCACTTGGCCCATAGGGTTGTCGCCGCCGGTGTGGAGGAATTTCTGGTTTTTGCGGAAGGTTTCTTTAATCGATTCCCATCGCGCAGCTTCATCTTTGGTGAGCTTGCCTATCAGTTCTTTAAACTTCAACAAGTTGGCCTCAGCATCGCGGGTAAGCGTTTGAGACTCGCTGATATAATGGCTCATAATGAGCGTATCCAGCTCGGCATCGTTCATAACGGGCATAATGCGGCCACCGATTTTATTCATATCACGATACGAACCTTGCAACCGGAAGGCCGGCTCGGTGCGGTAGTCTTCAGCCTGCCTGCGGAGTATATGTAAGCTTGGTTTACCTTCAATATCACATCGCGCACGGTTATGAGCTTCTTCAGTACCGTTACATACTCACTTATCTCCTCAGAGCTGTGGTTGGCCTCAAACTCCATACCCTCGCCGTCGCCGGTTTCGGCAAATTTTAGCATCGGGTATAGGTCGTTTTGGCTCTTGGTGCTCAAGCGGCCCAACACTGGGTTGGCCGATAGGCTGTTCTCAATGTAACTGGCCTTAAAGTCGGTAGCAGTATCACCGATAATGTCACCAAGGTTGTAAATATCGGCACGGTTGGCCAACATATCCGGTATCCGGAAACGCTCACCGCTCTCGGTATATGGGTTCCCCGCCATTACCACACACACTTTGCGCCCACGGAAATCGTAGGTTTTGGTGCGCCCTTTGTACACGCCCTCAATTTTACGCTGCGCATCACAAAGGGAGATAAACTTCTGCAAAAACTCCGGATTACAGTGCTGTATATCGTCCACGTAAATCATTACGTTGTCGCCCATTTCAAAGCTCAGGTTCAGCTTCTCCAACTCTTCGCGGGCATTGGCATTTGGTGCTTCCTCAGGGTCGAGCGACGTTACGCTATGCCCAATGGCGGGGCCGTTTATCTTCATAAAGATGATGCCCAAGCGATTGGCAATGTACTCCATGATGGTAGTTTTACCATAGCCCGGCGGCGAGATAAGCAACAATAGGCCCATGCGGTCGGTACGGGTATTTTCGCCCGCCACGCCAATTTGCTTGGCTAGGTTGTCGCCAATCAATGGCAAATACATTGTTGATGAGCTTGTTACGCACAAAGCTGGTGAGCACTTTTGGCTTAAACTCGCTCAAGCGCAATTGGTCGCTAAACTCAGTAGTCAATTGTTTTTTGAGCTGCGTGTATGCTTGGTAAAGCGGCACTACATACCCCTCAAAATGACGCAACTTGAGCTGATAAGTATTGTAGTTGAGCAAGTACTTGCCGCCTTCCACCATTGGGTGCGAGCCAACCATACCCGTCAATTCCATCTTCAAAGAGGTATTCACAATGCGGGTCTCATCAAACGTACGGCTTAAAATAAGCACGGCAGTTTCGCTGATGTACTCGTTGCGATGCAGTTGTTGTTTACTCTCCACAAAGGCGCGCAGCCACTTGCGTATGAGTTTGTAAGCTGCAGCTGGGGTATCGTGCACAGCTTTGATGCTCTGCTCAAAACGCTCCAAGCTGTTGCCAGAGCCAAGGTACTTTAAAAAGTCTTTGTACAGCTCCGAGCTTTCACGGTCGATGATAAAATGATCGCCACGTACAATTTCATGGAACAGATACTCACCCGCATCGGTTACCACCGCCTCTTCGTACAACGGATGCTCGTTTACGAAATGTTGTATCTCACTTTGCAACTCCTTTATCATTGCGCCAAACTCGCGCGTATCTGGGAAGACTTGCAATATCGCCCCAACACCCTTCAATCGGTTATTGAAGAATTTCTTTTTATCCGCTGGCGCAAAGTGGTGCCAATACAGGGCCGCACAAGCGCGAGCCACGGTTGGGTAGCGCAGCAGGTCAGCATTTTGATTGATTTTAAGCAGCGCCGTTACCAATACGGTAGCATCATGGTCGTGCACGCCTTTCACATAACTCTCGTTAAAGCGGGGTGCCATAAATTGCTGCACAGTCTCTTGCAACTGTTTCTCGGTGAGCTTGTATAAATCCTCTAAGCGAGGTACGGTGCCGTTATTGTTGTTATGGTTTTGACGAGAGGCTTCTAAAAATTTATAGGCCAAATACTCGCTGCGGTAAACCGTGTCATTTTCAGAGAGGATGGTTTGCTCCCACACTTCCCGGGTGGCTAAAAAGCGGTCGTCTTTTATCTTCTCAAAAAAGTTGGTGCCCGTAAGGTGGTAATACATTTCACCATCGCGGGTAATCACCGTAAGGTCTAGCGGCTGGGTATTGGTATTGAAAAAGTGCTTGCCAAACTGGATGGTATTGGGCCCACCTTTAAAGAGTTCTTTCTTGTCTTTTAGCTGGCGAATGGTATCCTCCTGCACCGTTTTCAAGCGGCCTTGAATATCATCTGCTTTTACGCTATCACCCAGTTCTTGTAATTGCTTTATGGCATCGCGGACTTTGTCCACCATCAAATCGCTGGCGAAATAGCCGTTTATTTCGCTCACTTCCGTAAACGTGGCGGCACGGTTGCCTATACCTTTCAATATACGCTCGGCAGATTGCGCCAAGTTGCCCGTGCGGCGATTTACTTGCTCTACCAACGCCACCTTGCGGTTCTCAAAGGCATTGTAAACCTCCTCGCGCTTCTCGCTAAGCTTGGATTGAAACTCCTCAAACTCTGAAAACCTACCCTCCAGCTCCTCCAACTGCACCATCAGGCGATTGAGGTATTGCTCGCACTTTTCTGGTTTATCGCATAGGTCAAGGTAATTGATTACGGCCTGCTCAATCAATTTCAATTGGGCATTAAACTCTGCCTTACCTTCTACGCCCGAAAGCTCTTTGCGCTTTTGCTTGAGGGTAGCTTTTACTTGGTTAAAGCGTGAGTATATGCTTGAGATATTATCGATGATACGGGTAGTTTCCGTGGCATCGGTTATCTTCAAATTGCTCACTATCTCAATGAGCATTTCCAGCTCGCCCGAGGTCTTTTTAATGTCCTCGTCTATCTTGTCGGCATCGGCTACTTTAGCCACCTTTTCAATGGCGGCTTTAAGCTCTTCAACCTTGTTCTCGTAAGGTTTTAGCGAATCTTTGCGCAACAGGTATTGCACACAACCTTCCGATAGCTTATCGTTAAGCTCGGCAACCAGCTTTTCATACTGCTCCACCCTTGGCATATCGGCATAGCGCAGCTCTTTCAGCGAGATAATTTCACCTCGGAGGGTGCGCAGCTCGGCCAAGTACTTCACAAAGTGATTGATGTCGTCGGCCGTAGCGCGCTTGATGGCACCAGCCACTTCATCTGCTTTTTTGGTAACCACATCAATGGCCTCCGCAGTATTTTTGCGGATGCGGGTTACGCGCTCAAACTCCTCAATGGCAGAAGAGGCGGTTTCTTGCAATTGCTTAAGCGGCTCGCCCAGGTTGAAAGCCTCTGCATTGTTTATCCAGTGGAAACTATCGCGTATAACACCCGATTTCTTCACCAAATCAACATACAAGTTCAAGTAGCTATCTTCCTTTTCCAACAAGGTCAATAGCTCCTTGCTTTCGGCCATGGCCCGCACCAGGTCTTTGTTGCCTACCTTATATAAGTAATGGTCTTGCCCACGCGGCACCTCAAAGTTGGGACCATAGAAAGGCGTTTGCCATATCTGTACCGCATGGTGCTTTTGTTGCTCTTGCGAGGTGCGGAAATAACACATCTCGCCATTATCGAATATGCTGTAACCTTGGCAAAATACAGGCGTTTCTACTTGCTGCTTAATCAAGTTATAATTGAGCAACAGATATTCACCCTTATCCCTGCGATAGAACACATACAAGAAGTCTTCCCCGTTTGGCGAAGCCAATTTTTTCTCGTACATAAACTGGTCGCCGTCGTGCTCGAACACTTTGTACTCGCCTGTTTGCAAATAATACCCTTGGCTGAAAATGATACCGTGGCTATCGGGCAATAGCACGCAGCTATCCTCCAACGAATCAATACGCACCGCCTTTTGTATCTTTTGATTGAATACAATGTAGCGGTACTTATTCTCTTGGTAAGGTCTTATTTTAAGGATGATGATGTTGCCAACAAAAGCATAGAAAATCTCGGCATCATCCAGCGTTTGCTCGGCATTCTCAACTGGTTCGGCATAAATGCCCGCGCCGGTGGTGGTATTGTCTTCTACTTTTATGGTGAGGTCGCCGCCTACGGTTTCCACAAACACTATATCGTTGATGGATACGTGAGGATGCGATCCAGCGCGATGTTGATCGCGGGTGGTGCGTTTCCATTTAAACTCGTGCTGGTCGGGGTATTTTACCTCGTGCTCGCTACGGTTATCAATGTACTGTAGGCTATTGCCTTGCCTTACCCATTTAAAGGCCTTAATGTCGTTTACCGTTTTACCAACCTTAAACACCATGTAGATGTTTGGGCCGATGGCGGCAAACTTGGCAAATTCGGTATCGCGGTAGTATTTGTATAGGTTCTTAAAATCGACCTCAAACTGCTGGTCGTTTATCAGGTCCAGTGGCTCGGGGGTAAACTTCTGCTCTTCGTACCTATAAACCCCAAAAACATCTTGGATGTTGATTTCCGTTTTAAGGCCGAAGTGTACGTTATAACCAAAGAGGAACACATTGCCCACTGGCACCATATCGCGAGCAATGCAGTTGTTTTCGGTGGTAACGTGCTCGGTAGCCAGCAATCGGGTTTCCACCGCTCCGAACACGCCCCTGCGCGCCTCGTTCAGTTGGTCCATCCGTTTGCGCAGCTCCTCCCCTTGCGAGCGTAGTCGGTTACGTATTATCTCATACGTGCCCTGCTCCAATTGCGCTGCAGCGGGTGGTGCTATTGTTGGTTCCTCTTGTTTCTTTTGTTTTGCCATTATAGTTGCTGCATCATGCCGCCATGGTTCGACTACGCTCACCATGACACGACTGGTAATACTTTAATTAAATTGCCTTTAGCAATTTTTAGCTCCTCACCCTTTTTCAGGGGGAGGCTGCCTGCCTGCCGCAGGCAGGGGAGGGGGTTGTATGGTCGAGTATGCTTTTGAGGTAACCTCAACTTCATTACTCGAACCAGCAGCCCATGCGCGCACCCTTCGACTCCGCTCAGGATGACATTCCCTTCGACTCCGCTCAGGATGACATGCCCTTTAATACCTGATGAGATTTGCGGTAAAGGTTGTGTCACGGTGAGCGGAGTCGAACCATGGCGGCTTAATCTCCGCTCACATAACACTATCCCTTACTTATGATACTTACTCGCTTGGTCGTCGGCGATGCCGGCTTTGCGGGCCATGTCCATGAGGTTGCCAATCATGCTGCGGCTTTCGTCGCTATCGGCTTGGGTCATGAATTTGTACAATACCGCGGCTACGCTTAGGTTTTTCACATCCTCGGTGCTCACGCCAAACTTATCCATCAAGGTTTTCAGGTTCAATTTAAAACCACCTTCCTCTTCTGGGCTCATAAACGATTGCGCCACGTTTTGCAGCACCTCGCTGTTCTGTACAAACCTATCCACCTGCTTACCGCTAGTAATAGCGTTCACGATACGGTCAAAGAATACGGTTTCGCCACCTACAATGTCAATTTTCGCAGATTTCAAGGCTTCACCAACCACCATGGCTTGGGCTTGTGCAATATCTTTTTGGATATTGATGTGCGCCAACTCCACAGATTTCTCTTTATCCAAACGAAGCTTGAACTCTTCGTGGTCTTTGCCCACGCCGTCCAACTTCTTCATCGCTTCGGCTTTCTCATGTATGCCTTTCGCTTCCGCAACCGCTTTCTTCTCGATTACATCCGCTTCGGCCAAACCTTGGCTTTGCGTTACTTCAGCCTGCATATTACCATGCTTGCGCTCCGCTTCTGCTTTCACCTCAATACCTTTGGCTTCTGCAATGGCCTTCTTCTCGATAACCGCCGCTTCCGATGCGCCAAACTTCTCGTTGGCAGCAGCTTTCGCCTCAATTACTTGTGCCTCTGATAGACCGATAGTTGCATCCTCACGGGCTTTGGCTTCCGCAATAATTTTACGGGCCTCGCCTTCTCTCGATGCAGCTTCTTTACTGGCATCAGCTTCAATAATCAACTGTTTCGCACGGAACTCACTCGCACTGCGCTCAGCCTCGGCTTCTTTCACACGTTGTACCAAGTGCTCTTCAGCAGTTTTCTCGGCATGGGTAATAGCAACTTTCTTGTCCCTATCCGCCTCAGCATACGCACGCAAATCCTTTATTTTCTCTTCTTCTTCTACAACCGTTTTCTCCAACATCACACGTTCTTTAATCACGTCTTGTATGTTGCGGCGCTCGGTTTCTACTGCCTTCTCTTTCTCAATGTCGGCCAAGGTAACAATACGTTCACGCTCGGTTACTTCCAACATACGGTCCTTCTCTACGCGTTCGGTTTCTACTGCCTCAGTGCGCTCTTTGTTTTTGCGGGCTACAGTTATTTGGCGCAGCTTGTTCTCTTCTGCTATCTGTATTTCCTCTTCGGTAGCAATGCGGGCATTCTCCGATTTTTTGCGTTCCTGTTCACGTACAGTGGCGGTTTCAGCCTCTTCACGAGCACGAACGGTCAAGATTTCACGCTTCTGCTTTTCTTCTTTTTCGGCTAATTGGCGCTCAAGCTCCAATATGGCCTCACGAGATTCAACGTCTTGTTTCTTGATGGTCTTTTCCTCATCGCGACGGATTTGGTTAGACTTGATTTTTTGTATCGCGGTAAGCTCAGTAATCTTCTTGATACCTTCCGCATCAAGGATATTGTCTTGCTGCAAGAACTGCAAAGGCGTTTGCTCCAAAAAGTCAATGGCACAGTCATCAAGGATGTAACCGTTAAGGTCGGTACCGATGATGTCCAATATCTCCAATTTAAAGCGCTCACGGGCATCGTATAGCTCCACAAAGTCGAACTTTTTACCAACAGTCTTCAAAGCCTCTGAAAATTTGGCCTCGAATAAGGTGTTCAAGGTATCGATACTAGATGCACGGCCGGTACCGATGGTTTGTGCCACCTTAACTACGTCATCAAGCGCTTTGTTAACCCTTACGAAGAAGGCTACTTTAATATCCGCACGCATATTGTCGCGGCAAATTAGGCCATCCTTGCCTAGGCGATCAATCTCTACCTTTTTCACGGAAAGGTCCATGATTTCTGAGCGGTGGATGATAGGCACCACCAACATGCCGTTAAAGGCTACTTTGGTACCGCCCAAACCGGTACGGATGAGGGCTTCGCCCTGGATGATTTTTTTGTACCACTTGGCGATAATGGCCAATATGCCAAAGAGTAGCACAAAGACCGCCCCGATAATCACCAAAATCATTTGCATTGGTAAACTTTCCATTTCTTTAGGTTATTAGTTATTGGTTAATTTGTTATTGGTTGATAGGTTAACTGGTTACTGATTATCGGTTATTGGTAGTTATTTTACTAATAACTATTAACAAATAACCAATCATCTAAACTTTGTCTTGTTCAATAAATCAGGGTCAACAAACTCAAGGGCCAGTGAGTCCATTTGGAAACCGGTTTTATCTAGCCCTAACCTTGCTGTTACTTGTTTTTTAAATTCTTGCTCATGCTCCACTAATGCCAATGATGTAATATGTTTTCCGGCATCGCGCACCGCCTTCTCCATTGCATCGGTCAATTGCGCTTGCATGCGCTCCTCTGCATCGTTTCCTACCCCATAGTTTTGCGCCACTTGCTTTACCGAGGCTTCATCGGGCCTCACCCTTATAAGGCCTACCACTCGCAACTCCAACTTTACGCCGTCGCTGCATTCCAGTGCTCGTTCGTTTCGGCAAGCTACTTCTACCTTTTTCAAGGTTAAATCAACGCCATCCGCTGTGCCAATGCCCGGTAATTGCCAATAATACTGAAAGAACACTCCCCCACCACGCTTGATGGCCTTGCCTTGAGCTACCTTGCGGTAGCCTACCAAAAACAACACCCCAACTGCCACTATGCCTGCTACTATGTATATCAATATCGTCACTCGCTATTCAATCGTTTCATAGGTATTCACCCAATAATAGTTCTTGCCCTCGCCTTCATCCACCACCGTTACACTACTGCCCTTGGCTATCCTCACACCCTTTTTCGATTTTACATTAATCGTCATCGGGTCGCCGTTCACCATTATTTCAGCTTGACCCAACTGGGTCTCGCCTACGGTGAGGGTTACTTTGCCCGTGCGCCCCAAAAAATCAATCGGGTCATCACCTTTATGGCCTAGTTTCTTGTATATGCTAATCATTGGCGTGGTTACTATTTTCGACATTATCAATCCGCCTAATATTGACGGAAAAGTAAAAACGAACGCCAACCAAGCCCAGCCGGGGTTTAGATAATAGTTGAGCAACACATTTATTACCCAGCCACTGAGCGCAAACACGGTAAGGATAACCATTAATGGCACCTCGCCCATGTTAAAGTACTTCATTAAGCCGTACCAGGCCCCATCTGGGTTTACACTGATTTCTTTATCGATGTCGGCATCGCCATCAAGGTCGAGGTCCACATCTAGAAAGTCCATGTCGGCCAGGCCCACGATAACCGAGAGCCAGTATACCATACACAGCACCAACAGGATGGTCCAAGCAAGGTTGTAAAATGATATCGATTCGCTTAACAGCTCCATAACCAAGGGTGAGGCAGGGTGCGAAAAGGGCACAAGCGTGCCCTTTTATCGCCCTTTTGCCTGCAATTTAATAATTTATATCAATTAACCGTTGCCAGCTTCTCCGCCATCCGTTGGAGCAGAAAGACCCATTTTGGCTTTCAACGCTGCCAATGCATCATCGGCATCAACGCTGCGGTTGTCCAAGGCTTTGTTAATCTCCTCGTCCACGCTCCTCGATTCGTTGGCAATTTCGCCATACGATTCGGCCAAGGCTTCATCCTGTAACACTTTATCCTTCATGCGCTCCAGCATGGCTACAGTGCTGTTACCATCAATCTGCGCCAATTGCTTGTTCAGGTTTTTGGTGGCAGAGCTTACACGTACACGAGCTCTAAGCGTGCGCAATTCGTTCTCCCATTTGCTTATGTTCGAGCGAATCATCTTCACGTTGGTATCCAGTTGCGATACCTGCGCCTCAAAGCGATGCTGGTCTTCGGTAAGTTTTTCTGCATGCGTATTGTTCTCCGCCTGCTTTGTTAGCGCCTCTTTGGCCAAGCGTTCCACCTCGGTTGCCTCAAGCTCACCTTTTTGGCCGCGCTTAAGCAATAGCATGGCTTTGGCCTC
Organism: Chitinophagales bacterium; assembly: GCA_018401955.1. Lineage (GTDB taxonomy): Bacteria > Bacteroidota > Bacteroidia > Chitinophagales > CAIOSU01 > CAIOSU01. The sequence goes on along the minus strand of JAGYJT010000018.1, from coordinate 3,069 downwards.
ATAGTCTCTCGCTTTCTCGCGGGCATCTTGCGCCTCGTTGCGGCTGCGAATAGCTAGGGCCTTTACTTGCGCCAACCCTTCCAGGCTCTTGTTAAGGTCTTCCTTCATATCGCGGATACCCTGTTCGGTAAGCTTTATCGGGTCTTCCAGCTGGTCGATGGCCGAGTGGGCTTCTGCTTTGCCCATCGTAAACAGTCTCTTGAAAATATTCATATCAATTGCATTTTAGTTTTTTGAAAAAGCGATAAGTTCATCAGAATACTCGCTCATAAGCAGCGACAATGAATTAAGCGTGCCTTCAACCTCATTAACGTCCAAGTTTTCCAATTGCAACGTATCACGGAAAATAACTTTTGCGCCGCTTTCGTCAAGCACAAACGCCCCGTGTATAATGTCGCGGTTTTTCATCAACAGTTTCTTGAAAATGCCGTCTTCGTTGCGCACATCAAAAATAAACTGTTCGAAAATCACAATCGGGTCGGCTACACCTATTACCAAATTGCGAATACCCTCTTCCTCTTTCGATATCACGAATATGCCCTCTTCGGCGTCTTCGTGCGTAATGAGGTAGCTAAGGTCCAGCAAGTATTCTTTAACTCTCTGAAAGTGGTTGTCCATAGTATTACCTTTTGTTTTTATGAGCTACCTAAGTTAGTAATTAGTTGTGGAGTAATTAACGAACCCTTACAGTATTCAATTAAAAATTAACATCAACCTTACTTTTCATTAATCAATCCTATTTATCTGCACTGCCAGCAAGCGGTTACTCGCTTGCCAGCCATGCAGGTTATCATACTCGGCTACTGGGCCCTTTTGCTATCGTTGGCGTTGTATGATGAAATTAAAAATAGCTAATTAAAATAGAAATTCCAATTTTATTGGCAATATATGATGCAATTTTGGTACTTAAACAGCATATTATCCTGATAATCAAGCCAATAATTTTAGAAATAAATTATGCCATATAGTGCTGCCAATAGCCTACTACTGAGCTAAACGGCAACAAAAAGCACAAAACCAACGTTTGTAGCATTCCATTTTTATTAGAATAATAGTTGTGTATCTTTGAACGAAACAAATGGGCCATTTTACGATAAACGCGTGCACTTATGTCACAAATCGGCAAAAACATTAAAAAGATACGGACGGTAAAGAAAATAAACCAAGCTGATTTTGCCGATCTTTTTGGCTTGGCCCGTGCCAGCGTGGGCAGTTATGAGGAGGGCCGCGCCGAGCCTAAAATTGATACCATTATTGCCATCGCCAACCATTTTGGCATTTCTATTGATTTACTACTAAATAAAGAGCTCACCATAAACGAATTATACCGTTTTGATATTTTTAGGCCAGAGCTGCACCAATCTGCATTTGCCGAGCCAACCGCCCCAACATTTACCACACCAGTTGCAATTAATGGGGGCATACCTTTAATAATGGCTGCTCAAGTGGGTGAGTATGTAGTACAAAAAGGCGCTAATACTTTTGCCAATCAACAGCCTCAATTACAATTGCCGTTTTTGCCCAAAGGAAACTACCGGGCCTTTGAGGTATATGAGAACACGGTACCAGGTAATTTTCAGCAGGGCGATGTGGTGCTTGGGCGCAAGCTAACCAGCAAAGAAAAACCTAAGAACGACCAGTATTATATGTTGCTCACCCCTACCCTGCTTACCCTGCGCCAATGGCCCGATGCCAATACCATACAAGGTGAAGTGAAAGAGTTTTGGGAGATAACGCACTACATAAGCACCGCCATTAAACCTGTTGATAGCCTTGAGCAAAGGGTAGCCAAGTTGGAGCGGTTGATGGAGGGGCTTAGGAAAAAGTAAACCGTTAAAACGGTTATATACTTCACATGAATCTTATACCCACGGTTGAAACCGAGGGCTATCAAAAACATTTTAACCCCACTATTCATAGTCTATGGTTTCAACCATGGGCAGTAAAGGCACCATTAGAAGCGTTGACCATACAATGAATATTTGCTAAATTTCGCAAAAGGGATTATGGATACAATAAACAACTTCGCCGAAGGGCTTTTTTTCTATGCAATGGAAATGCTACTCGTTATTCTAATCTGGAATATTCTCGCGCCATTGTTTGCAGTTCCTCTATTTCTGCTATCAATAAAAACCTATTTCAAATTAGCCCATAAGAACAACTGGATTAAAGGTCCACCCAAAATTTCGCACCTACTCAAAGCGATGGTTATACCATCAATTCTTTTATTCGTTTTCTTTACCCTCATGTCATTTATGGACATACTCTCATTTGGCATATATCTGTCAATATTATCCATTCTCTCTAGTTACGAGCATAACCAAAATTGGGAGATAATAGGCAAAGCAACATTTAATCGTGGCTTAAAAAATTATATACTTATCCTGCTAATCTTTTTCATTATCTCCATTGCAGGTATTTTGGTAATCCCAGAAGTCTTTTTCTTTGCAATATTCTTTAATAGTTTATTGCTTAACATAATGTTGTCAGGCTTAGGCTATTTCTTCTTAAAATGGCGCAGCCAAAGCAAGGCAGTTATGCCCGATAATGCTGAATGAATGTTATAAAAACCTACAACCATTCTTACCCACATCCCTTACCTTTGCAACCTCGAACCAACCATTACCCTCGGTTGTTTTGATTTTATAAATGGCTGACAGCACTCCAAACCCTCCCCAGCAAGGCTTTTATTTGGCCTTTGTACCTCGCTACGATGTGGTGGGCACGCTGCACATGTTTACCCTTTACCTCATTAACCAATTGCCCGAAGAGGTGCACTACGATTTTGATTTGGAGATGAGGAAGGAGTGGGCCGAAGGGTTTGAAGGGCACGTATCGCCAGGCGATAGTATTGTGATTACCGACATTGACTTTATGCGCTTGCAAGAGCAGCCTGTTATCAATTTGCGTTGCCACGTGTACTGGCAGGGCAAAAAGGAGTCCTTCGAAAAGTCCATACGTCCCAAGCCGAAAAACCTGCTGCAGCTTAAGCACAATGATTTTTTAGATGCCCCTGCATACCAATATGAGCTGTGGGTACCCAAATCCAGCAATATTGCCCCGCCGCCT
>JAGYJT010000017.1 GCA_018401955.1 Chitinophagales bacterium | reverse complement strand
TATCTTAAACCTACCTTCTCCTTAAACTTTTCAGGCACAGGTTCTACCTTACGGGTAGTATAGTTAAAAAATACCAAACCGGTTTTTGCCTGGCATAGCAATTTGCCCGAGGTAAGGTTGGTGGCCCGGTAATATATATCCATGTTGCAACGGCCAAAATCGCCGATGGCTACTTCAATCTTTATCAAATCGCCATGGAAACCCTCGCTTTTGTATTGCAAGGCAGCATCGGCCAATATCATGCTGCTGCCTTCTACATCGGCTTCTTTATAACCCAACCAGCTAAAAAACCTGATGCGGGCTTCTTGCAACAGGCCCATAAGGCGGTCGTTGCCCAAGTGGTTGGCAAAGTTAATGTCGCTAGCTAAAATGGGTACTTCGGTATAAAACGGAAACTCGTCTGGTAACTCAATCTGAACTCTGGGCATGGTGCTATTGCGTGATAAATACCTTGCAAATATATCGGCTTTCGCCCGAAACTACTTGCAAAAGGTACATTTGGGCCGGTAATTGCTCAGCATTGATATTTACAGACCCGTTTATTACGTTGCCACTTGATTCAACAGGGTAAGTTTTGCCCAATACATCGGTAAGATACCAGTCAGCATTTGATGGCAGTCCGCTAATAGTAAGGTTGCCATTGCTTGGGTTTGGGTAAACAGTAATGTTTGCAAGCAATTCCTTTTCGGCAATGCTACTTATTACGTTGTATGATTTGGCCACATACTCACAACCATTGCTGTCAATTACTTGGGCATAATATCCACCTTCATTGGGGTTGATTATGTAATTAACATTGGCCCCGGGTATGGCAACTCCATCAACAAACCATGCCACCACGGTACCCTCGGTTATGTACAGCGAGTCGCCATCCAGCGCAATCTCTGGGTTGAGGTAGTCTTGGAAAAACGTAACATTTACGCCAACTCCAGGCACATAGCAGCCGCTGCCATCAAGCACCGTGCAGTTGTAAAAGCCGCTTTGGGTTACGTTAATACTTGGGGTGGTATCGCCAGTGCTCCACATATAGCCAAAGTAATTGTCGATGGGCACTACCACACTGGTATCGCCTTCGCAAATTTCGGTGCCCGATAAGGATACAATGGGCGGAGACCATAATATGGGGCTGGTAATATCGAAGGTGTCAATTAAATTACAGCCATTGCTATCGGTTACTATCAATTGATATTGCCCAGCAGGAAAGCCAACGGCTGTATCTGTTGTGCTGGCTAATCCTTGCCAGTTGTAACTGTAAGGGGCAGTGCCGCCGCTAACGGTTGCAATAGCGCTGCCAGTGCTATCATCGGGGCAGGTGGTGCCAATGGTTGCAATGCTTACCGCTAAAGAGCCTGGCGCTGCTATCGATACGGTATAGTTTAGGCCACATCCGTTGTTATCGGTAATGGTAACCACATAGCTACCACCAGCTAGGCCAGTTACGGTTGCTGTGTTTTCACCATTGGGCCAGACAAAGCTGTAAGGTGCTGCGCCGCCGCTTGGCGTAAGGGAAGCTTCGCCATCGTTGCTGCCACAGTTGGCATTTTGTATGGTGGCTTGCACTTGCAGGCTGGTTAGTTGTATGGCTTGGCTTGTTGTGTCGGTGCAGCCTATATTGTCAGTTACTATTAGCTCATAAGTGCCACCTTGAGTAATGGTAAGTTGTGGCTGGGTGCTACCGCCTGTCCAAAGGTTGGTATAGTTGCCGCTGGCTTGCAATAGGGTAGTATCGCCTTGGCAAATACTGGTGCTGCCGTTAACGGTTATGGCAGCCACCGGTAGCTGGTAGGTGCAGCTATTTTGAACCGTTGCGCCTGTTGGGCTGGCCAGCAACTGCTGGTAAACGGGCCAAGCACTGCAATCGCCTTTAAGGTAAAAACTTAAGAAGGGGTTGAGGTATTCAAACGTTTTATTATGCTGTGCGCTACGGCTAATGTAGCTGGTAAACGGGCAAGAGGTGGTTTCGCCAAAATTGCACAGCGTATTGCTTTCGCCAAACTGGCAATGGCTGCCATCGGTGATGTTTACATAGCTTTTGCACGCCGATGCTAGGGCATTGTACATGGGGGTTTGATTGCCATTGGGGCCTGCCACGCAATCTTTGCTGCCCGCAAATATGAGTGCTGGTATGGTAATATTGGCTGCCGCGCCAATAGCCGTTGGATTGGTTTCGGCTGCGGCGTAGTTGGCTATTACGGTAATGTTAGGATTGTTGGCCGCTGCAATAAAGCTGCACCCGCCACCCATGGAGTGGCCCATTACGGCAAATTTGCCGTTTACCTTGTTGAAATAGCGTGAAGCGGTAGCATTGTTTTCGGCAATAAACCAAGTAATGGTGTAGTTCATATCGGCCGCCAAATCGCCATGCGAAGGGAAAGGGATAGGGCCAATCTCCGTTTTCGGGAAGGCGAGAATGTATCCTTGCGGCACTAGCTCCTCCCAAAAGTTCTCATACGCATCGTAATTCATCGAGAAACCATGTCCAAACACAATTACCGGAAAATTACCCATGGCTACAGGGGTGTTATTGCCTGCGGCGGTGGCGGGGTAAAATATCTCGCTGGGTATACTGCGGTTGCTTCGAGTGGGGTCGGTAAGGGTGATGGTTTGCCTACCAATAGCAAAAGGCTGGGCAATTGCGGCCAAAGTGCTCGCACAAAATATGAGGGTTAATAGTAAGCGCATAACTGGTTTGTGTAGTTGTAAGATATTAATAATTTAACACCAAACCAAAGACATTGTTTTTAAGATGGCAGATAAGAAATGACAGATGACAGATGAGAGATGTGAAATTTGATAAATCCCTTTAGGGATTAGATGTTGGTAGATAAAATTATGACTCATTAGCTGCAAATCCCGTAGGGATGATACCTTAAAAACGTTGTGTCGTCCTTAAAGGACATTTGGATATGATACAACAGAAACACCCAAAATAAAAAGAGCCGCCTTGCGGGCAGCTCTTTTAAAGTATAGTATCAATGGTTATTATCCCATGTTATGGAACACCTGTAACACATCATCGTCATCATCCAACTTATCCAATAAGCCTTCAATGTCTTCTGCTTGTTCGTCGGTAAGGTCATCTTTGGTGCTCATGGGTATGCGTTGCAGGCTGGCATTGGTAACGGTAATCCCTTTTTCCTCCAAACCTTTTTGCATGTTGCCAAAGTCGGTGTAGGCAGTATAAATTTCAATCTCGTCATCGTGCTGTTGTATGTCTTCGGCACCAAAATCAATCAAATCCAGTTCCAATGCTTCCAAATCAATCCCACCTGCGGGGATACGGAACACCCCTTTGCGGCTAAACATAAAATCAACCGAGCCATTGGTGCCCAAAGCACCACCACTACGGCTAAAATATACGCGCAAGTTGGCAACCGTGCGCACGGGGTTATCAGTAGCACACTCTACCATAATAGGCACACCGTGCGGGCCATAGCCTTCGTATACCACCTCGGTAAAGTCTTTGTCGCTCTTTTCGCTGGCACGTTTAATAGCCGATTCCACATTGTCTTTCGGCATGTTGGCACCGCGGGCGTTTTGCATTGCGGCACGCAGGCGGGCGTTGGTGCTCGGGTCAGGACCGCCCTCTTTTACGGCAATGGAAATTTCACGGCCAATTTTGGTAAATGTTTTGGCCATCTGGCCCCAGCGCTTCTCTTTGCGCGCCTTGCGGTATTCAAACGCTCTTCCCATAATGTGGAGTTTTTACTATACCGCAAATTTAAACCTTTTGGTTTGAATTTGTTATCGGTTGTTAGTTATCGGTTATTGGTTGTTTTTTGTGAAAAAGGTAGCTGGGTTTGGTGAGGTAGGATTAAATGTGGAAGCCCGCGGTATGCCAATATAGCCTGCTCGTCGGAGTTTATCTTGGAGAATTGAAGGTCTCAGCATAACTCCGGGCTATCACCCATTACAGATATAACCTTGCAGATTGTGTTTGGAACTATTAAAACCAACCAAGCTTTTATATATTTGAACAGGAACGAAAAGCACATGAAAACATTCACATTTAGATTAGAGAGCGATAAGGATGCGGAGTTGCTAAAGCAGCTGCTTGAAAAGGCAAACTTTGAATCTAAGGTAGAAGGCTTTGTTGAGTCGAATGAGGATGACTTGTCAGATACCGAAGTTAGCATGTTGCGCCAGCGGGAGGTGGAATAGAAGAACCCCACGAGTGCCATCAATGCCGAAGCGCTTGAAGCCAAATTGAAAGAGAAGTATGGCTTTTGAAGTGAATAGCTTATTATCCTGTGCTTCACCACCCGCCCCAACGGGCCAGCGCAAATGCCTCGACTACGCGTCGGCATGATAGCGTGCTTTCGCCCATTTTGTTGAGACAAATGGTATGTACTTGGACTGGATTGTTAAGAGCGCTCGAAATGAACAAATACCTCTTGCATCTCCTGAAACCGTAGCCTTTGATTAATATGGGCGTCGGAAATGAACACTACATTATTTTCTTTTTCAATGGTAATGGTTGCACTTGGAGAAAAGAACTGGCATAGATTTAATTCAAAATCTTGTTCAGTATCATTGCTCGATGAGGCTAAGATCTCCACTTCCCACAACTCCTTTATTTTCCAGTACCGCTGTTCAATGATGTTGCTGGCACTGAAAGGAAATTCCTTCAAAATCTTTTGGCTTAATCGCTTCGCATTTTCATCGTTACCTACCTTTAGGTACATTTTTACATTTGCCTTTGCCATATAGCTTTAAACTAAAAGGAATAAAAGTAAGCTCATTATACGAAGAAACTTTCAGCAGATATTTGACTTTAAAACTCGCCCCAACAGCAAGCGCACATACTTCGACTACGCTCAGTATGACAGCGGGCTTCCGCTCAGGATGACATGCTTGTTTTCACCTTTTTTCTTTGCGTTCGTTGCGTGTTTTCTTTGCGCACGTTGCGGTTAAAACAGATAATGTGGGTTCGACAAGCTCATGTTGACAGCGGGCTTCAGCAGCACTCCAATTTCAGCACATTCGTAAATCATCAACTCGTAACCCGCAACCAATAACCAGTAACCAACCTCACAGCCTAGGGCACGGCACGGCTCTATTGCCAGTGGTGTTGGGGAAGAAGCCGGTGTGTACTACAGAAATCTCGAAACCGCCCACGGCTCTGCTGGCGGGGGTGAGCTGGCTTAGGTTGATGTCGTAGTTCATCATTACTCTAATAGATTTGAAACGGTAACCTACTACCGGGATAAAGGCATCCTTAACACGGTACGAGCCACCAAAATATACGGTATGGTCGCTTTTGCGGGCACCGTTGAGCACGTTATAGCCTGCCAATAGATTTACGATATGCTCAGAGGCCCGTTTCTGGAAAACGTAGTAGTAGCCGGGCTCAATCTGCCATTTTTTACTGATGCGGATGTTACCCATGGCGGTCACTGCAGGGCGCATACCCAAGCGGTTATCACTTTGGTTGTAAAAGGTCTCTTTGGGCCGGGTAAGGTGGTTTAGCGACACGCCCACCGAGTAGCGCATGCGCTTGTTGGGTGCCATGCTAAAGTTTACACCAGAGGCCATGTCAAAATATAGGGTATTCCAATCATTGGTGCCGGGTTCGCCAGTTGGGGCGCTTAGGTCAAACGATAAGTCGTTCCATTGGTTGTCAAAGTATAGCTTATCGTAGTTAATGCGCTTTTGTACTATGCCCGCATTTACACCCACTGAAATGTAGTATTTCGCCTCTCTACCAATAACCTTGTGGTAAGCCATTGAGCCAAATACCTTGGTAATGGAGAGGTTGCCATCGCCCGCAAAATCTTGCAGCATTACTATGCCGCCGCCCATCCAATCCTTGCCAGGTAGGCGGTTATGAAAGAACGTGAAATCGCTGTAAAGCGAGAACGTGCGATAAGTAAATCGAGTATCCTGCTGCCCCCACGGCCATTGGTTTTTAAAATTGCCACCCACCCGGTAATCTTCAATAAAGTTGCCCGTTTCGGCAGGGTTTATGGTAAGCGGGGTTGCGTAAAATTGCGAAAAGTGCGTATCCTGAGCCCTAACCACTATAGCGGCCAGCAGCAGAAACAATATGGTTGCTGTCTTTTTCATGGCCTTATCTTAATAGGGTTACGTTGCCTTTTCTCAATCCGGTTTGGGTACCGTCTAAAAACCTTGCCTCTAGCGTATATACATACACCTCCATTTCTTGAGCTTTATCCTTATACGTACCATCCCAACCGAGGTCAAGTCTATCCGATTCAAACACCAACTCTCCCCATCGGTTAAACACTTTAAACTCCATGGTTTCCACTCCAAAACCACGCACGTATAATATGTCGTTCATGCCGTCGCCATTGGGGCTAAAGGCATTGGGCACATCCACCACCCCAATAAAATATATCTCCAGCTCTTTGCAATAGGTGGCGGTACATTGGTTATTGTCGGTAATGGTTAAGCAAGGACTGATAAAGCCCGTATCGGCATACTCGTGTAAGGGGTTGCGTTGCGTTGATGAGTCGCCATCGCCAAATGCCCAACTAGAAAAGCCAGATGAACTTTGGTTGTCAAACTGCACCGGAGAGAAAACCTGATAGCCATTGGTATCGGTTTCAAAAAATGCGGTTGGGGGTGCATACACATTAAAGGTGCCGCTGTAGCTTGCGCTATCGTTGCAACTGTTTGGGTTGTAGTTGGTTAGACTAAGCGTAAAACTGCCGACACTATCAAACACAAATAGCGGGTTAATATCAGTAGAAGTTGCGCCGGTGCTTAGCTCCCAATAACTGGTTATTACATTTTCACCTTGGTTATCCAAAAAGTACTCGTAAGTTATGCAGCCATTATTAGGGTCGAATAGGGCCGTTACCTCTGGCAATTGAACGAAGGTCTCGTTTAACGTGTCGGGCTCGTTGCAAACCCTGGGGTTGGCAGCCGTATAGGTTACCGTAAAGGTATCGGCAGTGGTGTAGGCATGGGTAGGGTTTGCCAAAGTGCTGGTGGTGCCATCGCCAAAATCCCAAAAGTGGGTGGCCGCATTGATGCTCGTGCTTCGGAAAATAATCACCAACGAATCGCACGTACCAATAAACTCTTGGAAGGTAAAGCCAACTTTTATACTGTCGTTTATCACCGAAACAACAGTATTTGCGGTATCGGTGCGGTTACAGCTGGCAGGGTCGGTAGCCACCAAGGTTACATTGTAAGTGCCAACTGACGTGTAAGTGTGGACAGGGTTGGCTTGGGTAGAGGTGCTATTATCACCAAAGCTCCAATTATAGCCAGTTTGGTTGCTACCCGTGGTGCTATTGGCAAACAATGTGGAAAAGGGCACGCAACCGGTATCGGGCGCTGCGAAGGCTGCAACCAAACGTGGTAGCAGCGTAAAGGTAAATTGTGCCGTATCGCGGTTGCTGCAGTTACCGTTGTTTACAGTTTGGGTAACGGTATATGTGCCCGGCCCAGCATATGTGTAAGTAGGGTTAGCAATGGTTGACGAGTCGCCATTGCCGAAATAATAAGTACGGAACAAGGCACCCGTACTGGTATCGGTAATGCTCACATTGTAAGCGCAGCTATCTAATATAGCCAATTCAAATCCTGCAAAAACCGGATCGGGCGAGGCGATGGAAATATCCACCGAGTCAACTAAAACTGGGTTGCACGCTGCTGGCGAGGTAGCGGTTACCGTTACCGTAAATACGCCAGGATTAGGATATAAGTGCGTTGCATTTTGTCCGACGGCGGTTGTGGTGGTTTGCGCACCGTCGCCAAATTGCCAGTTAATTGACTGTGTAGTGCCTCCAGGTTGACTATTGTTGGTGAAGATAACATTGAGCGGTGAGCACCCAGAGGTGTCCGACGGGATGAAGTCTAAGGTTTGGGTGGGTAAGAATGTGACGGTATCCAATTGAATATCGGTTGGCTCACAGGCATTTACATCTTGGGCAACGAGCGAGATAACATAAGTTCCGGCAGCAGCGTAAGTATGCGTGGGGTTGGTAGCCGATGAAGTGTTGCCATCACCAAAAGTCCAGCTGTAAGTAATAGGGCCAGGTCCATTGGTTACACTGTTGTTGTTAAGTTGTATGTCGTAAGTACCGCAATCGTTTAAAATGGTGGTGGTAAATGCAGCTTGTATGGAATCATCTCCTACTACAATGGTCGCATAGGCGGTATCAACCAGCGTAACACCACTACAAGTGGTACTATCAAAGCCAATAAGCATTATGTTGTATGTGCCCGTATCGGTAAAGGTTGTGGTTGGGTTTTGTTGAAATGAGGTGTCGCCATTTCCGAAATCCCAAAAGAAGGCATTGGCATTAACTACATCGCCAGTAAAGCCCACGGTGTATGGCACACAACCTCTGTCAGAGGGTCTGATTTCGATATCTACATCAATAGTGGCTAGCTCAAACTCAAATTTAATGACCCCTAAATTACAGTTTCCGCCAGGTGTATTTTGGCCGCTTACTGGCGCCCATACGCCAGGTGTTGTGGGGAAAATACTAGTACCGCCGCACGATGCGCATACCGCTTGGTAGATAATGCCATCTTCATCAAATCTGCTAGTGCCGCCATCCACGTGCTCGCCATTGGGCCCGTTGCCACCAAAAAATGATCCGTAAACCAAGCTGGCTGCATCTTTGCCCAATACCATAAAATAAAAGTCGCTGCCATCGGTAGTACCCTTGTAAGCATCGGCAGTAACGGGCATACCAGTAGTAAAGCCCAAGGTGCCATCATTACGGAAACCCACGTTTACCTCGCCGCCCCAACCCGAGATGTAGATATTGTCGCAAATGTCAACTAATAAAGCGGTAGGCGAAATATCAACTGCAGGCCCGCCAGAACCAAATACCGTTGAAAAGCGGGTAGTGTTTAAATCCCTATTAAGCTTATGTATGAATTGCTTGCCACCCGCATTAAAGTATACCCCTTGCGAAACCGGGTAAGCGCCCAATGTTTGGCCATACACGTACAAGTCCTCGTTGGCATCTAGTTTAATTTTGTAGGCTTGGTCGTATAAAGCCGTGCCAATGTAAGTGCCGGTTTGGAAAGCAGTACCCGTAGCATTTACCCTGATTATAAAGCCATCAGAAGTACCACCCCTATAGGTTGGGTTTAAGCCACCACCCATACTAGGTAGGTTATTACTTTGGGTACCTCCGCAAACAAAAATTTCATCGTTGTTGGCAATCTGCAATGCATACCCAGCATCATCTTGGGTGCCACCCAAATAGGTCGAGAAAATTTGGGTTTGTAGGTTGGGCGTGTATTTCATCAAGCAGACATCTTGCCCGCCTCTATTGGTAGTTTGTGCCACCCCCGTTGTAACCGGGAAGTTGTTTGATTGTGTGCTCGATACCACAAAAATATTGTCTTGCTCATCTACTATTACTTCACCGCGAGCTTGGTCGGCATAGTTGTTTACTAATGTTACGGAAGTATTTAACCCATCATTGCCAGTGCCGCCGGCATATGTAGAGCCGAGCAAGGCACTGCCAGCAGCGTTGAATTTACTAATGTAAATATCGCTGCCGTTGTTAAACTCAATTACGTAGGTGTTAATATAATAGGTGCCGCCCCTAAATGTATTTTGCACCGGGCTTACCAACGGGAAGTTGCTAGAGCCAGTGGCGCCATACACAATCAGCTCGTTTAAACTGTTTACCACTAAGCTGTGTGGGGCTTCATTGCCATTACCGCCGCCCAAATATGTGGAGAACAGCAAACTGCTGCCGTCAGAAGAGAATTTAGATATACCAATATCGCATGAAAAGTCATTGCCTTGAGTACCAGCAAAACCACCAGCAAAGTTGGTTTGGTATGCGCCAACAGTAGTAGGGTAGCCCAGCCCACGGAATACCACGCCACCTGCATATAGGTTGCCTGCATTATCGTAGGTTGCGGTATAGCCCCAATTGTCGATAGTTGAGCCCGAGTATGAGGAGAATACTAACGTTGGGTCGATTACCAACGGGTAATATTGGTCGTACCCATCAGGGAAAATAAAACTCACTTCATCCTTCTTCAAAACGAACTTACAGGCCACCTCACGCTTTTGCCCGTCAATTATTTGGTAGGCATAAGGGGCGGTTTCGTATATGTGTGTTACACTGGTTTCATAGTGCAGTTGGCCGTCTTTTAGGTAGAGGTTGTCCACCCCTTCAAACTGCATCACTACATCATCGGGGTTAGCATTGGGCGCTACAATAAACTCGTACTTAAGCGTTTGGTCGTGGCCTTTGATGTTCATATCAATGCCCGGGTAAAGCTCGGCATACCCTACGCCATTATAAACTCCAACATTACTGGCCCATTTGGTAGGGTCGTTGTCAAGGTAATAGTTTTCGTAATGGTTAAATGGACTGGTGCCTTGGGTGCCGGGTTCGGTGTTGGCGCCCTTAAAACGGATGCGAAACGCATGACTATTGAAAACGATGGCTTCCCCGCGCATCAACTTATCATAATTAGCTGGTCCGTTTTCGTGGGGGTGGCTTAAGGTTTCTTCAAGCTGGTGTGGGTCAACAAAAGCAAAAGTGAAAGCATTTTTCTCCAAAAAGAGCTTGCCATTATTAAAGCGTAGTTGATACAATATATTATCGTCCCACTGCCCTTTGTTTTCTGAAAATGACGCTTGGCTCCAACTATCGGCCACGGGCGGTTCAGTAGGCGCATGATGATGCTGAGCCCACAATATGCTCAATGGCATTATTAGGCAGAGCAGTGCAACGCAGCGCTGGAAAGCACTTTTATAGTTCATGTGTGGTCAACCCCCTTTAAAGTATAAGCCGTTTGGTTTCTAATCAGGAGTTAATATACGGCTTTTCTTTAATTACCGAAAGGTTTTGGGTTAAAATAGCGGATTAGTATTTTTAACAAAAAATATGGGCTGTGATATTAGAACGGCTTGTCCCCATCAATAGTGATGCGCTGTAGCACCCGGTATTGCAATCCGAAATCGTTTACCGGCTTGTGTTGGGTAATGCGATTGTCCCAAAATGCTACCGAATTTACCTGCCATTTAAATCGGCAAATAAACTCAGGTAAGATAACGTGCTGATACAGGAAATTGAGCAGGGCTTCGCTCTCGCTGGCCTTCATACCTACAATGTGGGTGGTAAATAGGCTGTTGACAAAAATACCCTTCTTGCCCGAAATGGGGTGCGTGCGAATAACGGGGTGCGCAACAGGTGGATTGGCTGCTATAGCACCAGCCAAGCGCTCTGGGCCGCCCGGTTCGGCAAGGCTTTCTTTAAAACCATGCCTAAAATCGTGCACTGCGGTTAGGTTTGAAAGGAATGATTGCATTTTGTCGGATAGTGCATCGTAGGCAGCACTCATGCTGCTAAAAAGCGTATCGCCACCAATGGGCGGAATGTGCTTGGAGTGTAATATTGAACCTAATGGCGGTGTAGCACTGTAAGTCATGTCAGTGTGCCACTTTTCAATTTTTGAGGGTTTGGCTTCTGAGTTTTCCAAAATGCAGATTTCTGGGAACCCCTCTACATTATTGAATGCCGGGTGTATTTGTGCAGGGCCGAAACGTAAGGCAAACTCCCTGTGCATTTCGGGCCTTAAATCTTGGTTGCGGAAAAAGATTACTTGATGTTCAACCAAGGCATCGTGCACAAATTTAAAGGTGGCATCATCCAATGGTTGGTTCAAATCTACTCCCCCAATTTCGGCGCCAAGGGCGGCTGTTAGTCTGGTTACCGTTGGTACACCGAGGGCAGGCTGCAAAAGAGCGCCCAAAGGGGTTATTTCCATATATGTAGGTTTGAAGTGATTGGTCTCTAAATTTACCGCCAAAAACGGTTGGAAACAATAGTGAGGCGTGAATTGAAGTGAAAAAGTGAAATTGTGTGACCCATCACCTTGTTTGTTCCTTCCTTTAAGTTTGAAAAACCCCCATTCGCAACTCCCTGCAAAAAATATTAATTTCACGGCAAACCACACTCCACCATGTCGCAACCACACAAGCCTTACATACCAGCCAGCACCATTTTGCCCGAAATAACCGTTAAGGCCATTATTTTGGGTATTATGCTTTCAGCGCTGTTGGGGGCGGCCAATGCCTACATGGGTTTGTTTTTGGGGCTAACGGTTTCGGCATCTATACCCGCAGCGGTAATGTCCATGGCTATCTTGAAGTTGTTCCGTAACTCTAATATATTGGAAAACAACATTGTACAAACGGCGGCATCTGCTGGCGAATCGTTGGCAGCGGGCGTAATATTTACTTTGCCTGCCTTGGTACTGATGGGCTATTGGACGGAGTTTAATTACCTAGAAACCACCATGATTGCCGCTACGGGCGGGGTGTTAGGCGTGTTGTTTACCATACCATTGCGCAATGCACTTATTGTAAAGGAAAAATTATTGTTTCCCGAAGGCTTGGCAACTGCGGAAGTACTAAAGGTTGGCAATGAAGGCGGTGGTTTTTTGAAATATTTGGTAGTAGGTAGCGTGGTAGGCGGAGCTGTGAAGCTCATTATAGAGGGTTTTAAGCTTTGGGGTGGCCACTTTGAAGCCTCGGCACTAATCAAGGGCAAGGGTTTTTTGTATTTCGGTACCTACCTTACCCCGGCCGTAATGGCGGTGGGCTATATAGTTGGGCTCAATATTTCTTTCTTGGTGTTGTTGGGCGGTGTCATTAGTTGGTATATTGCCATCCCTACTAGTATTGCTATTAACGGTGTACCTGAGGGAACTGATCTGATGGATCATGCTGGTTACTTGTATTCTAGTCAGATACGCTACCTGGGCGTAGGAGCTATGATTATTGGCGGCCTTTGGGCCATTATCAGTATACGTAGCTCACTAGGCTCGGCAGTAAAGGAAGGTGTAAGCGCCTTCAAAAAAACCAAAGACCATACCGCGGCAGTGCTGCGCACGGAGTACGATATGCCCATGCAATGGGTAATTATCGGTATTGGTGTGTTACTGGTGCCTATATTTATTATATACTACCGTGAGATACAAATGTTGGAGATTTCCATCTTTATGACCATACTGATGGTGATAGCGGGCTTTGTTTTTTCGGCAGTGGCAGGTTATATGGCCGGGCTGGTAGGTAGTTCCAATAATCCTATTTCGGGTGTAACCATTGCTACTATATTGTCGTGTGCATTAATTTTGGCAGCCCTTTTAGGCACCGACTCACCGGTAGGTGCGGCTTCGGCCATTATGATTGGTGCGGTGGTATGCTGTGCAGCAGCTATTGCTGGCGATAATATGCAAGACCTAAAATCGGGCTACATGCTAGGTGCTACGCCACGAAACCAACAGTACATGCAGGTAATTGGAGTGGTGGCTGCGGCGTTGGTAATGGCACCGGTATTGAATTTATTGCACAATGCCTATACCATAGGCTCGGCTAAATTAGCTGCCCCACAAGCTACTTTAATGAAGAGTGTTGCCATGGGTGTGTTTGGTGGCGAATTGCCTTGGAACTATATATACGGGGGTATCGGGATTGGGGTGCTCATTATCATTATCGATCAGGTTTTGGCACGCAGGGGCAGCAACTTCCGTATGCCGATATTGGCAGTAGCCGTGGGTATGTACCTGCCTATGTATTTGGATACCGCCATATTTTTTGGTGGTGCAGTGGCTTGGTTGGTTGAGCGCTACTTTAAAAAGCATGAGCTGGCCGTTGCCAATCGCACCAACAGCGCTATTGAAACCCCAACGGCGGGCGTTGATATGGAAATGCGCAAAGGTAATGCCGAGAAAGCAGGCTTGTTGTTTGCCTCTGGCTTGATTACGGGTGAGGCTTTGATGGGTGTAGGTATGGCTTTCCCAATATGGTATTATGATAACGATGAGGTTATGAAGTTAACCGATAACCCATTGCCCGATTGGGTAGGCCTTACTGTATTTATTGCTTGTTGTGCTGGGTTGTATTATGCCGTGGTGAAGAGTAAGTAGAATTTAGACACAAGACACAAGCCCCAAGGTCCCCGTCATTGCGAAAGTCCAGACTTAACCTTACTAAACTTAGGCACCTAACGGACTTGTGGCAATCCCTTAACGATGTGGACTGAAGCTAACTGAACCGCTGTGGCAATTTTGGGCATAATGCGGTTCGTCCGTGAGCACCGTGCATCGACTCAGGGGATTACTACAAGCCATTGTAATTTCTTACGAAAACCAACATTATGATTGGCTTTCGTAATGACGGTTGGTTTGCGGCAATGAAGGTTTACTCGCTATGACGGTAAGTAAGAAATTCCAAATTCCGTTTCAATCCCTCAAATTTGGTGCGCTTTACAGGGCTGTGCTTAAATACCCGTTTAAACACCTCCTCGGTTATTTCGTGCCAATCGCGTTTGGTCATGCCCATTAGTTCGGGCGAGGGGATAAAGGCCGGCTCGCTGTGCGGCTTAGCAAAACGGTTCCAAGGGCAAACCTCTTGGCAAATGTCGCAGCCAAAAGCCCAATTTTCCATCTTTCCGGCAAATTCGGTGGGTATGGCATCGCGCAGCTCAATGGTAAGGTAAGAGATGCACTTGCTGGCGTTTACTTCATATGGCGTAATGGCATCCGTAGGGCACGCATCAATGCAGGCCGTGCAGGTGCCGCAGTGGTCGGTTACAGGTTGGTCGTATTCCAGTTCTAGGTCGCATATAATCTCCGCTAAAAAATAATAAGAGCCTTTACCTTTATTTAGTAGCAACGTATTTTTGCCAATCCAGCCCAGCCCAGCCTTTTCGGCCCATTTGCGCTCCATAACCGGTGCCGAATCAACAAATACGCGCCCATCCACTTCGCCTATTTCGGCACGGATGAAGTGCATCAGGTCTTTCAGTTTGTCTTTCAGCACAAAATGATAGTCTTCGCCATAGGCATACCTTGCAACTTTTGGGGCTGATGCATCATGAGGTATTGTAGCAGGAAAATAATTGAACATCAGTGATATTACCGACTTGGCTCCGGGTACCAGCTTGGTAGGGTCAAGGCGCTTGTCAAAATGGTTTTCCATCCACTGCATTTGCCCGTGAAATCCTTTGTTTAGCCACTGTTCCAACCTTGGTGCTTCATCTTGCAAAAAGCCCGCCGCCGCGATACCTACTTGCTCAAAACCCAGCCTTTTGGCCTCGGCTTTGATTTTTTCGGTGTTAAGCAACTTATTTTGGGCTTTAAGCATCTGTTAAGTGTGGATTATTAATAGAATAATTCGTAATTTACTGCAATCATAAATCGACAAAACTGAATCCGAACAGCTAATTTGGAGTAAAAATTACAAACCCGTGCAGCAGCTTCCCATTATCCTCCTCACCTTTTTGTTTTTTTGTACTGCTACGGTTAGCCCTGCTCAGGCTCCAATTGTTGTTGCCGACTCAACCACCTCAGACTACCAACCGCAGTTAAAAGTACTTTCTTGGAACATTTATCTGCTGCCACGCCTCATTCGCAAAATCGGGCAGTTGGAACGCTCAAAGATAATCGCCGAGAAATTGGCCGGGGCTGATTATGATGTGATTGTTTTTCAAGAGGCTTTTGATAAAAAAGCACGTACCATTCTATGGGATATTATTAAAGACACCTATCCGTATGCGATAGGCCCTGTAAATGAAGATGTACGCAAAGCCTTTACTATAACTAATGGCGGCGTATGGATAGTAAGCAAACACCCATTGAAAGAAATTGGCGAGATACTTTTTGATGATTGCAAAGGTTTTGACTGTGGCAGCCGTAAAGGTGCACTGATGGTAGAAGTACAAAAAGATGGAATTACCTACCAAGTTATTGGTACCCATTTGCAGGCCGACGATTCTCCTAAAAAAGAAGATATACGCAACAAGCAATTGCTGCAAATTAAAAATGAACTGGTTGACCCCCATCATATTGACGGCACGCCACAGTTGCTTTGTGGTGATTTTAACATCCATAAGCGTGATGTGAAGCATTATAACCAAATGCTGGTAACCTTGGCAGCTACTGAAGATAATGTATGCTCGCCTGATTTGGTTGATGACAACCCTGCAATAACAGATGAGGTATTTACATACGACTGTAATAACAATGATTTGGTAGATTACGAAGAGTCAACAACACTGGATTACATTTTGGTGAAAAATAACAATTTTGCGTTTACTACCATTCGCCGCAAGGTAACTACCTTTTTGGGTAACTGGACCAGCAAAAAACTGCATAACCGCAAAAACCTTAGCGACCACCACGCCGTGGAGATTGTACTGGTGCCTACACCTGGTTTTTAGTTACTGGTTATTGGTTGATTATTGGGGGTAAAGTCTACTGTTTTTCTATTTACTAACTTATTAATTAACACATAACGCTTCCCTCCAAAAAAGAGCCTGTCCTGAGTCTCGTTTCAAGCCAGACCGAAGGAAGGGGTAGGGGAGCTGTAATTTGTCGAGCTGCACTAGCCTAACTCAAAAAGTGCAAGTGAGTCCTTTCAGTTAATTAACACGCCAAACACCTAAATCCCTACCTTTGCCTGGCATCAACCAAAAATTCTTATCATGGATATTACCAAAGCAAAAATATTAATTACTGGCGGAAGCTCAGGTTTAGGATACGATGCGGCTAAGCTATTGCGCCAGCAAGGTGCGCAAGTAGTTATCTGTGGGCGAAACGAAGCAACCATAAAACAAGCCGCAAAAGAATTGGATGTAGTGGGCTATAAGGCTGATGTGGCAAATGAGGCGGATGTAGAGCAATTGTTTGAGTTTGCCATAAATATCATGGGCGGATTGAACGTGCTGATTAACAATGCCGGCATTGGCTATTTTGCACCGCTTACCGAAACCACCGTTGAGGGCTTCACCAATATTTGGGAAATCAATGTGAAGGGTGCTTTCCTTTGCGGTAAACAAGCTGCCAAATATTTTGTAACACAAAATACGGGCAACATCATCAATATATCTTCCACTGCAGGTTCTAAGGGTTTTGCCAATGGCTCTGCATATGTGGCAAGTAAGTTTGCCCTATCGGGCCTTACCGAGTGCTGGAGGGCAGAACTGCGTAAATACAACGTGCGTGTAATGCAGGTTAATCCCAGCGAAGTGATTACTGATTTTGGCAACAAACTTGGTAATGTACCCAAAGATGTGGAGCGCAAATTGAAGCCAAGCGAAATATCGCATGTTATTTCCAATATGCTATCCATGAACGATGTGGGTTTTATTACTGATGCTACCGTTTGGGCTACCAATCCATAATTGGTATAGTAATTGGTAAGCGCTATTTATTCGGACGTAAAGCACAATGTTCTCTTCATGTTAAGTCTTGTGCGGTGCGGCTATCATCTTGTGCCTAAAATGGTATCTTTGGTGCACTTAACTATTTGCTATTAATTATGATGCGTTTATTCGTTTTAAAGATGTTGTTGTTGGCAACTATGGTAGCCATTGCCAGCAGCGCCAACGCCCAAGAAAAACAATACAAAGTGGCAGCTATAGGTTTTTATAACCTCGAGAACCTTTTCGATACCATTAACGACCCAAACAAAAACGATGAGGACTTTTTGCCCACTGGTTCGTACAACTACACCCCCGAAGTTTACCAAGATAAGTTGACCAACCTTTCGGGCGTTATAGCAAGCTTGGCAACCGAGCTTACCCCTGATGGCGTGGCTATGCTTGGGGTGGCAGAAATTGAGAACCGCTCGGTATTAGAGGATTTGGTAAAGCAGCCTTCGTTAGCAAAGCGTGGTTACAAAATAATTCATCATGACTCGCCAGATAGGCGGGGTGTTGATGTTGGTTTTATTTACCAACCTAAGTATTTTACCGTGTTGGGCAGCAAACCTTTGTATGTTGAAATGCCATTGCGAAGCGATGGCGACACCAGCTATACCCGCGATATACTATGGGTTTATGGTTTGTTTGATGGCGAGCCACTACACATTTTTGTAAACCACTGGCCAAGCCGCAGGGGTGGCGAAGCTGCCTCATCGCCTTTACGTGAGTTGGCCGCAACGGTAAGTCGCACCGTGATTGATAGTTTGTTGCAAGCTGACCCTAATGTAAAGATTCTGACCATGGGCGATTTTAACGACGACCCAACCAATAACAGCACCTTTAAGGTTTTGCAAGCCAAGCAAAAGATTGAAAAACTTAAGCCGGGTGAGCTGTATAACCCATATTATGATTTTTACAAAAAAGGTATCGGAACACTCGCTTGGAGTGATAGCTGGAATTTGTTTGACCAAATTATACTCTCGCAAGGCTGGTTAAACAAAGAGCAATCGGGTTTCTACTTTTTGCGCAACGAGGTTTTCAACCGTCCGTATCTTACCCAACAGTCTGGTAATTTTAAAGGATATCCGCATCGCGCATATGTTGGCGGGGTATACCAAGGTGGATATAGCGATCACTTTCCGGTGTACATTTTCTTGATTAAAGAAGTAAAGTAGTACCAGGTATCACTATCAGTGTTAGTGTAATTTCTTAACTTCACATTAAGTGCGTAGCATTATGCGCCCTTATTTTTTCCATTTTATACGTTGCCGATGTTCCGTTTTTTACTTACTGTGAGTTTTGTTTTTGTAATGCTGAGCGCGGCTGCGCAACTTGCCCAGGAACCAACCAACCAACCAACCAACCTTAGAAAAGATAGTTATAATGAGGCTTGGGTTTTTGATATTAAGTTTGACCCCGCTGCCTCAGCAGATGGTTATCTTGTGCTGCGCAGTACCCAGCCGATAAATGCCACACCTGTTGATGGGGTGGCATATACCAAAGGAGAAGGCCTGGGTAATGCCAAGGTTTTTTCTTTAAGTGCATCAAGTGTGGTGCGCGTTAGGGAGGTGGTAGCAGGCACTGACTATTACTTTGCCATATATGCGTATAGCATTACTGGTACTGCCACTAATACTATCAATTATTTACAAAGTACCCCCCTAACTGGTGTATTAAGAAGTGTTGAAGCCAATTATGGCAACTATTATGCTGCGTTAGATTTTAGCAGTAGTAACATTATCGTAGACCTTAAAAATCTAATCAACCCACACACCAAAATTGAGTATGGCGATTTTACCAGCACTATTGTAAGGGAGTTTCATGAGCGAGACACATCTAATAACAGAAGTGTAATAAATTGTCAGTATAGTAATGAGTATGTGCTTTATAGCGGCAACTTTGGCCTAGGTACTTATGGCTACAGCCGCGAGCACCGTATGGCTTTTTCGTGGATTAACTTTGCTGGTATTACCCGTGGCGACTTTGAACTGGAGCCAGAAGGGTGTGACGTTCATGCCTTAGAGTTGGTAAATAACGATGTGAATTTTAATCGCTCAAACCATCCTTATGGCGAAGTGGTGACACCTTTGTACACTTACCTTGATTTTAAGCAAGGCAGAGACAGCAGAAATAAAGATGTTGCCGATATATGGGGTGCCCGCAAAGGAGATGCAGCAAGGGCATTGTTTTATATGATGGTGTGTTACAATGGCAAGTATGGACGCAACTGGGGGCTGGATAACCTGTTAAGCGATGCCGACCAGCAAGATTTGCAGCTATTGATAGACATGCACTATGCCGATTTGCCCGATGCGTTTGAGAAAGCGCGACATGAGTATGTTTTCAGTAAGCAGGGCAACCGTAACCCATTTATTGATTTCCCCAACCTAGTTGATTGCATTGATTTTAGCGACCTTACCTTAAAGGGCAATTGTGCTCAATTTGTGGGCATAGCGCAACTTGAACAACAAACTAAGTTTATGCTGTATCCGCAGCCAGCTAGCAATATGTTGAACATATCATTTGATGCTCCCGTTGCTGAAACGGCTGTGCTTTCGATATTTGATTTGTCGGGTAAATTGGTTGAAAACTTAACCTTTCAATTGCAGCAGGGCGGCCAAAATTTGCAGATTAACACTACAGACTTAGTGCCTGGGCATTATGTTTTTGCAATTAACGGTGAGGTAATAAATGCTCGCGGTCGTTTTGCCGTTGCTAAGTAAACTATACCTTACATATTAAGGTGTAGTGCACACCGCTAACAATTCATTAACATCATAGCCATGCTAATTTGGTGTTAAAACTTTTACCTTTGCATTATTATTTAACATAGACCATTCACTAGATGAAAAATTTTACACTAACCATTTTTTCGCTGTTGTTAGCTACAGGCCTTTGGGCACAGCCTTGCAGCAACCTGTTTATCTCAGAGTACGTTGAGGGAAGCAGCTTTAACAAAGCAATTGAAATTTATAACCCTACTGGCGCTGCTGTAGACCTTTCAAACTATCGTTTGATTTTGCGTGGCTTTAATGCCAGCGGTGTATTGTTTACCCCCGACACTTTGCAGCTTAGTGGCACTTTGGCTTCTGGCGATGTATATGTGATAGCCAACGTTGATGCTGACGCAGCTATTTTGGCCGTTGCTGACCTTACCGATGATGACAATATTAACTTTAATGGCAATGATGCCATTGCATTGTATGATGTTGCTTTGGGCCAGATTATTGATGCCGTAGGTGACTACAGCGCTGCTACAACACCTGCAAACGACGAGTGGATAGTAGGCACAGGCTCTACAAAAGATAACACCCTTAGCCGCAAAGCTACCGTACAGGCTGGCACTACCAACTGGACTACCGGCGCCACCCAGTGGGATGTATCGCCAAGCAATACTTTCGGAGGCCTTGGTTTCTATTGCAACTCTTGCCTAACATCTAATGATACCTCAGCTGTTTTCACATCAGCTGCAAACACCGTATTTGATAATGCTAGTACTACCAACGTTAATGTTGCGCTTAGCCTTTGTGTAAGCGCTTCAACTTTTAATGTTGATGTGGTTTTGAAAAGCGGTGATGCTGCTTTGGTAGACAACTACACTACCCAAACCCTAACTTTTGCCAATGTGGTTACTGGCAGCTTGCCACTTACCATTACTACTGCTCCATTAACCAGCCCTGAAACTTTGGTATTTGCTTTACGCAACGCTACTAATGGTTTAGATATTGGTGCTGATAGCCTTTATACTTTAACTATTGCCCCTACACCAGCCGTACAAGTGTATAGCATAGCTACCATCCGTGGTAACAATACTGATGGCTTGCCAGATAGTTTGGGTGTAGTTTGCACCATTCGTGGTACTGTTTTGGGTGGTAATTTGCGCACTGCTGGTGTTAATTTCACCATTAACGATGGTACTGCAGGTATTGGTGTATTCTCTCCAACTGATGATTTTGGTTACACCGTAACCGAAGGTGATTCAATTGAAGTGACTGGCGAAGTGAGCCACTTTAATGGTTTGGCGCAAATGTCTTTTGTTACCGATATTACAGTTTTGGGTACTGGTAACGTTCCAGCGCCTGTTGTGGTTATTGAGTTGGACGAAAGTACTGAAGGCGAGTTGATTCGCTTGAACGGTTACCGCGCTTATGGCCAACCTACTGGCAACAACCCTCTTACTTACGATATTACCAATGGTACTGACTCAACTGAAATGGTTGTATACGCTAGCACTGGTATTTCTACTAACATCCCTGCGCAGTTTGATGTAATTGGTATTGGCCGTCAGTTTGATGCTGGTGGTGGTACTCCAACTCGTTACACGCGCTTTTACCAATTGGCACCACGTAGGCAGACTGATATTACCCCAGTAGGTATCGAAGATTTGAGCGCTGGCGTATTGGCAGTATATCCTAACCCAGCAACCAATATGGTTTATGTGGAGTTGGAAGCTAACACTCAAACGCAATCGGTTAAGATTTATGACTTTACCGGCCGTTTGGTGATGGAGCAGCCAGTTAACGCAGCTACTTCTGTTAAAATGGATATTAGCAGCTTAAACAACGGCATGTACTTGTTACAAGTATCAACTGCTAAAGGCATCAGTACCCACAAAGTAGTGAAGCAATAAGCTAAACAATAAAGTATATCAAAGCCGCCATCCTGCAAAGGGTGGCGGCTTTTTTATGCTCGCTAAAAACGAATGACACATGATGGTTTAGCTTTGGGCAACTTTGAGTCATTGCCAACAATGGCCGCCAAAGCGAAGTGAAGAAGATGGTGATAAGTAGGTAATATTAGCCCCATTTATAAAGGCCAAATGCTACCATGAATGATACTACCCAACCAATGATAAGTAGTGTTAGCTTGAACTCATAGTTTTCGATTATGATGGCATTGCTGGGGTTACTTGGCGAGAATTTTATTAGCATAGAATCACCAATGCCATATCGATTTTTCCCAAAATCCGGGTCGCAACTACCAGTGTAAGTTTGGTTGTTGTACTGATAGTAATAATGCATTACTATCTTTTTGCTCTTACGATTTTTTGGGCCAGGTAATGATACCAGTTCTTCTGATACATCACTTACCTTGGCATAGGTAAATTCTCCATTAAAGTAGGGTATCAAGTTTTTTATCAGTAAAAATGAGGTATAGCAAAAGCAGAAAATCCCTACAATAATCATAAACGATTTGGCTGTCATGCAATAAAAATAGTTTCATTTTGCCAAACCATTAACCCTTTACACCATACCTGTAACGGTGCAATCAGTATTCATGGATTAAAAATAACGGCAAGAGTTTTTAATATACCGGTTTTTTAGGCGCTACCTTTTCATAGTTATTTTTTGCCCATTTAGGCCATAGCCTTTCATCAATTTCCCTCATGCAATCGGGCATATGTTGCATTAAGTAATCTCTAGTGGGCTTTTTTTTGTAACGGAACTCATACTTAAGTATGTTGCCTGTAGCCATAAGGAGCCTAAGTGGCGAGTCATCATCCCAGCCAAAATCAAGATACAGTGTGTGGCCATTGCACGAAGCTATAGGCTCATAAAAGTGCGGGGTTGTATTTTTCTTCTTGTCATTTAACTTAAGCACCTGCACTTGATGATAAGTATTGTTGAGCCGCCACCATAAAAACCATCCGCCAGAATCTACAAAACTAAAGGCTTTAAGGTCTGTGGATGAATAACGTCTTTTGGTGCCATCTTTATACTTTACCCATGCTAGGTGGCCACGCCTACCGTGATGAAAAAATATTTTTTGGATTCCTTCTCTTATGGTATCGCCACGGTGGGGTACTATGTATAGGTCAAAATGCTCGAATTGAGCCATTGCTTTTTCACCGCCCACAAGCATCAGTAGCATTATGCATACCCATTTTATCATGCCAGCAACTTAGGTTATGCTGTAAAGTTATTAACCATAAGGTTTAATACAATACCATTTACTACGGATATTGTATGCCAATTTATCTTTAAAGTTCATTACTGAGAGCTCATTTGGATTTGTTCTTTTTACCAAGCTCGAAGGCAAAGGATAGACCTGAGTCGATAATGTGCCGATTGTAATAGTGTTGATTGATGCCAACTTGCTGGTACCAATGCGTGTACCCTGTGAAAATGGAAAACTGGCTGTTGATAGAGTACTCTAGCAGGGCACTAGCCCGGTTTTGGTCGAATGGTTGACCTTGTACGGTTTTACCAGCTTGCAGGTGTATTTCGTCGCTAAGGTTAAGGCGCAAGTCGCCCTTGCCTTTCTTTTTGTCTTTGTCAATTAGCGGCACACTCAACATAATCCGGTAGCGCAGCCTGGCAATAAACTTATAACCTGGCGCCAGCTCGCCGTTAGTAGTATTGTGCATAAAGCGCTCTTCTAATTGATAGCGTTGCGATAGGATAGTGCGGCGGATGTTTTGTTTTAGCATGAACCCAAATGCTGGGCGGTGCTCAGGAGCGATTAGATTGCTTTCGGAGGTCGGGTCTTGCGGGCTTTGCAAAAAATAGGTGTAACCCATAAAGAACGACCAACCATGGTTGAGGCTGTAAAAACCAGTACCCCTGACAAAAAACTGATGCTGAGCTAGTGGATGAAAAAACGAACGATCTTGAATCTCCAATTTTGTACTGAATTTTTTGGGAAGCTTTAAGGTAGCCTCTATCTTGTTCCAAGTGAGCGTTTGGGTGGTTACCTTCGTATCTACTGCCCCATTTGCCAATGATACGGAGAGTGTACAAGTAATAAGTAGGTAAATAACTTGTTTCATTGTTGCTTTGGGGTAAAAAATCTATATCGATTATAGACTGTTGATAATGCAATTTCTATAGCATGACAAAAATCGCAGTATGGCCACCAAAATTTGGTGATACAAGTTACATACCCAAAAGAAAGGCTTAATCAGAAATTATCTAATGCAGTACCTTCTGTGGCCAAAACGTTTGCCAGGGTGGCATCTTTAAGTATACGCACGGTTTCATCGCGCACTTGCTGCATTACACGGCGTATGCCGCAGGTAAGCTCATCGGTGCACTCTTCGCAGCGCTCGTAGTATTTGTAGGTTACGCAGGGTAGCAATGCAAGGGCACCATCAAACAGGCGCAGCACATCGGCCATGTTAACCTCTTCAGGGTCTTTAATAAGGTAATAACCGCCACCTTTGCCTTTTTTACTATTCAGTATTCCGGCACGCTTTAAATCAAGTAGTATGGCTTCAAGAAACTTTTTGGGGATATTTCCTTCTTTGGATATCTCGCTTATAAGAATTGGTCCCTTGTCCTTTTCTCGGGCAAGTTTCACAAGCGCATGGATGGCATATTTAGCCTTCTTTGATATCACAGTACAAATTTACGAAATCATTAACAGAGCTAAAAATTGAACTTAGCCAAGTGTGCTAACTAATTGCCAAGCTGCGGCATAAGCATTTAAGGTACCTTGCCCAACTTGCTGCTTAAGCATATTTAAGTGTTGCTGGTATTGTTGGTTATTATGCAATCGCTCTTTCATTAGTTGGGTTAGGTGCTCTTCAAACCAAAATAACTCTTGCTGCTTGCGTTTTTGCAGCCAATGGCCATTGCCTTGCATTTGTTTGGCAAAGTCGCTTATCATTTCCCAAACCTCCATAACCCCATCATGGTTAAGGGCCGAGCAGGTAGTTACCTTTGGCACCCAAGTATTGTTGCTCGGTGGAAACAGGTGCATAGCATTTTTATATTCGGCAGCCGCTCTTTTAGCAGCGGCAATATTATCGCCATCAGCTTTATTTATCACTAGGGCATCGGCCATTTCCATAATGCCTCGTTTCATCCCTTGTAGTTCATCGCCAGCACCGGCAAGCATTAGCAACAAAAAGAAATCGACCATTTCGCTCACCTGGGTTTCACTTTGGCCCACACCCACGGTTTCAATTATGATGGTGTCAAATCCTGCCGCTTCGCATATCAATATGGTTTCACGGGTTTTACCGGCTACACCACCCAATGCTCCGCTAGAAGGGGAGGGGCGTATGAAAGCCTGGGGGGCTACCGATAATTGCTGCATACGGGTTTTGTCGCCCAGTATGCTGCCCTTGGTGAGCCTGCTGCTGGGGTCTATGGCCAGTATGGCCGGTTTGTGGCCTTTTTGAATAAGGTGCATACCAAGTGCCTCAATAAAGGTGCTTTTACCCACCCCTGGTACACCGGTAATACCTATTCGAGTGGCATTGCCGGTGTGTGGCAACAACTTTTGTATAAGTTCTTGCGCCTCCGCAGCATGTTCTGGCTTAGTGCTTTCTATCAAAGTAATGGCGCGGCCCAGCATAGTACGGTCGCCTTTGCGTACGCCATTTGCTAATTGCTCGATGGTTGGTTTGGGCTGCATTGATTGCTAATGTAATAAAGTATAAAGTAGCAAGTATCAAGCAGCAAGTATTTAGCTGGAAAAAAATACAAGACACAAGACACAAGACACAAGACACAAGACACAAGACACAAGACACAAATAAGTTGCTAGGTTGAAGAAAGTTCAAAATATAGAATATTGTTATAATCGTGGCTCGTAAATCGTACTTCGTAAATAAAAAAAAGCGGGAACATACCACCTAAGGCACATTCCCGCTCAGAGAGGTTATGAAAAGATATTATTCCTTGTCGTCTTTGCCTATCTCCACGTCAAGTTTGTTCTTGTCGCTGTCAATGTCTACCTCTAACTTACCGTCTTTAGCTTTTACGCCAACATCAATTTTGTCTTTGTCGCGCTCAATAATTCGTTCGGTTTTATCCACTTCAATAAGCTTATCGTCTTGCTCGTTGGCACAACTTACCATACTCAAGGTAATTATAAGTGTCAATGCCATCATGCTTAATTTAATCGCTTTCATAATTGGTAGTTTTGTTTTATAGTTACGGGTAGTCAATTTAGCTACCAATAATTTTAAGCGGGTAGTTCATTTTATCAAAACGTACGCTGGCATGAAGTTATAGCGTATTTATCGGTTTTGCTTGTTGATAGCATCTTTGGTATTATCTGTAGATAAAATACACATAGGTGGGATGTTGTTGCCCATTAATGGGTGAATGGTTTTCAAAACTATTTGAAACTTACAAATGAAATAGGCTGCATTCCGCTTTTTTGGTTATTTTTGCCGTTTAGTTATCACCAATTAAACTTAGCATGCTAAATATTATCCTCTTCGGTCCTCCGGGTAGCGGCAAAGGAACTCAAGCTGCCAAACTTATTGAAAAGTATGGTTTGCTGCATATTTCAACTGGCGACTTGTTACGCCAAGAGATTAAAGACGAGACACCACTGGGCCTGGAAGCAAAGAACTTCATGAATAAAGGCCTTTTGGTGCCCGATGATGTGGTAATAGGCATGATTAGCGCTCGGCTAGATGCTGAGACAGAGGCGAAGGGTGTGATATTTGACGGTTTTCCGCGTACTATTGCACAAGCTGAAGCACTGGATAGACTATTAGAGTTTAAAAAAGCGCCTATAGTGTTGATGCTGGCATTGCACGTAAACGACGAAGCGCTTACTGAGCGATTGTTGAAACGCGGTGCCACCAGTGACCGTGCTGATGACCAAAACGAAGGTATCATTCGCCGCAGAATTGAGGTTTACAAAAACGAAACGTCACCAGTAGCCAACTATTACGATAAGCAAAGTAAGTTGGTAAACATACACGGAGAAGGTACTATTGACGAGACTTTTGCCCTTTTGGTAAAAGAATTGGAAGAGGTAGCGTAATATAGGTTAATCGGTTATTGGTTATTTGTTATTAGGGTAAAACCAATTGCATTGCTTGTCAACTAATAACCTGTACACCAATAACCCAATAACCAATTAACCAGTAACTAATCCCCCCCCCATTTTGGAAAATTTCGTTGATTATGTAAAAATCCTGTTCCGGTCGGGTCACGGCGGTGGAGGCTCTGTGCATTTTCACCGAGATAAGCTTACCTCAAAAGGTGGCCCTGATGGTGGTAATGGTGGCCGTGGTGGTAACATTGTACTTAAAGGCAATGCCCAACTTTGGACCCTGTTGCACTTAAAATACCGCAAGCACATTTATGCCGACGATGGTGTAAACGGTTCTGCTACGCTTAGCTCAGGTGCCAGCGGAAAAGACATTATAGTTGAAGTGCCGTTGGGTACTGTTGCTAGGGATGCCGAAACTGGGGAACAACTGGCCGAGGTAATTAGCGATGGACAAGAGGTGGTGCTTTATGCTGGCGGGCGAGGTGGCATGGGCAATGCCCACTTTAAATCGGCAACACAGCAATCACCACGATTTGCACAGCCTGGCGAAGAGGGTATTGAGGCTTGGACTATATTGGAGCTTAAAATATTAGCCGATGTAGGTTTGGTAGGTTTCCCTAATGCTGGTAAATCAACTTTACTATCGGTTTTAAGTGCTGCTAAGCCAGAGATTGCCGATTACCCTTTTACTACGCTTACGCCGCAGTTGGGCATTGTAAGCCATTACAACAACCGCTCGTTTATAATGGCCGATATACCAGGCATTATTGAGGGTGCGCACTTGGGTAAAGGCATAGGGCACCGATTTTTGCGGCACATTGAGCGCAACTCGGTGCTATTGTTTATGATACCCGGCGATACGGCCGACATTAAGAAGGAATACAAGATATTAAAGAACGAGTTGAAGCAATTCAACCCCGATCTTTTAGATAAAGAGCATATATTAGCCATTACCAAGAGCGATATGCTAGATGATGAACTTAAAAAAATGCTGAAACCTACCTTGCCCCGTAAGGTGGAATGCCTGTTCATCTCGTCGCATACCAAAGAAGGCCTTGATAAATTGAAAGACCTACTTTGGAGCAAGCTGATAGCACCAGTTGAGTAATAACAATAGGCAGGTAACAATAGACGGGCAGCCCACGGCGTGGCACTGGTCGCTTATTGTGGTACTCTCTTTGTTGTGGGGCAGTTCGTTTATTTTAATGAAACTTGGGCTAAAGGCATTTAGCTTTACCGAAGTGGCTAGTTGGCGCATATTTTTGGCGTTTGTGGCCTTATCGGTATTCTGGTTTCGCATTCCATTCAAATCTATTTCCCTTACGGATTGGAAGTATATATCTGTGGTTGCTATTTTCGGTAGCGGCATACCGCCGTTTTTGTTTACCCTAGCACAAACTCAAATACCCAGTGCCGTGGCTGGGGTGCTTAATGCACTTACGCCATTGGGCACTATTATTATTGGTGCTATGATGTTCGGCAATGTTTTCAACCGAAACCAAATTGGGGGCGTGTTTATTGGCTTGCTGGGTGCTGCCATGATTATGTTTTTGCGCAGCGATGGCAACTTAGAAGGTAATTACCTATACAGCATACCCATAGTTATTGCTTCCTTTTGTTATGGCCTGGGTGCTAATACGCTTAAAAATAAACTTCAGCACCTTTCGCCTATAACCATTACCACGGCTGCTTTTACGCTCATTGGGCCACCAACTGGACTATACTTGTGGTATACGGGTGCTTTTAGTGCTGCCGCTACTATACCGGCAGCCACCGAGGCTGTGGCCTACATAGCAATTTTGGGTGTACTAGGTACAGCTTTTGCGTTAGTATTGTTCAATTACCTGATAAAAAGCGTGAGCGCGCTATTCGCCTCTACGGTAACTTACCTAATGCCCATTGTATCAATTGCTTGGGGTATGTTTGATGGCGAGGCGCTTACCTGGGTGCACGGTGCCGGTATGGTGTTGATATTGGTTGGGGTGTGGCTTACGGGCAGGAAGAAGGTATAGATGTGGGTGATGTTTCGAACATGGAGCGATGCCCTATAGCGGTCAGTTTAAGTGATTTTCAGGATTGCATACTGCTCGAAGCGCCCGAGGGCGTAAAGGAAAAGCTCTTTCATGAAGGCTACGGCACGGGCGTTGAACCTATCGTGGAGGCTCTGCTTCTAGACGCACCCGCTGTGTGCCATCAGGTCCCCGCACAGCCATTGCAGGCTCGCATCGCACGCCCCCAAGCAGGCGAACAAGCACAGGAAGAGGAAGTCCGCGGCACCGATGGTGCGCGCACATCGTACATTTCGTTGACGAGCCCGATAATCTTATCTTTACTGTGCGGGGCTTGGAAGGTGGGCATGGGATAGCGTCTTGTTAAACCCTATTTTATGCAAATATCTGGCCCTGTATTGTTTATGCCAACACAAATCGTTGAAAACCCTATCTGTGTAGCTTAAACTGACGGCTATGGGGCGTTGCCCTATCTACTTAACAAGTTTCAGTAATTACGAAGGAAACCATGAATTCTATCACCCAATTCCTTACCCTATCTGATGCCAACGTGCGCTACGTGGTTATCGGGTGCGTGTTGTTGGGTATCAGTTCGGGGTTGATGGGAGTTTATACCCTCTTGCGCAAGCGTGCCCTTATTGGCGATGCCATTGCGCACGCCGTGCTACCGGGCATTTGTATAGCTTTT
Source organism: Chitinophagales bacterium (assembly GCA_018401955.1). Lineage (GTDB taxonomy): Bacteria > Bacteroidota > Bacteroidia > Chitinophagales > CAIOSU01 > CAIOSU01. The sequence goes on along the minus strand of JAGYJT010000017.1, from coordinate 37,078 downwards.
ATGCTTAGTGGCGTGCGCAACACTTGGGTATTGTTTGCTGGGGCCATAGTTACGGGCAGTTTAGCCGTCTACTTAGTCGATTTTATAACCCGCCGCAGCCGCTTAAAGCCCGATGCGGCCATAGCATTAATATTGTCTGTGTTTTTTGGGGCAGGCATACTCTTGCTCACCATGATACAAAGCAGTGGTAATGCCGCCCAATCGGGATTGGATAAATTTCTGTTCGGCAAGGCTGCTGCAATGTTGCCCGAAGACTTATGGTTGTTTGGGGCGGTTTTGTTGCTGGTAATTACAGTACTATTTTTGGGCTACAAAGAGTTTAAACTATTGGCCTTTGATAAAGGCTATGCCCAAAGCCAAGGCATACCTGTAAAGCTGCTAGAGATGGCGCTATCAACCCTCACGGTACTCACCGTTGCTACGGGCATACAGGCTGTGGGTGTGGTATTGATGTCGTCTTTGTTGATTGCCCCTGCTGCCGCCTCCAGGTATTGGACACACCGCTTATCGGGCATGTTGGTACTTTCGGCCATTATGGCCAGCGTGGGTGCATATATTGGTGCTTTTATATCGTATACCAAACCCGGAATGCCTACTGGGCCATGGATAGTGGTGGTGTTATCAGCACTCACTATTGGCTCCATGCTATTGGCACCCAACCAAGGGGTATTAGCCCGCTACTTGCAACGCCGTAAGCACCGCAATAAAATACTACAAGAGAACATCCTCAAAGCCTTTTTCCACCTAGGCGAGAAGCAAGAAAACCAATCACTGGCCTATACTCTTGAGGTATTGCGCCAACAACGAGATATGCCAGTGGCTCGGTTAAAATCTGGTTTACGGCAATTGGTGCGCCAAGGTAGCTTATTGGATACCAATGATGGTTACCAGCTTACCCGCTCGGGCCTAGAAGCTGCTACCCGCGTGGTGCGCCTGCACCGCCTGTGGGAGCTGTACCTATCTCGCCACCTAAATATTGCGCCCGACCACGTGCACGAGGATGCCGAAGGTATTGAGCACTTGATAACACCCGAATTAGAGCGCGAGCTGGAGTTGATATTGGATAGCCCGGGCATTGACCCGCACCAAAGCCAGATACCATACACCCAAAAAGACAGAAATCGCTAATGGATGCTTTTTGGATCATATTAACCGGATGTTTGGTAGCGCTGAATGGGGCACTATTGGGTAGCTTTTTGCTGTTGCGGCGCATGAGTTTGGTGGGCGATGCCATTAGCCATGCCGTGTTGCCGGGCATTGTGATTGCCTACCTATTTACCGCTAGCCTTACTTCACCGTTTTTGTTGGTGGGTGCGGCGCTTACGGGCCTGGCCACCACTTGGATAATAGAAACCCTCAACCAAAAAGCCCGCCTGCAACACGATGCTGCTATTGGGCTAACTTTTACCTTGCTGTTTGCCATTGGGGTAATATTGGTAGCCTCTTTCACGGGTCAGATAGACCTGGATATGGACTGTGTGCTGTATGGCGAAATAGCCTATGTGCCACTCGATACCATTACGCTAGCCTCTGGTTTGGATATGGGGCCCAAGCAGGTTTGGACACTCGGCAGCGTGTTTGTTGGGTTAATGATATTGCTACTAACCGGCTACCGTGGCCTCAGCCTCACTACCTTCGATGTAGGCTATGCCGCTGCGTTGGGTTTCAATACTTCCTTTTGGCACTATGCTTTAATGGGGGCCGTATCGTTGTCAACAGTGGCGGCTTTTGAGTCGGTGGGGGCGATACTGGTGGTGGCGTTTTTGGTTGGCCCTGCCGCCACAGCCTTTCTCCTTACCCGCAGCCTTAAATGGATGTTGCTCATTGCCAGCTTGGCGGGCATTGCCTCAGCCGTGAGTGGTTATTATCTAGCTCTCTGGTTGGATGGCTCTATATCTGGCGCCATGGCATTGATGACAGGAGTGATATTTGCAGTGGCGTTTGTATGGCAAATGGTGGTGAAAAACCGTTAGTACCTATTAAATTAAAATTCAGGCTTTTAGAATATTATTCTCAAAATCCGCATAATATTCTTACTCCAAGCCACATTTTCGTCACATCTGCATCAATTAATGCTATTTTTGGTAATATACCCATTGCCCAACTATGAGCAGCTACATTGAAACCTTAGCCAAAATCGACCAAATGCAAGAGCGCATTAAGGCCTTTGGGGATTTTCCAGTAGAGATAAAGAAGAAGCTGCAATACAAATTTAGGCTCGATTGGAACTACTACTCCAACTCAATGGAGGGCAACACCCTTACCAAAGCCGAAACCCGCGACGTGATGATTGGGGTGCTAAACGTTGCCGGAAAGCCCCTAAAAGATGTGCTGGAAATGAAAGGGCACAACGATGTGGTTGAGCAAATTATGCGCATGGGCAAAGGGGAAATGCGCCTTTCGGAGAAACGTATCAAGGATATCCATGCAGGTATAATGCACGAAGATGCCGAGAATAAAAAAGACGAGATTGGGCAGTGGAAAAAGCACCCGAACCACATCATCAATTACAAAAGCGAGAAGTTCAACTTTGCCGCACCCAACGAGGTTGCCGATAAAGTACACGAGTTATTAAATTGGTTGAATGCCGAACTGGATAAAATAGATGCCGGTAAAAAAGGCGCTCCACATCCTTTGGATGTGATATTCAAGTTCCACTTGGAGTACCTTACCATCCATCCGTTTCAAGATGGCAACGGCCGCACGGCGCGCATACTTACCAACCTATTACTTATTTCATTTGATTACCCTCCGCTTATTATCAGAAGGGAGGAGAAGGATGCCTATTACAATTACTTAGGCGATATACAAGGCTATGGTGGCAAGCCCGACCTGCTATTTGCCTATATGGGTAAGCTGGTTTTGCGCTCACAACAAATGGTTTTGGATGCTTTGGAAGGTAAAGAAATTGAAGAACCTGAGGATGTGGAGAAGGAAATTGCGTTGTGGAAAAAGGAGCAAGAGCTAAAGAAACAATCCAAAGAAATACCTGCCATTACTGGTGCTTTCAAAGAACTTATCCTGCCAGTTTTCGTGCTATTTAGAGAAAAAGCACTCTTCAACTTTCAAAGTCTGTTTAGATCTCATAGAATCCAATATGGAATCAATCGCTCTTTCATCACCCCCAATCTATCGTTGCTAGAAGGTATGATTGAAGATGTTGAAAGCAAGAAAGGTTATAATGGCATTTCAAAAGTTGATACCATACTAGCGTCTTGCTCATTTGCTAACTATAAAACTGGTGAAACCAATTTCTCTGTATCATCAGATTTGATTTTCACATTTGCCGATCAGTTATACACGCTAAGACTGAATGAAGATGAGCTTATAACCTTACGTTATGGGCAAACTTTATCACAAAAAGAACAAGACGCTATAGTCTCTAAAGCAATCAAACTCATTTTTGAACAAATAAAGCAAAAGGCGGGTTAACTGTGTACAAAACCACACCCACCATGAAAGCCATTTGGAACAACCAAGTAATTGCCGAGAGCGACGAGACCATTGTAGTGGAACGCAACCATTATTTTCCGGCAAATGCCCTTAAGCGCGAATTTTTCAAGCCATCAAATACGCACACCAACTGCCCTTGGAAAGGCCAAGCATCGTACTACACCCTTGAAGTGGATGGCAAAACCAATACCGATGCGGCTTGGTACTACGCCAACACAAAGGATGGCGCCAATAATATTAAAGGCTATGTGGCATTTTGGAAAGGTGTTGAGGTAACTGAATAAACTATTTTTTTAGCGCTAAGAAATCTTTCACAAACATGCTAAGTTCATCCCAGTTGGTGTACTCATGATCGTGTTTGGTATCAGTGCTACCGCCAGATTTCTTGGCTATATGGCGCATCACTATTTTTTTAAGCCAATCGTACTCAACATACTTGAGTGCGCCAGCTACTTGCAAGCTGCGTTGCGGGGTCCAGTCGCAATATTTCAAAAAATGATCGGCAATCTCATTTATCTCCTTCCAAGCCTCTTCATCATCGCCGGCGGCTGTTAAGCTCACTGATAAAAAGCCCGACAGGGTATTATTCAAGCCTTGGCTATTCCTTATCACATAATCTGCAATGGCAGCCTGGTACTTACCCATATGTATGGATGCACCAATTAACGCGGCATCATAGCCATTGGGTAATGGCGCGCCCTCACTCACGTCTTTCACATCAACCTCCCACCCTTGGGCTTTCGCTTCATTTTGAACAAAATGGGCTATTTTACGGGTATGCCCTTCGGTAGTAGCAAAAATCACTAGCAGCTTCATAGTTCAATAGTTTAGTAACTGCATCAAATATCTTTAAATCATGCATTTTATAAAATGACCTCCGTCACCCTGTTACTTGATTTGCATTACACCAATTACTATTTCACCATTTTAATTATCTGCTCTATCTTGCGGTTATGCAATTCCCCAATATCCATTATAGGGACTCTTTGAGCAGTTTACTCAAGGGCCCTACCATCATTTTCATTATTACAACTGCCATTCTGGCGACTGTTTTCTATTTAGTTTGGGATGTAAATATGTGGCAAGGCTGGACGCTGGGCAGCAATGGCACCAACACCATCTTTTGCGAAAAAAACCGATTAGATGAGTTTATACGGCAACGCGCCAATACTTGGAGCAACTTAGCATACCTTTTTTATGGGCTTGTTTGTGCTAAACTTGCCTTACACGACGCCACTAATAAGCCGCAGGGCAATTTCGTTACACGCAACCCTGCAATATCTTGGTTATTTGGTTTTACGTTTCTTTACCTGTGCTTTGGTAGTTTCTTCTTTCATGCCTCCATTACCCGCATTGGGCAGCACTTTGATATGGGCGGTACATATGCACTGGTAGCATTTCCGATATTGATTAATCTGGTTAAAATTTATAAACATTACAAACCAGTTAATGAGGCAAAGTTAACCATGGCAACCGTAGTTGCTGCCTTTATTGTGTTCGCACTTTTGTTTGCCGTTAAATGGCACATGAACTCTTCCATTGCCTTGCCTGCATTTATTGTTGGTATAATAATAACCTCGCTGTGGTATCATTTCGTAAGCAAGGCACCTTATCGAATGTTGTTTGGGGTAATGGCAATATTGAGTACCTCCGCAGCATTTTTTATTTGGTGGCTCGACCGCTATAAGCATTGGTGCGACCCAGAGAGCCTTATCCAAGGCCATGCATTTTGGCATGTACTTACCGGGCTAGGAGGTTTTTTTGTGTATTTAATGCTTCGTAGCGAGCAGCCTATTGCCCGGCCAGTTCAGGAATGAATCGCTGCTTACCGAAATACAACTGCCAAAACAGGCTATCATTGTTGCCAGAGTATAACTGGCCTGTGTAGTCTTGCACAATAAAATTGGTATCAATTACATAGGTTTGATAGAAAAAAGTATCATCATCAACGGTTATAACCTTTATCTTATAATCTGCCATTTTCAATGCGTTTGGATTGCTATGCACAATGGAGCAATTACTTTTTGCCGAAGCAATTTTGCCCAGGTAACGGTTGGTAGCCTCTCTGTTTGTGGGCATTTCACCCAAAAACCAACTACCGTTTCGCTTATCAAGGTTATAAGAGCTAAAGCTTGGTAAGATATATTCAATACGCACCCAAAGTGCGGTATCGGCCGTAATTAGTACTTTCACTGGCCCTGTGCAATCAACAGAAAAATCTACAATTGCATCGCGAGCCGCGTCTTTGCGGTTTTCATTGGTCTCAATGGCAGTGTCCACCTCGCGAGTGATGACAATACCAGCTACAAGTAAACCACAAAACACTAATAAGGCGATATTGGAAAAACGTTTTAGCATCGCATCAAAGCTGCTAAAAATATAGCACAAAAAAAAGGTAGCCCTAAAGCTACCTTCACATTGATGGTTTAATTTTTATCAGTCGATAGTACAGATATAAGTATTTGTATCCAATGGCCTATCGTTCAATTGTTCCTCCTTATCAGAGCAAGCACCTCTTGCATTAATCAAGTTTTGGTTTACAATTGCAGTGCTGCTTTCTATATCGCCATCCTGATTTTTACAGGTGCATACATAATCGCCATTTTCATCTTTGTCGCATGAGGTTGCAAATATCATAACAGTTGCAACGCCCAACATCATCATCCAGTTTTTCATAATTTCTTTGGTTTAATAGTTAACCATTTATAGTTCAGATAGCAAACAGGCAAACCATGTGCCGCAACCCCAGCGCAGCCCACAAATGCAGGTGGCACCTATATGGCAGCTTGCTTACAATGTATTACAAGCGGTAAATGCCGTAATTAACTGTATAAAGAAATGAGTATAAATATACCCATAGTGAGATGCGCACTTCCCAGAGTTGGGGATATAAAAAAAGGCCACCCCTAAGGATGGCCTTTCATTCATTTCGGTAGTAGGAGGATTACTTGATGCTTCCGCCACCAGCTTGGCAACTTGCTTCAAAAACGTCACGAGCAAGGTTGTTACTTTCACAATACTCTTGTCCGTCTAATGTTCCACCAGAGCAGGTATCACATTTATTACAAGCAGTTAACCCTACGGCTGCAAATACAACCATTGCTAAAATAACCTTTTTCATTTTTTTGAATTTAGTTGGTTTGTTAATACTGTCGGTATAAGGATAGGAAATTTATATAAGCTATGCAAATTAACCAGTACGTTTTTATTGTTATCAAACATAAATACCCACCGCTAGGTATATCTACCAACCTATTATGAAGAAAATACCTAAGTCTCACTTCTGTGCTTTTTTGAGCAACCAAACACCCATGGCGGCAAAAACTATATTTGGTATCCAGATGCCTAATATAGGCGGCAAGTTTCCGTTGGTAGAAAATGTTTTTGAAAACTGCATAAACACAATATACAAACCTGCCAAGGCAAAACCCATAGCCAAATGGAAACCCATACCGCCCCGTACCTTTCTTGAGGCAATAGTAGCTCCAATAAGCGTAAGTATTAGCACCATAGCACTATCGGCACTACGCCTGTATAGCTCTATGTAATAGTACTCAACACCTTCTTCGCCGCGAGCTTGCATAAGCGCTATGTACTCTTTTAGCTCGGTAGTGTTCATTTCTTCTTTGCTATTGCTCCGTTTTTCAAGGTCGGTAGGTGCAAAATTATAGATGGTATCAAAGCTTTTGCCTTGCGAAAAAGTCTCGCCGTCTCTATCAAACTCCCTTACAACATAGTTTTTAACCGTCCATTTGCCAGTGGCCCCGTCCCACTGCACCCTATCACTGCGCAGCTTATATACTAGCTGACCTTGGTTGAATATTTCATACGAAAACTTATAGCCCGTGCTGTCTTTGCTGGCATAGTTCTCCATAAATATGTAATGATCCTTTTTTACCTGCAGGTGTACATTTTTTCGATACCTATCATAGGTATTTATGTACTTCACCTCAAAAGCTAAACGATCTTTATTGGCATTGGGTACCCCATAATTATTGCCCCACCACAGCACGGTAGCAATGAGCATGGCCGCCACAAAAAATGGCAACAATACCCTATAATAGCTAATACCACTTGCAAGCATGGCTACAATCTCTGTACGGTAAGCCAAGCGAGAGGTAAAAAATATAACCGCAATAAACACAAACAGCGGCGTGAGCAGTGCATCTATATACGGAATGAAGTTGATGTAATAACCAAATATCAACTCGGTAACCGATACTTGCTTCTCGATAATATCATCGAGCTTCTCCACCAAGTCTATCACTATAGCTACCATGGTAAATAGCATGAGCGCAAACACAAACGTGCCTATAAACTTTCGGAAAATGTATATATCAAGCTGCTTAAACACGCGGGTTATAATCGTTGCATAAATGTTTTGATGGCACTATCCTTCCAGCTAGCAAAGGTGCCAGCCAAAATTTGCTTTCGGGCCTCGCCCACCATCCAAAGGTAAAACGAAATATTGTTGATACTGGCTATTTGCAAGCCCAACAACTCATTTGCAGCAAACAAGTGCCGTAAATACGCTTTGCTATGCCTGCGACTAGTGCTGGCTGGGCTAAACTCGTCAATAGGGCTAAAATCGTGCTCCCACTTTTTGTTTTTAATGTTGATGATACCTTGCGTGGTAAACATCATACCGTTGCGGCCATTGCGGGTGGGCATTACACAGTCAAACATATCTACGCCCAGGGCTATGCCCTCCAGTATATTGGCAGGTGTGCCCACGCCCATTAGGTATCGTGGCTTATCGGCAGGTAAAATATCACAAACCAGTTCGGTCATGGCATACATATCTTCAGCTGGCTCTCCAACGCTTAAACCACCTATGGCATTGCCCGGCATGCCCTTGCTGGCAATATATTCAGCCGATTGTTTTCGCAAATCGGGGTAAACGCTGCCCTGCACAATGGGGAATAAAGCCTGCTGGTAGCCATACAAAGGCTCGGTTTCGCTAAAACGTTTTACACACCTATCCAACCATCTGTGGGTTAGGTGCATACTATTGGTAGCATAGGTTTTTTCGCAAGGATAAGGGGTACACTCATCAAATGCCATAATAATGTCGGCACCAATAACACGCTGGGTATCCATTACATTCTCTGGCGTAAAAAGGTGTTTGCTGCCATCAATATGCGATTGGAATTTAACCCCCTCCTCTGTTATTTTCCGGCGCTCGGCCAACGAAAACACTTGGTAGCCACCACTATCTGTTAATATTGGCCTGCTCCAGGTGTTAAACTTGTGCAGCCCACCAACCATTTTCAAGGCCTCCAAACCTGGGCGCAAATACAAATGATAAGTATTGCCCAATATTATCTGCGCCTGCACTTCCGTTTCCAACTCACTAAAATGCACGGCCTTTACGGTACCCACTGTACCTACGGGCATAAAAATAGGGGTTTGGATGATGCCGTGCCCAGTTGTAATTTCGCCTGCCCGTGCTTTGCTGCCGGGGTCTTTTGCTTGTATGTTAAATTCCACGCTGCCTACTAAAAATGATTAATTTAGGCAAAGTAACGAAACCGCCACCAATTTGGACATTTTGCTATCCAATTATTATACCTTGTTCCTCATCTCCTTACCCTCTCGTAACTATTATGAGATAACTGGTGGCGAGTTTGCAATAGCGCTATTGGTTGCAATCTATTTGATGATGACCTTGTACATTACGGTAAGGTGGCTCAACTACCGCTCGCCCCGCACCTTGGCAAAGCCCGGCCCTGTATCCATTGTTATTTGTGCGCACAATGAAGCAGAAAACCTGCAAAATAACCTACCCTGGGTATTGGCACAACAATACAACAACTTAGAGGTAATTGTGGTAAACGACCGCTCTACCGACCACACGCTGCAAGTGCTAAAAAACCTGCAAGCAAAATTTGATAGGCTAAGGGTTATAAATATTGAAGGAACCACCGGCAGTAAAAAGCAGGCCCTGCATGAAGGTATATTGGCTGCCACCCACAACATTATATTGCTTACCGATGCGGATTGCAAACCACAATCACCATACTGGGCACGCACCATGGCAGGCTTTATGGATGACCAAACGGATATTGTGTTGGGTTTTTCGCCATACTACAACCAACCAGGCTTGTTAAACAAGCTGATACGCTACGAAACCCTCATTACCGCCCACCTTTATGGCGGATTAGCCATGATGGGCCTACCCTATATGGGCGTGGGCCGCAACCTAGCATACCGTAAGCAAGTATACCTTAACTCAACTGCCAAAGAAAAATATGCCAGCACCCTTAGCGGCGACGATGACCTGTTGGTAAACGAAATGGCCACCCGCAAAAACACCCGCGTATGCGCCGAAAACGAAGCCCTTATGTGGAGCATACCAAAAAAATCTTGGACCGATTGGTGGCATCAAAAGCGCCGACACACACAAGCTGGCAAACATTATAGGTTGGTAACCCAGGCTATATTGACATTTATTTACCTACCACAAATAGCACTCTATTTTGTTGTACTGGGACTTCTTTTTGCATCCGTACTTTTTGGTACCACGTTCATTTGGTTTGCATTAGGTCTTTTAGTGCTTCGTTTTTTGATATTACTCGTAGCCTTGCCCGCCACCATGAATGCGCTGGAACAGGCATCTTTATTGCCCTTTGTGTTGATATGTGATTTTCTGATGTCAGTATTTTTATTTAGCTTGGGCTGTCTTTCTGCAATTAAGGTAAGTACATGGAGCAACAATCACCATCACAACGTTCGCAAGAAGATTTAGAGTTAGTAAAGCTAGCTGTCGAGAAAAAAGACCAGCAAGCTTTTGCTAAGCTAATGTCTCGCTATAAAGATTCTATCTTCTTCATGGTATTGAAGATGGTACATAACCGTGATGATGCGGAGGATATTACTATTGAGTCGTTTGGTAAGGCTTTTAATAGGCTCGAAAAATATGACCCAAAGTATGCCTTCAGCACATGGCTGTTTAAAATAGCAACCAATAGCTGCATTGATTTTATTCGTAAAAAGCGCTTGGAAACCACTAGCATTGACCAAACTTTTGGCAATGATGAGGGCGATGAGATGACAATCGATATCAAATCAGACTCATTGAACCCTGAAGAGAAGTACATGCGCAAGCAGCGCTCTATATCAGTAAGGGGTACGCTAGAGAAGCTAGACGATAAATACAAAGTGCTAATTGAAATGCGCTACTACCAAGAGCTTAGCTACGAAGAGATTGCCCAAGAACTTAACATACCGCTAGGTACGGTTAAGGCTCAATTGTTCCGAGCTAAAGAACTACTGTTTAAGATGATGGATAAAACCAAAGACAGGATTTAAGCATCATTATTACTACACACGTCTAGTTACAATAACAATAATAAACATCGGGCACTAAGGACTACCTTGGTGCCCGTTTTTATGTTACGGGCTTTATTACCGACCTTTGCCTAATAACCCCATTAACCAATGACCCCAACAGGCATAGAACTTTTGTACTACCATTTTCCTAACCTCACCAACCAGCAAAAAAGCCATTTTGAACAGTTGCAAGGTTTATATGCAGAGTGGAACGCCAAAATAAATGTTATCTCTCGCAAGGATATTGATAACCTGTATGAGCGGCATATACTGCACTCGTTGGCTATTGCCAAGGTGGTGAAGTTTAACCCAGGTGCCGATGTATTGGATGTTGGCACTGGTGGCGGTTTCCCTGGTATTCCTTTGGCCATCTTGTTTCCAGATACCCTATTTTACCTAACCGACTCTATAGGTAAAAAGATAACCGTGGTAAAGGCCGTGAAAGATGCGCTTAAAATTGACAATGTTTTTCCTGACAACATCCGCTCTGAGCGCTTTGAAGGACATGTAGATTTTGCCATCACCCGTGCTGTTGCTCCTATGGCTGAGCTAGTTCAATGGACTCGTGGCAAAATAAAAAAGCGCAATAACCACCGCCTGCACAATGGATTGATTGCCTTAAAAGGTGGCGACCTTACTGCTGAACTTGAGCCTTTTGGCAACCGCGCTAGGGTAACTCCCTTAAGTAAGTATTACGATGATCCGTTTTATGAGACTAAGAGCATTGTTACACTGGCGCTGTAGTAAAACGCAAAAAGTAAAGCTTTGCATTATTGGCCAACCCAAGGGGTTTAATATCATAGCATAGGGTTTTTCCCTATGCACGAAATATGTGCTACTCGCAGAAGGTAAATAGTGCGTTGCCCCATTCTATAAGTATGTTTCCCCGTCGGGGAAATATCAATAAACTCGTCCTCACTTTCAGCGATGACTGGCTATATAAACGCTTAAAGCTAAGCACATACTAGTTATACTAAATAGTTAATTTTTTCAACCCGTTACCAAAAACTCGTAACCCGTAACCATGTTACACCTTCAACTCACGGGCGTATACAATATAGTCGCTGCGTGGAATGGTGCTGATGCCACTTTGGCGAAACAGCGTAACCAATTGCCCCCTGTGGAAGCTTGAGTGGTTAAACAGGTGCATAAAAATATTACTGAGCACATCAGTATGTGTATTGCCCTTCATATCCTTGTAAGCATATTCTTGGGCAAACTGCTCATAGGTTAACTGTTCTGCAAACGATAAAATTTGTTTCGACCCTTTTAACCAGGCATCCGCCAAATCGTTGTTAGATTCATATTCGTCATACTGCGGCCAACTTGTAATAGGTTCATCCTTTATACGGCACAGCCATATATGTTCTGCACTACGTATGTGGTTAACAGTGGCACGTATACTTGGGAAACTACTTTCTATCTCCCGGTCGGTATATGATGGGGTTATACTTCTAATAATGTCTGCAAATTGTGTGTTTGCCCAAACATTATATGCGGCATATTGTGTAAATATTTCTTTCATTACGGTACTTTTGACTCTACTTAGACTTTCAAATGTGCACAAACGCTGCTAACATGCCAAAAAATATTTCTACCAAAGGATTCGAAACCATTTGTATAAGCGACAGATTACCTGGCAGAACAGAGCATTTCTCACATGTGCCGCCCATTCATGCCACATCTACCTTTGTATATGAAAATGCCGAAAAGGCCATGAATGTTTTCCAAGGTAATGAAGAAGCCTACATATACGGCCGCTGGCACAACCCAAGCTATACCATAATTGAACAAAAGATAGCCCTACTTGAAGGGTTCGGATTGGATATACCTGCCCCACAAGCTATATTGTTTAGCTCTGGAATGGCTGCTATAAGCAGTGTGGTGCTTTCCTTAGGCCTAAAACCCGGCGATACGGTGCTTACCCAAGGCAACTTATATGGCACCACCACCGAAATGCTCAATACCATACTGGGCGAGCACGGCGTAAACATCCTTTATGAAAACCTTAAGGACCTAACCAACATTGAGGCGCTTCTGCAAGGCAACAAGTCGATAAAACTAATTTATATTGAGACCCCTGCAAACCCTACCCTTGACTGCTACGACCTGCATGCCTTGGCTACCCTAGCTAAAACACATGGCGTGCTTACCGCTGCCGACAATACTTTTGCTACACCATACCTCCAACAGCCGCTGAGCCATGGAATCGATTTTGTGATGCACTCTACTACCAAGTTCCTCAATGGGCACGGCAATGCTATTGGCGGTATTGTAGTAGGCACCGATGCAAAGCTGATGAAACAGGTGTGGCGCATGCGCAAGCTGCTGGGCGGCAACCCGAGTCCATTTGATGCCTTTTTGCTTAACAATGGCATCAAGACATTGGTGCTGCGCATGGAAAAACATTGCGACAATGCAGAAAAAGTAGCCGCTTGGTTGCAAGAGCATCCGGCCGTAGAGCAGGTTAATTATACCGGCCTACCGTCGCACCCCGACCATGAACTAGCCATTGCCCAAATGCGCCGCTTTGGGGGGATTTTAAGTTTTGAACTAAAGGGAGGTGTGGAAGCAGGCATAAAACTAATGAACGGCGTAAAACACTGTGTACTTACTGCATCGTTGGGCACTGCCGATACCCTTATACAGCACCCAGCCAGCATGACCCACGTGCAAGTTAATAAAACACAACGGTTGCAGTTTGGCATTACCGATGGACTGGTGCGCCTATCAGTAGGCATTGAAGATGTTGACGATATTATTAATGATTTGGAACAGGCATTGGCATAAAAAAAGCGGCCACGCAATATGCATGGCCGCTTAAAAGAACTTTTTAGGTTGATTGCGATTATATTATCGCAACTGTAGTAGCAATTAACGCAATAAACAATATCCACAATAGTACTGCAAATGCACCAAGGCAAATACCTGCTATTGCCATACCGCGGCGGCTGGTGCCACGCTTAAGTGCCAAAACACCAAATACGATAGCTGCTGGGCCAAATAAGAAACCTGCATACCATAAAAAGGCCGCGCCACCTGCTGATAATGAAATGATTGCAAAAATATCTGCAATATCCATTCCTTGAACGCCAGCGCCATCAAAATGCTTATTCATTTGACGCTGAGCAATTTTTGAGAACATTTTCATCATTGCACGCTCCAAAAAGTTCAACTTCTTAGGTTGCGCTTCAGCAGTAGTGTTTGCTTGGTTAAATCCAAGTTTATTGATCCACTTAATTTCACGTGGGCTCAATTGGCTCATATCAACATCTGGCAAATTAGGAATACTTACTACTGGAGTTTCTGCCACTACTTCTTCCTCAACTGCGGTAGTAGTGTTAATATTATTGTTTTCTTCAACTGCCACTACCTCGTCAGTAGTAATTGTGCTAGCATTATCTGTAGGTGCTGGTTGCTCTACATTATTGTAGCCAAAGCCTTTACCTTCAATTCGCTGCTCTGGGTAGTACCCGTCAAAACTGCGGCTGCTGCTACAAGAATTTAATAGCATCACGGTGAATACACCTAATAATAGGGTCAAAGAGAGTTTAGTGTTTTTCATTATTGGTAGTTTTAATGGTTTGTTAATATGAACTAATTAAGAAAAAAATGCTGCGCCTTATTTGTCACTATTTTATCAACTAATTTTCAAGGTTTAACGACTACTTTACGAAAGTATGTTGATATTTCACAAGTGATTGTTATTTAACTCAATCAAATCTAGCAAACAATAGTTATAGCAGCAAAGAGATTTCATCAAAATTGTGATAAAAAATTAACCACCTGAAACGGTATATTGCTTAAACGCTGCTATAACTGGACTAAAACTAACTACCAAGTTTAAAATGCCACCCCTAGCCTAAGACCAACCTCCACCGGAAAATTGATGAATATTCTACGAAGGTACCTGTAGTCATTATAACCTGAACGATCTTGATACATGTATTGGAAACCTCCGAAAAGGTCAAGGGCAAAATGGTCTTTGGCTCCAAAAAAGAACTGATACCCCCCAACCAATCCACCGCCGAAGCTGAAAAAATAATCTTCATCATAACTGTCGCCGCAAATGTAATCGCCATTAGAGTCGTAATAGCAAAAATCATCAAACACAAAGTTTCGGCGATAAGCACCAAAACTACCCTTAAGCTGTATAAACGGCCCTTCAGGTGATTTTTCGGTAAAATATACTCTTACAAATGGTTCAATCTTGCCGCCATTCCACATAATAAAGCGGAACCTGGCATGAAAACCTGCTGAAACCCAATTACCAATTCCTTGTTCAAACTTTAAAGTTGGGCTCCATAAAGACGACGGCCCAAGCGCAATTACCGTTCGGTGCCTTTTGGGGCCACTTTGATAATTATAATTACCACTGTCAATACCACCATTATTTTGGGCAATGGTTGGTGCTGTAACAAGCAAGGTCAACAATACTATAACAAGTAGGTATAAATTTTTCATATGGCGGTTTTTTAAGCAGTTCAAATATCCAAAAAATTCACTTCTTTATCAATCTTTTTGATTAATCCCCTCAATACGCTACCTGGTCCTGTTTCGGTAAATACGGTTGCACCATCCGCAATCATTTGTTGTATGCTCTGTGTCCAGCGCACTGGCGCCGTTAACTGCAAGTTCAAATTTTCGCGTATGCGCGTAGCATCTGTAATAGCCGAAGCGGTCACATTTTGATAAACAGGAAACGCAGCCGTTTTAAATGTCGTTGACTCAATGGCAATCTTTAATTTTTCTTGGGCCGGCTCCATTAACGGCGAGTGGAACGCACCTGCTACGTTAAGTACTAATACCCGCTTGGCACCGGCTGCTTTTAGTGCTTCTTCGGCCGCAGCTATACCTTTAATACTTCCAGAAATTACTACTTGGCCTGGGCAGTTAAAGTTGGCTGGCACCACTATCTCTTTGGTAATCCCTTCACAAATATCAATGATAGTTTGGTCATCCAAACCCAGCACGGCAGCCATGGTACTGGGTTGCAGTTCGCATGCTTCTTGCATGGCCATTGCCCGCTGGGCAACTAACTTTAATCCATCTTCAAAACTAAACACCCCTGCGGCCACTAGTGCCGAAAACTCGCCCAAAGAATGACCAGCAACCATTTGTGGTTGTATATTGCGTAGTTGCGACAACACTACTGAGTGAATAAATATTGCGGGTTGGGTAATGTTGGTTTGCTTTAGCTCTTCAGAAGTGCCGTTAAACATGGTATCGGTTATGCGGAAACCCAAAACGTCGTTAGCTTGCTCAAACAACTCTTTAGCTCTTGCAGATTGCTCATAGAGCTCTTTGCCCATACCCACAAACTGTGAGCCTTGCCCTGGAAATACAAATGCGTGCATATTGATTGTTTGTGTTGATCAATATGCCAAAAATAGTAAATTAGTCCATGGTCCATGGTCGATGGTCCATGGAAAAGAAGCAAATGCTTACTAATTAACTGATAACCAATAACCGATTAACCTATAACCAATCAACTAAGCTTGGCAGAAAGTAGGTTGATGAATTCTTGGCGGGTAGCTTGCTTCTCAAACTCACCCACAAATGCCGAAGTAGTGGTTACGCTGTTTTGCTTCTCTACGCCGCGCATCATCATGCACAGATGCTTGGCCTCGATAACCACCGCAACACCAAGGGGCTGTAGTGCCTCGTTTATACAATCGCGAATTTGAACGGTTAAGCGCTCTTGTACTTGCAGGCGGCGAGCAAAAATATCAACCACACGTGGTATTTTACTTAAGCCCACAATTTTGCCATTGGGTATGTAAGCTACATGTGCCCTACCAAAAAAAGGCAACATGTGGTGCTCGCACAATGAGTACAGCTCAATATCTTTAACGATAATCATCTCGCTGTGGTGCTCATCAAATATCGCCGACTCCAACACCTTTTTAGCATCCAGGCCATAACCATGGGTAAGAAACTGGTAGGCTTTGGCTACGCGCTCGGGGGTTTTTAAGAGCCCTTCGCGTTGCACATCCTCTCCCAACGAGGTAATGATGTTGCCGATACGTTCAGCAATAAACTCAGTAGTTTCGGGGTGGTAACTATCCAATTTTTGGTATAATAGATCGTCGTCGTCGTTGTGCATGGTAGTGGTTATTCACCGAAATATTCCGCGTAAATATTCTCGGTTTCGTATAGTTTAATACAATGTAAAGCACAACCATATTTAGCAATATGCAGTTCCAAACGCTGCCAAATAGCAATTACCAAATTCTCGGTACTGGCCATTTTGCCTTTCAAAAATGGTACATCTAGGTTAAGGTTCTTATGGTCTAGGTGGTCAACTACCTCAACCTTAATCAACTTGCTTAGGTCTTTTACATTGATGATAAAACCTGTATCGGGGTCGGGCGTACCCTTAACCGTTACATACAAGTTGTAGTTGTGCCCATGCCAGTTGGCATTGGCACATTTGCCAAACACGGCTAGGTTCTGTTCTTCGCTCCAGCTATCGTTGTATAGCTTGTGGGCAGCATTAAAATGCTCTTTGCGTGTTAAGTACACCACTTTACTGAAAATTTCGGCAAAGATACGGATTAATAAAACCAGTGGCAATATTTTAGTTATAGTTGCATGTGTAGGGCATTTTTATCTACCGTGGGTCAAAATACCTTAACTTTGCCGTCACACCGCTATAACACGTTTCACTATGAGTATTTATACCACCTGGTTTAAGTTTGCTAATTGGGAGTTTGATAAGGATAGCATGACTGATGAGGTGCACAATTGTGTAATTATCGCTGCCCCACATACCAGTAACTGGGACTTGATATACATGATGGGCGCCTTCGATTTACTGGGCATCAAAATCCGTTTCACCATTAAACAAGAGTGGAGCAAATACCCGATTATCAGCAAGATAATTGAAAACATGGGGGCTATATGGATTGACCGCAGCCCAAAAACCGGCAGCACCGAACGAATAAGCATGGTAGATGCCATGGTTAATTTGTTTAAAACCAACAAACGACTAACCCTTGCTGTAACCCCCGAAGGTACCCGAGCGCTGCGCACCGAATGGAAAACCGGTTTTTACCACGTTGCCGTGCAGGCGGGCGTTCCTATTGCGCTTGGCTACCTCGATTATAAAAAGAAGAAAGCTGGCGTAGGCAAGATAATTCACCCGAGCGGAGATATGGATAAAGACCTGCGTGAGATTATGGCCTTTTACAGCACCGTTGCCCCATGCCACCCCGAGAAGTTTAGTGTAGACCAGAGGTATGTTTGATTTAGGATTTACGAGGTACGATTGAGGAGTTGTATGTAGCAATTGGAAAGGTACATGCTTTGTACTATGCTATTATTATAATGCCCATTTGGGGCGTTGCAGCATCAATATCAACTTTGTCATTTACCAATAAACCTCGCCCAAGGCGAGACAAGCCTAATAACCGATTAACTGGTAACCATTTTTATCCATCGACTATCGACCATGGACCCATTCATTCCCTCGTTCCCACACCTTTGCTACTGGCAATATCGCCCACTTGCGCCAGTAGCGAAAGCTTGCCGCCGTAGGTTTCTTGCAGCAGGGTAGGGGTGAGCACTTCCTTCACGGGACCAGAAGCCACCAAGCGGGTGTTCAACAGCACTATCCAGTCAAAATATTCTTCTGCCGATTGCAAATCGTGGTGCACTACCAATATGGTTTTGCCTTGGGCTTTTAGTTCTTTCAATAGTTCTATTATGGCACTTTCGGTAGCGGCATCCACGCCAGCAAAGGGTTCGTCCATAAAGTATAGGTCGGCTTGTTGGGCTAAGGCGCGCGCCAAAAACACCCGTTGCTGCTGCCCGCCCGAAAGCTGACCGATTTGCCTATTGGCAAACTCCAGCATATGCACCTGTTCTAGCGCTTGGCGGGCAATGGAGCGGTCTTCGGCCGTAATGCGATTAAACAGCCCGCGCTGGCCATAGCGGCCCATCAAGGCAATGTCCATTACGCTTGCCGGGAAATCCCAATCCACGCTTTCGCGTTGTGGCACGTAGCTCACGCGCTTGCGCACATCGTTCAGGTCTTCGCCAAATAACTTGGTATAGCCGCTGCTCAAGGGCAACAAGCCCATGATGGCCTTTATCAGTGTAGATTTACCCGCACCGTTGGGCCCGATGATGCCCACCAGCGCACCAGCAGGGATAGTGAAATCCACGTTCCAGAGCACGGGCTTTTTATCGTAGCTTACCGTTAGGTCGTGTACCTCTATTATCGGGTTGTCAACGTGCTGTATCATTTTAGTGCCTCCACTATGGTTGTTACGTTATATTTCACCATGCCCACATAGGTACCTTCTGGCTTGTCGGCGGCGCCCATGGCATCGCTAAACAACGTGCCGCCAATTTTTACGGTATGGCCTTGGTCGGCAGCGCCCTGCACCACGGCTTTAAGGGCCTTATCGCTTACCGAGCTTTCCACAAACACGGCATTAATCTTGCGGCTCACCGGCATATCCACTATGTTAGTTACGTCTTTCAATCCATATTCGCTAACCGTTGATATCCCTTGCAGGCCATGCACCTCAATACCATACGCCTTACCGAAATAATGAAGGCATCGTGGGCGGTAACTGGTATGCGTTGGCTTTCGGGCAGGTTATTTATCTGCTCAGTACCCAACTATCCAACTCCAATAACTCTTTTTGGTACTTGATGGAGTTGTCGGCGTAGGCATCCATGTGCTCAATATCATATGCAATCAATTCGTCGGTAATAAAGGGTAAAATTTCAGCCCAAAGCGCCACATCAAACCAAATATGCGGGTCGTGCATACCGCCAGCGTCAATTAGGCAGGTTTGGTCAGTTTATCGCCCACGCCTATGGTCGGTTTTTCTGGGCGAGCTTGCCCATTACTTCGGTCATTTTACCTTCTAGGTGCAGACCGCTATAGAATACCAAGTCGGCTTTGTTCAGTTTGCTTAGGTCGCTGCCTGTAGCTTTATTGCAGGTGCGGGTCAACGCCGGGGCCCATTAGGGCTTCCACCGTAGCATATTCGCCAACCACGTGTTGCACCGCATCGGCCAGCATGCCCGTGGTAGTTACTATATGCAGCACCGCCAGTGGTGGTGGTTTTTTGGCCTCATTAGTGCATCCTACCCAAAGCAATACGCTTAAGGCTAACAGTATCAGCGTAATAGTTCTCATAGTCTTGATAACACAAAATTAACAATATGGTTTCATATTGTCAAAACTAATTTTAGGGTAATCTAAAAAATACGTAACCAAGAAAACTCACTTCTGCAATTTAATGATATTTAAATATTCTTAACACTGCTTGGATAATTATCAATTTAACTGGAGTCAATTGTTTAAATTTATGTAAATAGATAAAACTTAAAGGTTTTATTAATGAAGTTTTAATGTAAAGATGTATTTTAGCATAGAACTAAACAAAAAGATATGTACATCAAAACAGGTTACTCGGAAGGAGGGTTAAATGGAAATTGCCGACTTCGTTGAAGGCGAATTGACCAGCATAAGTGAAGATGGGGCTTATGATGCGTTGGCAAACGGACTTTATGACTTAGGTTATGAAATTGAAAATGAAAACGAAGAGGATGAAGATGAGGCAATCGAAAATTTATGAACCCAATAGATACAGGCGGACATGCTTTATTGGGAAGCCCAAAGGCCTTTATTAATTTGCAGAATAGAGCCGAACTGAGTGGTTTGGTAAGAAACAGAAGGGAAAAAGGTTTTTGCTAAACTGCGTAGAAAGGTTAAAGCTGCCATTTGCAACCGTGAAAGTATTGCAGAATGGTTCCAGAATTTAGTAGGGTCATCTTTCAAGGATTTTATTAAAAATGTAATCCCTATTATTTTGGCCGCAATTGGGTTATCAATAAATCCTATCGTTACTGGAATTATTATCGCAGCGGTTATTTTGATTATCAAAACTGGTTACGATTCCTTTTGCAACGCTGACTAACGTCATTAACTTTCAGCCTAAATCTATAACTAAAGGTTGCCTCAAAACATTGAGGTAACCTTTTTTTATAAATATGGATTTCACAGAGTAAAATCGCAAAGTTGTGCACCATTAAGAGCCAATTTTCCCTATCTTAGAAACACCGACTAAATTTAAAAACCCGACAAACTATGACGACTAAGAAAAAGATTGCCGTGCTACTATCTGGCTGCGGCGTTTACGATGGAAGTGAGATACATGAGGCCACGCTTACGCTGCTGGCCATTGACCAAAGCGGCGCCGATTGGTTTTGTGTTGCCCCCAACATCAACCAGCACCATGTTATCAATCACCTAAACGGTGAAGAGATGGACGAGACCCGTAATGTACTCACCGAGGCTGCCCGCATTGCCCGCGGCAACATCAAAGACCTTAAAGACATTTCCCCTGCCGATTTTGACGGACTAGCCATCCCGGGTGGTTTTGGTGCGGCCAAAAACCTTACCCAATGGGCATTTAATGGCCCCGAGGGCGACATAAACCCCGAGGTGCGCCGCATCATCAACGAAACCCTGCATGCCGATAAGCCCATTGCCGCCATGTGCATGGGCCCTACCGTAATAGCCAAAGCATTAGAGGGCACTGGCATTAAAACCCGACTAACGGTGGGCACCACCAATGCGCCTTCGCCATACGACATACGGGCCGTGAGCGGCGGTATGGAAGTGGCCGGTGCCGTGGCCGAAATGGTTACCGTAGCGCATGTTACCAAAGACTCTGTAAACAAAATCGTAACCACCCCCTGCTACATGATGGAAGCCAGCATCGGTGAAATAAACGAGGGTATACAACTAGCGGTGATGCAGCTGGTGGAGTGGGCGTAGGTGGTCCATGGTCCACAGTCGATGGTCCATGAAAAAAATGGTCGTCCAAGGTTATTGGTAAAAAGGGAGAATGAAGCAGTTGTCTAACATAGAAAAGAAAACAATTGGGAACGATGCGGCCATAAGCAATCCATTATGGTTAGGTTTGGTGTTGACTTCCTTTTCTCTGATTTTTGAATTTTGTATGGAGAATATCAGAGAAGTTGAGTATATCATGTTTCAAACAAACCAGCGTAAGTTATATCCAATTTTCGGGGAAGCTTATCATAATCAGTTTTGGTTGAACGTTGGAAACTGGAGTGTTTTCATTGTGGTATTTGCTTTCTTTTATGTTATATGGTTTGCTTTAAAAAAGTATATCCGGTGGGGGTATCCTATTGCAATTTGCTTTGGTGCTATAATCCTTTGGTTGGACTTTTCGGTATATGAATTGGTCATTAGGCGGGTAAAATATGATCTGTCTTTTTTGGATGATGAATGGTGGCGGGCATTTTATGAAACGATAAAGTTAGATGCTGTAGTTAGTTTTGGTATCAGTTAAATATTTACAACCATAATTGCAGCGCCTAGATTTATAAAAGAACCCTTAAAGGATGTCTGAAATACTTGATACTCCAGCACCCCAACTACCCAATTCGTGGTACCATCGCAACCCGATAAAGGCGGGATTGTTGCTCAGTTTGGTATTGCTAATTGGGTTAGGTTGCCTTAGTTGGTATTTGCGTCCAGCTTTTTTGTCCATTAAAGTTGATCATGTTGAGAATCCGGAAAAACTTAAGCAAGAATACGGCGTCTTTATGTGGGTATGGACTATATTGGTGTTAGCCATCATCTTATTACCCCCTATGGTTACCCAGTATTTATATTGGGCAAGCAATGAGGTTGCAAAGTATGCTAATCAGTTAAATCGAGGTGCCACTACCAGCTACATTGGCCTAATGGGCTTGTTTCTAATCATTGATAATGCCTTTAAGCAATCAGATGGGGTTGAAATGAGGGACGTGGTTTTTGGATTGATAGCTATATTTTTTATGGCCATCGTGGTAGCACTTATTGTTAATATGGTTTTGTCTTTTTTCTTTAAGAAAAGCGCTACCGATTTAGTGGGATAGAAGCATAATTTACGCACATTACTCATAGTATATGAAATATCTTGCACAAACCCTTCTGTTGCTCATTTTTTGGACCAACGTTTTGGCCGATTGCTGTATGGGTGGTATCAGTGTTTGGCCCTATTCGGATAGTATTAGCACTACTCCTATTATCCTAATTGAAGGTTATGGTGAGGATACCGAAACCATAAGAGCCATAAGCACCAAACAAGCTTTATTGATTAGTGGTAAACACTCCGTAAAGCTATGTATTGAAGATTATGTGCCCAAAACGGGATATCACCCTGCCCAAATACTTTTTAGTGCTGATGGTGACTTGCAGCCAGGGAAGAATTATGAACTAGTAATTCCAGATTTAATTGAGTCTGTAGGACATTATTTTGATCGAAATTCGCTAAACAAGCGTTGGCGCGTTATAGCAACCTCGGATATGGAGCCTCCAATATTTGTCACCCCGCCAACCGAAATGGGAAAATTTAGAGTCGGAGGTTGCCCCATATATAGTAGTGTGCAGTTCAAAGCTAATATTAAAGAGGTATTGGAATATCTGGTAAAGGTTAAACTGACCGCAGTGAATTACAGTGAGACAATGACCTATTACATTTTCCCGAATCAAGGGTTTATAAATGTGGGAGGCTCAGAATGTGAGTCTTTTAAATTTTGCCATAACTTGGGAGCATCTTATCAGGTAGAGTTTAGGTTAGTGGATGGTTCTGGTAATCGTAGTTTGCAGTCAATCAAATCTATAAGCTTTACTTCACCTAATGGAAGGGATTTGAAAAAGCTACCATAAGCACAAATTTTGCACCCTCATAACCTAAAAAACTAAAGGTTATGATAATTGCGGGGGTCAGTATATGGTATTATGGCAAGCTCACATTGCAATCGCCAGAAGTACCCAATGGCGACACGCAGGTTTTGGCCGGAGTAATTAAGAACAGTTTGGTGTATTTATTGGGGTCTTTTTTCTATAATGGGTTGCTGGCTTGGGCATTTTATACCCGCCATCCGCAAAAGGCGGTATAGAAAATATCTTTTAGGTATAAATTGGCACATAACATGCACTTGGCGCTCGTTGCGTTTTTTCCGTTGCGTTCTTTGCGGTTAAAAACGTATTGTGTGTTTTTACCGCAACGTGCGCAAAGTTATTCGCAACGAACGCAAAGAAATATTCCAGCCTTTAATCAGCTTTAAGTTCATATCGTTGTAAAATTTAACCACAACGAGCACAACGGTTTCACAACGAACACAAAGCACCTGTTTTGTTCTTACTTTCTCAAAGCCAGCTTTTTGGTGCGCAATTTAAGTGCCCCAAAATCAACGGTACCTAGCACCACCGAAGCCATTATGAGCGCCGACCCTACAAAAAAGCCGGTATTGAGTTGCTTATGCTCTTCAAACAAAATAAACGCCAACAAAATGGAGTAAACCGGCTCTAAGTTGGTGGAGAGGTTGAGGATAAACGACGAAACCACCTTTAGTGCGTCATACGATAGTTTCATGGCGTAGGCCGTGCAAACGCCAGCAAGTATCAACAGGTACGCCCAATCCCAACCGACGGGCAGCAATGCCAAATTAGGATTGTTGGCCACCACAAACGGTATAATGATTGATAGCACCCCGACACCACCCAGCAATTGCACAAACAACAGGTTGTATGGCGATTGCTCCTTTACTAATTTTTCGGTAGTTATGGTAAATATGGAGCCTAGCAAGGCGCTCATTAGTCCCAATATAATACCCACAAAATGCAGTTCTTGAAACTGAAAAACCACTGCCACGCCCACTATGGTAACCGCACTGGCAACCAGCTCCCTCGCCACAGGCCGTCGCCGTTGCAATACAGATTGGATGATGGAGGTAAACATGGCCGTGCTGGCCAAGGTGCTCAAAGCAATCGTTACGTTGGAGTACTTTATCGACCCAAAGAAACACAACCAATGAAGCGCCAACACTATACCTGTTGCTATAGCGGGTTTGGCCTTCTTCAACTCCATGCGCTGTAACTGTTTGGCGGCTAAAAGTGCCACGCCCAGTATTGCGGCGGTAATAGCCATGCGCCACCAAACGAGCGGCAGTTCATCCAGCGAAATGAGCTTACCGAAAATGCCCGTAAGCCCCCACAGCAATATGGCACCATGCATTTTTAGGTAGGCGTTTTTCATGGCTGGGTTAAGTGAGCTGCAAAGGTAAGGCGAGGTGGGAATTAAAAAATCAAAATTGAAAAATTTAAAATTGGTCGTTGCAATTGACATTTTTCCGTGTTTCATCAGTGCCTTTGGTGGTTAAATGCTAAACCACTGATAACACTCAAAAATCACGGAATTTGTATCAAGTAAGGTTGAATTTTCAAGCTCAAGCTTCCCCAATAACAATACCATGATTTTCCATCATAATCTCGCGGTATTCATCCCAAGCAAACTTTAATATTCTATTGTTCCACCAATGCTTATCGGGAGCATGTAGATATTTATCAGGCATTAGGGTGGCCTTAAACCTATCGTCTAGCGCTGCTAATTTTTGCATAACTTTTACGAAGGCGAGTTCTTTATCTAAATCCAAGTACTCGACCAATACATGGATTTTGGTACGGACGTAAACGTCATCCACAAAGTCTTCAGGTGTTTCCTCATAACCCCTTTCGCATTGCTCTACTAACGCCTTGTATTCATCAAGGAGTTCCTCTATTTGGGCCAATCTATCTTGGGTTTCTTGGTTGTGCATAGCGTGTGAGTTGAAAACGAAACCTTTCAATCAATTTTGAATTTTAAATTTTCAATTCAAAATCAATTCTCCCCGCCCATATCAAACATAGCACCCAGCAAATCTTTAAAGCGTACACCGGTTTCTAGTTGGTGTTTGTTTAGCTGACTGAATTCGGCCAAGCCGTGCAGCACAAACTCCATGTAAAACAACCGCTCGGGGCCTTTTACGTCGGGGTGGTATTTTTTTACCAAGTCATCCAAACCATCCACGGCCAATAGGCGGTGGGCGTAGTCCTTGTCGGTTACCTCATTCAGTATATCTAGGCTGTTCAGGTTAAACCAGTCCACAATTTCTTGGTACGGGTTGGCATCCTTCTTTTTGCGCAGCTTTTCCGGGTTCGGAAAATACTCGGCAAACAACGTACGTATCGACTTGCTCAATAGGTTTTGGGCCACAATGTACGGGCCTTCTTGCTCGCCTTCGTACACCAACTCTATCTTGCCCGTAATGGCAGGTATAATGCCCCAAAAATCTCCCATGCGAACGTAGGTCTTGTCCTCGCCATTGATGATGCTACGGCGTTCGGCGGCACTAAACAGGTTCTCGAAAGCCGAGATGGTCAAGCGCGCACTTACACCGCTCTTGGCATCCACAAACTCGCTGCTGCGCGCCTCCACGGCAATCTGCTCGTTAAGCGTTAGGGCCAAATCGCTATAGCCCACCGTGGCTTTTTGCTCGGTGGTAAGCTCCGCTTCTTGCAGCGTTATCGATTTGGAGATGGCAATATCCTTAGGGTAGTGCGTCAGTATCTGGCTCTCTATGCGGTCCTTAAGCGGCGTAACAATGCTGCCACGGTTGGTGTAATCCTCGGGGTTGGCCGTAAACACAAACTGTATATCCAGCGGCAGGCGCAGCTTAAAGCCGCGTATCTGCACATCGCCCTCCTGCAAAATATTGAACAGTGACACTTGTATGCGCGCCTGCAAATCGGGCAACTCATTGATAACGAAAATGCACCTGTTGCTACGCGGCACCAACCCGAAATGGATCACCCGCTCGTCGGCATAGCTGAGGCGCATGTTGGCGGCCTTAATAGGGTCCACATCGCCAATCAAATCGGCCACCGAAACATCCGGTGTCGCCAGTTTTTCGGCATACCTATCGCTGCGGTGCAACCAAGTTATCGGGGCTTTGTCGCCCAGCTCGGCAATGCGTTCCACGCTCTGCTTGGTGATCGGCAATAGCGGGTCCTCGTTCAGTTCGCTGCCTTCCAGCACAGGTACCCATTCATCCAGCAAGTTCACCATTAGGCGGGCAATGCGGGTTTTTGCTTGACCGCGTAGACCCAGCAAAATCATGTTGTGCCTAGATAGTATAGAGCGCTGCACATCCGGTATCACGGTTTGGTCGTAGCCCAAAATGCCCTCAAACATGGGCTGTTTGGCCTTCATGCGCGCCACCAGGTTGTCGCGTATTTCTTGCTTAATCGTTTTCGGGGTATATCCAGCGGCCTTAAGTTCGCTGATGGTTTTTGCTTTTGGTTGTTTCATGTGGGGTGTAGTCTGAACCTTGATTAAAAGGATTACAGGATTTGCTTGATTATAAACAATGGGCAACTCGATTTTACACCATTTAAAAAGGAAATCATGGTAATCCAAAAATCCTTTTCGCAATCATGGTTCTACCTTTCTCGTGCACCCGAAATTAAAGGTATGTACACATAAACCAAAAATGGGGGTTTGGGTTCAAAGTGGGGGAGAGAAATGTTATAAACTGTACTTTTGTTTGAGTTCTGCTTGAACTTCTTCCCAGCTACGCGCTTTTTCAGGATTTTTGCGGTACTCTTCTCGGCGCTCGTTCAACATTAATATCTCAGCATCCGATAACTGGTAATGGTCATCCGTAATTTCCACATCGGTTACAAACTCCAATGAGCGCAACATTTCTTCCAACATTTCTGCTTTCTTAGGGTCAGATACCGTTACAGTTATGGTCGTCATAGCATAAAAATCAAACTTAAATATAAGGAATTCATGTAAAAAAGCTAAGCCAGTACCCGAAATTAAAGGTATGTACACATAAACCTAAAATGGGGATTTGGGTTCAAAATGGGGAGAGAAAGTAACCCTAAGGATTATCCATCTTTAAGCATGCGCGCCACCGTAGCATACGCAGATTGGCAAGCTCCGTGCACGGTTGCTTGATTTTCAATGGATAGCGCCTCTCCGGCAAAAAACAGTTTGTCCATTACAGGCTCACTGATTTCGTTTACTATGTTGCGCTGGTTTCCTTGAAAGGAATAGGAATATGCTCCTTGGATGTAAGGTTCTTTCGACCAGTTTTGGATAATATGTTTTGCATAGTTTTGTGATGCTTTTCCATCAAAAATTTCATCCAGTTCGCTCAAAAATTGGTCGATGATTTCTTGCTCGGTGTTAAGTTGGGTATAAGCGCTGGCTTTTTCGTTGATGGCAAAAAGACCCAAAACGTGTCTGCTTGAGTTTTTTCGGAAGGCGGCATCGTAAACAAATTTTTCTTCTTCGTTCAAGGCCTGAAAAATTTTACCGAATACCACAATATCAGGATAGAAGCGCTCTTTGAACTCTACAAAAATCTTTATTCCATCGCCCATAAACACACTGTTAATGGCCTGTGTTTTGGCGGCTGGCAATGTGGGAGAGAAATCTATCTGTTGGTTTTGCAGCGTTTTGATAGGGGTGGTAATAAGCACCTTGTCGGCCTCAATGGTTTGGTTGCTAGCTGTTGTTAGGCGCACTTTGCTATCGGTGTAGTTAATGGCCGTTATTGGCTGTTGTAGTTTGATTTTATCAATAACATGGGGCACTATGTATTGGTCAAAAAAGTCAAACCATGTAGTGTTTTTAAATTTCCACTCGGTGTAAAAGTTGCTAATGTAGTGGTGTGGTTTCAGTTGGCCATTGTTCCAGGCTTCAATGGTTTGGGGGTTGTATACAATTATGTCAATGTTTGCTTTGATTTCCGGGTTGTTTATAATTTCGGCCAGTATGGAGGGCTCGGTGTGCATCCACTCTGCGCCAATATCTATGGGGAAATCCGCAAAGCCTTCGGCTTTTTTGAGCCTACCGCCATACACAGGTGCGGCTTCAATTATCTCAAAGTCAACGCCGTATCTTTTAAGCAAGTAGCCTGCGGCCAAGCCTGCAGCACCTGCACCCACTATTACTACTTTGCCTGAAAAGTTGGTTTCAAAATTTGGGAAGATGGTTTCTTTGGAGCAGGACTCCAGTAATAGTGAAGACAAAAAGGGCAAGCCCATACCCATAGCCAACGAATGTTTGATAAACTCTTTTCTGGTCATGGCCTCAATTGTTTTTTGATAGTTTGATAATCAAACCAGTAGACAGGCCAATAAACGCCGAATTGGTTTGGCTGGTACTGAACTTTCTACCGTAAAATGCTTTGAAGTAAAAACCTATTCTTTTGCGTGGGTCCACGCCAAATCCTAGGTTAACGTTCGGCACAAAAAAGTGCAATCGTTCGTTTTGATAATCAATTTCACCGGTACTGAGGCTCACAGTGCCTGTTTGCCGTTGAAACGACAATAGGTAACCTGTGCCAATGGAGGCTGCAAGATAAAACCGCTTACTTGTTTTGCGCCATTTGTAAACAACCTCAGGGTTAAGCAAAAGGTTATGCGCGGTGTTTGATTGATAGAAATAGCTTACTTGTGGAAGCAAATGCAGGCGGTTTGTTTTACTGCGCTTGTTTTCGGCACTTTTTTCCCAAGTTTTAAAATCTATACCGTAACCAACCGTAAACCCCATGTTGCTAAAGTAAGGGGCGTAATAGCCTAATTGCAGTTCGGTATACTTGCTTTGCGCCGCAAGGTTGCCCCCTGCTGCCAATATTAGAATTAAAAGCAGTTGTTTCATAGAGCAAATGTAAGTAAGGAAAGTTTACCTACATTTGATATATATCACAAAAATTGCCCAGCACGCAATCTGCTCAATGTTTCGCGGGAAATGCCAAGGTATGAGGCAATATAGGTTAACGGAACACGCTGTAATGTTTTAGGCTCATGTTTCAATAGCGCGTCGTATCTCTCTCTAGCAGTTCTGAGGTGGGTAAAGTACAATTTGTCTTCGAGGTATAGCGTATACTCTGCAAGCGCTGCACTTACCAAGTTCGATATCTGGGCGTTCCCAACCATCAAAGGCTTTATGAGCTGAATATTGAAACCAAGCATCACGCTATCCTCGAGCAATTCGATGGTTTCTCTGGATGGAATGCCGTAATAATTTCGCAATGCGCCTATTACATCATCTTCAAAGGCAAACCAGGTGTGTATTTCTTTACCGTTTTTAAGATAGTAGCTTCTGGCGGCCCCTTTTATCATTAAATATATATAGCCAGTGGTTTGCCCTTCCTTTACAAGCACATGTTTTTTCGGCAACTCTAGCACTTGCAAGCAGGGCCTGATTAATTCTATGCTTATATCTGTCAGTTTCGATGCATGCTTGTTAAAGTAAGCATCTATAATACTGTTGCCTTCCACTTTGGTTCTCGCAGGTTAATGGTTTATTGGTAGTCCAAAATACTAAAAATCAGTGGTTTATAGCAATCTCGTGAAAAGCTAAATTAACTCCTACATCCGCTTCTTCCTACCCCTTTCAAAATCCTCAAACAGCAGTTCGCCGAGGCCTTTGAGGCCGGTGTAGAAGGCTTTGCCGTGGTTTACTTCCGTAAACTCCTCCACAAAGCGTTGCAGGTGCGGGTCGGTGGCAATCATGAAGGTAGTGATGGGTATGCGCAGGCGGCGCGCGGCTTTGGCTAGGGTAAGCGTTTTGTTAATGATTTTCCGGTCGAGGCCGAAGCTGTTTTTGTAGTACTGGCCGTTTTCCATCATACAAGTTGGCTTGCCGTCGGTTACCATCATTATTTGTTTGTTGGCGTTTTTGCGGCGGCGCAATAGGTCCATGGCCAGTTCAAGACCGGCAATGGTGTTGGTATGGAAAGGCCCCACTTGCAGGTAGGGTAGGTCTTTTATCTCTATTTGCCAAGCATCGTTGCCAAACACGATAATGTCCAGCGTGTCTTTCGGGTAGCGGGTGGTAATCAATTCGGCCAGGGCCATGGCCACCTTTTTGGCGGGCGTTATGCGGTCTTCGCCATACAATATCATGCTATGCGAAATGTCGATCATCAGCACCGTGCTGGTGTTGGTATTGAATTCCGTTTCCAGCACCTCTAGGTCGTCTTGTGTAAGCTTAAACGAATCCATGCCATGGTTTATCTGCGCATTGCGCATGCTCTCGGTAAGGCTGATGTTCTCCAGCGCATCGCCAAACTCAAACGGTCTGCTGTCGCTGCTGCGCTCATCGCCGAGGCCCGAGAAAGGAGTTTTGTGGCTGCCGCGCTTGCCCTTCTTTAGTTTGCCGAAAATCTCCTCCAAAGCATTCTGGCGGATGGCCTGTTCGGTTTTGGCGGTAATGGTCATATCGCCCGTTACCTCGTCGTCTTTCAGGTAGCCCTTCTTTTTCAGGTCTTCAATAAAATCGCCGATGCCATATTTGTTGTCGGTCAGTTTGTACTCGTTGTCCAGTTCGTTTAGCCAGCTAATGGCCTCGTTCACATCGCCGCTGGTGTAAGTAAGCAGCTCTTTGAAGATTTTAAATAGCCTATCGAAAGGCGTTTGGTCCTTGTCTGTTGGGTCGAATTTGGAGAAGCGGTAGCCGAGCATGGGGGTTGGTGTATTGGTGTATTGGTTATTGGTTATTGGTTATTGGTTATTGGTTATTGGTTGTTGGTTGTTGGTTGTTGGTTGTTGGTTGTTGGTTGTTGGTTGTTGGTTGTTGGTTGTTGGTTGTTGGTTGTTGGTTGTTGGTTGTTGGTTGTTGGTTGTTGGTTATAGTGTGTTTAACCTAAAAAGTTCACTATTTCTATTCACTTTTTATTCAATCGTAAATCGTACCTCGTATTTCGTACCTAAATTAGGTCTTGATACTTGATACTAACAAACACTATTGCCACAGATTGGTTTCAAAAAAGAGGAATAAAGCAGGCTATCAATTCAAGCGCCGGGTATACAATTGTCGCATTAGGCTGTGTATAACTCCAACACTACTGCCTGCCCTTTTTCCGTTTATTTGTACCAAACCCCTCACTCTTTGGAACAGGTACTCTCTCCCGCGGTTATCCTTTCGTTTGTACTAGGCTACTTTGCCCTATTGCTGGTGGTGGCATGGTTTACCAGCCGTAAGAGCAGCAACAAGAGTTTCTTTATTGGCGATAAAAGCTCCAAGTGGTACTTGGTGGCTTTTGGTATGATAGGTGCCAGCATGAGCGGGGTTACGTTCATCTCCATACCCGGTGCCGTGGGCAATCCTGCCAGCCCCAACTTTGCCTTCAGCTACATGCAAATGGCGCTGGGCTACGTGCTGGGCTATGCGGTTATAGCGTTGGTGCTGATGCCGATGTATTACCGGCTCAACCTTACCTCCATATATACTTACCTGGAGCAGCGGTTTGGCACCTTGTCGCATAAAACCGGTGCGGCGTTTTTTCTGCTTTCGCGTACCATAGGTTCTGCATTTAGGTTGTATTTGGTGGCCATTGTCTTGCAGGCCTTTGTGTTCGATGCCATGGGGGTACCTTTTCCGGCAACGGTGGCTTTTACTTTATTCCTTATTTGGATATACACCCGCCGCTCGGGCATCCATACCGTAGTGTGGACCGATACCCTGCAAACCCTCTGCATGCTAGTGGCCGTGGGGCTTACCGTTTATTTTATCAGCGATGATATGGGCCTATCCATTGGCGGTTTGATTGACTTGGTAAAAGACAGTCAGTACTCGCAAATGTTCTTTTGGGAGCCCAAGGCCGATACCTATTTCTGGAAACAATTTATTGGTGGAGCTTTGATAGCAGTGGTAATGACGGGCCTCGACCAGGATATGATGCAAAAGAACAACAGTTGCAAAAACATCGGCGAGGCGCAGCTCAATATGTTCAGCTTTAGTGTGGTGCTGGTGTTTGCCAATTTGTTGTTTGTGTCACTAGGCGCGATGTTGTATTTGTATGCCGAAGCTAAAGGCATCCAAACGCCCGCCACTACCGATTATCTGTTCCCTACCTTGGCGTTGCAATATTTTCACCCAGTGGCGGGCATCGTGTTTTTGATTGGATTGATTGCCGCCGCCTTTAGTAGTGCCGATAGCGCCCTAACCGCCCTCACCACTTCGGTGTGCGTCGATTTTCTGGGCTTCGAAAAAGAACAACTCAAAACCGAAGACGAGCTGGTAAAAATGCGCCAAATAGTGCACATAGGCGTGGCTGTGGCCATGTTTATGGTTATCATCCTCTTTAGATACGTGCTCAGTGGCGATGTGGTATCGGCAGTGTTCAAAATAGCAGGCTTTACCTATGGGCCGTTGCTGGGGCTGTTTATGTTCGGCATCATTACCAAGCGGGTAGTAAATGATAATCTCGCGCCCATCATTTGCATCTTAGCGCCCATTATTTGCGTGGTGCTCAATACCTACTCGGTGCAGTGGCTTTGGGGCTATAAGTTCGGCATCGAGATATTGCTGCTCAATGGGTTGCTAACATTTGCGGGGTTGTGGGCTATTAGTAAAGTTGGCAGTGAAATAGCAAAATAGTTAAATTGCATAAAAAGCAAGGCTATGTTGTTCACAGAAACTCAATACCTCAGGCATCCTGCGCTCTACGGCATCTTGATAGTGGGCTGGCTTTTTAGCGCTGGCATTATGCTTATTGAAGGCGCTACCTGGCACATTTATGTTCCACTCACCGCCTTTTTTGTACTTATCGCTGCTTTTCTATTAATGTTCCGGCTCACTATTACGCTAGCGGCAGATAACATCAGCCTGCGCATGTCCCCATTTTTTGGTACTCGGGTAATCTGGTTTACCGAAGTAAAATCTATTACCGTTAAACCCCTAAGCCCCGTTTTTGATTATGGTGGCTGGGGCTACCGCATCGTACCGTTTCAAAACACCACTGCCTACATCATGCAAGGCGAAGCCGTGGTAGAAATAGTCCTTAAAAGCGGCGGCAAAAAAATCGCCGCCAGCCTCAAAGACCCCGACCAGTTTAAAGCTGCCCTAGCGAAGACGGAGTATGGGGGTGGGGAGTGAATGAGATTGTCGATCCCTTCCACCAACCCCGAAAGTTGCTTACCTTTAGGATGCTAGTAACCAATCAACCCGTAACCAGTACACCCAATGAACCAACTTCCCACCTTATCGCAGCTAATCATTCCTTCGGCACTGAGCTTGCTGAAGCCGGTGAAGGTGCAGCAAGGGGGCATACACCTAGAGCGGGTTTATGAAGATGTGTTGATTGATGCCGCCGATGTGGCGCAGTACCGTGCCTTCTTGGAGTGGGATAATCCGCAACCACTTTGTTACCTATACTTGCTGGCACAGCGCGCACAAGTAGCATTGATGGTTGACAAGCAGTTTACCATGAAGGTGCCGGGTATGGTGCATATGGGCAATAAGTTGGTACAATTGGGTTCAATAAATTTTGCGGAACCTTTTACTTTGCATAGCCGCGCAGAGGTGCCTTATAAAGCCGAGGGCTCTTTGTTGCCGCAGTTTGTGGTTGATATGGTACAGCATGGGCAAAAGGTGGCCTATTGCGAAAGCCAGTATTTAGTTAAGCGCAAGAGCAAAACCAAACGTAAGCCGCCGGAGCCACTAAACCTTGACTTTGCCGTGGCGCACACCGAGGAGTGGGACATACCGAGCAACTACGGCCGAAAGTATGCCCGCGTATCGGGAGACATTAACCCGATACACACCATACCGTTGTTTGCCAAAATGATGGGCTTTAAGACCTCCATACTGCATGGCTGGTACTCGGCAAGCCGCGCCGTGAAGCGCGCTGAGGAGCTCCACGCCACCACTTACCAGCACATTGAGGTAACCTTCAAGGCGCCCGTATACCTGCCCAGTAAACAAATATTGAGCTTGGGCGCTGGTAACGGAGGCGCGGTGCCTTTTATGCTGAAAGATGCCAAAACCGACCAGCTGGCTCTGGCGGGTGAGTTAAGCTAACCTTATTCTTTTATCAGTTTCAACACCCGCTTAGTACCTTGTTGATTGGTAATGGTAACCAAGTACATACCAGCAGGTGCATCAAAAGCCAACGAAACCTTATTGCTCTGAAGATAGTGCTGTTGCGCAATATTTTGCCCTGCTATATTGGTAATACTCACCGTTATGCCATTATAATAGGCGCCAAGGTCAATGTTCACCTGTCCTAGCGTGGGGTTCGGGTATAAGGCAAAGCGCTCACCAAAGCCATCATCAATACCATTGATAATAAAGTTGTAGCACAACGAAGTATCGCTACAGCCATTGGCAGTTACAATTAGTGCATAGTCGCCAGTTTCGGTAGGTACAAACCTATTACGGGTGGCATTGGCAATAGGGGAGTAGTTGGGGCAGTTTACCCATTGGTACAATGCCAGCGTATCGGTAGCGGTGAGGGTATCGCCAGTTTGCACCACGGCGGCATTGGGCTGGTTTTTAATGGTAAGTTGCAAAGTTAAAACACTGTCGCAGCCAGTAATGCTGGTAAGCAATTGGGTGTAGGTTCCGCTGGTGTCATAGGTTTCAGTGTTGAGGGTAAAACTGCCACAAGCTTCTTCAGTTATGGTTGCTCGGGCAGTATCGTTAATGGTTATATTAAGGGTTAGTAAGCTATCGCAACCAGCGGCGTTGGTAAGCAGCTCTTGGTAAGTACCACTAGTATTGTAAATAATGCCAGTATTAGAGGTAAAAGTGTAACAAGTAGCTGTATCAATATTGCCAAAAGTAATGCCACATGGCGCATATTTTGTCACAAAACCATTGTAGTTAGTATCAGTAGCCAGTAAAAAAGAGGTGGTTTGCAGGTCAAAATCAACGGTATCGCTAAAAGCACCAGCCAGATAAACATTGCCCAAGGTATCAATAGCAATGGCCTCGCCGCGGTCGTTGCCCACGCCACCAATATTTTTGGCCCAAACCAACTGACCGGTGCTGTCTAGTTTTTGCGCATATACATCATTTGCAGCACCCATGGTTACCAAGTTTAAGGTGCCCGTACCAGGGTCAAAATCAACGGTATTGGCAAAGAAACCAGCCGTATACACCGAGCCATCTTTATCCACTGCAATACTGGTTC
Source organism: Chitinophagales bacterium (assembly GCA_018401955.1). Lineage (GTDB taxonomy): Bacteria > Bacteroidota > Bacteroidia > Chitinophagales > CAIOSU01 > CAIOSU01. Next base: position 1,495 of record JAGYJT010000017.1, on the reverse strand, counting down.
CCTCGTTGCTGTTAATGCCGGCCAGTTGTCGGGCCCAAGCCAACGCTCCCAAAGTATCAAGCTTAACAATAAAAGGGTCTTTACCGCCTGCCGATGTTAGGGTTAAAGTATCTGCGCCGGGGTCAAAATCCACCGCCGAAGTAAAGTGCCCGGTTAGGTACACGTTTTCACGGGCATCTACCGTAATGGCCTTGCCCATAGAGGTAAACAAGCTGCCATCCAATTGCCTTGCCCAAACATGGTTGCCAGCATTGGTAAGTTTATGTACAAAAACATCTCGACTGGGCGCCGCATACAAGGTATCGGGCCCTGGGCCAGGGTCAAAATCAACGGTATTGCTAAAATACCCCGTGGTATAAATATTGCCCGTTGGGTCAAGTGCTATGCCAAACGCTTCGTCAATACCCGTGCCACCTACTCTTTTCGCCCACGAGTAACTGCCGTTGCTGTTCATTTTCTGGATAAATATATCCGGAAAAACATTGCCCGAAGAAATGAGGTTGGCCGTGCCACCACCGGGGTTAAAATCAACGGTTCCTATAAAAGTACCCGTAACATACACATTGCCAGCGGCATCCACGGCTATATCGTTGGCCGCATCAACATTCGAGCTGCCCAATCGGTAGGCCCACACATAGTTGCCGGCAGCATTTAGTTTCTGCACAAATGCATCCTGACTGCCACTATTGGATGATTGGTTGTTGGTGCCAGTGCCTGGGTTAAAATCAACTACCCCCCTAAAAGTACCCGCCGTATATACGTTGCCGGCAGGGTCAACAGCAATGGCAAGCCCTTCATCGGCATTGGCACCGCCCATTTGTTTTACCCATATGAGGTCACCTGTGGGGCTTAGTTTCTGCACAAAAACATCCTTATCGCCCCTCGATACCAGGGCAAAAGTATCCGGACCGGGGTCAAAATCCACCGTATCCGTAAAATAGCCCGTAACGTATACATTGCCAGCATCATCCACTGCAATATCCTTGGCGGTATTGTTGCCGCCACCTAGGTTTTGCTTGGCCCAATCCAGTTTAATGCTTTGGGCATCTGCCACCCAAAAAGCCGCTGCCCAGCACACCATTACCATGTAAATTTTGCCCATAATCAGCTCTTTACCTTTAGGTTGTGAAGTTAACTAAATAAGGGCGGCAGTGCAATTGGCGGCATTGGCTAAATGCAAACGTATTATGGTTGGTCCAGGTTTCTAAACGGATGCCATTAGGGCATAAGAGTGAGGTACCTATAACCGCTCAACGAATAATACAATACAAAGTAATAAGCTGTTTTTATATTTTGCAAGAAAAAACCCACTTTTTTTTGAACATTTTTTATAAAAAGTGCTACAAACTAGGCAGGGCCTGGGTTTTAAATTGTATAGGATTTTTGATATTGTCCAGTGTTGAATGGCTAGCCTTTTAGGTACAGCGGTATAGCTATGTTATGCCAAGTTTATAGCCTTACTAGTAACGGGTTTGAAAGCATTAAAAAATAAGCA
>JAGYJT010000016.1 GCA_018401955.1 Chitinophagales bacterium | reverse complement strand
TGGTTGACTTGATGGGCAGTAGGGTATTTGTTACGGAGCGGAACGTTGAAGTATCATCGTACCAAACCTTTGCAGTTACTGATTTGGGCCGAATTGCCGCAGGTATGTATGTAGTGCGAATTACCTACCCTGGCGGTATAGTAAAGCTCAAACTGGTAAAATGGTAGTTACTTGTGGGCTCTAGCTTAACGTTAGCGCTTGAGGGAAATTGGTAAGGTCTTGAAGCACTAGGCTCACACCTGCATTTTTCAATATTCCAGTATTCAAGTAATCTACCCCTATAAAATCAATCCCTAGTTCATTGGATACATCCCAGTCATATATCCTATCGCCTACGTACACAATTTGGTTATAGCTGTGCTCACCATGCTGATTACGCACCAATTGCATTACCTCTTGTATCGAGTCTATTTTTGAGTATGACTTATCTGCCCCTACAAACGGCACCTCATTACCCGGCACCCCAATAACATCTAGCTTAAACAATGCCGGATACCGCCAAGCACCGGTGGCAATGCCCAAATGCACGTCGGGCTGGTGCATTAACTGCTTAAAGGTTGCGCTTGCCCCTGGTATCTCTTCAAAGTAATGCGGGTGGGTTTTATATCGCTCCTCCATCTTTAGCCTAAACTGTTGCTTAAGTGCCTCCACCTCTTCGGGTAGGGCATTGCGCTGGTATAGCTGCTGGTAAAAGTGGTCGGTAATGGCCGAGTCGGTTACGTGCCTGCAGCTTCTAAAATCCAAGCCCTCTAAACTAACACCAACAACATCATGGAAAGCCTCGGCATAGCAAAGGTCTTTTTCGTAATCGGTATTGGCAAGGGTACCGTCAATATCAAAAATTATCAAGCGCATGGTAAATAGGTATTAATAAAACGGGAAACCCAAACGCATCTGAGTTTCCCGTTGTTATTTGTCAAATGTATTACTTAGTAACCACAATCTGGCGAGTTACCAAGCCAGTTGGGGTTTGTATTGCAACAATATAAAGACCCGCTTGTAACGAGCTTACATCGGCTTGCAGGTTAACCTCCCCTATTGATTGATTACCATAGTTTTTGGCTAACAATTGGCGACCCATAACATCTACAATCTGTAAAGACACATTGCCAGCTTTTGTAAGGTCAAAATCAACGTTTAAGCTATTGCTAGCTGGGTTTGGATAAACATTTAGGCTCACCTCTTTAACTGGTTTTTGATCATTTAAGCTACTAACCAAATTACAGGTTGAGCTGTTTTGAGAGGTAAGTGTTGTGCTACGGAACATACCACGACCATAAGATGCAGCATATAGCACATAACAGTCTTCGGTGTATAATGGCTGCTGGTGCAAACCATAAACTGGGGTGTTGTAAATGCCATCACGCTCTTGCACCCAAGTTACACCTGCATCGGTGCTAGACCATAAGCCAAAATCAGCACCCACAATCAGGTTGCTCGGGTTATATTTATCTATAACTGCAGCATATACTGGCATATTAGGCAAATCGCCTTGTATGCTTGTAAACACCGGTGAACCAGCTAAAGCATCTTCAGATATAACAACATTGTTGCTCACGCCATATCCTCCAAAAGTAACTACAATGCGAGCCTCGTTTTGAGGGTCAACGCCGATAGAAGAGATGTAGCGGCCATTAGTAATTGCGCCCCATTGATTGGAACTTCTAAGTTGCGTTACATTAATACCTGTTGAAGTGTTGTTGGTTCTGTTATAAGTTGCGGTTCTTAAACCCGATACGTGATACAGGTTTCCATTATTGGTACCAACATAAAAGTCGCCACTTGGGGTTGGTGTAACGGCACTAACCGCACCCGATACCGTTCTGCTATACCAATAAACGCCACCTGACTCTAGTGCATCTGGCGATATCAAAATACGCCCACTCGCACCAAAAACTAGATAACCTTTGTTAGAGGTGGTTGAAAAGGTATCGCTAACAAGCGTTACGGTATCCGTAACAATACTATCAATTACCGTTAACTGCTCCTCCCATAAATCATAGGGAGCAATAAACTGGCTAAAACCAGGAGTGCCCGCACCAAGACCGATAGCAAAATCATCCCAAATGCTACCAAATGATCCACCACGATTTAGTGAACGCCTAAGTGCACCAAATTGAATTTCAGAGAACATTATATCACTATTGAGCTGCGATATTGCACAATAGCCACCATCGCCACCAGTTACGCCTAAGCCCGTTTGCGTAGTATTGCCTTCGTAGTCAATATAAATGGTTCCATTATCTTGGGCCCCTGCTATAACCTCACCGCTACGGCTAGCAGCCATATCATAAAACTGGGTAGTGATATAATTTTTATTGCGGGGCGTAAATGTGGGAAACTGTTGAGATGCATTGGTAGATTTACTTACACCACCATCAGAACAAACATATAGTATATCAGGGTTAGTGGGGTCGTACACCGCAAAGTGCATATCTGCATGAATGTAATATGGATTGGTAGGCACTTCAGGAATCCAGTAGGCAATCATATCCCAACCTACATCCAAACCACCTTTCCAGCATTCCAATTGACCACCAATAACTACTTCATCTTTATTGGAAGGGTTTACCGCAAATGCGATATTGTACTCGCCTTGCTGACCCAATGGGTTAAACACTGTAGAGTTTTCTTGAGAATAAAGCGACCAGTTAACACCTGCATCAATTGAGCGGTATATACCTTTTAGGCCATCGTTGCCATTAGCTATTGCTGCATACATGTAATTTGGGTCTTGCGGAGAGATAGCAAACTCAATCCTGCTAATGCTGGCCGATGGAAACCCATTGGTACCACTTATCAATTGAAAGTTTACACCATCAGTAGAACGGTAGTATTTTTTGTTAATCTCTGCTACTACTACGCCCTCTGTGCTAATTTTCACATCGCGCGATTCGCGATTGTTATCCACGTTACTGATACCTTGAACCTTCACCCAATTTACTCCCGCATCTAAAGTGTAGTATAAACCATCGTTGGCAGCTGCATAAATTTTGGATGCATTAAAAGGGTCGGCAGCAAGCTTACTAACATACGCCCAAGTATCATTGGTGTTGTTTGGAACTGGCTCAGTTGAGCCCAACAACTCGAAAGTTTCGCCACGGTCGGTAGATTTATAAATACCGCCGCCTATGTGCCCATCACCATTTTGTTGCGTAAACACAAAGGTCTCACCAGTACCAACGTAAATATCGCCATTTGAAGCCTGCACAATGCTGCTTATTGAGGTAGATATAAACTTATCGTTGTCAGGATGTTCGGTCCAATTCAATGCACCATCTCTTGATACAAACAAACCACCAGTAACACTACCTGCGATAAGGTATTTTGGGTCATCTTTATCAATTAATAAAGCACGGGTACGGCCACCAACATTATCAGGCCCAAGGCTTTCCCAAACCAAGTTTAAACCATTTTGCTTATTGGCACTATTGGTGCGCATTTGCATGGCTTGCTTACGAGCACGAATTACGTCATTAACATCTACAGTTCCTGTAGTTGGGTTTACGCGCATATCCGACATCCACTTGGTTGCCTCCTTAATACCATGCTCATCGCGTGGCTTGGTTCTTTTTACATCCTTATACTCATCCTTGTATAACTGCGCAGAGAGTTTTGGTGTGTCTTGCTGCTGTGCGCAAGAGCTGAAAATTAAGGCAAACGATAAAATAGCCAAGATACCGTTGGCCGGTGATAAAACCGATTTTTTCATTTAGAAGAGATTTGTTAAGTAGCCTTTAAGCAATAGGTAGCCAAATAATTAAGAACAAAGATAACCTACAATGGTTGCAGGCAAAATAAATTTTATCCCCATATAAAATTACTCTTTGAATAACTTATGCACAAAGGTACGCTCTGCGCCAGTAACAACTACTATATAATTGCCTGATGGTTGATTTGAAATATCCAATGCCTCCTTGAGTTCAATAACATTTGGAACTTGCTTGCGGTAAACCAAAGCGCCGAGCAGGTTATAAACATTAATAGTTACATCGGTTTGCTCATAAAACAAGCCCCGCAATAAAAACTGCCCTTGGGTGGGGTTTGGATAAACCGTAACATAGGGTTGAGGTACATTTACCTCGCTTATTGATGTGGTATCGCGCACGGGTTCAGTGCAGGCAGCTTTATCAGGATACTGCCCTGCGGCATAGCCCACCATAAACTGATGCGAAAATTTTTCACCAAAATTTGGCTCAAAGGCTCTGATTATGCCGTTGTTGGCATAATTACGGAAACGCACATAACCATTACCATCATTACTTAAAAAGAAACTCAAACCATTCTCGCCAGAATCGTATACGGATAGCTTGTAGCAGCCCGGCAATAGGTTAAAGGTATCGTTGATGGTGGTGTTGCTTGCCAGATTATTGCCAGCATATATTACACTGTCGTTCTCATTTACCAACTCGTATGAAGATTCACTACCCGCAGCGTTTGTTCTTATGGTGAAGATAAACAGCGAGTCGTAAATAGGTACTAGCTCAAAGGCAGTACTTGCACTATTGTTGTACTTGTTTTGGTCGCCCCTGCCGTTGGGGTAATCAACCGTTACATGAAACCGCGGATTGTTAACATCCACACCGTTCCAATCAAAGTTTGGCAAGGTAACCTCCGTTTCTTCCATAAACTCCAAACTGCCGGTCCAGGTATAATAGCAATCAAAACCGCCATCAACTCCGTAAGTAAAGTCAGCCTGTGTAAGTGTTTCAGAGCCCAAGTTACGTATGCGCACCACCGGATAATTACATACTGGGTTATACCGGGTATACTCATCAGTAATGCTTGGGGTAACAATGCCCGCCAACTCAACATCGTGTGTAAAGTTTGGCTCGCCGTAGCTTACCAATTGCACATGCAAAATATTATACCCAAACTGGTCGGTTTCTACGGTATATAGCAAATCAACGCTATTGCTACCTTGGGTAATGTATGGTGTAAGCTCATGGTTATACTCATCTACCGGTTCGCCTGGGCACCATCCTGCCCTATCAAACAACCACGAACCGCCTTGAGGAAATACTGGTATATTTCCGCAATCGGTCCAGTTCTGCCAACTGCTCACCTGTTGACTATTAGCATATACTTGGTGCGTTTTAGGGCAAAACTCAGCGCAGTTAGTGGCATTATCCCAATGGTGGCCACTTGCACGGGTCTTTAACCTAAAACTTGAAGCAGCTGGGTCAAGTGTTACCGTTTTAGGCAACAAAGTTTGATCCATATTGCTCAAGTAGTAGTTGCCCTTCCAAACATTTTCAATCTTCACAACATCGCGTGGCGGGGTGCCATGAATAAATAAAAACTTCATATCGAGCAACTCTTGCCAATTGCCCGCTGCCAAGTGCACCGAATCAGCAAGCAGTGGACGATAATCGGTTACATCGTAGGTCCAAGTAAAGCCATCTCCCAAATCCAATCCGTTACCATATGGGGTAATAAAACGCCCAATTTCATACTGCTCTGTAACTTCAAACTGCTCATAGTAAGGCAAATTGGTTTTTATTAAACTATCGTGCGCAGCCACCAACGTCGAATCGATGGCATTGCCATTGGCATCGTACACGTAGTTTGCATAATATGGCGCCCAATACTCAAAGGTATCTGTAGGTGTGGTGGGGTCGTTTACATTGGTAAATACTTGAACCGTAAGCGGAGCTAGTTCAATGGTATCAACCACTACAACAGTGTTGGTATCAAGCACAAAGCTGCCTTGCTCAAATACTATTTGTGGCCGAACGTTGCTGTATTGATGATTACGAAAGCCTTCGTTATCAAACAAGGTGCTCCAGCGCGGCGCCCCCCACATTTGGCCATCAAAGCCGTTTGGCGAGGCATCGGTGGCTACTAGGCCAATGCCATCGTCAAACTTATAATTTAAGCGTAAGTTTTGATAATGAGGGTGCGTAGCATCAATGTCTTTGTACATCCAATCTCTCACTGGGCCCAGTCCTAGCAGGGTGTCCCACACCTGAAAATCGTTTATCAACCCATCATAATGGTAGCCGCCATTGGCACCCGAGCCAATACGGAACTTAACAATGCCATCCATTAGCGCCGTTTTGTTGTTAAAGCTTAGCCAAATGTTACCGTTAAGGTAAATGCGCATAAATCCAGTAGCAACATCTTTGGTAAACACCCAATGGTTCCATTTCCCCTCAAACAGCGCTGCACTGGCAGCTTTGCTGGCCCTATCAATTAAAGTACCCGCAGTGCCTGCATCCCAATACACTTTTCCATCGCCCCATGGTAAATGTGCATTTAGCACCCTGATACCATCTGCATTTATCCCTTCAAAAATAATATCGTTTTGAGGCTGCATCTCAGGGTCGCCATACTGCCAAAAGCTAATGGTTATCTGGCTATCGATAGTACTAAATGCACCAGCAGGTACTTCTATATAGTCCGCACCTTCAAAATCCAACATTTTGTCGTTGCCCATAGTTGTTTTGGCACAAGCAAAACCTGCATTATCTGCCGCAAGTGTATAATTGGTGCCATTTGCGCTATTGTCAAAACTAAACCGCACCAATATATTTGAGGTACCATCCCAATTAAATGGGGTAACAAATGCCAACGAGTTATAGCCACTACTTAGCGCTTGGCTGTATTGGTAAACGTTGGTAAAGTTGGTGGGTACCACTACCTGTTCAGTTAAAGTATCAACGGTAGTTGCCGCAAAATCGACCCTAAGCTTGTTTAAATAACTGCCCGGTATGGTCACATTCAATCTAAGGCCAGTAATGTTACCAGCCACCAAGCCCGCTGCGGTAAGTTCACCAGCACGCCATAAGTAGTAAGCCTCGCCATCGGTATCGGCGCTGTGCAGAGTGCTTGCAGTTGCAGTTGCCCCAGCACCAATGGTTGCCTCGGTAAACGATAGCGTATCAGTATAACTAATGTTGGTTTCAACCCTTGGGATAAACTTATAAGCCGGTGTGGTGATATACCTAAAAGTATCGGGGCTTGCCCCATCAACCACAAAGCTTGGCTGTTGCTTTAGGGTAGAATCATAAATACCCAAATGGTCATACAGATAACTGTGTGTAGTATAGTCCCACTCGCCGCAAGCAGGGCTTTGTGCCGGGTTGCACTTTAAGGTATATTGCATCAATATTTTCTGGTAGCGCTCAGTAGCCGGCGGAAACTGAAACCAATAATCTTGTTTGCTACCAAAGGTAAATGCTTGCACCACCGTTGTATCGCCGGGGTTTTGAGCAAACAAGGCATTGGCAAAAGCAATGAGGAGGAGGAGGAGTGTAAAACGCATAACATGCCTATTTTCAATGGGTAAGGTTGGCTAAAATAGCCAATTATACCTTAAAATTGGCATCCTTATATCATTTTAATGTTCATTACAATCGTGCCAAAGCAACGGCATATAATGATTTATGGATAGCACAACAAAACCATTGTAAAAAGCCGTATTTTTGCAAAATGGAAAGTAATGCTCCGCACCGTGCAGGTTTTATTAATATCATAGGGCGGCCCAATGTGGGCAAAAGCACCCTCATGAACGCTTTGGTGGGCGAGCAACTCTCCGTTATTAGCCCCAAGGCCCAAACCACACGCCACCGCATTTTGGGTTTGGTAAACGGTGACGATTATCAGTTGGTGTTTAGTGATACGCCAGGTATTATACACGAGCCTAAGTATGCGCTGCACAAGGCCATGAACGAGTTTGTGAAAATATCGTTGGAAGATGCCGATGTGCTGCTGTTTATTACCGAAATATACGAGCACCCAAGCGAATTGGCCGATGTGTTGCTGGCACTAAAAGACATGACAGCCAAAAAGCTGTTGTTGCTTAATAAGGTAGATCAAGCTAAAGGCGACCGTGTAGCGGAGCTAACCGCCGCTTGGCAAGAAACTGGGTTGTTTGATGATATTATTCCTATTTCGGCGCAAGAAAAGCTCGGACTGGAAGAAACGATGGCCAAGATAGTGGAAAACCTTCCTGTGAGTCCACCATACTATGCTAAAGATGAGCTAACGGATAAGCCTGAGCGCTTTTTTGTAGCCGAAATAATACGGGGTAAAATATTTACCACCTACAGCAAAGAGATACCCTACTGCACCGAGGTGATTATTGAAAGCTTTAAAGATGAGCCGGATATTACCCGTATTAGTGCCGTTATATTTGTAGAGCGCCAAAGCCAAAAACCGATTGTAATTGGCAAGGGCGGTGACAAGCTTAAAAAAGTAGGTACCGAATCGAGATTGGAAATGGAGGAGTTTTTGGGCCGAAAGGTATTTTTAGAATTGTTTGTAAAAGTAAAAGAGAACTGGCGCAACGACCCAAGGCTGCTCAAAAGCCTCGGGTACGACCAGAGCAAGTGATAAATAACAAATAAGAGATGAGAAATACGAAATGGAAATTGCCCTATATGGTGTAATGTCGGTTTGTTCTTTCTTGTTTTAAACACAATTAATAAAAATGGCACTGAGCTTTTCTCATTTGTCATTTCAAATTTCATATTTAATTCCATGGGTTTTACAGTAGCAATTGTCGGACGACCGAATGTAGGGAAGTCTACCTTTTTTAACAGATTAGTGGGCGACAGGCAGGCCATTGTCGAGAACATCAGCGGCGTTACCCGCGACCGCCAATACGGCACCTCGTACTGGAACGGCCGTAACTTTGACGTAGTGGATACCGGCGGTTTTGTAAAACACACGGATGATGTGTTTGAAAAAGCCATTCGCACACAAGTAGAAATTGCGATACAAGAAGCTTCGGCCATTATATTTTTGGTGGACACTACAACCGGTATTACCGATTTGGACCAAGAAATGGCGAACATGCTCCGCAAATCACCCAAAAAAGTGTTTTTGGTAGTAAACAAGTGTGACAACGCACAGCGTTTATTGGATGCAAACGAGTTTTATGGTTTAGGTTTCCCTGAGATATACCCGATGGCTGCAATTAGTGGCACCGGTACCGGCGAATTGTTGGATGAGATAACCAAGCTTATAACCGAAGACCAACCAGAAGACCAATGGGAAGGCATGCCCAAAATTGCTATTGTTGGTCAGCCCAACGTGGGTAAATCTTCATTACTTAATGCTTTGATTGGGCAAGAGCGTAATATTGTAACCCCCATTGCAGGCACCACCCGCGACGCAACACACACCCACTACAATATGTATGGCAAAGACTTGGTGTTGCTTGATACGGCAGGCATCCGCAAAAAGAGTAAGGTATTTGAGCAATTGGAGTTTTATAGCGTTATACGTGCTATTAAAGCCATTGATGAAGCCGATGTATGTATAGTGGTGCTTGATGCTACCTTGGGCATAGAAGGTCAAGATTTGAGCATCATTGGTCAAGTTGAGCGCAAAAAGAAAGGACTGGTAATAGCAGTAAATAAGTGGGACCTTATACAAGATAAGGATACCATGAGCACCAAAAAGTTTGAAGAGGCTATATTGCACCGCTTGCAGCCGTTTACCGATGTGCCCATCCTTTTCATATCGGCACTTGAAAAACAGCGCATACACAAAGTATTGGACACAGCCCTTGAAGTTTACAAAAACCGCGAACGCCGTATACCGGGTAGCCAGCTGAACGATGTAATGTTGGCTGCTATCGAAAAGAACCATCCACCAGCTTACAAAGGCAAGTTTATCAAGATAAAGTACGTAAGCCAATTGCCTACTGCCTCGCCAAACTTTGCGTTTTTTGGCAACAACGTTAAGTACATTCGCGAGAACTACAAAAACTACCTAGAGAACCGCCTGCGAGAGTCGTTTAATTTTAATGGAGTACCTATAATACTGGTGTTTAGGGATAAAGCAAATTAGGATAATCGGTATCTTTTTCGCATATTCTATTAGCCTTAGTATTTATAATACTATAACTATGCCTGCCGCATTTGCGCTTGTGTTAATATATGTAGACTGCAGAAAGGCAGGGATTACTTCACCATCAAACCGGTAAACCATGAAAAAAATCATTCAATTATCATTGGCAATATTGTGTGCTACCCTAATGTTTACCAGCTGTGGCGAAGCCGATACCCTAGAAGCAGACGTTGCTAAAACCAAACAATACCTTTGCAAAGGAATGGAACTGGGCAAAAAAGCGCAAGCTGGAGACTCCTTAGCTGCGGCAGACTTGAAATCGCACAGTATGGAGATGGAAACTTTCATGGCCGGGCTGCAAGAGAAGTACCCCAAAGGAAGTGAGGCCGAAAAGGCTTTTGAAGCAGAAATGAAAAAACTAATGGCTGACCCTAATGTAGCGTGCCAATAAGGCATCCTTAAAAATATACAAAAACGCCCCGTTACAAAGCTGTAATGGGGCGTTTTTCAATTATAAGGGACTGAAATTGTGATCAAAAAAAAGCCCACACAGCATAACAAGGGTTTTCGAAAAAACCTCTGTAAATCAGGGTTGGAGGAGCTGCTCAGGTTCTGTAATCCCGTTGTCTCAAAAAGAGAGTCAATAACCGAGGTTATTGATTCGGGCCCGCCATAGCCAACGCAAACCGGTCTCCATATGATAAAATGTTAAGCTTTCGAACCAAAAAAATTATACCGAGTGGGCCGACGCGAAGCGTCTAGAAGTTTATATAAAAGAACGTAATTACCTTCAATTGTAAGTATAACTAAGGTACGAAAGCAGTTTTCAAAAGGCAACCTTTTTCCTCGGTAATTTTCCGTTTGTTGATAACTTTTGGGCACGATATATGCACCCTACTGTCTATTTATTAGGTTAAAAAACTACCCGTACTGATGCAACTGTTTAACACACTATACACTACAGTATAACTTTGTGTGAAGCTAGGGCATAATATATTCATTGATTGTAAGGATTTTGTTATTTTGCGACACTTAAGCTGGTGTAAGTTTATGAAGCTATTTTATATGATTGATTTGAGGGCCTTTTGGATATTAATGATTGCATTGTTTTGTTCGATAAACATGCAAGCCCAAGCTCTTGAAGGAGAAGATGAAGACACTGTGATAACAGCCACAGTTGCTGATGTAACGCCATTGTTACAAACAGCTAAACAGTATTATGATAATGGTAATTTTGATGCTGCCATTGAATATCTTGATATTGCCATTACTAAACTTAACAATACATCTCTCGATATACAATATTGGCTTGCTAAAAGCAATTTTGCGCTAAATAGGTACAAACAAGCAAGAGTTGACATTGAAAAATATATGGAGTTAATTGACTCTTCTGGCCATTCTGGCATGGTAGAGTTAACCGAACTGAATGCACAAATCGACGAGAAAATTGGTGTGGCAGACACTGTTGAGAGGGATGTATCAAGATTGGTTGGTGGCGGTTTTACAGAAAGTGAAACTTGGGACTATGCCCGTAAAACGGGTAGCCTAAATGCATACCGAAACTATATAAAGTTTTACCCTGATGGCCCTCATGTAGCCGAGGCAAAACAGTTTGTGGATTTTCAAGAAAAGCTTACCAAAGAGCCGAGCAAGTTGCTGGTGGAAGCCATTAAGCGCAGCGATATGAAAATGGTTCGTGATTTATTGAACCGTGGAGCTGATGTAAACTATGCGGAAAACTACACCCGGGTTTCGGAGCGCTCAGAGGGCAAAATGTATGAGATAAACTTTGAAATACCTCTATACGCGGCATTGCTTAAAATGGATTATGCCATGACCAAGTTTTTATTGGAGAATGGCGCCGACCCTAATAGGTTTGTTTATCGCAAAGTATATACTTACCAATCGGGGGGTAAAAGCAAAACCATTTTGGAGAGTATGATTATCGCAACCTCCAAAAATGGCCGGTATCCCAATCATGACGATCAGCTGATTGAGTTGATTGAACTAATGCTTGATCATGGCTTGGATATCAATTTTTACAACGGCTCTCCGCTGGCCACTGCTGTATATTATCATGATAAGCGCCAATACAGAAGGAGTAAGCTCATCCGTTTTTTACTGCGCAAAGGGGCCGACCCAAAATTACTTGGCTGGAACGACGGCCAAGCTAGTGCACTGGATATTGCCAAAGAGCGCGAAGACAAGCGAATGGTGCAGACTTTAAAAGAAAAACGCTATAAGGAGCTTCGCAAAAAGATAGCTAAAAAGCAACTTGAAGAACTTAAGCAATATAGAAAGGAGCAAAAGGAACTGGCGAAGCAGGAGCAAGAAAAACTAAAGTTGGAAAAACAACTTGAGAAAGAGAAAAATGCCACTACCCCGCCCAACGATGCCAAGCCCTAGGAATTTTTAGCCTGCTCATTTGGTTTTGATACTAAAATATAAACCAAAATGAGCATGAAATACACCCCCATAAATTGCGACCTATATGACGTGCTGGAAGCTGCAGCAACCTTAAAGGATAACGTTCGGCTTACTATCAAAGAAGATACCGGAGCGATACACCAAGTGGTAGGCCTTATTAAAACTTTTACCGCCCACGAGGGCGTTGAACATTTAATAATGGAAGATGGCACTAGGGTAAGGCTTGATAAAATTACACACCTTAACGGCGAGCCATTTGTAAACAACCAGTGCTAAACCACTATACCTCTACCCAATTAACCAATACCACACAGCCAATGTGGCAAACGAGAGCGGTATGCCTACCCCAACAAACAGGTTAGCTAGGCGAGGGTTAAGGTTGTATTGCGATGCCAATATTGCGCCTGTTATCATAGGTGCCATGGCCGCTTCCATAACGCTCACTTGCGCAGGTAAACCAGATAAACCAAAGCCCAAAACCAAAATACCAAATACGGCTGCGGGTGCTATCAATAGTTTATAAACTAACCCCAGCCCAAGAGCCTTGCTTAACCCATTTAACCTTTCAAACCTAAGCTGCATACCCACCGATACCAAAGCTACTGGTGTAATGGTTTGCCCAAGGGGTTTAAGTATATCAGTTGTTAACTCGGTATGGTGAAAATTGAATACCTTAAGCAGCAGTGCGGCAATAAAAGCCAGCATAGGAGGGAAAGTAAATAGCTTACGAGCCATAATGCCAACTGAAGGCTTGCCAGAGCTGTACCAAACCGCTACCAATATACCCAAGGTACTCAGCACCAAAAACGAACCTGGCTGATCAACCAATATTGCCTGCTCCATGCCCGCCTCGCCATATAGCGCTTTTATAACCGGGAAACCTACGAAAGAAGAATTGAACAAGCCGCAGCACAATATAATACAGCCTATGGTGGCTTTATCAAAGCCCACTGCCCTACCCATAGTGCCAAAAAGCACCCAAGCCAGTATAAATACTATCCAAGCCGTGGATATTGGGCCCAAGCTGGTTAGGCTCAATTCCATACCGGGTAAATAAAGCAAACTCAATGCTGGCAACGATACACCCAGCACAAATTTATTGAGTACCACATGTGCATCTTTACCAAACCAACCCACCTGGCGCAGTAAAATACCTAAGGCTAGGCTAACAAATATGATTAACAAACTCGCCATTACCCTGCAAACCTACCCATTAATTGCTGTCTGGCCATCTAACCCAAATATTTTTGTGGTTTTTGTGAAAATAATCTTGAATCTTTGGCTTGGTCAAACTATATTACCTATGCAACAAGAACGAGACTATAATATGAGGAGATTCGCACAAACTGTCTTTTTGCTAGGTTTGATTATTTGTTTCAGTGCTTTTCTTGATGTAAAAGCCCCTGCCATTAACAGGCAAGAGCTTACCGCACCAAGCATGATGCCCAAAAAGCCAAGCTTTGCCTTAAATAAACAAGAACCCCTGCACCCGCTGCTTACGGAAGTATTGCTCCCTGGCAAAGGCGGATTGATACGTGGTGTTGATTTTGGGATGACCAAACAACAAATAAATGCCCTTGAAGATGCTTGCGAAGAAAATGCAGGCGATTTCCGCTCAAAATACTCTATTGCATGCTCTATACCAGAAATGGCCGCATTTGCTGATGTGGTATACGATTTTCAGCCAAACGGCCAGATGGATATGGTTACCGTAGACTATTACCTTAACGACTCGTACATTGCTAAAGCAATCTTTCACGACTTGCTAAAGTTTTACGCAAAACAGTTTGGGGAAAAATATTTTACTGATACCGACGGATATGTAACCTGGGAAACCGAGCGGAGAAGCGTAGATGGTAGCCGCCAAAACTTGGCTATTTACCTCAAGAAGATAGGCCGCGGCGAAGACTCAGGTGTTAGTATCCAGTTTGTAAAAAAATCTTAATTACTGCTGGCCAAACTGTATGCCAACACGCACGCCAAAATCACGGGTATTGTTGCTTCCAAACCCTGATACAAAGTCAATTCGTAGTATTTTAAAAATATTCTCAATACCTACGTTTACTTCGCCATAATGGCCGTACTCTGGTGTGTACACATAGTGCCCGCCCGCAACTAGTTGCCATTTTAACTTGCGCACGCCCGGTATTTTGTTAAACAGGAAACCATCAAAATGATGCACATAGTGCGCCTCGGTAAACCAATCGTTGGTACTGTTTACGTAGTACCTTAGCAACTGGAAACCATCCAGATAGTTTTTGCCAAAAATGGTACGGTCGCCAAAAAAGTGGCGGTAATCTTGAAAAGGCACTACTTTGTTATTGATAAACCCACCCGTTTTTACAATAAACCGAGTGGTACCTGCCAAGCCCATTTTAATGTCGTCAGCAATCTCAAACTCCAAATAATCGAAGTTGGTAATACTACCACCTACATTGGGTATACCCTTTCGGTAAGAGAGGTAAAACGTAGGAAACTTGCTGCCCAATACAATCTTTTGGTCTGGCCTTGATATGTATTTGCTTCCTGGCGTCCACCTTAGGCGTGCATTAAAAGTAAGTGAGCGATGCGTGCCAAAATCTGCGCGCTCAAACTCTGGGTTTTGCGGCTCATTGGGTTCAAAATCCCGGCTCTTTATTTTAAAGATGGACAGCAAGTGCGTATTCTCAAGATTGTAGCGCTCCACAAAACCACCTCCTGCCCATAGCATCAATCCGTTAGCAACTTCAATACGGTGACTGAAACGTACAAAGCGCTCTTCGTAGGCCTTCAAAAAGTTCCGCTTAATAAATAGCGTGTAAAACGTGTTCATCAAATCGCCTATCGGCTCATCCCTATTGTATTGGTATACATACTGACCAATGTCAAAACTGGCATAGGCATAGCGTTTTCTGTTGTAATGATATCCTGCAGAAAGATACCCGTTCCAATGCCTGTTTGTAAACCCATACCTTACGGCAGGGTCAATAATCAATAGCCTTCGGTTTTTAAACTCTTTAACAAATGTAGGTTTAAACCGCAGGTTCCATCCCTCCATGGTATTAAAGTGAATCAAATCATTGGTAATAGAATTGGTGCGGATAGAGAACTTCTTGTAAAAGTTGTTCCAAGTATAACCCAACAGTAAATCCAAGGGTTTAAACTTATTGGCCTTCCTGCTCAACGAGTCTAGGTATGGCTTAGAGTTCATAAGCACTTCCAAGCTATCCTTTCGTTCATAATCGGCGGTCTCTGTCTCTGTGAGCGGCACCGGGCGGTTGGCTTCCCAATAAGTACTATCCTTTTCGTTCGACTCTTTGGTAACTGCTAACACCTCATTGCTAAAATCCTTTTTACTTACTGGCGGGTTTAGTATATAGTCTCTATAAACGGCTACAAAATAACCCGTGCCGTTAATGCCCAAAATGCTAAAGGTAAAATCAATATACTGCGACACAGGCATCCATACACTATCATTAACAGGTACATAGGTGTAATTGAAATTGAGGGTATCGAGAAAATTAATTTGTGACTCTTTCACCAAGGTTAGCTCGGTACTATGAATACGCCAATCGTTCTCAACAATATAAATGTAGCCCCTAAAAACCGGATCGCTTGAACGTTTAGGTATAACGGCTATCTTGTTAATCAACCTGCCATCTTCGCTAAACACCCCTTCAAGCCTAAACTTATAGTACGTAAATGCATTGTCAGACAAGGGAGATATAAAAATCCGCTCACTCAAAAAATCTATCCGCAAGCTCGAGTTATAGAAATCAAACTCAGCCAGGTCGCTAGCCCTGTTCCAGCTAAAGGCTCTGCTATCCCCACTTACCTTACTACTTATCATTATCTCTTTTACCTTATCGGGCTTCATTACCGTAAGGTCAGAAATAGATTCGGAAAGGTAGACGATGCCTGCATTGTTGCTGTCCAAGGTGCCATCAAAATTCACTTCAAAGCCAAAAACCTTATCGGGTGCGCTAGTAAGGCGCTGTAAACCCTTAACGTATGCCTGAGCATTAAAAGCCTCTACTTGGTTGTAGTAGTAATCTCGCTTAGCAATAACATTGCGCATAATAGGATAAGCAGGGTCTTCGCTGCCGTTAACTACCACCTCATCAAGCTTAAAGTCTTCAGCCTCTAGGGTCATATCTTGGCGCACTGCCTCGGTGCCTACTACAATCTCTATTGACCTTTTTTTGTACCCGATATATTGATATACGATTTGGTAAGTACCTGCAGCAAGCTCAAGTTTGTAACTTCCCTCTTCGTTGGTGGTAGTGCCTAAGGTGGTGCCCTGCACATATACATTGGCAAAGGGCAACGATTGCCCACCGATACTGGTTACCCTCCCCGAAATCACTCCAGCATACATTCCCATAGAAATGCAACTCAGCAAACTCAACAATAATAATAGTTTCTTCATCAATTGGGTTTAGAACGCAGGTAGGCAGCACTAAATTATGAAAATGGTTGATAATGTATGAGAGAAAACCTTTGAACCGGCCATATTGAGTTCGAATTATCATATTAGGCATAAAAAAAGCCCCACACTAAAAAGTATGGAGCTTTAAAATTTAATTGAATGAGTGACTACTACCTGCCTCCTGACTTAAGCACAATACCAGCATTTACTAGGCTCCTGCCGTAACCTACTTCTAGGTTTACACCAAAGCGCTCAGTAAAGTAATAGCGGGCACCTGCTTGAAAACCACCGAATAACAATACTACCACATCATTATCATTGGGGCTGTTTAACAGGGCAACTCCAGAGCCAATATTTAGGCCTGCATATAGGTCCAATTTATCGCCATGGATATCTTTACTCACTTTATTATCTATTAACTGATAAAAGTGGAAGTTGCCGGTTAGGCCAATTGGCACTGCAATCTCTGAGCTGTAGTATGATGCAAAGCCGCCACCACCAAAGCCAATGCCAGTAGTTAAACCAATTCCTATATAATCGTGGATAGCAAACTCTAGCTGGTAGTTAAATTGGGCGGTAGTAGGAGAAAGCCAACCACGGTTGTAACGACCATAGTTATTACTGAAGTTGTAATAGCTGTTGTAATACCCCAAATGGATAAACTGAGATACGCCAAATCCTAAACTATGGTATCGCGCACCCTTAGCAAACGACTGGGCATTTGCACTATAACCAAAACCCAGTAACATAACCAGCACACACATTAAAATTCTCTTCATGTCTCTATGTTTTAATTTACTTTTTACGCCAGCAGCAACGTTAATTGATAATTATTTATCTACAAGGTAAAGCTATACTTTATCGTTTGAGATACGACACAGAATTGAAGTATATTTTATCACTTCAAACGGCGCATTATTCGCACAAATAAATTAATTATAAATGCGTAAGGTTTTTAAAAACAATAAAAGACAAGATTGTAATGAGCAAGATAGGTACTCTATACTCGCTTGGCTTTTTCAGCTAGTAAGTATAGTACCGCCATACGGATGGCTACGCCGTTTTCTACCTGCTGAAGGATGATTGATTGGTCGCTATCGGCGGCATCACTGCTCAACTCCACTCCCCTATTGATGGGGCCTGGGTGCATAATGGTTATCTTCTTGTTTAGGTTATCAAGCAACTCTTTATTTACGCCATAGTACAAACTGTACTCGCGTAAGCTTGGGAAATACTTAATGTCTTGGCGCTCCAGCTGTATACGTAGCACATTGGCTACATCGCACCAGTTAAGGGCTTCTTTTACATTGTGGGTTACCCTTACACCCAATGCTTCAATGTGCTTAGGTATTAAAGTAGGTGGGCCGCAAAGCAATACCTCGGCACCCAGTTTTTTTAAGCAGAAGATATTTGACAGCGCTACCCGCGAATGGGTAATATCGCCTAAGATGGCTACTCGCAAACCCTTAAAGTCCGTTAGTTTCAGCTTCTCGCGCATACTGTAAGCATCAAGCAAAGCCTGTGTAGGGTGCTCGTGCGTGCCATCACCCGCATTTACAATCTGGGCATCAATATGTTTCGAGAGGAACACGCAAGCACCTGGGCTGGCATGGCGCATTACCACCATATCCACCTTCATGGCCAATATGTTGTTTACCGTATCAATCAGCGTTTCGCCCTTTTTGGTTGAGGAAGTAGAGGCAGAGAAGTTAACGATATCGGCACTCAGGCGCTTTTCTGCCAGTTCAAATGAAATACGGGTGCGAGTAGAGTTTTCAAAAAAGAGATTGGCAATGGTTATATCCCGAAGGGAAGGGACTTTTTTAATGGGCCGGTTCAATACATCCTTAAATTGGTCGGCTGTTTTGAAGATGAGTTCAATGTCTTCGTTAGTGAGGTATTGTATACCTAGAAGATGATTTACACTCAGGGCTGCCATCAATTATCTTTATTTACGGTTAATATCCAAACTTTATCGGCCCCGTCTTGATCATGCCACTCCACGCGTACAATCTCAGAGGCTATCGAATCTATCTTTTTACCTACATAGTTAGCCTCAATGGGCAAGTGGCGGGTAAAGCGCCTATCAATCAATGTAAGCAACTCCACTCGTTGCGGACGGCCAAAATCTAGCAAAGCATCCATAGCGGCACGAATGGTGCGGCCAGTATACAATACGTCATCAACCAATACTACTTTTTTGCCTTCAATACTAAAGTCCAATTCGGTTTCGCTGGCGGCTAATGGTGTTTCCCTTCGTCGAAAATCGTCACGATAAAAGGTTATATCCAACTTTCCGTAATCCAGCTTCAAGCCCGGCTGAAGCTGTTGCAAACGCTGGTAAATACGGTTGGAAAGGAACGTGCCTCGCGGTTGAACGCCGATTAAAACGGCATCGGTAAAATCGTTGTGGTTTTCAATCAATTGATAGCACAGCCTATCTATGGTAAGCGCAAACTGGGGTGTATCAAGTATTACACGTGGCTGCATGGGCGGTAGCTATCGGTGCAAAGATAGGAATAATGTGCCAATGTGCTGATTTACCAATGTGCCAATTTCAATAAATAATGGAGATTTATATAGTTAAACTCCATCGGTACATTTGCACATCGGTAAAATGGTACATGCATTTACTTCCCCCAACTCTCTGGGGCTTTGCGCCAATCTTGCAACAAAGCGAGTTGATCCGCTTCGATAAAACCATTTTCCAAAGCGATGGGCAACAGATATTCGTAGTTGCTCAATGTATAAATTGGTACGCCAGCATCGGCAAAGTTGGTAACAGCGGTTGCAAAACCATAATCGAAAATAGCAACTACACCGAGCACTTCGCAACCAGCATCTTGCAATACTTTAGCGGCTTTAAGCGAGCTGCCACCAGTGGATATCAAGTCTTCTACCAATACAACTTTTTGTCCAGGCTCAATGCGCCCCTCAATTTGCTTACCCATACCGTGGCTTTTAGGTTCGGGGCGCACATAGGCATATGGCAAGTTCATCATGTCGGCTATCAATGCACCTTGGGCTATGCCTGCTGTGGCTACACCTGCTATCGCTTCAACATAATTAAAACGGTCGCTCACCAAATCAACCAAACTCTCTTTAATGAAGGTACGGATAGTTTGGTCTGACAGGGTTACTCGGTTGTCGCAATAAATCGGCGATTTCCAGCCCGAAGACCATGTAAACGGTTCTTGTGGTTGTAGTTTGATTGCTTTAATTTGCAGGAGTTTTGCAGCAACTTGCGACGCGATAGCTTGTTTTATGACCATAACCCAAAATTATACAATCTTTAGCAATACCAATATGCTGGTGTTGACGAATAATCCTAATATACCCTTTTTTAATGGTGAATTGGCACATGTGGTTCACGAATTTGAAAATGGTAACATTGAGGAAACCATATTGAACTTAGCCGACCTGGATGCTGGCCTTGAGCGCGTTAAAGCCTGCTACCACCAAGTAATTTTTGCCGCTGGTGGCTTAGTAAGAACACCAGAAGGAAAGCTTCTCTGCATCAATCGCCTGGGCCGCTGGGACCTGCCCAAGGGCAAAGTAGAACCAGGCGAAACCATGGACCTTGCCGCCCTGCGCGAAGTGGAGGAGGAAACCGGATTGCGGCACATTACCCTCGGCCCGTTGCTTATCAATACCCTCCATACCTACCCATTGAAAGGCAAGCAGGTGTTTAAAGAAACGCACTGGTATGCCATGACCGCACCCGAGCAACCACTCACCGCCCAAACCGAAGAAGACATTACCCAAGCCCTCTGGATTACCCCCAACGAACTGCCTGAAATATTGCAGGATACGTATGGGAATATTAAGTTGGTGATTGAGGCGGGAAGGTAATAATTCAGTAGCTTTAAGTGGATATAAAAGGGAAAGCCAATGAACCAATGCCTGATTTTATTTGCCTTGTTTACACTTATAGCGTGCAATGCGCCAACAAGCGAAAACATACCCACCGAACAATACGACACTATTGAAACCTATGATACAATAGTTGAAACGGTAGTATTTGAAATTGAGCAAACCAACGGCGAGCTGGTGTTAATGCCTGACAGCTACTACCTTAGCCATCTCAATATCCCCGATTCGGCCAAGCTGCTATATACCCGCAGCATCATACCAATGGACGACTATTATACTTTTGCAGTTTTCGATTCATTGGAGACGGCTAACGATACCTTGTTGCCTTTCTACTTTTATACTACCCTAATCATTAGTGAGCAATCAGATGGGGCATTGAGTGAAATGGTTGGCCTTACCATGCATGGTTATGCCATGCACCATCCTAAAAGGCTATCACAACTATTAGCGCTGCCCAATGTTATTAAAGGACAAACTAACCGAGACATTTGGCTTGAATGGACGTTAAGTGAAAATGGTATTGGCAATGAAGGCCATTACCTGGAGGCAATTGATATTTTTGGCCAAAGTATGTTGGAGAACTCTGAAGACGAACCAACAAAAACCTTCACAAAAGAATACATAGCAGACTTGAAAAAACAGCTGCTAACTTGGAATCAACCCTAACACTACCCATGAAAACCCACCACATCCTCATAGAAACCAAAGTAGAGCAGGATTATACCACCGTCTTCAATCAGTTTAATGAGGGTCTATTCAAAGCCCTACAGCCGCCGTTTCCGCCATCGGAGCTATTGCGGTTTGATGGTAGCGAGGTGGGCAACGAGGTGCACATAAAGCTATTTGTGGGCTTCAAATGGCAGGTTTGGAAAAGCATCATTACCGAGCGCACTTACGACGAAACGGAGCACGTGTTTGTTGATAAAGGCATTCAGTTACCCTTCTTCCTAAAACATTGGGAGCACCGCCACCGTGTGCGTAAAGAACACCAAGGCTGCACCATAATCGATGACATTACCTTGGCGTTTACTTCGCCACTACTCTACCCGTTTTTTTATCCTGCCACTTATGCGCAGTTTGCTATGAGGGTTCCGGTGTATAAAAAGCACTTTAGCATAAAATAATGAAGCGTAATACTTGGACACCCTTAAGAATAACTGCTGAACAAGTTCAACAAGCATTATTTTCTCAAGGTTACATATTTGAGCCAATACCCTTACAGCAATGGGAAAGTATAGAGTTAAAGGTGCTCAACACATTTTTTAAGCCATCAACAAATCCGATGAACTTTGAAAGGCTTCATCATTTTGTCTCAAAAATTCACTTAGAGGATTGGAGCCTGTTAGATAAAGAGGTAAGAAGTTTCATGGGCAACGAGCCTATATATTTTGCTATAGATGAAACCGTTAATGAACAAACCAAATGGTGGTGGTACCAAAGCCAAATAAATATTGTTTCGATCGTTCTAAACGATTTAAATGGAATAAATGAGGTAGTTATCTGCAATAAGTCTTTCACAAAATTGGCATACTTAAACCATCACGACTTTTTGATATTTTGTGAGCGATAAAGGTAAAAGGGTCAACTGTGCAAAGAATAAAGGAAGCTTACAACATCGAGGTAAATGACCAGCAGCTGCTGCGTGCTTGGCTTAATTTCAAGGCAATTATCTTTGAAAAGTTGTCAATCCTTTTTACGCTGGCTATCCTTTTCAGGTTAGCTTTCCCAAATGATTGGTGGGAGCACGAAGGTAAATTCCTCCTGCTAGTGCTAGCCGGCAGCTTAATTTTGCTTTTCCATGTGCTAGATGCACTTTATATTTATTTTTCTTCAAAAAGAGTAGCAATCCTTGTTTCAGAAAGCGGTTTTACTGTAAAGATAGAAGGCTGCGAAACCGAAGAAGTCAGGACCTTTACCAGCCTCAAAACCCTAACCAAATATAAAAATCCTACCACCAGCCAATTGATTATTGACCTACACTGGGAAGGTGGATTTTTAAGGCTAGGTAGCCCAATCAATAATGGACATACCCTAATCCTATTAAAACAGATTGAAGACTTTACAGGTCTAAAGGCCGAGCGCAAAGTGTTTGAGCGCAAGCGCCGACAATACGGTTACCCGTACACATCAAAACCAGAAGAGTAAAATAAAAACTGTGACCAATGCCTTCGGCATTAATCATCATTCAATTTTAAAACCGCCATAAACGCCGCTTGCGGCACTTCTACGTTACCCACTTGGCGCATGCGTTTCTTACCCTTCTTCTGCTTTTCTAATAGCTTACGTTTACGCGAAATATCACCACCATAACATTTGGCGGTTACGTCTTTGCGCATGGCGCTAATGGTTTCGCGGGCAATAATCTTGGCACCAATGGCTGCTTGTATGGCAATTACGAACTGTTGCTTTGGCACAAGGTCTTTCAACTTGGAACATAGGCGGCGCCCAAAGTCGTAAGCCTTATCGCGGTGTATAAGCGATGAAAACGCATCCACGTTTTCGCCATTTAGCTTTATGTCCATTTTCACCAATTCGCCCTGCTTGTAACCGTTCATGTGGTAATCAAACGAAGCATAGCCCTTAGATATGGATTTCAATCTATCATAAAAATCGAACACAATCTCGGCCAATGGCATCTCAAAGGTAAGCTCTACGCGGGTTGGCGTAAGGTAGCTTTGGTTTTGAAGGATGCCACGTTTGTCCATGCACAACTTCATAATGCTACCTATATACTCAGGCTTGGTAATTACCTGTGCCCTAATGTACGGCTCCTCTACATAGTCTAGCATACTTGGGTCAGGCAAGTCGCTTGGGTTGTTTACTACCAGCTTTTCGCCCTTTGTGGTATAAGCAAAGTACGATACGTTGGGCACGGTGGTTATCACCGTCATATCAAACTCACGCTCCAAGCGCTCTTGTATAATATCCAAGTGCAGCATGCCCAAGAAACCGCAACGGAAACCAAAACCCAATGCTACCGAGCTTTCTGGCTCAAATATCAACGATGCATCATTCAATTGCAGTTTCTCCAACGATTCGCGAAGCTCCTCAAAGTCGTCATTATCAATCGGGTAAATACCCGCAAATACCATCGGCTTCACATCCTCAAAGCCCTTGATACTTGGGGCCGAGCTTGAAAAGTGCGTAATGGTATCGCCTACTTTAATCTCTCGTGAAACCTTGATGCCCGTAATTATGTAACCTACGTTGCCCGCACCAATGCTGGCTTTTGGCTCATCCTTAAAACGAAGTATACCTACCTCATCGGCCTCGTATACCTTACCAGTATTTACAAACTTTACCTTATCGCCTTTGGCAAGCGTACCATTAATTACCCTAAAGTAAGCCACCACCCCACGGAAGGGATTAAAGTACGAATCGAAAATCAAGGCTTGCAAAGGCGCATCCGGGTCGCCTTTGGGCGCGGGTATGCGCTCGATAATAGCGGCCAAAATACCCTCCATACCAATACCGGTTTTGCCGCTGGCAAGTAGTATGTCCTCGGCTTTGCAACCAACAAGGTCAACAATTTGGTCGGTTACCTCTTCAATCATGGCACCGTCCATATCAATCTTGTTGATTACCGGGATAATTTCAAGATTGTTCTCGATAGCCAAGTATAGGTTACTAATGGTTTGCGCCTGTATACCCTGTGTGGCATCAACCAACAACAAGGCACCCTCGCAGGCGGCTAACGCACGCGACACCTCGTAAGAAAAATCGACGTGACCGGGAGTATCAATAAGGTTAAAGGTATACTCCTCGCCCTTATATGGGTAATTCATTTGAATGGCGTGGCTCTTGATAGTTATGCCACGCTCACGCTCCAGGTCCATGTTATCCAGCACTTGGTCTTGCATCTCACGTTCGCTAACCGTTTTGGTCAACGACAACAATCTATCCGCCAAAGTACTTTTACCATGGTCAATGTGGGCAATAATACAGAAGTTACGAAGGTTCTTCATAGGCTGCAAAATTAGCGTTTTTTGGCTTAAAAAACATGGCTGTGGATATGCTATTGCCAACTAGTTAACAATGAACGGAAGAATGTGTTTCGCCTATACCTTAGTTACGCTGGCTTTACCTGCCTTTTATGGTAACTTATGCTTAATATTTGATATTATCCCCCTTTCAACTCAAGCAATTATAATCTCAAATGGACTTGCCATTTAAAATTTACAGCCAAAAACCAACGTTGTGTATAAATAAATTTTGGGTTTTCCACAGCTGTTAATAACCGGTTTGGCATTACGCCTTATCTACTGATATACAATGGATAGCAACATGCCTAGGAAAGCATATTTTGTGCGTAAGTAAGTGGGTAAATTTTGCATTATTTTATCTGTTGCAACGTTCTCATAAATAGGATTGATGGTGGTATCTTTGAACCCCTACTAAAAAGCACCTAACACTACCTTAACAATGGCCGACCAACAAAATACTACTCGAAGAGGCTCTTTTACCGACCGCAAGAAGAATTTCGAGACCTCGGAATTCGGAAAAGTGCCGCCACAGGCACGCGAATTGGAAGAGGCCGTTTTGGGTGCGTTGATGTTGGAAAAAGATGCCGTGAGCTCTGTAATCGACATCCTTAAACCGGATAGCTTTTATGTAAACAGCCATCAGCATATTTACCGCGCCATACTTAACCTGTTTGGCGCCTCGCAGCCTATTGATATGCTTACCGTTAGCGAAGAGCTAAAAAAGGAAGGCGTAATGGAAGAGGCTGGTGGATTGATGTACATTACCGGCCTTACCAACAAGGTGGCCTCGGCGGCCAACGTAGAGCACCACGCCCGTATCATCAGCCAAAAGCACATTCAGCGTGAGCTTATTCGCATCAGCAGTGAAATTATCCGCGACTCTTACGAAGATACTACGGATGTTTTTCAGCTACTGGATAAAGCGGAGCAGAATCTCTTTTCGGTAGCCGAGCAGAACCTTAGCCGCAGCTACGATAGCATGAGCAGCCTACTAAGCAAGGCCGTTAAGCAATTGGAAGAACTGCGGGAACAAGAAGATGGCCTTACAGGCGTGCCTACCGGCTTTACGGCATTGGATAGATTAACTGGTGGCTGGCAAAAATCGGATTTGGTGATTATGGCGGCCCGCCCAGGTATGGGTAAAACCTCCTTTGTATTGGCCATTGCCCGCAACGCGGCTGTCGACTTTAAGAAACCCGTAGCCCTGTTCTCGCTGGAGATGAGCTCGTTGCAGTTGGTTAACAGGTTGATAAGTGCCGAAGCGGAGATACCTGGTGATAAACTACGCCGTGGTAACCTAGAGAAATGGGAGTGGGAACAACTAACACACAAGATTGACGGACTGAGCGATGCACCGATATTTATCGATGATACCCCAGCCATCAACATATTTGAGCTGCGCGCCAAATGCCGCCGTTTGAAAATGCAACACGACATTTCAATGGTGATTGTCGATTACCTACAGCTAATGACCGGTGGTAGCGGCGATGGTAAAGGCGGTGGTAACCGTGAGCAAGAAATCAGTTCCATCTCTCGTGGATTGAAGGCTTTGGCCAAGGAGCTGGAGATACCGGTAATAGCCCTATCGCAGTTGAGCCGTGCCGTGGAAACCCGTGGCGGCGATAAGCGCCCACAACTGAGCGATCTTCGTGAATCGGGTGCGATTGAGCAGGATGCGGATATCGTGGTGTTCCTTTACCGCCCAGAGTACTATGGCATGGATACCGACGAAAACGGTATGAGCCTTAAAGGTATCGGTGAAATTATCATAGCCAAGCACCGTAACGGTGCCTTGGAGACCGTGCGTGCGAAGTTCATCAGCAAGTTTGCCAAGTTTGCCGACTTGGAAGATGAGAGCTTTAACGATATGGGCAGCGGCCCTATCCCCCGCCCTAGCGAAGCCGATTTTGACGATTTCAACTCCAACGCTATCGTTCGCCAAAGCAAAATGAATAGGCCTACGGAAGATGATGACGATGTACCTTTCTAATTTGGTTATTGGTTGATTGGTTATTTTGTCAAACCTATAGACCCGAAACAGTTAGCCTTGCGTAATTAATGCTGGCAATAATATCTTGAATCTGTAATTCTGTTTTTATTAGTTAGGCTTATAAATTAGGTTCCTTTTGTCAGTTGAGTCAACTACAATTCGACTACCCTCCTCAGTTTGATCATTAAAAGAACCAATACCAGTATTTCCCGAAAAATAATTGTAAACAGCTACGGCTGAAACAACAATTACCACAAAGATAATTTGATAAAAAGTTGCTACTGCGCGCATTTCGAAATACTTCTTAAGCCCCATTTTTTATTATAATTCTGCTAAGGTTCGATAATTATTGTTTCATCAATTGCAATATACTATGAAATCCATCAACACATTGGTACATTAGCACATCGGTAAATCAATTTTCATTTTGTCACACGCTTTCCCAATAAATTTCCCCAAATACAACCTAAAGTTCCGCGTGGTGGAGCAGCGGAGGGAGGTGTGGGATATTATCCGTAAAAAGTACGTGGTGCTTACGCCCGAAGAGTGGGTGCGGCAGTTGCTTATCCATTATCTGATTGAAGAGAAAGGCTATACTGCTAGTTTGCTGGCTGTAGAGAAGGGCATAAACCTTAACGGCACCCAAAAGCGCTGCGACATAGTGGCCTATAACACAACCGGGGCTCCGCAACTCATTGTAGAGTGCAAAGCCCCGGAGGTATTGTTAACGGATGCCGCTATGGAACAAGCGGCGCGTTATAATCTCGTTTTGCGGGTTCCGTATATATTGGTTGGCAACGGTAACGATTTTTACTGTGTAGCCCTGGATCTGGCTAAAAGTACCTACCGTTTCCTCCCAAGCATTCCGGAGTATTCTAAATTGTCTGAACCTTGATTTAACTTGATTAGCATGATGGAAAAGGATTTTTACATAATATGGTAAAATCCTTTTCTAATCCTCCAATCCTTTTTATAATCGTGGTTCCGACAACTTATGGGAAAATACCCATAGCCATGTACGCATCAGATATCTTCTGTATGGCCACCACAAATGCTGCAGTACGCATGCTCTTCATATCCTTATGTTTTTTGGCTACTTCACGTATCTGCCTATAAGCATCAATCATGGTTTCTTCCAAACCGGAGTTAACGATGTCAATTTCGTCAGCACCACGGGTAATCAAACCACGTTCTTTTTCGCCCAAAGTTCGGCCAGTAAGGCGCTCAACGGTGCTAATGATGCTGTTGTACGAAGTTTCGTCGGCACGCTTTTGCATGCGGCCAAAACGCACATGCGAAAGGTTTTTCAACCACTCGAAATAAGAAACCGTTACACCCCCAGCGTTTAGATACATGTCAGGAATGATTAAACATCCCTTGGCCAACAAAATCTCTTCGGCACCTGGGGTCACCGGACCATTCGCCGCTTCACCAATAATTTTGGCCTTAATGCGCGGTGCATTATCTTCTGTAATCTGGTTTTCCAACGCAGCCGGAATCAAAATGTCACACTCCAGCTCAAGGGCTGCAGCACTATTAGCAATGTTGGTAGCGCCTGGGAAGTTTAAAATTGAGCCCGTTTCTTTACGGAACTTCACCAATTTCATAATATCCAAACCGTTCGGGTTGTGTATGGCACCTTCAAGCTCGGCAATGGCAATAATTTTGCTACCTTCTTCCTCCATAAATTTGGCGGCATAGTAACCAACATTTCCCAAACCTTGTATTACCACGGTTTTATCTTGCAAGCCCGTTGTTAGGCCTAGCGCTTTCATGTCTTCTTTAAAACTAACAATCTCGCGCAAACCATACATAACACCACGGCCAGTAGCCTCGGTACGCCCACGTATACCACCTTGGCTTACGGGTTTACCGGTTACACAGCCGTAGCCATCAATCTGGCCTGGATGGTAGCTCATGTAAGTATCCAAAATCCAAGCCATTTCGCGCTCACCGGTACCATAATCGGGCGCAGGCACGTCAATACCAGGGCCAATAAAGTTTTTCTTAATCAGCTCCACGGTGTAGCGACGGGTTATACGCTCCAATTGTTTTACGGTCGTATTGCGTGGGCTGATTTTGATGCCACCTTTTGCACCACCAAACGGCACATCTACAATAGCACACTTGTAAGTCATTAGAGCGGCCAAAGCCATTACCTCATCTTGATTTACGTGGATACTGTAGCGTATACCGCCTTTGGTAGGCATACGGTGATGACTGTGTTGGGCACGATAAGCTTCAATTACTTGGTATTCGTTTCCCATTTTCACGGGAAAATTCATGGTGTAAACTGAGTTACACACTTTAATCTGCTCGAGCAGACCTTTCGGCAGCTTGGTAAAAATAGCCGCCTTGTCAAAGTACATTTCTACGTTTTGGTAAAAACTGTACTTGGCAATCTTCGCATTAGGATCATTTGCCATAATTGTCGTTTTTGTTCATAATATCCCTTTTGTAAGGGGATTTCTAATAAACAGTTAAGTTTTGCGAGCTTCCTGTTTGTTTATGGTTTTTTCAAGAGAATTTATTTGACGCTCCAAATGTAGGAGAAATGCGGTGATTCCAAAAAATATTAGTGTTAATACTGAAATCACAACAAATATCTTGCCTGTGTTCCACAGGTTTTCATTGTTTATGGTGTATTTGCCCGTGTTGGCCAAATACAATGCAGTGGCGGCCAAGGCGATAAACGCCACCCCCAAAATTATCTTAGGAAACCATGCTTTCATAGGCTAGTCTATTTATTCTTGTTGCTTATCTAGCAAAAGTGTGTAACGAATGCGCAAACTCATAATCCAGAAGCCGATGCCCGTAAAGCCTATTACAGCTGAGTAAAAGATAGGGCGTAAGCTATTATCCAAATCATAATTACTAAAGGCCGGGTTGCCGCCGTTGCCTGGGTGCAACGAATCGCTTAACCTTGGCAACACAAATATGAAGATGATATAGATGACAAATGCAAAAATGCCATACACGGCAGCTACCTTAGCGCGCTGATCGCGTTGGTTGAGCGAGCCACGCAACACAAAATAGGCCAAATAAGTAAGCATACCCACTGCGGCACCATTTAGTTTGGGGTCGTTGGTCCAAGGGGTACCCCAGGTAAAATTGGCCCAGGTCATGCCTGTTACAATGCCCAGTGCGCCAAAAAGCATGGCCACAAAGGCGGCCTCTTTGGCAAATACATCGTAAATTATCTTATTGCTATTAAGGTAGGCTATACTGCTACCAAAGGAGAACATCAACAAAAACAACATAGCAAACCAAAGGGGCACGTGGTAAAACAGATTGCGAATTGATTCATCTAATATTACCCTGTTCGGAAAGCTCTTATTGGCACTAGCATGTACTTCTATATTCTTGGCGCAAGCATACTCTGAATCATTAGAAGGGTTGCGACCTGTGATAAACAATGAAGAGCGCAAAAACATAGTACCGTCGGTTGCTCCATCAACAATTATATTAAAAGGCTTTACACCGTTTATTCCTAGCGAATCGGGCAATATAAATGTAGCAGTTAAGCCCACTGGGGAGGTAACGATAACGGCATCGGCACAAAAACTCAAATCATCCCCACGCAGATAAACTACTGGCTCATCCTCTTTATTAAAATCGGTGTTATAGGTTTCGATTGAAAGTTCTAAAACAGACCCTTCGATTGCCTTATCAGGAGATACTTTGGTAATACCTGGGCTGAGCGGGAAATACATTCCGGCAACAATAGCGAATAGCAAAAAAGCTATCGAAACATATTTCCACCAACGTTTCCTAAGCAGGTTCAACATAATTTTCTCAGTCTCTCCAGAGATATGGGAATAAAATAAACGATAATGCCACCAGCATTGCATCCAAAGCTAGTAAAGTTACCAGCAATCCCGAAACATCATCAAAAGAAGCTTCGGAAACGAACGCAAACCGCGACAATTTTAACAGTATCAATATCAAAGGTAGTATAACCGGGAAACTTAAAATAGCCATCAGCGTGGCATTATTTCCCGCCTTGGCTGCTATGGCCGAAATCATGCTCAACAAAAAAGAAAAGCCCAAACCGCCCAAAACCACCACCACACTGAATATAGCCCATTGCCCTACCGGCGACCCAAGCATAACCGTAAACACGGCTAAGGCAATTACGGTGAGTAAAATCATCAACCCGGCATTGTACACCATCTTACTGAGGATAACTGCTTGCGGGCTCATGAGAGTGTAATAATAGAGGTTACGCTCCCTGTTCTCTTGCGTAAAGCTTTTGGCAATGGCATTAACGGCCGTAAAAAGCAGGGTAATCCAAAAGAGTACGTTCCAGGTTGTTTTGGCTAACTCTTCGCTGCCTTGGTTGAGACTGGTATATATTACAAACACCGTTGACACCACATACAGGGCAATGCCGCCAAGGGCATATTTTTGCCGCCATTCTAGCAGCAACTCTTTGGCTACCAAATACCGTACTTCTTGCGCTAGGTTCATTAGACCACAAAGATAGTAACAGTTGCGAGTTGCGGGTTACGAGTTACGGGTTAATTTCGAAGGGATGAATAAAGAAAACGTTAATGTAGGTGGTACTTAACTGTTGATGCAGCTTAAGGCTCTAGTTAATTAACGTGAGTTCGGGTTAAGCAATCGCTAAAGATAACTGGTTGTCCTCAACAAACTCGATGTTCAGGGATGGTTTTTTGGGGAAGAAGCAGTATGCCCCCAGCGATGCGGCCAGGTTCAGCAGGAAGCCGTCCACTGAACGGTGCCTTGTATGCTCCAGTTTGCAGATGTTCTTGAGCTCGTCGTTCACGCATTCTATGAGGGCCCTTTTTCGCAGCAATATCTTTTCGGTAGCCGTCATGCTCTGGCCCTTCATGTTCCTGCGCACTTTGGTCAACAACTGTATGCCATCGTTGAAGAGCAGTTCCGACAGGGCCTTGGAGATATAGCCCTTGTCCCCGATCAGGTAGCCGAAGATGTTCTTGGTCATCGCGGTGATGGCCCTGGTGTTGCGGTCGTCGACGTTCCCCTTCGTCAGGTAGTAGGACAGAAGCTCGCCCTTGTCGTTGATTATCAGGTGAAGCTTGAACCCGAAGAACCATCCCATCGTGCCGTGCCCCTTCTCGGCGAAGCCCCTGAACACCCTGTTCTGCTTCTCACGCTTGATGTGGCAGGCCTTTATGTGGGTGGAATCGATGAAGTTGATGCCGCGCGAGCGGCCCATGCACCTTGTCTTCAAAAACAGCATCAGGGGTATCGCCACGCGCCTCTGCAGCTCCACGAAACGGTTGTAGGACAGCAGCCCGGGGAAAAGGTCGCCGCAGTTGGCCGCCACGAAGTGCAGGTAGTAGTGCTTGAAGTTGGTGAAGTGCCCGTGGTGGAACATGAGCAGTATGGCGATCACCTCCGAGTCGCAGAGGCCGGTCTTGCGGTTGCGGGACTTCTTCTCTCCGCCCGGCAGCCGCAGAGATGCGATAAGGTCGCCGCTTTCTTTGCAAAAATCATCCACGGGAACGAAAATATCGGTAAATTTGTCTTTCAGCATGGGAAGTATTTTTGTTATAATAGATTGTGTGAGAGCTTTTTATCTATAACAAATATACTTCTTTTTGCTGTCATTTCCAGCATTTTACGATACTTTTTCTTATCCCGAACTCACGTTAATTAATGTTATCGGCTGATTAAATTGAATACGCCTTGCAACCATTTGCCACATATAGTTTTCTAGTCACTATATCCCGTATAAATTTTAATTTAACCTATCAATGACTCCCCAACTAACCACGTTACGCGCAGCGATGCTGGCGCTATTTGTATTGCTATCCCTCCAAACCATTGCCCTGCCACCCGGCCCCAAAGATGACACCCCCGAAAAAGTAAGCAAGGTAGGTGAATACCAGGGCTACACCCAGCCCGAGTATAAAGGGTTTAAGTACAACTCGCTGTACCTTACCATGCGCGACAGCGTGAAAATTGCCACTGACGTTTTTTTACCCAAAGGATTGAAAGACGGCGAAAAAGTACCAACCATACTGTATGTTACCCGCTATGTGCGCTCGCTGAAAGCTAAATGGCCTTTCAGCTGGCTCAAAAACCCAGTGCTGGTAGTTGTGGCTGAGGAAGAGGTAAAATACCTTACTTCGCATGGTTATGCAGTATTGATTGTCGATGCCCGTGGCACAGGTGCCTCAAGCAGCCGCCGTACCATGGAATTTAGTCCTGAAGAGGTAGCCGATGGTGGCGAAATAGTAGATTGGATAATAAACCAACCTTGGAGCAATGGTAAAGTAGGCACATCAGGCATATCATACGGCGCAACTACTGCAGAGCAATTGTTGTTTAATCAGCATCCTGCTGTAAAGGCTTGCATACCTCGGTCGGGTATATTCGATTTGTATAACCACCTAATGTTTCCGGGTGGGGTGCGCCAAGCCCAGTTTATTGATATATGGGGGTTTACAACCATGTCGCTCGACCAAAACAATATCGGCGTTTTTGGCAAGAAAGCCAAGCGACTGATAAAAGGTATTCAACCAGTAAAAGGTGACAAAGGCAGAAAACAGCTTAAGCAGAACATATTGGTGCACAAAGATAACTTTGATGTGTACGAAGGTATTTATGGGGTAGTTTGCCGCGAAGACAAACACCCAGAAATGCTGCGTAGCAGCAATGTTTACAGCAACCACTACAACTATAAAAGAATAGCCAATAGCGGCGCTGGCATCTATCGTATAGGCGGTTGGTACGATGGTGGCTTGGCCAAATCGTTGATTGAAGGTTTTTGGAACACCCCCAATACCGAAAAAGTATTGATTGGCCCTTGGGACCATGGCCCAGCGGACAACGCGAGCCCCTTCTCTCCTACTACCAAACGCGACTTTGACATCTATGCGGAAATGCTGCGCTATTTCGATTACCACTTAAAAGGGATACAGAATGATGTGCTTAACGATGATAAATTCTATTACTTTACCGTGGGCGAAGAAAAATGGAAAAGCACCAATGTATGGCCACCAGATTATGTACAAAATCAGCCACTATTCTTATCAGCTAACAACACCCTGGTGAGCCAAGCCGATGAAATGCAAACCGGCAGCAACCTGTACCCAATAAACTTTGAAGCAAATACGGATAGCCACAGCCGCTGGAACAGTGTAACGGCCCTATACAAGAACGGCCCCACGAAGTACATTAACAGAAAAGAAGCTAGCGAAAAGTTGTTGCACTACGATTTTGCCCCGTTTGAGGCTGATGTGGAAATGACCGGCAGCCCAATTGCACACCTATTTGTAAGTGCCAATAACAAGAATGCTGATGTGTTTGTATACATTGAAGACGTGCACCCCGATGGAACGGTGTATATGGTTACCGAGGGTATGCTACGTGGCATACACCGTAAGATTGGCGAAGACACTGACGACTACAAGCAAATTGGCCCTTATCATAGCTATAGTAACGAAGACATGGAGTACCTTACGCCAGACGAGGTAACGGAATTTGCAATGGATTTGCTACCCATCTCTTACCAGTTTAAGAAAGGCCACCGGTTACGCATATCGATTGCAGGTACAGATATGCTTCATTTTGACATACCTAAGGAAGACGTAGCTACCGAACTAACCCTACATTGCTCGCCGCAATACCCATCGAGGATAGTATTACCGCTAGCGAAGGGGAATTTGTAAGTTGAGATATTAACCACAAAGGACACTATGATTTACACAAAGGCCGCAACGCAAAAACCGTTGTGGCCTTTGTGCTTTTATCACCTTGGTGACCGTTGTGGTTGAACTATTTTTACCCCCTAGCATTTAATTTACAATCCCCGTATCTTTGTACTGTAAACCAAGGCAATGGAAGTATCAGCAATAAAAGCCAAAGAAGCGTTTCGCGATTATAAAAATGGCGATGAGGCCATTTTGGCAGTAGTAAAGGATAACTATTACAAAATGCGCACCCGTCAAACGGTGGAGTATGGCCAACGCATGCGCAAGGAGTATTTGAAGTTCAATCGCCCGATGAACGTATGGGACGCGATGATGGAATTGCAAGCATTTGTTGACCTGAGCGACCCAGATATTACGCTACCAAACGTGGTGCACCTCATACAATCGGCAGAAGCTATGCGCGAGCAAGGCAGACCCGATTGGATGCAGCTCACCGGCTTGATTCATGACCTGGGCAAGGTGATGTTTTTATGGGGTAAAGATGAAGATGGAACTTCGCTGAAAGAGCAATGGGGTTTAGTGGGCGACATTTTTATCCTGGGCTGCAAATTGCCTGAGACCTGCATTTACCCTGAGTTTAATGCCGAAAACCCCGACATGGCCGACCCACGCTATAATACCGAGCTGGGTATGTATGAAGCTGGTTGCGGATTGGACAATTGCCTTACCGCTTGGGGCCATGATGAGTACCTATACCAAGTACTTAAAAACCACCCAGAGAATAAACTGCCTGAAGCGGCTATGGTAATGATACGCTACCACTCTTTTTATCCTTGGCACACTGGCAACAGCTACGAGGCGCTGCTTGGCCCTAAAGATGCCCAATACAAAGAGTGGATAAAGGATTTCAATCAATACGACCTATATACCAAGTGCACCAAGACTTTTGATATGGAGGAGATTAAGGCTTACTACATACCGCTAATTGAGAAGTATTTGGGCAAAGGGCCGGTGTATTTTTGATTAGTAGCAATCTTATTAGAATCAAGATGTGAGTATCAAGTATATAGACAAAACAAAAGCGAAGCGAGATAATTGCCTCGCTTCGCTCGTTTATAGGTTTCAAAGCATCAAGATACTTGATACTGAAAATTAGCCATTTACTTTAGCATGTTCACCACCATCATATACATCGCCGGTAACAACGGCTTTCGCTATTTCAAACATCTCCACCATTTTATTGGCGCTACTATCCCAATAAGCGGCACTGTCAATATCTATTTTCAATAAGGTAATGCCAGGGGTATCAATGCCATCAGGGTACCATGCCTTCATTATAGGCGACCACAGATCCTCCATCTTCTCCTTATCCTCCACAATATGCGCAGTGCCACTTACACTTACGTAACTGCTCGAGTTACTGTCGGCATATGCAACGTTTACCTTGGCGCCTTGGCTTATCTCATGGTCTTTATCAGTATGCTTTGAGCTAAAGAACCATATGCAGCCATCGGCGTCCATTAGTTGGGTTTGCATGGGCCGGGCATAAAGCTTTTCTCCCACTATGCTCTTTGTTACCAGCATACCCACTTTTATGGCCAATATATCATCTTGTACTTTCTGCAATTGCGGTTTGTTTAGTTTTTCAACTTTCATTTCGTATAATTTTTATTGATTATCAGAATATGCCCCTTTCGATATTGGAAAACCCACACCTACTGATAGCGTAAGCGCCCCATTGCGAACACCAGCATTGCTGGTTGTGCTCACTAAACCAAGGTTATAGCGTAACTCAGGGTTAATCCATATCTTTTTTACGCGAATATTCACCCCACCGCCAACATTAAAGCCTACATCCACTTTATTGGCACCATTATAAAAACTACGAGCATTGGTTGAAGGGTTAACGCCCTTGGTATTGGCCATAACTAAAATACCCAGTGATGGGCCGGCAGAAAAATGTGGCCTCACCATACCTTTATTCATTAAAAAGGCACGGAATAAAATCGGCATTTCGATATAGCTAACCTTAGTAACCGATTTTAAATCATCGAAAAAAGGCACATCAGTTCTAAACCGTGAACCCTTTGAACTATACAAAAGCTCACCCGAAACGGCGTACCACCTATCATTACTCCATGTAACAAATGCACCAAACTGTTCAGCAACCCTTGGGTTGGCATTATCACTTACCCCATCGCCCCACAAGTGAGCTAGAGTAATACCCGCTTTGGGGCCAATACTCCATTGGCTGGTGGTAGTTTGAGCACCAACCATTAAGGTTGAAGCCAAAAACAGTGCAGTAGTCATGGCTGCCAATATCAAAATCTTGTTCATAATACCTGTGTGGTTTAAGGTTTTCACCTACACAGGTACTAATTACTGTTCCAATATTGCTATTTGCCTATAAACCAATACTTTACCAAACCGACACAATAAATCGATGGGCAACAGACTCAACACCTCTTCATCATTATTCCACAACAAATTGCGCACCCACTGCAATTGTCTTTTGGTAATGCGGGCAATTGGGGTGATGTGCACCAGGCAGATAGCCCGTACTCATTAAAAACTCGTTCACGATTTCGCCGCCTGTAAATTTGAAAGTCTTTTTAAAAATTTTCACCCATTCGGCTTTGGTTTTGGGGTGAAGGTGCTCAATCCATTTTTTGAATGAGCCGTGCTCCTTTTGCAGCCCCTTTACAACCTGGGCATTGTGTATGGCAGCGTTTATCTTCAATCGGTTGCGAATGATGCCCGCATCGCCCATCAGCCGGTTAAAATCTGCTTCGCCGTATGCTGCTACTTTATCAATATCAAACCCATGATACGCCTTCCGGAAATTATCCTGCTTCAGCAAGATAGTATTCCAGCTCAATCCCGCTTGGTTAATCTCCAGTATCAATCTACCGAACAGCTCATTATCATCTTCAATCGGGAAACCGTATTGCGTATCGTGATAAACCACGTGTACGTTGTTAGGTTCGCTTTCTCGCAGGCCATCAACGTAATGGCAGTAGGTTTTAGGAGGTGGGTTCATGGTTAGCTTTTGGAGCTATAAAGGTTTTTATAAATAGCATAGAGCTCTTCTATCCTGTCGGGTGTGGCATCGAGACTATGAATGTCTTTTGTAGCTGAGTACATTTCGGCCTTTCCATCTACAATCATATTGGTTCGTGCAGCAATGGTTGCCTTGTATGCTGTTTGGTTCTCCACAAATACCCTAAATGTGAGTACATCTTTCCATTTAAACTGGTGTTCAAAAACTCGAAATAGTCTGGCGTGAAAACCATTGCCGTTTAATTTTTGGTATTTTTCCAAAGCTTACATGCGTTTCGTAACCTATTGCTATTTCAGAACAAACGGGCAAGCAATAACTGCAAATTTGCCTTCGCCATCAAGGGAATCATATTCGCTGGGCCAAGTAAGCATAACCAGCCCCAAAAACCAAAACAAAACAATACTGAGCATAAAGTATTTTGAGGCGAATTTTACCTCAACTATTTTATTTATGGTAGGTCAAATGTGCTTTTACTCAAATCACCCTTTTCTAGCATTCTTTTGTCCCATGCCTGATTGTAAGCTCTTTGTTGACGGTTAGGGGTAATAGGAGCTGATGTAAATGCCTTTAGGTTTAAGAAAATTTTTGCCTCAGATGGCATTGCACAATAGTTAGGGCTTTCTACACCGTGAAAAGCCCAAACCACCCAATGTGCACATGAAGAATCTGAACCTGCAACATCTCCAATGATACCCACTGAGAATTAGACAGTGCCTAGAGAACATTTTCCTTTACCAAAAAGGCACCAAAACTCCAACCCAGAGTAGAATATTATGAAAAATGGCAACATCACTTGAATGTAATATCTGCTGATAGCTTCGCTTATCGTAACTTTGTTTATCTCTCATTTCCTTTTATTAATTTTTAGTTGGTTTCATAGTGCTAATTTTACAACCAAACCCCTCTTTTATATCAACCCCTGCAACACTTTTAAATGATGCCTGTTATGGTACAAGGTAAAATAGGCCAACTCGCAAAGTGTTTCTGCTTAGGTAGGGGTGTTTAACTTGCAGGTATCCAGTTCCTTTATTTTGGTAGCCATGGCTTCAAGATAATCGCGCCCCCATTTTTATCGAACGCACTAACGAGCCTATCTCTACTGCCACTTCGTCTGATACTCAGCCGGTGCCTTGGCACCAGCAGCATGGTGGGCTTAGGCATGCTCTGCCAATTTACCAGCTGCGCGATGCCACGCCATCCTGATTTCGCCATACACCAGCCCTACTGCAAAACCTGGCATTTTATACGCTAGCAAAGTTGCTTTTGAGAGATGACCAAATGCTTTACTTTGTTGCAGGCAATGCCATTTGCCCTCGGGGGCTTGCAGTAGTTGTTCGTCGCTATGGTTACTCAACAATGCCTCAATTTCGGCAAAGGCAACACGGGTTTGGTCTAGGGTTTCGGCTATGGACATGGATTTAGATGAGAGATGAGAAATGAAAGATGACAAACTGTTGAATAAATATACTAAAAATACTGTTTGATTTTCAACTGAATATTCATGCTATGGTTATACTTCCCCGTTGGCAATACACAATTCGGTTTACCCCAAAGGGGTCTATAATGACTTGTCCTAAAATAGGTTTACAGGTTAACTGATAATCCTGCTATGGGTTGACATTTCCTTTTTAGTCCTGCAATGGGTTTACAAAGGTAGTTTTCTTCGGGTAATAATTTTTCCATTTGCGCTCCACCTCCAAGCTGTTCGCATGGACGTTTTCGGGTGTAAGCATCCCACAGCTCATATGCGGCCTCAAGGTATTGTACGTGGTTACCGATTGTTGTAGTACCCGTGCCACATCCGATAGGCCGTCAAGTCGGTAATGGTCGAGGAACTCGGCCTTCATGATGCCGTTCAGCCGTTCGGCGATGGCGTTCTCCAGCGGGTCGCCGTTCTCTGCCATGCTAATGGCGATGCCGTTTTCTTGCAGGAAGGCCACGTAGGCGGCGCTGCAGTACTGCACGCCGCGGTCGGAGTGGTGCGTAAGGCCTTTGATGGGCCCGCACCCCTCCACCGCTAGCTTCAGCGCTTCGAGCGTGTGCACAGCCTCCAGTGTATCGGCCACATGGTAGCCCACTATCTTCCTGCTGTAGGCATCGGTCACGAAGCTGATGTAGGCGAAGCCAGAGGCGGTCATGTAGTAGGTGATGTCCGACACCCATATCTGGTTCGGCCCGGTGGGCACCCTGTCCCTGATAAGGTTGGGGTACTTCCTGAGCCAGTGGCCCGAGTATGTGGTGGCGGCCCGCCGTCGTTTCCTCCTTATCAGCAGCCCATGGGCCGCCAGCAGGTCGAACAGGCCGTCGCGGCCCATCCTTATGCGGTGTTCCAGCAGGAACGGGGCCAGCATTGCGTACAGTTTCCTGCCGCCGATGGCGGGCTGCCGCGCCCTGATGGAGAGCACCTCGCGGATGGCCAGTTCGTGGCCCAGGCCTGCCGCCTGTAGGTCACGGAAGTATTGGTAATACGCCTGTCGGCTAAGCCCAAGTAACCGGCAGCAACGCCCCAGGCCGAGGCCAGGGTGGTCGTGCCTTATCCCGCGGATCACTTGGTACCGGGCTTTTTTCTGATGGGCACCTCGTACTCCGTCTCCGCGATCTCGATCATGCGTAGGTACATCTCCGAGCGCAGGCGCTCGTCCTCGAGCTGTCGCTCAAGTTGTTCGATGCGCTGTTGCGGGTCGTCCGCGCCTTCGGCGGGCTCGTGCTTTTCTTCCAAAACTATAAGTCTCTTTGGCGGCAAGATAATGGTTCTTTGGCCGACGGGCACATAACCGAGGTCGCGCATCCATATCAGTATGGCGCTTTTGGCACGTATGCCGTGCTTCTTTTGCACCCAAGCCTTCGGCATACCGGTGCGCAGGTGCTCATCTATGACCTGCCGTTTGAAGGCCTCGGGGTAAAAACAGGCGGACTCACGCCTTTTGGTTATCTCTATCATATAAGCTTACTTTGGTGTAAACTTATTTTAGGACGGGTCATATCACTAGCATGGGGTCTATCCCCATGTACGAAACACAAAACCATACCATACTGCGCTATGTTACATAGGGCGGTGCCCTATGCTATAGTTAGGTTTCCCCATTGGGGAGTGCGTTTTGTTTTTCCCATTTCAAATCTCTCATCTCTCATTTCAAATCTGTCATCTCTACATCTTTGCCTATCTTTACAAGTACTTTGAGAACATTTTTGGCCATATTGCTGCTTTGTACCTTCTTGCTACCGTTTGTGGGCAGGTATGCTAGTATTGAGTACCAAGCATATCAAACCAAAAAGCAAGTTAAGCGCAAAATGATAGCGGGTATTGACTGTGCCGAATTGGTACCTCTCGCTTTTTCAAAAAAAGATGCCGCAACCAAACTTAAATGGAAACATAGCAAGGAGTTTGAGTACCAAGGCGAAATGTATGACATAGTGTATACCGATACCGTGGGTAATGATAGCTTGCAGTATTGGTTGTTTTGGGATCATGAGGAGACCAAACTGAACCGACAGCTGGCATCGTTAGTAGCCAATGCACTAGGTACTGACCCTGTTAACCAAAAGAAAAACGCGCAGTTCAATCACTTTGCGAAAGACATTTTCTGTATGGATATTTCAGCCCTGCAGCAACCTTTGCCCTGGTACAGTGTGTTACAATATTACCAGACAGGAGCCCCAATAAATCGGGCATCATTGCCGCTGGCACCTCCGCCGGAAATTGTAAAAGCCTAAATATCATTATCGTTTAGCTTGCTCCCATACACTTTGGTGTATGGGGTGTATTGTGCTTTATGCACCTAGCTACTGCTTTTTTGGCTTTCGTAAAATCCTATAAAATGAAAAGTATTTATATACTTATACCACTAGTAGTGGTATGTAGTATTTCGTTTTCACAAACCTTAACCGTAAAAGATCAAGAAACTTTGCAGCCGCTAGAGTCCGTGACTTTAAGCAGCTCCAATCCAGAAGTATTTACTACCACCAATCAACAAGGACAGGTAGATATTACAGACTTTATTGGTGCGGATACTATTGTTATTCGCTCATTGGGCTACAAATTACAAGTATTGAGTTACGAGCGGCTTAGTACCAGTAAAGAGCTACTTTTAGTTGGCAGTGACGTAACGCTTGATGGCGTGGTAGTTACCGCCTCGCGCTGGACCCAAACCCAACGTGAAGTACCCAACAAGGTAACCGTAATAAGTAGTAAAACTACCGCCTTGCAACAGCCACAAACCACTGCTGACCTGCTTGCACTAAGTGGTGAAGTGTTTATACAAAAAAGCCAATACGGTGGCGGCAGCCCCATGATTCGTGGCTTTGCCACTAATCGCTTATTGATAACCGTTGACGGCGTTCGCATGAACACGGCCATTTTCCGTAGCGGTAATGTGCAGAACATAATATCTGTAGATGCTTTCGCTACCGAGCGCACCGAAGTACTTTTCGGCCCAGGCTCGGTAAACTATGGTAGCGATGCCATTGCCGGGGTAATGAGCTTTTATACCCTCACGCCTAAGTTATCTATTAATAATAACCCGCTGGTAACAGGGAGTGCAACAGCTAGATACTCTTCGGCGGCCAACGAAATGACGGGGCACTTTAATGTAGGTGTAGGCTGGAGGAAGTTTTCGATGCTGACCAGCTTTACGTACTCAGATTTTGGCGATTTGCGCATGGGTAGCCATGGCCCAGATGAATATTTACGCAACGAGTATGTTATAAGATTGGATAATGTAGACCGAGTGGTAACTAACGACGACCCGCAAGTGCAACGGAAAATTGGCTACAACCAAATAAACCTGATGCAGAAGTTACGCTATAAACCTAACGATAAATGGGAGTTGGGCTATACGTTTCAGTACAGCACCACCAGTAATTATAACCGCTACGACCGCTTATTGCGCTACCGTAACGGCCTGCCACTAAGTGCCGAGTGGTATTATGGGCCCCAAGAGTGGATGATGAATTTATTGAGCATAACTAACACTAATAGCAATTTAGCTTATGACTTAATGACCATCCGCCTGGCGCATCAGCGCTTTGCTGAGAGTCGCCACGATAGGGACTTTAATAAAAGTACCCTTGCTAGCCGCTTTGAGGAAGTGATGGCCTTATCGGCAAACATTGACTTCGTTAAATCAATCAATGAAAAGCAGAAGTTGTTTTACGGTGTAGAAGGTTTATTTAATGATGTTACCTCAACTGGCAGCAACAAAGATATTACA
This sequence comes from Chitinophagales bacterium, assembly GCA_018401955.1. GTDB lineage: Bacteria > Bacteroidota > Bacteroidia > Chitinophagales > CAIOSU01 > CAIOSU01. The sequence goes on along the minus strand of JAGYJT010000016.1, from coordinate 31,205 downwards.
AATGGCGAAGTTGAAAACGGCCCTGCCCGCTACCCTATGAGTACTTGGCAGAGCTATGCCGTATATGCCAACTACCAGTTTAAGCCTGTTCAAAAACTAACCCTGGCTGCCGGTGTACGCTACAACCATTACATACTGGATGCGACTTTTGATACTACTTTTTATCCTTTTCCATTTACCTCCGCTACCATTAGCAAAGGTGCCGTATCAGGTAGTGTAGGTGCGGTGTACAACCCTACCCCAAAATGGGCACTTAGCTTAAATTTTTCAACCGGTTTCCGTTCGCCAAACGTGGATGACTTGGGAAAGGTGTTTGATAGTGAGCCGGGTGCAGTAGTGGTGCCTAACCCCGATTTGAATACCGAGTATGCCTACAATTTTGAAGTTGGTGCAGCCAAGGTATTCGGCGAATTTCTGGAGGTGGATGCTACTGCCTTTTATACCATACTGGATAATGCCCTGGTGCGCCGAGACTATACCTTAAATGGGTTGGATAGTATTGTTTATGATGGTGAGTTGAGCCAGGTGCAGGCTGTACAAAATGCGGCATATGCTACGGTATTTGGCATACAAGCGGGCTTTAAATTAAAGCTGCCCAAGGGTTTTGGATTAAGCAGCCGCATCAACTGGCAAAATGGTGAGGAGGAACTGGATAACGGTGAAGTGGCCCCGTTGCGCCATGCGGCACCATTATTTGGCATTACGCATGTTACTTTTACTGCTAAACGCGTAAACCTTGACCTATATGCCATGTACAATAGCGAGGTAAGCTTTGCCAATATGGCACCCGAAGAGCAAGGTAAAACTGAGATATACGCTACCGACGATGACGGTAATCCATATTCACCAGCATGGTATACACTCAACTTTAAGGCAAGCTACCAGATTACCGACTTTTTGGCCATAACCGCAGGCGTAGAAAACATAACAGATTTGCGCTACCGCCCTTATAGCTCTGGCTTAGTGGCAGCAGGTAGAAATTTCCTTTTATCGTTAAGGGCTAATTTCTAAATAATAAATAATCGTACCTTTATTCCTTTTTCCGCCACAGCCTCAGGGTTGTGGCGGTTTTGTTTGTGCAAAGCTGTTAAGTTGGAGTATGTTGCCTTTTCCGTTATCTTTGCAGCTTATCAAGCAAATGGCAATGAAATCTAAGCTTTTCATTTTAGCAGCAGTAGCAATGGTTACCCTATTTACCTCTTGCAAAAAAGACATTTGCGTAAGCGTGGTTGATTTACAAGGCAACATTTGCTGCCAAAAGTGCTTTGATAGTCTAGAAGAGTTGGATGTGTTTAATGCCACTTACACCCAAAGCACTTGCGCACAGAAATGCGCTGATTGAGCATAGGCCAATTAGTACCAAAGTTTTGCAATACGGCTCTATACAGCATGCCCTTTTTTACTACTTAAACGGGCTGCGCTGCCTCCAAGGTTTGTTGCGAGTTAGCAGTTTAAGCATCGGAATAACAATGCGGTTTTTCCATCCCGATACATGGCGGCTGTATAAATACATATCGTGCGGCTTGGCACCAACTGAGCTTTTAATTTCCATAGCTGTGCGCCCAAATACCGACTGTTTAGCACCATGCTCAATGCCCCTGCGGGCTACCAGCAATAATACATTCAAGTATAGGTCATAAGTTTTTTGTGCCTCCCGGTCCATGCCCATCATGCCCGCTACTACCTGTCCTTGGTGCTTGTAAAAAGAAATGTACGACACCAATTTTCCATCCAACCAAAATCCATCAACCCAAAATTTTTCGGGCATATGCTCCATTAAGTACTGTATATGTTGAATTCTAAAGGTAGCTAACTTAAACTCCGATGTATCAACCACCTGTTGATAGAGGTCTTCTATGTCTGGCAAGTGTTGCTCCATTTCCGCAAGGGTTATGGGCCTAATTTCTATACCATCCATATCTTTCAAGGCTTTGCGCATGCGCACCCTGTACTTTGATTGCATAGCTGCTAAATAGCCATCAAAGGTTTGCCACTTTGGGTCAATATCCAATATCATATCTGGCTGCACAGGAAACTCAAAGAAACCTGCCTTTTGTAATTGCGGAAAAGCCCCCAACCTATCCGTAAATACTTCTTTCACCAGCAAACCACTTACTGGCTTTTTCAGCGTTTTAGCCTCTTGTACTAGCTCATTAATAACTGATTGCAGCGCAGCAACCTCCTCTGCACCTGGTGCTTTTACATCAGTAAAGTACCAACCATATTCGCCCGTCATAAAAACGTTGCCTAATACCAATAGGCGCATTTTCATCCGGTTTACAATACCGTTTACCAACCGAGGCCACCAACCTTGCGATTTACGGCTCTCCTCAGTACCAATATTATTACCATCAAACAATATGGTTTGAAAAGTAGCTACCCCAGCCAACCTGCCCTGTTTACGAAAAACTACATACCTAAAACCCATATTAAGACTACAGCATGCCTCAAAAGCGGTTAGGTAATCGTAGTTTAGAAAAGTATGCGCTGCAGGAACCACCTGTTGCCACATGGCTCGTGGCACACTTGCAATACTGTTGTACACCTCGGTGGTGTAAGCGGTATTATTAATCAAGGTGGTGCTCCCCCCGAAGCAATTGGTGATGGTACAACTGGTTTCCATTGAGTGCTGTTAAACACCTTTGTGTAAAGGTAAAAATTACTTTGGCCAAGTTTGGCAGTTATAAAAGATGACGTACTACAACATGTATTATTGTAATGGTAGCATAAGTTGCTAATGTATCAAGTTCAACCTACTGAACAGCATTTGGCCCGAAATGGTTGCCACCTTAACAATGTATAGGCCATTGGGCAAGGTACCTAAATCTACCATAGCTTGCTTGTTTGGTTCAATAGCTGATGTTTGCACCCTATTACCATTAATAGCAAACAACTCAATGCCTGTGATAAAATCGGAACACTCAATGTTGATTTTCTCTGATGTTGGGTTAGGATAAATGGATAGCCCAATGCCTAAATCATGCTCCAAAACCGAATTAGGGATACTATCAAAAATGGTATCAAACCGCACTACCAATGCCTCTGGCAATACTGGGAAAGCATTGGTGTAGCCCGTCAACAAAAACTGCCCAGGCTCATGCTCCGTAACATTGCGCAGCAAACCATTCCAATTTTTGGCCCACATAATCTCACCGTCGGTATTAAGTTTAAAGAGATTACTATTGCAACCAGTTAATCCATCCAAGCAGGCTAAAAAACCGAAACTACGGTCTAGCGTTTCAAAAGCCCTAAAATACACACCACCCGATTGGATGCCTAAGCTACGCTCCCACTCCATGGTAACATTGCTATCAAACTTACGGGCGTATATGCTGTCGCTATAACTAATGGTAATAAAGCCGCCATCACGAGTAAGGTCAAAACCATAACCCGAGCCATCGCCCAAATCGTCAGCAAAGTAGCTTGTTAATGAATCGCCATTGCTATTGGTCAGCAACAACCAAGGTTCGGTGCCATTAGTATCGCGTCTCCAACCATAAAACCAAAGCTGGCCATTAGTATACTCTTTTACCGTAAAAAGCTCATCGTCGTTATCGGGTGCACCATATATTTGGCGCCATAGCTCATTGCCATCATTATCTACCTTTACCGCAAACGATTGAAACGAGGGCCCATTATTACATACTATTTCAGAATAAATACCTGTAACAATGTAGCCATCAGCTACTTCTGTCATGCTGTATACTTGGTTGTTACATTCCGCAAAGTAAAGCCAGCGAGTCCAAAGGGTATCCAGCTGTGGGTTTACCTTAGCTATTAATATACTGTCGTAGGCCAAACCCGCTTTATTGCCTCCTAAAAAAATAAAGTTGTTATCGGTGGTTGGATGCACATAACCATTATAAGGTATGGCATCAAAGGTATTAACGGAGTCCCCGTTCAAATCAAGCAACAGCATGCGACTTTGCCATCCTGCATTGCATAGGTAAGCAGTACTTACCAAGTAGTTGTTGCCCGTTGGCACAATGGAGTATCCTTCATCGTAACAAGCCGAATCGCCGAACACCTCCCTAAAAACCGTTTGTCCGTGTGCAGTATGGCCCCAAACCAATACCACCATCCACCATAATAACCGTTGCCACATATTGCGCTAAAATAATGATTATTAGACACAAGATTTCAGACACAAGACACAAGACTTGAAAAATATACGCCGTTGGCTAACTCTGATGCTCATTTGCATAATAAATTAGCTAATCAGTATATTGGTACATCAGCACATCAAATCAAAATACCTTCTTGTAAAGCTCATCATGGCTTTTAACTTCCACATGGTGGCGAGACTCGAGTATTTCGTACACGTTGTTTTTAATGTTGTGGGCTATATCGCCAGTTGGGAGGTCGTTGCAATCGAGGCCAAATGGGTCTTCAATTTCGGCAGCCATCATTTCAAGACCAATAAAAGCGAAGAAAACTATCATTACTATGGGTATAGTAAAATAGCCAAAGTCTGCTACCAAGCCAAATGGTAAAAATGCTCCATAAAGCATGATAAATAACTTGATATACACGGCGTATGAAAATGGTATTGGCGTTTTACGAATGCGCTCGCAGGCTCCCATAATATCGAGCAGGTTAGTAATAGGCGGTTTTAGGTTGAGGATGTCCTCTGGGGTTATATCTCCTTTTTTAAACGCTTCTTGTAAGCGGCTAAACATGAGCGATACGATATAATTAGGTATGTGGTTTTTGTTTTTATACGCTGTTGTTTCTTCGGGTTGCATCAAAATCAAATCATCCACTTGTACACCACTGCGCAGATGCTCACGCAGGGCGATACAGAAGTTGGATATATGCTTGGCAAAAAACTTACGGCTTTCTTCATCTTCATGTGGGAAGGTGCCATGCACCGTTATAGCCAAATCGCGACAAGTATTTACCAATGCGCCCCATTGTTTGCGTCCCTCCCACCAACGCTCGTAGGCGGTGTTGGTGCGGTATACGAGCACTATACTAAGTGCCACGCCAAGTAATGAGTATACGCCAGTATTGGTACCCACATGGTCTAATAGATTGAAGTGCAACACAACAAAACAGAAAATGGCCGTAAGAACACCCATAAGCATTACCGCTCGCACAATCTTTTGCAAGGTCCAGCTGCGACGCAAATGCACCACATCTTTTATCCAATTCTTATTAGGCTCGTAAATTATCATAAGTTAGAATTGAAAATTAAGGTACTTCCACATAAGGCTCCGAAACCTTGCTATCTATCACCGGGTTCCTCGCTTCCAAAATCTCAAACACGTTGTTTTTAATATTGTGTGCTATGGTGGCAGTAGGTAGGTCGTTGTTATCATTACCAAAAGGCTCCTCAATTTCCTCGGCCATTAGCTCCAAGCCAATAAAAGCAAAAAACACAATCATGGTCATGGGTATAGTCCAATAGCCAAACTCTTCAACCAACCCCAACGGCAAAAACAAGCCGTAAAAGAGGATAAACATCTTTATATAAATAGAGTATGAAAAGGGGATAGGCGTTTTTTTAATGCGCTCGCAGGCACCCAAAATATCGAGCAGCGCCGTTATCTGTGGCTTAATGTTAAGGAAATCCATATCCCGTATTTCACCATTGCGATAGGCTTGCTCCACCCTATTGTATATAATAAAGCTAATGTAATTGGGTATATGGTTTTTGGTTTTGTATAAAGCTTCTTCTTCGGGCTTCATTAATATCAGTTCGTCAATTTGAGTGCCCTCACGCAGATGCTCTTTAAAAGCAATGCAAAAGTTAGAAATATGCTTCGCAAAAAACTTACGGGTATCCTTATCACCGTCAGGCAATGAAGCATGGAGCATTATGGCCAAATTGCGGCAGTTGTTAACCAAAGCGCCCCATTGTTTACGACCTTCCCACCACCTATCGTAAGCCGTGTTGGTACGGAAAACCAATACTATACTAAGTGCAATACCTAATAACGAATATACCCCTGAACCCATTTGAAGTGCACCGTGTAGGTCAAAATAATCAACCGTAATACAAAGCAGTGCTGTAGCTATACCAATACCTGCTACCGAGCGCATTATTTTGCGCATGGTAGCACTCTCGTAAAAATGCGACAAGTCGCGAAACCAATTTTTATTGGGTTGGTAATTAATCATAACTACAAAGATTCAAAATTGAACGCTCATTTTAGTTTTTGCGCAGGTCTTACCCTCAAATAAAAACTACTCGCAGCTAATGCAACTGCAATAAACCATAACATTTGCAGCCGATTTTCAAATTTGATTTTAAACCTCGACTAGGCAACACCAATGACAAATGTCACTTAAAGGCCCTCAACAAAATCTTGATGTAGTTGTTAATTTTGCGATACCCTGATTAGGGGAGAGTTTAGAAACAATCTAAATTAGGCCAAAAATGCAATTAGTACTTTACAAATGGCGTAACTTAATGCTTCCTTAAGTACATTTGCAGCGGATTCTGTTAAACGGTTAATCGTACATGAGCACAAAAACTACTAACTCATACTTCCTGAGTTCCTTGTCGAAAAAGTATTTTATGGCTGCCACAGGCCTATTTCTATGTATTTTCTTACTGGGGCACTTGGCTGGCAACTTACAATTATTTTTAACGGACGAAGCAGGAAAGCTACAATTTAATGCGTATGCCCTGTTTATGACTACCTTTCCGGCAGTGAAAATATTGTCATACCTCACTTATTTTAGTATTGTTTTCCATGCGGTTGATGGCTTTTTGCTAACAATACAAAACCGGAAAGCTAGGCCTACAAAATATGCTTACAGCAGGCCCGATAAAAACACCAATTTTGCAGCCCGAAACATGGCGGTATTGGGCTCATTAATACTCGTTTTTATTGTGCTGCACATGAGGAGCTTTTGGTACGAAATGCACTGGGGTGAGCTAGGTACTGACGCTGCAGGCAATAGAGATTTGCACACTTTGGTAATGACCTCGTTCAAAAATTGGTGGTACACCTTAATTTATGTTATAAGCATGGGTGTATTAGGTTTTCACCTATGGCATGGTTTCCAAAGCGGTTTCCAGTCGTTGGGGCTTAGCCATCCTCGCTACTCACCTATCATTAAGAAAACCGGATACGCCTTTGCGGTGTTAATACCTTTGTTATTTGCCGTTATACCGGTTTACATCTATTTCTTCGGATAAGCGCTAATTCATACAATATATGTCAGAGTTTAGGGAAAAAACATCAATAGTTGACGCTAGAATACCTGAAGGGCCACTAGCTAACAAATGGGTGGATCATAAGAATCACGTAAGGTTGGTAAGCCCAGGCAACAAACGTCGTATCGACGTAATCATTGTTGGTACAGGTTTGGCAGGAGCTTCGGCAGCTGCATCGCTCGCCGAAATGGGCTACAATGTTAAGGCTTTTTGCTTTCAAGATAGCCCGCGCCGTGCGCACTCGATAGCTGCCCAAGGCGGTATAAATGCTGCTAAAAATTATCAAAATGACGGCGACAGCACTTATCGCCTTTTTTACGACACCATTAAAGGTGGTGATTATCGCTCTCGTGAGGCTAACGTATATCGTTTAGCTGAAGTATCGGCAAGCATTATTGACCAATGCGTGGCGCAAGGCGTACCTTTTGCCCGCGACTACGGCGGCTTGTTGGATAACCGTTCTTTTGGTGGCGTGCAGGTGAGTAGAACCTTTTATGCAAGGGGCCAAACGGGCCAGCAGTTACTTTTAGGCGCATACTCTGCCATGAGCAGGATGATTGCCAAGGGTGGAATTAAAATGTACAATCGCCACGAGATGCTTGACGTGGTGTTGGTTGACGGAAAAGCGCGCGGTATAATTGCCCGCGACCTTAACACCGGTGTTATTGAACGCCACTCGGCACACGCGGTAGTTTTGGCAAGCGGCGGCTATGGCAACGTATTCTTTTTGAGTACCAATGCCATGGGCAGTAATGTTACCGCTGCTTGGAAAGCACACAAAAAAGGTGCATTGTTTGCCAACCCTTGTTTTACACAAATTCACCCAACTTGTATACCGGTAAGTGGCGATCACCAATCGAAACTAACTTTGATGTCGGAGTCGTTGCGTAACGATGGCCGCATATGGGTTCCGAAGAAAAAAGATGACCCGCGCAAGCCTGTGGATATTCCGGAAGACGAGCGCGATTATTACTTAGAGCGTCGTTACCCTGCCTTCGGCAACTTAGTGCCACGTGATGTAGCCAGCCGTGCGGCCAAAGAACGTTGCGATGCAGGCTATGGTGTTGGAGCTAGTAAAATGGCGGTTTATCTTGATTTTAGCGATGCCATTAAGCGAATGGGCGAAGACGTGGTAGCTGCCAAATATGGTAACCTTTTCCAAATGTATGAGAAGATTACCGACGAGAACCCATACAAAACCCCAATGCGCATATATCCTGCGGTACACTATACCATGGGTGGCCTTTGGGTAGATTATAACCTGATGAGCAATGTTGAAGGTTTGTTTGTATTGGGTGAAGCTAATTTCTCTGACCATGGTGCCAACCGCTTGGGTGCATCAGCATTGATGCAAGGTTTGGCCGACGGATACTTTGTGTTGCCTTACACTATCGGTGATTACCTTGCCGATGATATCCGTACTGGACCTATCCCTACCAACTCATCGGAGTTTGATGCTGCGGAAAAAGAAGTAAAAGATAGGTTACATAAGTTGATGAACAATGGCGGCACCAAACCTGTTGATTATTACCATAAGAAGTTGGGCAAAATAATGTGGGAGCAATGTGGTATGTCTCGCAATGCCGAAGGCCTTAGGGAGGCAATTGTAGAAATAAATGCCATCCGCGAAGACTTCTGGAAAAATGTAAGAATACCTGGCAGTGCCGATCAATTTAACCAAGAGCTTGAAAAAGCAGGCCGTGTTGCCGATTTTATTGAACTTGGAGCGTTGATGTGCCAAGATGCTTTGGATCGTAATGAATCTTGTGGCGGTCACTTCCGTGAAGAATACCAAACCCCTGAGGGTGAGGCGTTGCGCGATGACGATAACTATGCTTATGTAGCTGCTTGGGAGTACCAAGGTGCTGGTGTACCAGCAATACTGCATAAAGAAGAGTTGCACTACGAGAACATCAAAATGGTACAGAGGAGTTATAAATAATTGAAAATTGTAAAATTAAAAATTGAAAATTCTGATAACGGGACTCAATTTTTAATCTTCAATTTTAAATTTTCAATTCAAGAACATGAATCTTAAGCTAAAAATATGGCGCCAAAAGGGGCCGAAAGATAACGGCAAAATGGTTGATTATCCAATTAGCGACATCTCTCCGGATATGTCATTTTTGGAAATGATTGACGTGCTTAATGACCAACTGGTAGAAAAGGGCGATGAGCCTGTAGCATTCGACCATGATTGTCGTGAAGGTATTTGCGGTAGCTGCAGCATGTATATCAATGGTGAGCCACACGGCCCAGGTAGAGGTATTACAACCTGCCAGTTGCACATGCGCTCATTCAACGATGGTGATACCATCCACATTGAACCATGGCGCGCGGCTCCGTTCCCGATAATCAAAGATTTGGTTACTGACCGTTCGGCATTTGACCGCATTATTCAGGCAGGTGGTTACATCTCGGTAAACTCGGGGTCGCCAGTTGATGCCAATGCCATCCCAATCAACAAGCAAAACTCTGATGAGGCATTTGATGCCGCCACTTGCATTGGTTGTGGCGCTTGTGTAGCTGCATGCAAAAATGCTTCTGCCATGCTCTTTACCTCAGCAAAGGTATCACACTTAAGCTTGCTACCACAAGGTGAAGTGGAAGCCCAAAAGCGTGTGTTGGCTATGGTAAATCAAATGGATGAAGAAGGTTTCGGTAACTGTACCAATACTGGTGCTTGCGAAGTTGAATGTCCGAAAGGTATTAGCCTAGAGCACATAGCCCGCATGAACCGACAGTTCCTTGGAGCCGCTATTAGTCATTCGCCTGAAAAAGGTGGTGGAGGTGGTGAATAATGCAACCTCGCAATCTTTTTTTATATCATAACGTTAAAGAATACCGGGACTCTTCTCGGTATTTTTTTGTTATTTTTACCATATTGCGAATTTCAATTCCCCTCTCCATGATGTATCGGATACTGGTAATGTTTTTTTTGCTGCTGAGCCTTAACGTCTCGGCTACGCATTATCGGGCTGGGGAGCTCACTTTTCGCCAGTTAGGATTTTTATCTTACGAAGTTACCGTTACCACTTATACGACCCCACTACCAAACCTACAACCACCCGACACCGATACCTTACCCGTTGATTGGGGCGACGGTACCACCACTATGGCCGGCAGGGTTAGGGTTGAATTTATTAATGCTGACTATAAGATTAACGTTTACAAAACCACGCATACTTACGCTGGCCCACTACCCTATTACCTTATCTCAATGGCCGACCCAAACCGCATTGGCGGCATTGAGAACATGAATAATAGTATTGGTACGCTATTTTACATTGAAGATACCTTGCGTATTTTCAATCCTTCTTTTATTGGTGGCAATAGCTCGCCCATACTACTTACCCCCCCTATTGACTACGCGAACCTTAACGATACCTTTTTCCATAATCCGGGCGCATTTGACCCTGATGGGGATAGCTTAACTTTTGAGCTAGTAGTACCTTTACAAGAAACCGCCACGCCAGTATCGTTGTATCGTTACCCTGACGAAATTAACCCAGGGATAGACAACAACTTTACTATTAACAGTGCCACCGGTGAAATTACATGGGCAGTGCCCAAAAAAGCTGGCGTATACAATATTGCCATATTGGTAAGGGAGTATAGAGAAGGAACCCTTTTGGGCACTGTGCTTAGGGATATGCAAATAATTGTGAGGGACTATAACAACGACCCTCCAGTGTTTGCCGAAATAAGGGATACGTGCATAGTGGCAGGTAGTTTACTCAATTTTCAAGTAAGCGCTACCGACCCCAACCCACAAACAGTGAACATAGCCGCTTACGGCGGCCCATTAAACCTCCCTTTGGCCGATAGCCCTGCAGATTTTGTAAGCAATACCGGCAACCCGGCAATTGGCACATTCGAGTGGCAAACCATTTGCAACCACATTCGCAGAGACCCTTACCAAGTTGTTTTTAGGGCATTTGATAACTTTGTAGCACCAGGTGGCCAGAGTATACCGCTTACCGATGTAGAAACGATGCTAATACGGATAGTGGGACCACCGCCCCAAAATGTAATTGCCATCCCCAATACAAGCAATGATAATATTGATGTTTCGTGGGAGGACCCTTATGCTTGTGGCTTGCAAGAAACCGACCGTTTCCTAGGCTTTACGGTATGGAGGCGCATTGGCTCCAACCCATTCCCAATTGATACTTGTGTTGTAGGGCTGGCGGGCAGAGGCTATACCCAAATATCGGGGATGCAGATGGACTTTACCTTTGAAGATAGCACCGCTCAAATAGGCCAAACATATTGTTACCGAGTGTTGGCTCACTTTGGCGACAGAACTAGCTTTGGTATCATCTATAACCAGGTAGAAAGCTTACCATCAGAAGAAGCCTGCACGCAACTTGCCCGAAAATTGCCTTTGATAATCAATGTTGATGTAAATTCAACTGATGCTACAAACGGTCAGATATTCGTGCGCTGGGTAAACCCAATCCCATCTCCACAAGATTTGGATACGGTGCTATACCCTGGCCCTTACGAGTACCGCTTGTACAGAGTTGATGGCCTTAGTGGCACCACCAACCGCACACAGTTAGTGAGCTATACTAGTAACACCTTTACAGGGCTGGATGATACTACCTTTAACGATAATGGCCTTAATACAGCTGGCTCACCGTATGCCTACGAAGTTGAGTTTTATACTCAAGGTGGTGTGTTGCTGGGCACCAGCGAGATGGCATCATCCATATACCTTAATACCGTTGGAAACGACCGACGTGTAGATATGACCTTTGATTTTCAAGTGCCTTGGATAAATGCACGCTTCGAAATTAACCGCAGCATTAGTGGGGTATTTACACCAATAGATACGGTAGATGTACCCGAATATGTAGATAGGGACTTAATAAATGGTGAAGAGTATTGTTACATGGTTCGTGGTTTTGGTATTTACACCATCCCTTCAATGCCCGATACCCTTTTTAACAAGTCACAAGAGAGTTGTGCCGTGCCACAAGACTCGGTAGCGCCTTGCGTACCAGTGTTGGTAGTTGGCAACAATTGTGGCAGTATTGAAAAAGGAGAGAATTGTGATGTTGAGGCAAGTTCATTAAACAATAAGCTCTCTTGGAACAACGTAAATAATACCTGCGATGAGAAGGATGCATACAAATATCGCATATACTACTCAGTGCCAGGTACCGACGAGTTTAACTTAATTGACAGCGTTGTAGGGGCAGCCGACACCACCTTTAGTCACCGTCCTATTGAGAGCACCTTGGCTGGTTGCTATGCGGTAACTGCTGTTGATACAGCTGGCAACGAAAGTGCCTTTAGCAACATTATGTGCGTTGACAATTGCCCATGTTATATTTTGCCGAACGTATTTACCCCTAACAATGATGGCGACAATGATTTATACACCCCACGCAAACCGTACCTTTTTGTATATGAGGTAGATATGAAAATATACAATCGTTGGGGTTACCTAGTGTATGAAACTACCGACCCCAATATTAACTGGGATGGGAACGATGCCAACGGAAAGCCATTGGGCGAAGATGTATATTACTACGTTTGCAGAGTACTAGAATTGCGTGAAGCTGGTATTGTGCAAAACCCCGAGATATTAAAAGGATATATCCACCTAATAAGGGGGAATGGCGGTAATAACTAGTTAACTGGTTACTGGTTTATTGGTAAACACCAGCTACTAATTAACTAATTAACCAATCAACCAATAACCAAAATATGTTTACAGGTATTATTGAAACCCTTGGTACCATTACAGAAATTAAACCTGAAGGAACGAACGTTCACCTAAAGGTAAACTCGGCAATTACACATGAGCTGCAAATAGACCAGAGTGTTTCGCACAACGGTGTATGTTTAACAGTAGTAGCCATTGATGGAGAAGAGTACACTGTAACTGCAATTTTGGAGACCTTAGAGCGCACCAATTTGGGCAAACTAAAGGTTGACAGCGTGGTAAACCTTGAGCGCGCTATGCGAGCCAATGCACGTTTTGATGGGCACATGGTACAAGGCCATGTAGATCAAACCGCTACTTGCTACCAAAAAGACACATTAGGAGGCAGCTGGAAGTTTTGGTTTAGATATAGCCCTTCGGAGGATATACTAATAGTAGAGAAAGGCTCCATTTGTGTAAATGGCGTTAGCCTCACGGTAGCCGATGTGGGTACCGACCACTTTTCGGTAGCCATTATACCTTACACTTATGAAAATACCAGCTTTTATGCTTTACAAGAAGGTGATACCATTAACTTAGAGTTTGATATAATTGGCAAATACTTGGCCAAGCAAATGAAAGCTTATCAATCAATTACAAAGTAAAACATCAAAAAAAGGGATACCATGGACCAAATACTAGATGCCGGCGAAACATCGCAACCCATCGATATTAAAAAATACCGTCGCAGCCTACTACCTTGGTGGATAAAGGGTTTCAGCTGGCTATTTATGATTTTGGCGTATTCATTATACCGTCAATCATTGCAGCAATAATTAACTTTCCTATTGAGTTAGCGTTTTACGGTATAGAGGCGTACACTGTGTTTAGCCTCAACGGCGCCATAATTACGCTTTTCTTCCTGGTTTCTAGTTTAGTGGGTTATGGCTTGTTTTTCGGCAAAGACTGGGCAATACTTTTAGGGCTTGTTTTATGCATAATGCATGCTGTTTTACTAGCTAGCGTTATAATGTTTCCCCTAACATCTGATGGCAATACGATTCGATTGGAGTTTATTTTGGTAATCCCCTTCTTCATTAAATTATTGAAGTTGAAGCAGATATGGGACGGACCCAATAATAATAATGCCAAAACGATTTAGCAGTCTGTATTTCCCTCAAATTATCTTTATTTTTAGCTAATAAATTTTGGGGCTGATGCTTATTATATATAGCATCAAAAGAAATCAGATAAACGGATGCAGGTAAAGCTTAACGGAACCGTACTAGAGCTAATTCAAGGTAATATTACCGATCAACCCGATGTTGACGTTATCGTAAATGCCGCCAATGCCGAGCTTCGCGCAGGGGGTGGTGTTGCCGGCGCCATACATGCAGCTGCTGGCCCAGAGCTTTATAACGCTTGTATACCATTAGCGCCTATTGTGTATGGCGATGCTGTAATTACGCCAGGGTTTAAGCTTCCCAATAAATTTGTGATACATACGCTTGGCCCAATCTATGGCATCAACAAGCCATCAGATTACATTTTGGCCCGTTGCTACGAGCACAGTTTGCGCCTAGCTGATGAAAATGGATTAATAAGTATCGCCTTTCCAGCTATATCAACTGGTATTTTTGGCTACCCTATAAGAGATGCCGCCGAAGTAGCCTTAGCAACAATAAAGCGCACCCTGCAACATACTACCCATATTAAGCTGGTGCGTATGGTGCTTTTCTCTGCAGAAGAGCTGGAGATAAATATTGACGTGCTAAACGACGTGGTGGAACAGTAGTTATACCAGCTTATTTTCAATGGCCAATTTTATAAGGCCCACTATTGTTTTTACTTGGGTTTTTTGGATGATATGCTTGCGGTGCGTTTCCACGGTGCGGGGGCTGATATAAAGCTTCTGCGAAATTTCAGCAGTAGAGAGCTCTTCACAAATCAATTGCAAAATTTCCAGTTCGCGCGGCGTAAGGTCTTTTACTCTATCGTCTTCGGGCTTCGGTGGTTTATTGCTATCCTTAATGTTTTCTAAGATGATGTTCATCACCTCGTTGCTATAATATGTACCATCGTCAGCTAAACGGTTAATGGCCGTTATCAACTCTTGCTTGCCGGTATTTTTAAGGATGTAACCCTCGGCCTCTGCCAGCAATATTTCATTTATTATCTCCCTATCGTTGTACATGGTAAGCACCAATACCTTTACTTCAGGAAAATCACGCTTTACAATTTTGGTAAGCTCGGTACCGCTCATGCCCGGCATGTTTATATCGGTTACCAACAAGTCGATTCCGCCCTCTTTGAGTATTTCAAGGGCTTCTAGCCCATCGTTAGCCTCAGCTACAATCTCAGCCTTATCAAACTTGCGCAAAAGCGACTTAATACCATCTATAAACATAGCATGATCGTCTGCTATCAATATCTTGGTAACTTTAGGTAGCGTTTCTTCCATATTTACGCGGTGTCGGTTAGTTGCGCTACAAAGGTAGTAAAGATGATAGTTACTAGTGACTTGTAGCCATTTATTTGTTAAAATAGATTGTAATTAATAAGATGCTGTAACACCCCGTTGCCCAAAGGCGGCTACCAATGCAATTTTAACAAAACTATAGAGAAATGCAATACCCAATATGTTACAATACAGCTAACGTATAGCTACCAATATCACTCGTGGCGCTGCTTAAGCACCTTTACTACATCCTTAATACCGTACCCCCTGTTAGAGAGCAGTATCATATAATGGAACATCAAATCGGCTGCTTCATTCAAAAACAGTTCATCGTTTTCGCTTTTAGCCTCTATCACCAGCTCTACGGCCTCTTCGCCAACCTTCTGGGCAATTTTATTCGTTCCTTTGGCAAACAAGCTAGCAATATACGATGTGTCGGCATCAGCTATTTTACGGCCCTCAATCAGTTGTTGCAAAAACGCCAAAAAATGGATGCTATCCGCATTGCTTTCTGCAAAACAAGTATCGGTACCGGTATGGCATATTGGGCCCTTAGGGGTTGCCTTAATCAACAGCGTGTCTTGGTCGCAATCGAGTGTTAATGATTCGACCACCAAAAAATTACCCGATGTTTCGCCCTTAGTCCACAACCGCTCTTTGGTGCGACTATAAAAAGTAACCAAGCCACTTTCTTTGGTTGTTTCGTACGCCTCCTCATTCATATACCCCATCATCAATACCTTAGCGGTTTGGGCATCTTGAACAATGGCTGGCAACAGGCCACCACCTTTATCAAAATCGGGTTGACTCATCGTATCGGTAAGTTTTGGGCTTTTAAATAAGATTTCAATTCAGGGATGCTTACCGCACCAAAATGGAATATACTGGCAGCCAAGGCGGCATCGGCTCTACCATTTTTAAATACATCCTCAAAATGCTTGGCCGAGCCGGCCCCACCAGAGGCTATTATCGGTATGTTCACCACATCACTCACGTGCGCGGTTGCAGCAACTGCAAACCCATGCTTGGTACCGTCATGGTCCATGCTGGTAAACAATATTTCACCGGCGCCCATATCCTCAACTTGGCGTGCCCAGTCAAACAGGTCAATATTAGTTGGCAACCTTCCACCATTAAGGTGCACTATCCATCTGCCATCAATTACCTTGGCATCAATTGCAACGGTAATGCACTGGGTGCCAAAAGCCTTGGCTAGTTCGGTAATCAGTTCGGGCCTGCGCACTGCGGCTGAGTTAATGGAAATTTTATCGGCACCAGCGTACAGCAGCTTATTCACATCGTCAACATTACGGATTCCGCCCCCTACGGTAAAAGGTATATTAACTTGCTTGGCCACCTCTGCAACTAAATCAACCATCGTTTTTCGATGATCAGAAGTGGCGGCAATATCCAAAAAAACCAACTCATCCGCCCCTTCGTCCGCATATATGGCAGCTTGCTCAACAGGGTCTCCAGCATCCACTAGGTCAACAAAGTTTACACCCTTTACAGTGCGACCATCTTTAACGTCAAGACAAGGTATAATGCGTTTTGTAAGCATAGGCGGTAAAAGTAAAGGGCATTACTGTTATGTCCTAACGATTGGCGGGATTTATTTGTTTTGAGTAAAAAAATGGGCAAGTGCAATGTGCCAATGCTGGTTTTACTTCTAATGTTACCTTATCTTTGTTAATATGAGGTCACTAAAATACATACCCAACCATACCGTAAGCGACTATCGCCAATGGGAGGGACATTGGGAACTCATTAATGGTATGCCATTTGCGATGACGCCCTCGCCAACGAAAAAGCATCAACTAATAGCTAAAAATTTAGTATTTACTATTGAAACCGCACTAACAGCACTTAAAGACAAATGCGGAAGTTGTGAGATAGTATATGAACTAGATTGGATTGTGGATGACAATACAGTATTAAGACCTGACATAGCAGTGATTTGTGACGACTATGGTGATTTTATTAGTAAAGCTCCTGCGTTAATTATCGAAATACTTTCCCCATCAACAGCCATAAAAGATAGGCACGTTAAGTTTGAAATATACGAAGAGCAAAAAGTGCCCTATTACATTATTGTAGATATTGACCGAAAATCGTTTAATATTTTTGTTTGGAGTGATGGCCGATATGAGGAGCAGAACCACTTAAACACTTTCAGTATTGGTAATGGCCAATGCGCTTTTAGCTTAAACTTATCTGCAGAATTGCAAAAGCCGTAAAGCAGGATTAGTCAAATTTAATGGCTCCTTTTTACAACTTACCGTATTTTGTTACGTTATTTGTATCATATGCTACATTGCCTTTTTATCTCACTATTTTGCTTGTATGGCTATATAGCCATGGCGCAAGTACCACAACCAGTGCCGCTTGTGGGTAAAATAATAGATGTTGGCGATAGCTTAGGTATGCCATATGCCAATATATACGGCGTGCAAAGTCGTAAAGGCACTACTACTGATGCAGATGGTACCTTCTCTTTCAATGTATTACCAGGCGATACGCTCAGGATTTCTTCAATTGGTTTTGTTACCAAACAATGGATTGTTCCGTTAGACATTGCCCTTAAAAACAATGTGGTAATAGTAATGTACCGTGAGCTTTATGATATTGATGAAGTGACCATTATGCCACGCGATATAAGGCAAGATATAATGAACGTACCACCGCCCGATGCGCCACCGGTAAGCCCTCATTTTCCGCACACGCCTAGGTTTGGCGTAGGCCCCAACGGTAGCATCACGTTTGGTTTTGATAGCAAAGCCAAACACATACGCGAGCAACAACAGCATGTAGCACAATGGAACTATGAAGAGGCTATGCGCGAATATATTGCCTTTCGCTATAACCCAACCTTTATAAAACAGTTTGTCCCGTTATCTGATGAGCAAATGGAGCACTTTATGAATTACTGCAATCTTCCAGCAGATTTCATAGTATCAAGCAACGATTATGACCTAGCTAAGGCCATTAAACAATGCTACGGTTCCTTTGTAAGTAAATAAACCTATCCCCTCTACCTTTTTATTACCACTATTTCCACTTTATCCGTAACAAAGGTGCTCGCATTTCGTATTAGAGACTAAAATCTTGCGGAATGAGACAACTAAAAATCACTAACCAGATTACGCAACGCGATAGTCAAGCTTTGGAGAAATATCTGCAAGAGATAGCCAAAGTAAAACTATTAACTGCGGATGAGGAGGTGCAGCTAGCACAAAGAATTAAGGAGGGGGACAGTGATGCATTGGAGCACCTGGTAAAAGCAAACCTTAGGTTTGTAGTATCAGTAGCCAAGCAATACCAAAACCAAGGACTACCACTTAGCGACTTAGTAAACGAAGGTAACCTGGGCTTGATAAAAGCAGCCCAGAAGTTTGACGAAACCCGTGGCTTTAAGTTTATATCTTATGCCGTATGGTGGATTAGGCAGAGCATACTTCAAGGCTTGGTGGAGCAATCGAGAATTGTCCGTATGCCGATGAATAAGGTAGGCTCGTATAACAAGATTACCCAAGCGATGAGCGCTTTTGAGCAAGAGTTTCAGCGAGAACCAACCCACCAAGAACTAGAAGAGTTGCTTGAAATAAGCAGCAAAGAAATTGAAGACCTGATAAAAGGTGCTAGCCGCCACATAAGCATGGATGCGCCAATGGGACAAGAAGGCGATAGTGGCAGCTTGTATGATGTGCTGGTGGATGACGATGCCAGCGATACGGAGCGCCAAATGATGAAAGAATCGTTGAAAAAGGAAATAAACAAGGTATTATCGATGCTACCTAAGCGCGATGCCGAAATTGTAATGTACTACTATGGCCTTAAAGGCGAAGGCTACATGACCTTGGAAGAAATCGGTAAGATTTTTGACCTTACCCGCGAGCGGGTTCGCCAAATCAAAGAGCGTGCTTTGCGCCGTTTGCGTAAAACCACCAATTCGCGCTCATTGAAGCATTACTTGGGGCACTAACAAACAAGAGGTTTTTTGGGATTGTCAATAAGGCACAGCCGAACGGGGGTTCGGCTGTGCCGTTTTATTTTGTCTCTCTTGTTGCGCTGTTAATTAGCCTTCATCAGCTTTTGAACAAAGCGTTCACCATTTTGCTCAATCTGTATAACATACAATCCCTCTGGCCAAGCATCAGTGGCAATACGCTGTAAAGCATCTTCCGTTTTTACCGAGTACATTAACTTGCCTACCATGCTATAAACAGCTATAGTTGCTGGCTGATTGTTATCAAGCTCAATGGTTACTTCATTTTGGGTCGGGTTAGGGTATAATTTAAAACCTCCAATGCTCACAACCTCTTTTATTGAGCTAATTAAACTATCAACTCGCCAAGCATAATCAATATCTATGGTATCAAACGATACACTGGCATAATATACCGATTGCTCATTTATAGAATCGAAGTACCATGTTTCGCTAAACTGTGATTGCGTAACCAAATTTTGAAAATTGGTAAAACCACCATACATACCCGAGTCGCCAACTATAATTACCCATGACTGGCCCCTCTCGTTTGAACAAGCACGAATACCGTTTATCAAACTATCGCATGGCCTGCGAACCGCAACATAGCTATCTTCTACCCTACCAAGCAACCACAAGCTATCGGTTCTTATTTCGTCAAAATCGGCATCCGTAAAATGGAGCCCAACATCTTTCGTTTTTAATAGAATATTTCCAGGCTCAGGGCGATACATAACCAACGCCACATTGCTTGATTGAGATACCATAGGCAAATGTTCGTTTGCATTGTCAGAGTTGCGGTCGCTCCAATCCTGCTTTATACTGCCCGAGCCAGGGTACACTGCCGTATTAACTATATTAGCCATTATAGGGTACTGTTGAAAACCAGCCTTGCCCTTCCAAAAATCGTACAATGAGGTTAGCGTTACACCATCATTCTTGAATATGGATATTTCTGCACCACAGATAACGGTGCTTGACGAAATTACCGAAAGGTTAGTAGCAATAATTTCAACGTCGCTAGCATTAAAAATCTCAAATGGCCTGAATGGCTCAAAATCGACATGGCGCCAAAGGTTAGAGTCAATTACAAGGTTTGCCGACTCGTAAGCAACTTTAGGATGAAAATACATGCCCGAGCTCCATTGGCTAATTATTTTATCCAGCGGCCTAAGTACACTATTTATTGCTAAGCTGGTATCAATAGAGTGCCCATTGTAGTAAGTAGTATCTAGTTTCGAGGTCCAAGAAGATACTATACTATCAACCTCAAGAGGCGAGGTACATAAAAACGACCCTGAGTGAGAGGTACCCCTTGGCACTTCGCCCACACCCGTTAACAGGTAGATTAAACTACTGTGGTTTTGCCCATAAGCCTTCTCATATTTTTCTACATAAGACCTACCTGCCACAGCAAACATTACCCCTCGGTCATTAGTCATCCTTAATAAGTCTCTTAATAGTTTCACCGCAGCCTTCGTTGCCAAGTCTTTAATTTGGGGGTCTTGGGCAAAATCAGAAAGATTAATTAAACCACTAAAGGTATACGGAGCGTATGTAGGAGAATAAAATTCGTAAAAACCATACTTCAGCTTAAGGTTTAAATAATGCACCAATCGTTGGCGTAGCGCAGTATCAATAGGCCTATTATACTTTTCATGGAGTAGCCAGTCACTCGACATCCACATGATAGTGTGGTTCTCTGACCAATACCCGCGTATCGTATCTGATTTGGTAAGCCAAAACGGAACAGTATCCAAAGCTGGCAAAATCATATTGTCGTATTGGCCATTAGTAAGCATTAGTACCCTTACCAACTTTACCAGCTGAAAATCGAAGGTTGAGCCATTGGTTATCCTATTTAAAATATTCCTTATCAGGTTGGTATCAACTACCCCACTGTTATAGGCTTGTATGGCAATTAAATCAATTTCATTCGTTTCTTTAAGTGCAGTATCAATATAAGCCTGTCGGCGGTTCTCGTAAATGGTATCGTTTGCAAAAACAGATTGGCAAAACACAAGTCCGGCGAACAGACAAAAAACCTTGAAGTAGTTAATCAAAAACATGGTAGTGTGCTAAATTGAGGAATAGACGTTAGATAGGCTTAACAATTTAGCAAATTTCAATAACACTATCGCAACTTCAACAAAAAAAACTTTTTACCTATTAATGACCATCAAATATACGGGCACCCAATGCTTCATCACACTATCGCCTATTTCTGCTTTTTGATTGTTGCGCAATTTGTACCTTTGTATGGTAAATGTCGTGGTTTAGCCGTTTTAAAAACTATTTGTTTCGCCGAAGCTTAGAGCGAGAAACAGCCCAACAGAATCGTTTGGGTGTGGTAAAGAATTTTGATGGCTCAAGGTTTATAGGCATCTGGTTTGACGGTCGCAATCGTGAAAACTTTCAACTGGCAGACAAGTATGCGGAAAAGCTAGCCGGTAAAGGCAAAAAAGTTGAGGTGCTGGGATATGTGAAAAAGGTAAAAAAAGATGAGGAAATCGCTTTTGATTACCTTGATCCTGAGCAAATAAGCTGGCTGGGCATACCCCAGCAAGATGCCCGCAAACTTTGGGCCGATAAGCCATACGACATATTAATATGCCTGCACACCAACGAGTGCAAGCCATTGGAATACTTGGCACAAGTAAGTGTAGCAAAATGTAAAGTTGGGCGATATAGCGAAAACACCATTGACTGTTATGACCTAATGGTATCATTAGGGACAGAGCAAGAACTACCACAAATGATAAAACAAGTAGATCAACTACTTAACGATATAAACAAAAACCAAACACAAAATGCCACAGCAGTTTAGAGGTACGGGAGTAGCATTGGTTACCCCCTTTAACGAAGACGGAAGTATTGATTTTGATGGACTTAAAAATGTAATTGAGCACGACATAAAGGGCGGTGTTGAGTACCTGGTATCGCTGGGCACTACTGGCGAGTCGGCTACACTTAGTAGCGAAGAAAAGTTAGCGGTATTGCGTTTTACGACTAAAGCAGTCAATAAGCGTGTGCCCCTGGTAGCAGGTTTTGGCGGTAACAATACCCATGAGTTGGTTGAATCTATTAAAAGTTTTGATTTTGAAGGATACGATGCTTTACTATCAGCTAGCCCCTACTATAACAAGCCCACACAAGAAGGTATTTACCAGCATTACAAGGCAGTTGCAGCGGCATCGCCAGTGCCGGTTATTTTGTATAACGTACCAGGTCGCACATCATCAAACATTACAGCCGAAACCACCCTGCGCCTAGCACGTGATTTTAAAAACATTATCGCTGTCAAAGAAGCTTCGGGCAACTTTGACCAAGTAATGCAGATAATCAAATACCGCCCTGAAGGCTTTTTGGTTATTTCTGGCGACGACTTGATTACCTTGCCTTTGATTGCCTGCGGTGCTGATGGGGTTATATCCGTTATTGGCAACGCCATACCTGCCGATTTCTCAGAAATGGTGCGTCTGGCACTAAAAAACGATTTTGTAGCAGCTAGAAAGTTGCATTACAAGCTAACCGACTTAACCAATTTACTGTTTGTTGAAGGCAACCCGGGCGGCGTAAAAGCGGTACTTAAACAACTAGGCATTGGTACAGACCAAGTGCGGTTGCCCTTATGGCGCATTAGCAATGAGCTTACAACAAAACTAGAAGCGGAGCTTGATATAATAAACCAAGCCTAATAACCGTTACGTTGCAGCCTAGTGGCCCAAATCTCTTTTTACGCTATCAAGAAAATACAGTAATTTTGCAAACTGTGCTAAACAAAGGAATATACGCCGTAATACTGGCAGTAGTAATACTGATGGGTACCTCGTGTGCCGATAGTTACCAAAAAGTGCTGAAAAGCGCTGACTTTAACTATAAGCTCACCAAGGCCAATGATTACTACGCCAAAGAAGACTACAGCAAGGCTATTCCGCTTTATGAAGAGTTGATTCCCGTGTTTAAAGGCACCAAAAACATTGACGAAATTTATTTTAAATACGCAATGTGCCATTACAATGAGGCTAATTTCCTAATTGCTGGTTTCCACTTCAAAAACATTAGCGATAATTACGGTTTAAGCCCGTTTGCAGAAGAATGTTTGTATATGACTGCGCAATGCGATTATGAAATGTCTGCAGAAGTGCCGCTTGACCAAACGTATACCGAAAAAGCTATCCAATCTTTCCAGTTGTACATTAACAGTTACCCCAATACTGAAAGGCTAGCGGACTGCAACTTAAAGATTGACCAAATGCGGCGCAAACTAGAAGTTAAAGCCTTGGCTGCCGCCGAGCTTTACTTGCGCACCAGGCACTACAAAGCTGCCGCCGTGTCGTTTGCCAATATTTTGATTGAATACCCTGATACGAAGGATGCGGAAAAGATTTCGTACAATGTGGTGAAAAGCTATTTATTGTATGCCGAAAATAGCATAATACAAAGACAAAAAGAACGCTACGAATCGGTAGTAATAAGCTACAACGCTTTTGCAAGACGTTTCCCTAGCAGTATATACCTGAACGACGCAAAAAAACATTACGACGAGGCCATAGTAAAACTAGAAGAGTTGAAAAAACTGGCCGAATCGACTAAATCCTGAGTTATGAAAAAGAACCATTTAATGGGCCTACAACCTAATGTAGAAACCCGCGACTTGAATTATATCGCTGCACAGAGCGGTGGCAATTTGTTTGAATCATTAGTAATTATTGCTAAGCGCTCAAACCAAATAAATGCTAAGTTGAAAGAAGAGTTGCACTCAAAATTGAATGAGTTTGCAAGCACCAATGACAATTTGGAAGAGGTTTTTGAAAACCGTGAGCAAATAGAAATAAGCAAGTATTACGAGAAGTTGCCAAACCCGGTAATTATTGCTTTAGACGAATTTAAGAACGACGACATTTACTACCGTCGTGCTGACGAACTGGCCTAATAGCATACTATGCTCGCGGACAAAAATATATTGCTGGGAATAACCGGCAGCATTGCCGCGTACAAATGTGCGATATTGGTGCGCCTATTGGTAAAACAAGGTGCTAATGTAAAGGTAATAATGACTGCTGCTGCGCAACAGTTCATTACCCCTTTAACTCTATCCACGCTCAGCAAAAACCCAGTATTAACCAGCTATGCTGATGATAATGGCAACTGGAACAGCCACGTGGATCTTGGCCTATGGGCCGATGCAATGCTCATAGCACCCGCTTCGGCCAATACCATCGCTAAGATGGCACATGGGCAAAGCGATAACCTACTTACCGCCACTTATTTATCGGCACGTTGCCCAGTAATTGTATCGCCCGCGATGGATTTGGACATGTACCAACACCCATCAACGCTCAATAACATTGAAAGACTGCGCTCTTACGGAAACTTGATAATACCCGCTACTTACGGCGAACTAGCTAGCGGTTTGGTTGGCGAAGGCAGAATGGCTGAGCCGGAAGATATTATCCACTTTTTAGATAATCAGGTATTTAACACCAAGCACGAAAAGCTTGCTGGCAAAAAAGTACTCATAAGTGCTGGCCCAACGCAAGAGCCAATTGACCCTGTAAGGTACATTAGCAACCACTCTACGGGCAAAATGGGCTTTGCACTTGCCCAACAGTTGCTAAACTTAGGTGCAACGGTAACGTTGATAAAAGGCCCTACATCACAAAACCCAACTTTTAACGGTAGCATTAATATTATAGAAGTTGGTACGGCCGCCGAAATGTACACCGCAGCAATACAAGAGTTTGCAGGCAAAGATATTACCATAATGGCAGCCGCCGTGGCAGACTATACCCCTGCCGAGGTAGCCGATAAAAAAATAAAGAAAGAAGGGCAAGACATAGAGCTGCACATGGTAAAAACCCAAGACATCTTGGCCGAACTAGGCCGAAACAAAGCAAAAGGACAACTATTGGTAGGCTTTGCACTTGAAACAAACGATGAAGAAAAGAATGCAAAAGCCAAGCTGAAAAAGAAAAACCTTGACCTAATTGTGCTCAACTCACTAGGTGACGAGGGCGCGGGCTTTGGCCACAATACAAATAAGGTTACCTTGATAGACAATAAAGGAACCAAGAAACAGTTTGAATTAAAAAGCAAAACCGCGGTAGCTATTGATATCATCAATGCTATTGTTGAGCAACTATAATTATGGCAAAACTACTAGGTATATTTTGGCTTCTATTACTAGCCTTCGCGGTTAGCGCACAAGAGCTTAATTGCAATGTGCAGGTAGTTGCATCCAAAATAACAAGTACCGACCCTAAGGTTTTTAAAACGCTTGAAACAACCATTTTCGAGTTTATGAACAACCGTAAATGGACCGGTGACGTGTTTTTGCCTGAGGAACGGATAGAGTGTAGCTTTATCATAAACATTACTGAAGACTTGGGTGGCAACAACTTTAAAGCCACTGCCAATATCCAGCTATCGCGAACGGCTTATAACAGCAGCTACAACTCGCCTATACTCAACTATGCCGACCCTAACTTTAGTTTTAGCTATACAGAGTTTGAGCCCGTTCAGTTCAACGAAAACATGTTCAATAGCAACCTTGCCTCATTACTGGCATATTGGGCATACATCATAATTGGCATGGACTACGACACCTACTCGTTAAATGGTGGTACACCGCACTTTAACAAAGCACTTACTGTATTAAACAACGTGCCACAAAATATGGGTGCAGGGCAAAGCACCGGGTGGCAACCTTTTGATGGCAATAGAAACAGGAGTATTCTGTTAGATGAAATATTAAAGCCGCGTTTAGAAGTTATTCGTGAAGCAGCCTACGAGTACCATCGCAAGGGTTTAGACTTAATGTTTGAAAACACTGCCACTGGGCGTGCAGCTATACTTGCTGCCCTAAAGAAAATGGAACGCTTAGCCGAAAGCGACCCTAACTCAATGATATTGCAGATGTTTTTTGATGCCAAAAGAACCGAACTCATTGGTATTTTTACCAAAGCACCTCCAGGTGAACGCAATGAGGCCTATAATGTGCTGGTAAAGCTTGACGGCAAAAAAACAGACATGTACAACCAAATGAAGAAGGGGTAAACTAATAAGCTGTGGACGATTGTACATGGTCCAAGAAAAAACTATCCTTTAATTTTTTCCTAACGCTAAGCGTTTGGTAAGCACATTGAACCTTACCCAAAAAGCAACTCCAGCTAATGTAAGCCCGGTTAAATAGCCATACCAAATACCCGGAGGGCCCAGTTGAAGTACAAAGGCAAATATGTAGCTACTGGGCAATGCTATCACCCAATAACAAACCAGCGCCATCCACATAGGCACTTCAACATCGCCTAAGCCACGTAAGCAAGATATGCCAATCATTTGCAGCCCATCGCTTAACTGAAACAGCGCAGCTACTACCAGCAAACCAGAGGCTATAGCCGCCACCTCATAATCTTCTTCATTGATAAAGTAGGTAGGTAAAATATCGCTAAAAGCAGCGAACCCTATAGCCGTAAACACCATAAACAGCAATACCAATCTATAGGCTGCGTAGCCTGCTTTGCGCAACTGTACATATTGCCGCTGCCCATGTAAGTTACTGAGCATAATAGTAGCCGCGGTGCCAATGCCACTTGCGGCCAAAAAGGTAGTAGCAGCTAAGGTAATGGCTATTTGATGCGCCGATTGCGGCACCTTGCCCAACCACCCCATCATAATGGCACCTAGTGCAAAAGTGGCCACCTCCATAAAAAACTGCAACCCTATTGGTAAACCTACCTTGCCCAACTCTGACAAGGTTACCCAATCGGGTTTAAATTTTGCGATGCCCTGAAAATAATACCGCAGTTCCAAATCCCAATACATATACACAGCAAGGCCAACAAACATGAGGGTGCGGGCAATAAGCGTAGCTACGGCAGCACCATTTACACCCATAGCCTCAATGCCAAAAGCGCCAAAAATCAATACATAATTCAAGCCAACGTTAAACAAGTTACCCAATAAGCTTATCACCATGGGCGGTACGGTTTTGCCCATCCCCTCTAAAAACTGCTTTAAACCAGAGAAGGCCATTACCGGTAATACGGAAATAGAGATGTAAATATAAAAAGGGCTTGCCACCTGCACCACATCCGCTTCTTGACCCATATACGGAAACAACGGTATCGATGTCAAATTGAGTAAGGTAAGAACGAGCCCTACCAAACCGTAAAAGAAAAGCCCTTGCTGTAACAAGCTGCGGCACTTTAGCTTGTTATTACTTCCAAAAGCCTGCCCAACCAATGTAGTAATACCAATACTAAGGCCGATACCAAAAATAAAAAGGAACATAAACACATTGGTAGCAAAGGCTACGCCTGCCAGTTCTGTTTTGCCCAACTGGCCTACCATGGCAGTATCGGCCATGCCAGTCATCATATGGCCCACCTGCCCCAGGCTTACTGGGATGGCCAGCAACATGAGTTTTTTGTAATATTGTCTACTTTCGGCGGAGAACATAGATAATGGTAATCGAGTGCTGCAACGTAAAGGTTGCTTCCTAAATAATTTTTATCAGGCGCGCAAAGTTATTACTTTCATGTGGGAATAATACCTAGCCGTTTGATTATTAAAACAAGGTTGATGTTACAAGTCAATTGGAAACTGGTTGAGAAAATTGCCGAAGAGCTATACCCCTCGTATGCTAAGGGTATGCTATACAGTGAACTGCAAAGCAAGCTTACCCAACAAGGATTTGACCAAAACCACATAAATGCCATTGCCGAAGCTTTGGAAAAACGATATCGTCAGGAACATGCAAACACGGTAAACATTCCATTGGTGTTATTCTCTTTTACAGTGGCTATAATTTTTGTGATAGGGATAGCGCTAGTATTTGAAACCGGCTACATACTTTTGGCAGTTGGCATCTGTATACTTATTTTCATTCTAGCAAAAATGTTGCTGCGAAACGCAAAGGAAAGAAGCTCAAATAGGGCCAAATGGAAATAGCGTCATTACGTAACTTTTGTTCAAAAAATAAGGGCTATGCTAAAATTAGATTGGAAGCTAGTAGATGACAAAGTAAATGAGCTTTACCCCCGCTTTAAAAAAGGTATGAAGTACTCCGAAATTGAAGCAGAGCTTACTGCGCAAGGCCTTGACAAAGAGCACATCAATTTTATTATTGGCGAGCTAGACCAAAAACTACTCGAAAAGCGTGGCCTTGGCGATAGTACCGGCATCATGATTATATCTGGCATAACCGTATTGGTATTTGCCACTGCAATGGGTGTTATCTATCGCAACGGGTACCTTATATTTTCCGTAGCCATGCTGAGCGCTTTCTTTATGTTTTTTAAAGTGTTTGGCCAATGGCTAAACGAAAGAGGCAAATGAATTGATATCTATTAACTTTGCAACCCTAATGAATACCTAGTATGGCGGCAAAGTTTGCGAAGAAGATAGTTGTAAAGGTTGGCTCAAACGTTATTACCCGCGCTGATGGCTTGCCCGATGAGGAGCAGATGGATAAGTTAGTAAGCCAAATTGCTGATTTAGCCAAACAAAACATTGGTGTGGTCTTGGTTTCATCAGGCGCAGTGGCCTCTGGGCGAAGCGTGATTACCATTAAAGATAAAACCGACACCGTTGCGGCCCGGCAACAACTGGCCGCTGTAGGGCAGATAAAACTCATCAATACCTACTCTACCTTGTTTGCCAAGCAAGAAATTGTTTGTGCCCAAGTGCTGGTTACCAAAGGTGACTTTCGCGACCGCAGGCACTACCTCAACATGAAAAGTTGCGTAAACAACCTGCTGGAAAACCACATCGTTCCGGTAGTTAATGAAAATGACGTAATAGCGGTAACCGAGTTGATGTTTACGGATAACGACGAACTGAGCTCCCTTATCGCATCAATGATAGGAGCCGATGCATTAATAATACTTACTAGTGTGGATGGCTTATACAATAGCAACCCAACCGACCCTGAAGCGCAACTGATACCTTTGATTGATAAAGCAAAAGTTGACTTTTCTTTCATCACTACCCAGCGCTCCAACTTCGGCAGAGGTGGCATGATAACCAAAGCCCGCATGGCCCATAAACTGGCTAAAGTGGGCGTAACTGTGCACATAGCTAATGGCCAAAAAGAGAACATCCTGCTCGACCTAATGGCCGGTAAAGCTATTGGTACCACCTTTGCACCTCACAAATCGGCCTCGCAATTAAAGCGCTGGGTGGCCAATGCCGAAGGGTTTGCGAATAGCAAAGTAACCATTAACCAAGGCGCCCATGACGCCCTACTTAAACCCGGCAAAGCCATTAGCTTACTACCTGTGGGCATCGTAAAAATAGCAGGCCACTTTGAAAAAGGCGATGTGGTAAGTATTATCGCTGAAAGTGGTAAACCCATAGGCATGGGGGTAGCCAAATATGGCTCAACTAAAGCCCAAGAACGAATAGGCCAGAAAGGCCAACCACCATTAGTACACTATGATTATCTTTATTTAAATGCAGAGTAAGCTGGAGATAACAAACAAGAAATGACAAATAACAGATAGGTTATAAGATCGAACCAGTTAGCCTTTAACTGATTAACCAATAACCCACAGCTATCCAAACCAAAACCGTGACACAGCTACAAACCGATATTACCAACAACTTAAAACTCACCCAAAAGGCCAGTACCATATTCAATATGCTGCCTATTAAGACCATTAATAAGGTACTACTAGAAATAGCTGATGTAGCTGAAGCGCAAACCCCTACCCTGTTGAGAGCCAACCAAAAGGACTTGGACCTGATGGACCCAATAGACCCCAAATACGACCGACTGAAACTTACCACCGATCGCATAAAAGGTATAGCCGATGACATTCGCAACGTGGCTACCCTGGATTACCCTGTTGGTAAAACCTTGATGCAAAAAACATTGCCCAATGGTCTACAAATAAGCAAGGTTACCGTGCCACTGGGTGTGGTGGGGGTTATCTACGAATCAAGGCCAAATGTAACGTTTGATGTATTCTCGTTGTGTTTTAAATCAGGTAATGCTTGTGTGCTAAAGGGTAGCAAAGATGCCGCTAGCAGTAATGCCGCCATTGCAAAAATTATAGCCGAAGTATTGCAGCAAAACGACATCAACCCCCATGTGCTATACTTAATGCCACCCGACCGTGAGGCTACGGAGGTATTGCTGAAAGCCGTTAATTATATTGATGTATTGATACCGCGTGGTAGCCAGGGCCTCATTAACTATGTGCGCAATAATGCCAAAGTGCCCGTGATAGAAACCGGTGCGGGCATAGTACATACGTACTTTGATGCCAGTGCCGACCTAAAAAAAGGCATTGCCATAATAGACAACGCCAAAACCCGCAGAGTGAGTGTTTGCAATGCTTTGGATTGTTTGATAATACACAATAATCGTTTAAGTGATTTGCCCGCAATTGCTACCCCGTTGGCAGAAAAAGGGGTGTTAATCTATGCTGATAAACAAGCCTATGCAGCGCTTAAAGGTAACTACCCTGCCGAGTTGCTAAAGGCTGCAAATGATGAGTCATTCGGTACGGAGTTCCTATCCATGACTATGGCCATAAAAACCGTGAATAGCTTGCAAGATGCGCTGGAGCATATAAGCACATACAGCTCCAAGCACAGCGAGGCCATAATTGCCGAAAACCAAGAGACTGTTGATTGTTTCCTTAAGAATGTAGATGCCGCAGCGGTTTACGCTAATGCCTCTACTGCCTTTACCGATGGCGCCCAATTTGGGTTGGGTGCCGAAATCGGTATCAGTACCCAAAAGACCCACGCCCGCGGCCCTATGGCACTGGCCGAGCTGACAAGCTACAAATGGATAATTGAAGGCAATGGGCAGATAAGGGCTTAAAGAGGATGTACGATTTTAGAAGTACGATGTACGAAGTACAATGTGCCTTGATGTTTAGATGGTATAGCGCTAATTGACTTTGTACCATCGACCAAAGGA
>JAGYJT010000153.1 GCA_018401955.1 Chitinophagales bacterium | reverse complement strand
AATTTGGTATTCTTGAAGGTCGGTGCGCATGTTTTTTGACACGGCACATTTGCTTATCCAGTTATCAATCTCAAAATCTTTTGCCAGATAATATTCGTCGGCGCGTTTTTCCAAATCAACCCGCTCTTTCATATAGGCCTGCATCTTTTGTTTCGATTCCGTTGATAGGCGTTTTTCCATTTCTGAGTGGCACTCCGCACAAATAGCGTACTCAAACACCACATCTTGCACGTTGTACTTTGGGTAGCGCTTTACGGCTTTCTCTACTAAATACCAAGTATCGGGCTGTAGCAGGTTTTTTGAGCACACACTGCATTTATCAAACGGCTTACCTGTTGCCTCAGCGTAAAACGCTTTGGGTATATCAATATAATGCGGAAACACTATTACCTCGTCTAAGGCCTCTTCGTTATCAAATTCGTCATCCATATAAGTGTGCTTATGGTATAAAAGTAACAGAAATGAGTGGCCTACGAAAACATAAAAACTAAAATTGCTGTTTTACGTATATAATGGGGTATAAAACCGCTCGCTATGGCAACCAACAAACATATTGAGATATTGCTCGATTTTGGGCAGTTGTACCTTATGCCCAACGCTGTTGTAAAGGTGCACATAAACGAAGGCACGCACATGCGCCTGCGTGAGGCCAAAAAACTGATGCAAACCATCAGCGGCCTATCGCAATACACCAGCCGCCCCATTGTGGTAGACCTTACCCATATAGCGAGTATTGAAACTACGGCCAAGCTGCACTTTATAAGCAAACGTACCGATAACCATAACCTGTGCATGGCCATGATTATCGCATCGCCTATCGGTAAAATGGTAGCCAACCTATCCCTGCTGTTTCAACACCCTGGCTGCCCAACGCGCTATTTTAATACCGAAACTGCGGCTTTAAGATGGAGCCAACGTTTCTCAACAGCTACTGAAACCGAATTTCAGCCCGTTGCGGCCTAGTTTTGTACTAAATACCATACATATTTGGCAATTCCTCGTATTA
>JAGYJT010000152.1 GCA_018401955.1 Chitinophagales bacterium | reverse complement strand
TATCTGGTATTCTTTAAGTTCGGCCCGGGTGTTTTTTGATACGGCACATTTATCAATCCAGCTGGTTATATCAAAGTCGCGGTTTCCATAAAAGTGGTCGGCACGCTTCTCAAGGTCTACTCGCTCTTTCATAAAAGCCTGCATTTTCTGTTTCGATTCGGTTGAAAGGCGTTGTTCCATCTCTGAGTGGCACCCTGCACAAATGGCATACTCAAATACCACGTCTTGCACATTGTACTTAGGGTAGCGTTTCACGGCCTTTTCAACCACATACCAGGTTTCGGGCTGCAGTAAATTCTTTGCACATACACTACATTTTTCAAACGGCTTACCGCTAGCCTCAGAGTAAAACTCTTTGGGTATATCAATATAATGAGGAAACTCTTCTATTTCTTCTTCTGGTTCTTGACCTTCAAATTCTTCATCCATGTTTATACACTTATGGTATAAAAGTAACAGAAATGAACCATCAATGAAAACATAAAAACTAAAATGGCTGTTTTGCGTATATAATGGGGTATAAAACCGCTTGCTATGGCAACCAACAAACATATTGAGATATTACTTGATTTTGGCCAGATGTACCTTTTGGACAATGCTGTGGTAAAAGTGCACATAAACGAAGGCACGCACATACGCCTGCGCGAAGCCAAAAAACTGATGGAAACCATCAGCGGCCTCTCGCGATATACCAGCAGGCCCATTGTGGTAGACCTTACCCAAATAGCGAGTATTGAAACTACGGCCAAGCTGCACTTTATAAGCAAGCGCACTGATAACCATAACCTGTGCATGGCCATGATTATCGCATCGCCCATTGGTAAAATAGTGGCCAACCTATCTTTATTGTTTCAACACCCTGGCTGCCCAACGCGCTATTTTAATACCGAAGCGGCGGCTTTGCGCTGGAGCCAGCGCTTTTCAAATGCAAACGAAACGGCATACCAGCCCGTAGCGGCTTAATTTTGTACTAAATACCATACATATTTGGCAAATCCTCGTATTG
>JAGYJT010000151.1 GCA_018401955.1 Chitinophagales bacterium | reverse complement strand
TATGATATTTTGCAAGACATTCGCAAGAAGTACAACGTACCCGTAGTAACCGATATACACGAAAGCTACGAAGCCGACGAGCTAAAAGACATGGTGGATTACTTACAAATACCGGCCTTCCTTTGTCGACAAACCGATTTGTTGTTGGCCGCAGGGCAAACAGGCCTTTGGGTAAACATCAAGAAAGGTCAGTTCTCAGCACCGGAAAGTATGCAGTTTGCCGCCGAAAAGGTGCGCAGCACGGGTAATGATAAAGTGTTGCTTACCGAGCGTGGTACTACTTTTGGCTATCAAGATTTGGTGGTCGATTTCCGATCGATACCTATTATGAAGCAATTTGCACCCGTAATAATGGATTGCACCCACAGCCTGCAACAGCCCAACCAAAGCAGCGGCGTTACAGGTGGCCAGCCCGAACTAATAGCCACCATAGCCAAAGCCGCAATGGCCGTGGGTGCCGATGGACTGTTTATTGAAACGCACCCCAACCCCACCCAAGCCTTAAGCGACGGCCAAAACATGCTACACTTGGATAGGTTGGAAGAGTTGTTGGAGGTATGTTTGCGGGTGAGGAAGGCAATTTAAAATTCAAGATTAAAAATTTGAAAATTGGCTAAGCCAGAAATCATCTTAACAAACTCTACTAAATCGGCAATTTTTATGCTGTTGGGTGGGGCGCTTTTTCTTGTCGGAGGTATTTTAATGCTTCTGGATGAGAACCATGAAAACAAATGGGTATCCTATATTGGAATACCTATGTCTATCATGGTTTTTGCCTTTGGAATAAAGCTGTTGTTTGATAAGTCACCTCAACTTATCATTAACGAAGAGGGTATTTGGGATAAAAAGACAAAGCTAGGAATGGTCATTCCATGGGAATTGATAATTGGATTCGATATAGTAAGTATCCACAATAACAAGAACCTCAACCTTGCAATTGACCTTAATGCCCAGCACCCGCTGCTCGAATTGAAACAATTTAAGAGCATGCAAAAAGGCAACAGGATGATTGGCTTGAATAGCATCTTTATCCAAATCGG
>JAGYJT010000150.1 GCA_018401955.1 Chitinophagales bacterium | reverse complement strand
CAGTTCTTTGAAACATTTCATCAGCACTATCCTGACTGACCGAACCCATCACGGCTCTTGCGTGATTCATAATGCTGTCAGTAGTATTAGGATTGCAAGTATCTTCCTTATAATTACGAATAACAGATTCTACGTCATAAGAAGGAACCTTGTTCATCACAACTACACCTTGATCATTAGCGCCATGAGTTGCTTGGAAAACAACATCAGCAACCTTGTGATGCAATTCTCTACGCTCATTCCAGTTCATATTTTCTACTGGAGTACCGGCATTCGCTGCTTCGTCAGAAACTTGTTTCCAAGCATCAAACCAAGCATTACTACTCTTGCTAATGTTGCGATAATCAATATTAGCCGATGTTCCATCAAGAGCATTTTTCAGATCATAAAGATGTACCACAGCACCATCGCTACCGGGAAGTATACTGGTAAAGTAAGGAGCCTTGCCTTCCCAACCTTTACGCCACCAAGTATAAGGCACTCTGTAAATCTGATTAATCTTGATTGCCAAAGGATCGCCACCGAAATGATTTGCAAGTTTCTTTTGCACACCTTTCCAAGTAGTCTTGTTGACATTTCTATCGCAAGCATTTAGAATCCAGTAGCACTGATATCCATTACGAGTATCTACTACCCAAGATGGTGTAACTGGAAAACTATTAATCTTCTCCAAGAAGCGTTCTTTGTGCTTCATTACAACGCTAGGCTTGAAATACTTGCCTTCATCATCACGCCCAGCATCCATATCGCAGAAACAGGCGGCAATTTTATCTATCGCATATTGCTTACGTCCACCATTTACATAAAAGTAAGCATCAGAACCCTTACTGTTTGCTGCAATTACCTCGTTTAGATGGCTAGTATGTTGCATACTACTAATTTTCTTGCGAGGATTACCGTTGTGACAAAAGATGTGGGTTTGTGAAAAAGAATCAAAAAAAGTTACCATCTTACTAAGATTGATGCCTGCATCATTGTTCTTGTCAAATGGATTAAAACCCAAATCGCTACTAAAATTTCCCATAATAAATTTTCCTCAATGTAC
>JAGYJT010000015.1 GCA_018401955.1 Chitinophagales bacterium | reverse complement strand
TAGAGTATATGTTCGTAAAAGGCCTTCGCTTAGGCTATGCTTACGATCACACGTTTACTGCTATCGGTTCATACCAAAGCGGTTCTCACGAGATTATGTTGAGCTATGAGTTCGGCAAAAAAGATAAGTACCTCAGCCCACGTCGCATGAGCTACTTCTAAACAAAGAAATTAACGGTCTGTTACAAAGCCTTGCCCTAATCTGGCAAGGCTTTGTTATTTTTAAAGAAAAAAGGGATGAGACAAACAATTTTTACTTGCCTATTACTGATTGTTACTTTAGGCTTACAGGCCCAAGATGACTTTGCCTGCTGGGCAAAGGTTTACCCTAGCAAAGTAAAAGGAATTGTAGTATTGGAATACAGGGTAGGTTTTAATGAGGGAAATGTGAAGTTGATTGGTGAGCTGCCAGGCAAAATAGGAATCATTGGTACTTCATCATTAACAAAGGGAAAACAAAAGCTCATGTCTTATCGCTATTGTTACACCATACCCGATTCAACTCACTTTTGGGTACCCAGCGCAAACCTTATGAATGATGGAAGTATCATTTGTGCTATGCAGGGTTTTTGGGTAGCTACCGATACGCTGGATTGGGATTATATGAAGGATATGGATGAACCAGGCGCATTTACTTGCGAACCAACCGATTTTACCAAGCTATACACTAAGCCCGATTTTAAATGGATAGCGGGCATTAAACCAGAAATTACCATAACTGCAAAAAGCAAAGTTGCATTGTACGATACCGTTCATGTAACAGTTTCGAGTAATTTTCCGCTGGATGAGTTGGTAGATAAGATACCCATTGTAAATCTTGAGCGCTACGGCAATGGAGGTAGTCAAAGTAAGTTTACAAATAAAGATGGGGCAGTGTCAAGCTGGTTCTTTTCTGAAACGATAATACTATATGCAGGTACTAAAGGAACGGCATTAGTTGAGCCGTTTGACTTTCAGTACCTAGGCAAAACCATAAAGGTGCCTGGCGTAAAGATTAAAGTGAAGTAGCCCTAAAACAAATATCCCGCGGCGCCTCCTCAAGCACCGCGGGACCCATGAAAAAAGCGGGTTGAAATTATTGCTTCATGGTCTTCACCGTAAAGCTTTCGTTCGCTCCTCCTAATTGCAATATGTACATCCCTTTGGCAAGGGTAGTTGTAGTTACTCGGTTTTGTGCATTGGTTGTAAGGTTGCTTTCAGCTACTAGCTTGCCGCTCAAATCAAACAACTGCATGGTTGGGTTTTCGATGTTTGAGCCGGTAAGGTCAATCATCAAGTCGTTTTGGTTCCAGTAAGCTTTTATAACGCTTTTGCTGGCTTCGTTTATGCCCACAAAAGGCGTTACTATAACCACTACCTCTGCAGAGGTTAAGGTATCGTTCCATTGGTTTACTGATTGCACCACTACATACTTAGTACCGGTAAACTCAAAGTCTGGTGTGTATGAAACACCAGTTTCTGCCGGGCTGAATGGGCCATAGTTAAATCCACTTGTGCCAGATACCAACCATTCGCGAGTGGTGCTTGGGTGCGTTTCTGTAACAGTAATAATGTCGCCCAAGGTATTCTGTACCACAGTTTGGGTATCGGTAGGGGCTACGGCAATTTCAAAAGGAATCACTTCCAAATCAGTGCCATTGTCGGTACCTGTAGCTGCTGGGGTGGTAGAGGTTACACGAATGCGGTAGCCATTGCCAGCAGGGGTATTGCTTGGTATTACGGCATTAATGCTCGCACCTGGCGAGGTGCCAATAACCACAGGGTTTGTGAAATCGCCATTGGCATCTGATAGTTCAGCCGTCATTACATTGCTGCCACCAAAAACAATATCGGTAGTGTAATCAATAGTTACCTGCACATTGCTGCTAGGCGATACATAGAACGGTGAGCCTGTAACGGCTGATGTAGTAAGCGTGGTGCCATTTACTACGGCAATCTCCACTTCATTGCTATTTGCAAAATCGCTGTATGCGTTTTGCGAAGTAGCTACTACATAATAGGTGCCTATGGCGTTAAATGCTGGAGTATACGTAGCACCGGTTTCAGGGGTGCTAAAGCTAACATACGGGCCGCCACTGGTGGTAGCGTATTTCCACTCGCGGCTGGCCGTTTGGCTTTCGTTTATGGTAAGGGTAGTACCTGTGCCACCTACTGTGTACGATTGAGCAGTAGCTGGGGTAATGTTGTTGTTAAACTGGTCAATCAATAAATCAGTGCCATTGTTGGTGCCGTTTACGGCAGGGTTGTTGGCCACTACGCGTATACGGTAGCCAGTGCCGGCCGCTGTTGACGATGGTATGGTGGCCGCTATGCTGCCGCTACCGGTACCGGTGGTGGTGCCAATGTTTATTGGGTTGGCAAAACTTCCTGCCGCATCCGACAATTGAGCGGTAAAGGTATTGCCACTGCCAAAAGTACTGGTTGTGGTAAAAGGTACCGTAATGTTTGCCGCTGGTGCCGAAGGGCTAAAGTAGAATGCACTTGGTGTAATGGTACCGGTAAGCAAGTCAACGGTGCTTACTGATACTTCTACCTCGTTGCTGGTAACGGTAGTGCCGCTAATCAGGCTTTGCGCTACCACATAATAAGTGCCACCCGTATTAAAGCTCGGGGCATAAGTAGTGCTGGTTTGCGCTGGGGTAAACGATTGGTAAGGCCCACCGGGTGTGGTAGCAAACTTCCATTCGCGGGCCGTAGCGTTCGGTATTTCGGTAACGGTAAGCAGGTTGCCTGTGGCACCTACCAATAGGCTTTGGCTTGATGTAGGGGCAATGCTGTTGCCTACCACGGTTATGGTTACCTCGTTGGATACGGTTTGGAAACCACCACTGTAATTAGATTGGGCAACCACATAATAAGTACCTGCGGTGCCAAACTGTGGGGTAAAGTTGCTGCCGGTAGCAACTGGGCTAAAGGAAGTGTAAGGCCCACCGCTAGTGGTGCTATACTTCCATTCGCGGTT
Source organism: Chitinophagales bacterium (assembly GCA_018401955.1). Lineage (GTDB taxonomy): Bacteria > Bacteroidota > Bacteroidia > Chitinophagales > CAIOSU01 > CAIOSU01. Next base: position 70,761 of record JAGYJT010000015.1, on the reverse strand, counting down.
GGTGGCTGCCGGGGTTTCGGTTACGGTAAGTTGTGTGCCAGCCGTGTTAATGGCAATAGTTTGTGCCGTTGCAGGAGCAACGCTGGTGCTTACCGTGTTAATGGTAATGTCGGTGCCATTGTCGCTAGCGCTTAATGCCGGGCTGCTAGAAACTACCCTAATGCGATAGCCAGTACCTGTAGCAGTACCTGCAGGGATGGTAGCGTTGATAGTGCCCGATGTGCCACTAGTTACCGAGCCGATGTTTACAGGGCTGGCAAATGAGCCGCTGGCATTGGATAATTGGGCCGTGATGGTATTGCCGCCGCCAAAATTGCCCGCTGCGGTATAAGCTACGCTAATGCTGGCACCGGTGGTGCTTGATACATAAAGCGGGCCTGTAGCAACCGTGCCAGTATTAAGGGCAGGGTTGTAAATTACTTCTAGGTCGTCAACCCAAAGGGTATTGTTATTGTTGGCACCAGTGTTCATCACACACAAGAAATACTGAGGGGTATTGCCATTAACGTAAACGAAAGGCACTGAAAAACGTGTCCAGTTTGCAGTACTTGAAGCAGTTGTGAAAATAGCACGAGCAACCACATTTGGGGTGGTATTGCCTTGTGCATTGCCGTCTTCGGGCAAAGCACCGTTGCCAGTATGTAGGTTTACTTGTATGGTACCAGGGTTGCTACCTGCCGAGGTATATTTAAACCATCCAACCAAGCTATCAGGTCTTCCAGTAAAGGGGGTGTTGTACAAGGCATTACCAGCATCGGTGCCAGCGTATCCATCGGCTGGGTTAAAGTTTGGGGCTTGAACCCTACCTGTTGTTGCGATGCCGTTTACCGTAACTCCAAAAAAAGTAGTGGCCTTTAGCTTTATGCAGTAAGAACCCGTATGTGCATTGCCATCACGGCTGCAAACAGCGGGTGCTGATGGGGCATTGCCACCACCGCTTTTGTTTGAGTTCCAGAAGGCTGGTTCGTCGGTGCCACTAGTGGTATTGCTATTAAGGTTTGTCCAGGTCTCAAAGCCACCATTAGGCACAACCGTTTGGCTGCGGCCTGTTAGGCTGCCAAGTATCATTACTAGCGAAAGGGCAACTGTGTATATGTTCAATTTCATAAAGTGTATCTAAATTTCGGTTTGCAAATCTTCAAACAATTTAAGGTTTCACCAAATGGCACCCGTCCGAATAAAGTTAATAGTACCACTATCTTATTGCTAATGAATGGATTAGACCTCGTACCTCTCTTCTAAAAATTAATTGATTGATTTTCAATCATTTCCCTATCGGTTTGGTAGGTTATTGGTTGATTGGAGTATTGGTTACTGGTTATTGGTTGATTTGTTAATTGGGTAGAACCCAGAATGCTGTTTACAGACCGTGTGTCATTCCAACGGAGGAGGGACTTTCCAGCTGATTGCATAGGCATTTTTGTGCCAACCTAGTGGGATTGGTATATGGCGTACCTTAATAAAGGAAAATTAAGGTTTACAATGCAAGTTTAGCGTTTAGCTTTAGTAGAAAATTTCTATTGGCACCTCTTGCGTCTTCCAATATCACCTGGTGCTCGTGGTCTTTAATGGTAAGGATGATGCTGTTCATGGCCTCAAACCTTGGGATGCTAATGGCCTCTTTGAGTACCTCTTCTTGTGCCAGTTGTAGTTGCGCATAAGGTATGGGCCAAGTATAGCGCTGCATAATATGGGTTAATGAAACCAGTATACCGTTCGGCCGTAGCTCGATGGCGCTGTAGGTGGGGTATAGTGGGTCGTTAATGTATTGTTGCAAGCCCTCGCTCACCTCATTAACCAACATGCGCTGGCAACCCGTACCACCCATTTTTAAATTATCCCAAATACCAAACGGCTTACCCACCAAGTTATTTATGGCTTGGGTAATCTTTTTGTCGGGGTAGGAGGTATAGAATATAGGCATGATAGTATAACGGATGGCGGGGGAGATTGGTTTTAAGCCCCCCCCAACCTTGTCCTCATCTCCAAGACGTGGATGAAACAGACCTTGTGTCTCCATACGTAGGTAATACTGCGGAATCATAAAGTTCACCGCAACGCTTTTGCCCACGCGCGCATGGATTCGACTCCGCTCACCATGACACGCCCCATGCTAGCTTAAGCGTCCTCGCTTAAGGTGCAACGAAAATACAGCCTCTTGGCTGGCACATTGCACCCACAAAAAAGGCCGCTCTGGTTTCCCAGGGCGGCCTTATATTGCAATTAAAAATCTGGAACGATTCCGAATTAGAAGCAGTATTGGTTCTCTTCGATAAGCTTCGCTGCAATCTGGCGGCGAAGAGCTTTGGTGTTTACTACATCCATTTTGGTATAGCGTTTCAAGCCCATTAGCATAATGCGCTGCTCGTCGCCTTCGGTAAAGGCAGCAAGGGCATGTTTGCCGTGAACATTGATTTTCTCCAAAGCATCGCTCAAGTATACACGAGCCATAGCAACGTACAATGCTGCTTCAGCTTCGCCTTTCATGGTTTGTATTTTCTCGGCGCGCAATAAAGTAGATTCCGCAGTGAAAACCAAAGCAATCATATCAGCAATGTCCATTACTATTTCTTGCTCTTCTTTCAATTTCTGCATCAACTTTTGGAAAGCTGCACCAGCAGTCATCAAAATAGCCTTCTTAGCATTGGCAATGGCCTTCTTCTCAGCGGCAAACAATACACCTTCGCTATCGTCGCCACCAAAGCTTGGCACGCTCATTAGCTCTTTCTGTACCGCCATGGCTGGGGTCATCAAGTCAATTTGGCCACCCATCGCTTTGCGCACTAGCATATCAACGGTCAATAGACGGTTGATTTCGTTGGTGCCTTCAAAAATACGATTGATACGGCTATCGCGGTAAGCGCGTGCAGCTGGGTATTCTTCGCTGAAACCATAGCCACCGTGGATTTGTACGGTTTCGTCAACCACATAATCCAATATTTCAGAGCCAACATATTTCAAGATTGCACACTCAATAGAATACTCTTCAGCAGCTGCCAAAAGGGCCTCGTTATGAGATGCACCGCCGGCCAACAACTCCTGCTCTTTCTTTTCGATCAAATCGCTGGTGCGGTAAGAAATAGACTCGCCGGCAAAAATCTGGATGGCTTGCTCTGCCAATTTGTATTTAATAGCACCGAAACTAGAGATAGGCACGTTGAACTGGTGACGCTCGTTGGCATATTTTACCGAGGTAGTAGCGGCACGCTTTGAGCCACCTATAGCAGCAGCACACAATTTGTAACGACCGATGTTCAAGATGTTGAAGGCAATTTTATGGCCTTTGCCAATTTCGCCCAACAAGTTGTCTTTTGGAATAGCGCAGTCTTGGAAAAACACCTGACGGGTAGATGAACCCTTGATACCTAGTTTCTTCTCTTCTGCACCCAAAGAAAGGCCTGGGGTACCACGCTCTACAATAAAGCCAGTGAATTTTTCACCATCGATTTTAGCGAATACGATGTACACATCAGCAAAACCACCATTGGTAATCCACATTTTTTGGCCGTTCAATACATAGTGCGTACCCTCGGCGTTCAATACTGCTTTGGTTTTAGCACCCAATGCATCAGAGCCAGAACCTGGCTCGGTAAGGCAGTAAGAGGCTTTCAATTCGCCTGTAGCCAAACCTGGTAGGTATTTCTGTTTTTGCTCTGGAGTACCGTAGTACAAGATTGGCAATGTACCGATACCGGTATGTGCAGAAAGTGCAACCGCAAATGAGTGTGCACCACCCATCAATTCGGTAACCACGGTATTGGTATTTACATCTTTGCCAAAGCCACCGTACTCTTCAGGTATGGCCATGCCCAACAAGCCAAGCTCGCCGGCTTTGTCAAGCAAAGAAGGCATCAAACCTTCTTCCAAAGAGTCGATACGGTCTAGGATAGGGTCGATTTCAGTTTCGATGAAATCTTTACACATACCCGCAATCATTTGTTGTTCTTCGTTCAGCTCTTCACGGATGAACACGTCTTCCGCTTTCGATTCCTTTACGATGAACTCGCCCCCTTTAAGGGCATTTGTTTTTACTGCAGTAGCTTCCATTATTATTGAGGATTTTTACTTTGGATAAAATTTTCTTCAGTCAATATAATAACAGCCAACAACCAGTTTTGGTTGTTGGCTGCACTGTATAATTAGTTCAATAACTCGTAAATACCAGCAATACCCTGGCCACCACCAATACAGGCGGTTACCATACCGTATTTCTGCTTACGGCGGCGTAGCTCGTTCAATAATTGAACGGTCAACTTGGTACCGCTGCAGCCTAGTGGGTGACCCAATGCAATGGCACCACCGTTTACGTTGATAATTTCTGGGTTAAGGTTGGCTTCTTTGATTACGCTCAAAGCTTGGGTAGCAAAGGCCTCGTTCAACTCAATCAAATCGATTTGGTTCAACGTCATGCCAGCTTGTTTTAAAGCGCGCGGAATGGCAGCTACCGGCCCAATACCCATGATGCTTGGATCAACACCAGCAGAGGCGCAGTTTACCATACGGGCAATAGGCTCTAGGTTCAACTCCTTAACCATGCGCTCCGACATTACCAATACAAAAGAGGCACCATCAGAGGTCTGTGAAGAGTTACCAGCGGTAACAATGCCGCCCATTGAAAAGGCAGGGCGTAGCTTGGCCAGTACTTCCAACGAAGTATCGGCACGCGGACCTTCATCCGTATCTACCACATACTTTTTGGTTTTGCGCTTGCCATTTTCTACATAGATTTCCTCTACTTCGATTGGCACGATTTCGTCTTTAAACAAACCACCTTCAATAGCTTTGAAAGCCTTTTGGTGAGAGTTATAAGAAAACTCATCGGCTTGCTCGCGGGTAATACCGTACACGCTGGCCATTTTCTCGGCCGTGTGACCCATGCCCAACATATACTCAGGGGTATTTTTAGATACCTCAAAGTTAGGAACGGTTTTATAACCTACGGTAGGCACTAAGCTCATGCTTTCGGTACCACCAGCAATAATCACGTCGGCAAAGCCCGCTTTGATTTTGGCAGTTGCCATTGCAATTGTTTCTACGCCCGAACCACAGTAGCGGTTAACGGTTACGCCCGGCACCTCGATCGGCAGGGAGCGAATGGCTACCCAGCGGCCCATTTGCAAGCCCTGCTCGGCTTCGGGTACGGCATTACCTACAATAATATCGTCAATCCTGGTTGGATCGAGAGCTGGTACCGATTTCAAAAGGTGAGCAATCACCTCACGGGCCAGTTCTACCGGGTTGGTATGTTTAAAACCACCACGGCCAGCCTTACCTACCGCGCTGCGGTATCCGGCTACTATATATGCTTCTTGGCTCATTTTTCTGTTTTTAGTATCAAGTATCGGGTAGGGCTGTGGGCCGCTACCCGATGTTACTTAATCTTAGTTACGTAATGGTCTTCCGGTTTTCAAAATGCTCTGAATGCGCTCCAAAGTCTTTTGCTCTCCGAGCAATGACAAGAATGCTTCGCGCTCCAAATCCAACAAATACTGCTCGCTCACTTTCTGTTCGCCGCTCAAATCGCCGCCGCTCAATACGTAGCCAATTTTGTTGGCAATCTTCATGTCGTGCTCGGTTGCGTATTTGCCGAAATAGAAACCGTAAGAACCGCTATACAAACCAGCCAAAGCCGTGCGACCCAGAACGGTTACTTCCTCTGGAATAGGGCGGGTGTAGCCGCGCTCATCCAAGCGGATAACTTCTTTCTTAGCCTCGGCAATCTGGCGGTCGCCATTTACCACTACTATATCTTGGCCTTCGCGAAGGATGTTCAAGCCATAAGCCTCGTGCGCAGATGTAGCAACCTTGGCCGTAGCAATGTTTACAAACGCATCTTGAATGCGGTTCAACTGCACATCACCTTTACGGAAACTCTTAGAAGCGCGCAATGCAAACTCCTTAGTACCGCCACCAGCTGGCAATAAACCCACACCAACTTCTACCAAACCAATGTAGGTTTCGGCAGCAGCCACTACGCGGTCGGCGTGCATGGTTACTTCGCAACCACCGCCCAAAGTCATGCCGTGTGGTGCAACCACAACTGGAATGTCAGAGAAACGGATACGGGCCACGGTGTTTTGGAAATGACGGATGGCAAATTCCAACTCGTCAAACTCTTGCTCAATGGCCAGCATGAAAATCATCATCAAGTTGGCACCTGCTGAGAAGTTTTGGCCGTTGTTGGCTATAACCAAACCACGGTAGTCTTTCTCGGCTATATCGATGGCCTTGTTGATGCCTTCTAATACTTCGCTACCAAGTGAATTCATTTTGGTGTGGAACTCCAAGTTCAATACACCATCACCTAGGTCGTGCAAAGTAGCACCGGCGTTTTGCCATACTGGCTTTTGGCCACGTAAGTTATCCAACAGTATAAAGGCATCTTGACCAGGGATAGCCACGTAGTCTTTCTTCTGTACATCGTAGTATTTACGAATGCCGTTTTCAACCACATAAAAAGTGGTTTTACCAGCAGCCAACATTTCGTCAACCCAAGCAGCTGGCGCATGGCCGGCAGCTTTCATTTTCTCAACTACTTTGGCTACGCCCAGTACATCCCATGTTTGGAACGGGCCCAGCTCCCAGCCGAAGCCAGCGCGCAAGGCATCATCCACACGGTAAATCTCGTCAGCAATTTCTGGTACACGGTTACTAGCGTATGCCGATAGGCGATAAGTAATTTCGCGATTAAACTCACCAGCCTTGTCAGTGCCTTTAAACAACACTTTCAAGCGCTCTTTCAAATCGTCGCTCTGCTTGGCTTGCTCAATGGTGGCAAACTTAGCTCGGGGCTGATCTTCGTACTCTAGGGTGTTAAGATTCAAGGTAAGAATCTGTTTCTTACCATTGGCATCTTTGGTCTTTTTATAGAAACCTTGACCGGTTTTATCGCCCAACCAACCGTTTGCTACCATTTTCTCCACATAAGCAGGGATTTTGAATAGGTCGCGCGATTCGTCGTTTACACAATCGTTGTATGCGTTTTGGGCAACTTTTACCAAGGTATCCAAACCAACAACATCGCCAGTACGGAAAGTAGCCGACTTAGGGCGACCACTAACTGGGCCAGTCAACGCATCTACTTCTTGTATAGTCAATCCCATATCCTGCATTACATGGAAAATGGCCATGATGCTGAATACACCGATGCGGTTTGCGATAAACGCAGGGGTATCTTTACACAATACGGTGGTTTTGCCTATTACCTTGCTACCATAGTCCAACATAAAGCTGGTAACAGCAGGGTCGGTTTTAGGCGTAGGGATAACCTCCAATAACTTTAGGTAGCGAGGTGGGTTGAAAAAGTGCAATCCTAGGAAGTTTTTTTGGAAATCTTCGGTGCGACCATCCAACATGCTATGGATAGGAATACCAGAGGTGTTAGATGCTACAATTGAACCAGGTTTGCGGTATTTGTCCACTTGGTCAAACACGGTTTTTTTGATAGCAAGGTTCTCTACAACTGCCTCCAATATCAGGTCGGCGTCGGCTATATCTTTAAAATTATCGTCAAAGTTTCCGGTCTTAACGCGGCTAATAAAGGCCGGGTCGTATACAGGAGAAGGTTTTGACTTTATAGATGCGGTAAGGGCGCCATTAACAATTGCATTGCGTTTGGCAGGGTTTTTAGCATCTGCTTCACTCAGGTCGCGAGGAACGATATCGAGCAACAACACTTCGAGGCCAACATTGGCAAAGTGTAGCGCGATACGCGAACCCATTACGCCCGAACCAAGCACCACAGCCTTGCGGATGCGGCGTTTAGTGCCTGCGCCCGTTGAAGCCTTGGATTGAACTTGTGCGGTATCCATAGATGTTTATTAAGGGTTTAAATTGAACGTTTTATCACTTTATTAAATGGGTAACTAAGATACCCCAAACTTTTTTCTTTACCAAACAACCGTTTGATTTTAGATGAGAAATGTGAGATGACAGATGAGAAATAAGGAAAATTTAACGGTCTGTTGTCTTTCTCTTTTATTTGTCATCTCTCATCTGTTATTTGTTATCTCTCAATATGCTCTCTTCGCAATCCGCTTCAAGGCATCTTGCAAGTAGCGTGGTTCGTTGTAAATGCGCATCATCATTACCGCTCCTTCAATTTCGCTCACACATTGCTCGGCCACTTCACGGGCAGTTTTCTCGCTATATTTATCCTTCAATACAAAGGTGAGGGCGTTCATCCAATCATCGAAAAAGTTACGTATCAGCTCGCTAAACTCCGGTATTACCCTGGCCGTTTCGATGCCGATGTTGCCCATGATGCAGCCCTCTTGCGGCCCGATGAACATTTTTTCCGTCAGTTCACCCATTTTACGTAGGCGTTCACGAGTGCTCAGCTTGGTGTTATAGGCATGTGCAAACACCTCTCTGTTAAAATACTCATGCACATAGGCAATTACCGATTTCATCAGCTCTTCCTTGCTAGGGTAGTAGTGGTACATACTGCCCTTGAGCAAACCGCACGCCTGCGCAATATCAGCCATGGTAGCGTTGTAATAGCTCTTCTGGCTGAATATCTTCAACGCCTGGTTGAGGATAAATGTTTCGCTTACTTTAGCTTTAGGCATTGTTTATTCTAGTATCAAGTATCAAGACTTTGTTTTGAGTTCCCCCTCCTTCGCTTGGCAATGAGCGTTAGGCCAAGGAGGGGTTAGGGGTGGTTAAAGTTATCATTCCTCTTTTTCTTTACCAAACGTTTGTTTGATTAAAATGTTGTTTGGCTGATTAGGAGGTTACGAAAATGAGGTATAGCAAGGTTTTAGCCATTTGAAAGGCATGTCATCCTGAGCCTGTCGAAGGGTGCGCGCATGGGCAGCCCGCACACGAATACAGCACTACCGCCGCTTTACCGCACCTCGTGCCAGCCAAGAGGCTGGTGTAACCACCACCTTAAGCGAGGACGCTTAAGGTAGCATGGGGGCATGGTGTTTGGCGGAAGCTGGCATGTCATCATGAGCCTGTCGAAGGGTGCGCGCGTGGACTATGGCGGGTGGTAAACTCTAAAGTTCCTAGGCATTACGCGCGTTAGGAGACGCACAGTCCGTTACATCCGCGTCAAGAGACGTAGACGAGGGGGGGAGGTTAAAACGGGACAGCTGAGCAGGGCCAAGGGAATGCCGTATTATTGGCGAATAGTTATCAATAATTAGAATAATTTCTTATCGTCGTTTATGGAACTGCTATTAGTGCTGCATCTTAGATTTGAAACTAAATCTAACTATATGATAATTATATTGCTTGCTGTTATCGTGTTATTTTCCAAAGTGCTTTCAGCGCAAAATTTTACTTGCAATGATCCTATGGAATTCCCCTGCATAAATATATTACCGACAAACGATTACAATTGGACATTTGTTAAACGGCATAATCTGTCAATTAAGGATAGCACCCACCAAGCAGCACTTTATAAGAAATTGGAGGTTTTTAAGGAGAAAATTAGAAGTTCCAGTAGATATTGCGATTATGATAGCAACGCGATCTTCAAATTCTTGTTTATCACGCACGACTTTGAGGGCGTAGGAATAAACTTTAAGAATTATAGAGAACGTTGGGATACTATTTATACTAGAACCGAAACTATAAGTTATCCCGAATTAATAAGGGAGGTACTTGGAAAGTATAAAAGCGTTCACTTTTCTGCCTACGGTTATAAGTACCTAATCGTACAGGTTTGCAGCGAATATATTGGTAATTCGTCTTCACACGAGAGTATGGTGTACTACTTAGAGCTAATAGATAACAACAAAATAAAGTAATCACATTCTTCGCTGATGACATAATTCAGAGCCTATTCCCCGCTCCTTTAAGCGTCCTCGCTTAAAGTTAAAATCCCAACAAGCCTCTAGGCTTGACACATTACTCCTCTCACCATCCCACACAATTCAATATCTTTAGGGCTGTATACGTTTTACCACTGGCAAACTAATCCGCAGCAGCATAATGGACACGACCCTTTTATTGGCTACCGTTGAGGTGGAGTACACTCCGCTCATCAATTTTGCAATGCAGCAAAACCACGTGCCCGTGGTGCGCCATCTGCTTATTGCCAATAATACCGACACCGACTGGCACAACATCCGCATCGACATCACCACCGAGCCCGACTTTGCCCTGCCTTGGAGCACCCGCATTGAGGGCATGGCCAAGGGTGCCAAAATGGAACTGGGCGTGGTGGATGTGATGCTGTCCACTAAGTTTTTGTCGGAGCTTACCGAAAGGGTTTCGGGTGCCATAAAATTGACCGTTACCAGCGATGAAGGGGTATTATATGAAAAAGCCTACAAAATAGATGTGCTGGCCTACGATGAGTGGGGCGGCATGAACGTGCTGCCCGAAATGTTGGCGGCTTTTGTTACCCCCAACCACCCCGATACGGTACCGATTATAAAGCGCGCCAGCGCGATACTGGAGAAGTGGACGGGCAACCCGTCGTTTGACGAATACCAAACCAAGAACCCCGACCGTGCCCAAAAACAGATGGCGGCGCTGTTTGAGGCAATTTCTGAAAGGCAGGTGGTGTACTGCTCGGTGCCCGCCAGCTTTGAAACCTACGGGCAGCGGGTACGCACTATTGATATGGTGTTGAACCAACAACTCGGCAATTGCCTGGATGTGACACTTTTGTACGCCAGTTGCTTAGAGGCTGTGGGCCTGCGGCCGATATTGGTAGTGATAAAAGGCCATGCCTTTGTGGGGGCTTGGTTGATTGACGAGGCCTTTGCCGACAGTATCAACGACGACCAATCGCTGCTGACCAAGCGGGTAGCCGACGGCATCAACGAGATTGCCGTGCTAGAGGCCACGAGCATGAACGCGGGCAAATCGATAACTTTTGACGAGGCACTGGCGCTTGGCAACAACCATTTGGCCAAAGAAGACGAGTTCCTGTTTTTTATCGATGTAAAACGGGCGCGCTACGGCAGCATAAGGCCCATACCGATGCGCATAAAAACCGCCGATGGTTGGGAGATACAAATGCCCGAAGTGCAAGAGCGCGAGGGCATATCGCCCACTGAGATACAGCAGGGCATAAAACTAAACTATGTGGGCAGCATTGATGTATCAAGGCAAAAGCTTTGGGAGCGCAAGCTGCTTGACCTGAGCCTGCGCAACAACTTGCTTAACCTGCGCATGACCAAGAATACCGTGCAATTGATTACGCCCAACCTTGGCCAGTTGGAAGATGGACTTTCTAATGGCACCGAGTACCAGTTGTTTCCCAAACCTACCGATTGGAACAATCCGCTGCGCAGTGCAGGCATTTACCAAGCCATCAACCAAACCGACCCGATAGTGGATTTGGTGCGGCAGGAGCTTTCGCAAAAACGCCTACGCTCGTATCTTACAGAATTAGAATTGAGTAACAGCGTGGTTAGTTTATACCGCGCATCGCGAATGGCGCTGGAAGAAAACGGTGCCAACGTATTGTACATAGCCATAGGCATACTTAAGTGGTACGAAACCCCGCAAAGCGAGCGCCCAAGGTATGCGCCGCTTATTTTGTTTCCGGTGGAGATTGTTCGTAAATCGGCACAAAAAGGATATGTGATACGTAGCCGCGAAGAAGAGCCGATAATGAACATTACCCTGCTCGAAATGCTGCGTCAGGATTTTGGGATAAATATCGGTGGGCTAGAGGTGCTGCCTAAAGACGAGAGTGGGGTAGATGTGCGGGTGGTTTTTAGCATCATCAGGCAATCTATCATGGAGCACTCACGGTGGGATATTGAGGAGCAAGCTATATTGGGTACTTTCTCGTTCAGCAAATTCGTGATGTGGAACGACATCCATACCAATGCGGCCAAGTTAACCGAAAACAAAGTGGTTGCCAGTTTGGTATCGGGTAACTTGGAGTGGCATACGCCCGAGCAGCCGCCCATCAACTTTGATAAACAATACAGCCCTACGGACATCGTGTTGCCCATCAGTGCCGATTCATCTCAGCTGGCAGCGGTAATTGCCGCATCCGAAGGTGGCAGCTTTATATTACACGGCCCGCCGGGCACGGGTAAGTCGCAAACCATTACCAACATTATCGCCAACGCTATTTACAACGGAAAGAGGGTATTGTTTGTAGCCGAAAAAATGGCCGCGCTCTCGGTAGTGGAAAGTAGGATGGAGAAGATTGGCTTGGGCCACTTTTGTTTGGAGCTGCACAGCAACAAGGCTAAAAAGTCGGCAGTGCTAGAGCAACTTAAAAAGACCAGCGAGATAACCAGGGTAAAGCAGTCTGCTGATTTTGCTTTTGAGGCCGAAAGGCTGCAAGCGCTCCGCATAGAGCTAAATGCCCATGTTGAAGCATTGCACAAAGTTTATCCATTCGGTTTATCGTTATACGATGCCTTTACGGGCTATGCAGAGAATACCGTTTTGCCAGATTATATCTCCTTTTCATCAGAAAGTATTGCCCAGCTTACCAAAAACAAAATAACCGAATGGACCGATTTGGTTGGTGAGCTGCAAGCAGCGGGCAAACTTTGCCTTAATCCGTATCAGCATCCGTTGGAGCGGATAAGGGTCAGTCAATATAGCCCTAATCTTAAAAACGAGGCGGTGGACCTGTTAACCGCTTACGCTAATAGTTTGGCAAAGCTTACTACTTCTTTGCCAGCAGCACTTGCAGCCTTAAAGATTAGCCTGCCTGTAACCACCGAAAGCCAGTTGCAACAAGTGGCACAGCTTGCCAGTTTGCTAAACCAACTGCCAAACGTGCCAGCTACGTTGTTAACCGCTGATAACTTTGAGAACACGCTGTTGCAAATAGCTGCCATTGCCGAACAAGGTAAGTTACGAGACGAGTATAGAACTAGTTTGTTGACCGATTACAGTAACGATATCCTCTTGCTAGAAGCCGAGCAAATGCTACGCGATTGGCGCATAGCTGATGCGAAATGGTTTTTGCCAAAACTATTGAAGCAAAATGCCATTAATAAGCGTATTAAGCTTTTATCGAAACAAGGTGTTTCAGACAAGGCGCAGGTGGAACAGTTGTTGACCTTGATAGTGCAATATCAAGACAAGCAGCAAGTAATTGATAACAATACTCCATTGCTAACGGACCTTTTGGGCTTGATGTGGAACGGTGGTAATGCAGATTGGGACACCATTATTAAGGCAACCGATGTTTTGGTAAAAATGAATAGGGAGGCAAACTTGCTGTTTAAAGACCCTAGCGCTACCAGACAATGGCGCGGGGTTTTGGCTGAGGCCATTAAAGACGGTACATCTACCTACCTTGCAGTATATAGTAATGCACTGCTTACTTTTGAGAATGATTACCGCGCCGTATTAAATACTGAAGGACAAATTACCGAAGCATTGGGCGTTGATTTTAATGCCATTTTTACTGAAAACGACCAACGGATAGTTGCCTGCAAAACTTATACGCAGCAATGGTTGGATAATGTAGATGGCCTAAGGGACTGGAGCAGTTGGCTGCAAACAAGGCAGCGCGCCGTGCAAGCAGGTTTAATACCCGTAGTTGAAGCCTACGAAACAGGCAAAATACGCACCAGCCATGTAATTGCTGGTTTTAAGAAAGGTTTATACCGCTCTTGTGCTGCGTATATTTTTCAAGTAGAACCCACTTTGGCCTCTTTTAGTGGTCAATTGTTTGAGGAGAAAATCAAGCGTTTTAGAGAGCTCAGTGCAAGGTTTGAGCTTCTTACAAAAGAAGAAATATTTGCCTCGCTTGCTTCTAAGTTGCCATCGTTTACGCAAGAGGCCAACCAAAGCTCTGAGATTGGTATTTTACAGCGAGCCATCCGCAATGGAGCCAGAGGCATGTCTTTAAGAAAGCTGTTTGATTCCATACCCAACCTATTGCCGCGCATGTGCCCATGTATGCTCATGAGCCCCATTTCGGTGGCGCAATATTTTGAGGCAGGTACAGATAAGTTTGACCTTGTGATTTTTGACGAAGCCTCACAACTACCTACCTGCGATGCTGTGGGTGCTATTGCCCGTGGCGCTAGCTTAATTGTAGTGGGCGACCCCAAGCAAATGCCACCAACCAACTTTTTTACTACCCAACAGGTAGATGAAGATAATTTGGATAAAGAGGATTTGGAAAGCATTTTGGATGATTGCCTAGCATTGTCAATGCCGTCGCGTTACCTGTTGTGGCATTACCGTAGCAAGCACGAGAGCCTTATTGCGTTTAGCAACACTAAGTTTTACGATGGCAAACTGCTCACCTTCCCTTCGCCCGACGACTTAACCAATAAGGTTACATACCATCACGTACCTGGTTTCTATGATCGTGGAAAAACCAAGCATAATAGGGCAGAGGCCGAAGCGATAGTAAATGAGATAGTTCGCAGGCTTAAGCACCCAGAGCTTTCCAAGCGCAGTATTGGCGTGGTTACTTTTAGCTCGGTACAACAAATGCTGATTGATGATATGCTAACGGATGTGTTTAAAAAGCATCCACATTACGAAAAACTATTGTTAGAGTCGGCGGAACCAATCTTTATTAAGAACCTAGAGAACGTGCAGGGTGATGAACGTGATGTAATCTTGTTCTCAGTAGGCTATGGCCCCGATAGGGAGGGAAAGGTAACGCTCAACTTTGGCCCACTAAACAGAGATGGTGGGTGGCGTAGGTTAAATGTGGCCGTATCTAGGGCGCGATATGAAATGCAGGTATATGCTACCCTACGTGCAGACCAGATTGATCTTGCCCGAACACCGGCCGAAGGCGTGGCTGGCTTGAAGGCTTTTTTGGAGTATGCTGATAAGGGTAAAGCTATGTTCGAAGCCAAAACACGCATTTTGCCCATTCCAACCAATCCGTTGATTGAGCACATCGCTACCCGCATTAAATCGTTGGGCTACCATGTACACACCAATATTGGTAGTTCAGGGTACAGAATTGACATTGGGATAGTGGATAAGGCGAATCCGGACGAGTATATTTTGGGTGTTTTGTGCGATGGTGAAAATTATAAAGCTGCCAAAACCGCCAAAGACCGAGAGATTGTGCAGATAGGGGTGCTTAGGTTGTTGGGCTGGAATATATTGCAAATATGGTCGGTTGAGTGGTGGGAAAACCCTGATAGGATATTGTTGCAGCTGCAAGATGCTATTGCTACAATAAAAAACAGCGGCCAACTGGAAACCATGACCGGCCAAATAGTAACCCAGCAACCCATGCTTGGTGCCCTTACCGAAGAAACGGCTGATGAAGCAATTGCGCTCGAAGAGGATTACTTGATTATTGATGACACCCAATACACTGCCTACCAGGTTACGCAATTTGAAAAACAAGCCACCATTTTGCTCAATACCGATGAGTTTATGCAGTTTTTTCACAAACCGCTTATTGCAGAACATGTGCAGCAGGTAGTGGCAACCGAGGCACCTATCAGCAAAAACTTATTGGTAAAACGTATTCTAGCCCATTGGGGACTAGCGCGCAGCGGTGCACGCATCAATGCTCACATGGATGACATTTTTGAAGCACTTAAGCTAAAGTGTACCGGCACCGATAGGGATGTATTTATTTGGCGCGATGACCAGATACCTGAGCAATATGACACCTTTAGGGTACATACTGATGGAATTACAAAGCGAGAGGTTGATGACTTACCCATTGTTGAAGTGGCTAATGCCATTAAGCAAATACTTACCAACCAGATAAGCTTGCCAAATACGGATTTGATTAGGGAGACTTCGCGCCTATTTGGTTTTTCACGAATTGGGAATAATGTGGAAGCGGCCATGCAGCGTGGCATACAAATGTGTATTGCGCGTGGTGATGCTTACGAAAACGAAGGTAGAATCATTAAAAAGTAAACGGTAGTATTAAACATGGGCAAACCACACTATACCCCAACTGAGATAAAAGCTGCCGATGGGTACCCGTTGCACGCCAGTGTGTTTGTGCCCGAGGCGCCCAATGGTAGAACCTTAGTAATGGGTTCGGCCATGGGGGTGTTGCAACAGTATTACTATAATTTTTGTGAGTACTTAAGGGGGTTGGGGTTTCATGTAGTAGTGTTTGATTACCGGGGCGTGGGGCTTTCGGCACCTGAGCGCATGAAAGGTTTTGAAGCACACTTGCATCAGTGGGGCGAACTGGATATTGAGGCCGTGCTGCAATACGCCCTGCACCAATTGCCAACCGATGCCCTGTTGTATGCCAGCCATAGTGTGGGTGGGCAAGTATTTGGCTTGGCCGAAAGCAACAAGCACGTAAAGAAAGTACTCACCGTGGCATCTCAAAGCGGCTATTGGAACCTATGGAGCGGCTACCACAAAATCAGGATGTTCAATATCAGTCATTTGGCATTGCCGGGCTTAACGGCCTTGTTTGGCTACATGCCCGCCAAGCGATTAAAGCTGTTTGAAGACGTACCCAAAGGGGTAGCCAACCAATGGGCCAGCTGGATACGCCACCCGGAGTATATTTTCAGGGAGAACCGCCCCTCGCTTCAAAACTTTAAGAACGTAACTGCCCCCATGCAAATGCTCAGCTTCAGCGACGACCACTTTGCCCCGCCCCGCACCGTTGACAACCTCGCTACCCGCTACACCAATGCCCCCATTGAGCGCATTAATTATACACCGCAACAGTTCAACCTTAAAGAGTTGGGGCACTTTAACTACTTTAAGCGTGGGTTTAAAGAGTATTTTTGGGAGGATGCTGCGGAGTGGTTGGGTGAGTGAAGTAGCTTTTGTTTATAGTGTGTTGCAAGCCAAGAGGCTTGTAATGTTATAACCTTAAGCGAGGACGCTTAAGGTAGCATGGGCAGTTGATTGGTTGAAATTGGTCCATGGTCGATGGTCCATGGACAGCAGCTTTACACATTCTGTCATACCGATTTTTGCGAGGGACCTTCGGGCAAGTAAGCGCTTAACTTGAATTATCGTCGAAATCCGTATTTTACAACATGGAAACCCGCATTGTCACATTGTGCTCTGTCAAAATGCGCACGCAATTGCTAGGTACTCCGAAGTATGTCAGCCTGAGCTTTTGTCGAAGGGTGCGCGCGCGGACAATTGCGGCGCGATGAACTTTGAAGCTACTGCGCTATTGAGCACGGGGCTTGATTAGGTGGCGATTTGTAGGGTATTTGTTTTTGCTATGTGGCAAGCCTAGAGGCTTGTGGTTTTTTTTACCTTAAGCGAGGACGCTTAAGGTAGCATGAGTGAATATTTTTCTTCTTTTTAAATGCGCTAATAGGATATGAAACAAACAAAGGGCTTATTTTTTATTTTGCTGCTATTCTGCATGTGTTCGGGTGGTCCCAAGGAAACCGCTGTTAAAATTCAATTTACTGATACATTGATTGCTAATGAACATCTGACAATATTAGCCGATAGTTCATGGATGGTTTACGATGGTAGCCAATATTGTGACAATTTTCTCGAAGGGTTAAAGGAGCATTCGTCACATTACAACATCAAGGTTTACCGTGATTTCTTTTTGCTTGGCAATGATACTATAAGGCCACCAGATGATTTGGTGGTTGATAGTTTCTATACGCTAATGTCAACCGCAAACAATAAGACCTTGAAAGTTGAACTCCGCAGAAAAAATAATACCGATGTGGATTACCATATTTCAGTATTAGGGAACTTGGAGTATACTTTACTATCGGAATATGGCACAGTGAAACTATATCCAAACTTTTATTTAGCCGCTGAGGCTGAAGAGGACGAGAGCGGGAATGGCTACTTGTGTACACCTTATGGCAATGAAGGGGCAGAGAATTGTTTTTCTATCTGTATTGGTAGGAGCGATGATAATAGGTTAATGGTAATAGTTGAAAGTAGTTGCAAAGGGCACCAGTATTTACAAGGGTTTAAATTGCCTGTGGAAGTATCGAAGGAAGAATTTTATAAACGCATTGTGATAGTGAAGGATAGTAGTGAGTATTCTAAGGAATTTTTGAAAGGTTGGAAACGCCATCATTATATTGACGAAATAGTTGAGATGCATAAAGGTTATCTATTGGTTAGAGGTAAGGATACTCTATCTTTTCCAAAACAGATAGCCATTGGCAGGCGGTACATATACGAAACCATAATTGGTGACACTATTCAAAGGATGGTTTTAACCAGAAATAATACAACCACGCTACACTATGATATGAGCGTAAAAACTAAAGCCAGACAACTCTGGAATGAGAATGGGGAAGTACATTTTGACCCAGCCCATTTAATGAACGCGATTGATGGACATTGTTGGTTTTATTATAAATCATTAGCCAATGATTATCAAAAGACCTGCAATCTCCGTATCTGTGTAGATGGGGTTTATAGTGAAGAAAATGCGCAGTTTGAATATTTAGAGTGTGACGGGGTCTCAAGGAAATACTACTTCAAATTAAAGAGCATAGACTAGGCATAGTTACTTCCCATGCCTCCTTTAGCGTCAATCTGAGGAAGTTGTATTTCAGCAAAACTGGAGCTAAGAGGCTAAGACTCGGCATTTATAAATATACTCCCATTGGCAGGATTCTTGCGCCTTTTACCTTAAAACTTGCAAGATATGAAAGCCTTATTTACCCTGTTAGCCGCATTAACACTATGCTTTAGCACCCAGTTGGCCATTGCTCAATTGCACATTGATGTAGAAAGTGGGGCCGTGATAAATGGGTATAATGATGTACAAGTACCCGGCACGAGCGAGGGTACGCGCATCTCGCTTACCGATAATTTTGAACAGGACAATTACAACTATTTCCGTACACGGCTGGGCTTTATTATTAAAGACCACCACGATATTTACGTTACCCTAGCCCCACTAAAACTCTTTAGCACGGGCAGTGCACCCAACAACATCAATTTTGGCGGAAAGGAGTATATGGCCAATACCAACATAGCGGCTATGTACCAATTTAACACCTATAGGCTTACCTACCGCTACCTGTTTTTGCCCAACGAGCGCATTACCATAGGGGTGGGCCTAACGGGCCTACTGCGCCAGGCCGAGATACGGTTGCAACAGGGTAGTACCGTTGCCAATAGCACCGATCTTGGCGTTGTGCCGCTGTTAAACGTTTACTTTGCCGGTGAAATAGTGCCGGATAAACTTACTTTTCTGCTAGACGTAGATGCGCTGGTGGGGCCCAGTGGACGAGCGGAAGATGGCTTTGTTGGGTTGCGCTACAACCCAATGCAAAGTGTAGGCTTTTATGCGGGCTACCGCATTATTGAGGGCGGTGCCGATATTGACCAAGTGTACAACTTCTCGCTGCTGCACTTTGCTAGTGCAGGGGTAAGCATCAGGTTGTAAACTGACGTGGTTGTATCAATCCATCGCCACCAACTCCACCTTCATCCTATCATTGTCTTCAAAAAAAACGGCGTAGTAGTAGGGGCCGCCGGCAAAAGGGTGCTTGTCTTCGTATAGTATGGTAACACCTCGTTGGCGTAGTTTTTCGGTCATGTCATCTACAAACTGCCTATCCTTGGCATGGAAAGCGAGGTGGTTAAGGCCGGCTTTCTTTCGGTGATAAGGCACATCCAAGTGCTCGGGCTCAACTTGCACAAATACCAAGTAGGTAGCACCCAGCATGTAGCTCACCCCATCGGGCCATTCTGAGGAGATGTGGTAACCCAGCTCACCCAAAAACCAACCCCAAAACTGCTTGGTAGCAGCTAGGTCTTTAACGTACATTTCAACGTGGTGCAATTGTCCGTGCATGTGGGGGGTGGGGGTTATTCGCCAAAAAACTCAATCAAATATTCATTCACCAGTTCGGGGGCATCTTGTTGCACCCAATGGCTGCTATCTTTTATGTACTTTATCTCGAAATGCTTACCCATGTATTTATGGGTATCGAAGGTCAATTCTTTGCCCAAAGCCTTGTCGTCTTCGCCCCAAATAAGGAGGGTATCTACCATTATGGGCCCTTTAGGTTTATTATTGCCTGATAAGCTTCCGCGAAGGGCAGCACGATAATAGTTGATAGGAGCCGTAAGCGCATAGGGGCCGGTGAAAGCCTCTACATACTTATGCAGTACCTCATCAGGAAAGGCCGCTTTGTTGTGCGCCCATCCACGGAAGGCAATGGTAAAGAACTTAAACAAGTCGCGTTTCATGTTCCATTCTGCAAGCCCAGGTATTTGGAAAAGGAACATGTACCAGCTCTTGCGGAACTGTGCAAAGTTGGTATATAGGTTCTTTTGCAGGATAATAGGAATTGGACAGTTAAGCACCGCCAGCTTATCTATCACCTCTGGGTGGTCGATAGCCAACTGCCAGGCAATGCCACCGCCCCAATCGTGGCCAACTATATGGGCCTTTTCGTAGCCAAGGTTATGTATCAGTTCTTTAATGTCGAGTGCCAAAGTGCTACTGGCATAGTGTTTTACTCCCACGGGTTTATCGCTCTGGTTGTAGCCACGCATATCCACGGCTACCACTTTGTAGCCCGCTTCTGCCAGTGCTGGTATCTGTTGGCGCCAGCTGTACCAGAACTCTGGGAAACCGTGCATCAGTATCAACAATTTACCTTTGCCGTGTGTTACGTAATGCAGTTTAATGCCATTAACGTGTTCAAATTCGTGCTTCCAATTTTCCATATATAGTGATGTTGCATTAAATTTAGTAAAATAAACCCGACTACTTGAAGCTACTCCGCAACACGTTACTTTTACTTTACACCGTATACGCATATGTCACGTTTTTTCTTTTGGGTATGGTGTGCGTTGTTATTTATGCCTTAATCATCTTATTGGTAAAAGATAACCAACAACTAAAAATGCTTACTTGGAGCTACCGGTATGCTAGGGTATGGGGCGCTATTAACGGGGTTAGGTATACTATTTTGGGCAAAGAAAACCTAGACAAAAAAGGCACTTATGTAATCTGTGTAAACCATCGTGGTATTGCCGATTTGTTTATTCTGCCAGCTGCTATGAAGGGTGTGAATTACCGCCCGCTGAGCAAAAAGGAGCTGGGTGAAATACCCGTTATTGGTTTTTTGTTTCGCAAAGCGTTGGTAATGATAGATCGTAGCAGTGCCGAGAGCCGCAAGCAGGGCGTTGAAACACTTAAGAAACTGATGCACGACGAAGGCGTAAGTCCGCTCATTTTTCCAGAAGGCACCCGCAATAGAACAGATAGACCCTTGAAGGAATTTTACGACGGTGCGTTCCGTATTGCTATTGAAGCACAGGTGCCCATCATGCCTATATTACTTTTAAATGTTGATGGGGTATCGCCCAAAGGCACATTTCTGCTCAGCCCAGGCAGGTTGTATGCTAGGTTCTTTCCACCTATACCTACCATGGGCCTTACTTTGGATGATGTAGACGCACTGAAACAGCAGGTGTTTGACTTGATGTGGACGGAAACCGAAGCTTTTATTGCCGTGCACGGCAATAGGTGATGTTGTGATTTCAAGGCTTGAAAGCCCTGTCTATTGATATTCGTGTTGTGTGCGTATTGTTTTCGAGATAAACAACTCAATAGGTTCCATTTTCAAATGGAATTGCATGGTATTTCGTGCATCGGGCGTTGCCAATGCTAATGATATGGTGCCCCTTTGGGGCGAAAATTATTTCAAATCACCACTTAAACTCACCGTAAGGGCTATTGATGGTTAGCCTAGTGCTATCTGAAGCTACAACCTTGCCAACTACTTGCGCATCAATGTTAAATGATTTGGCAATTGCAATCAAACCTTCGGCTGCGGCTTCATCAACATACATTTCTAGGCGGTGGCCCATATTAAATACCTCGTACATTTCTCTCCAGCCAGTGCCGCTTTCTGCTTGTATCATGCGGAACAGTGGTGGTACGGGTAACAAGTTATCTTTGATGATATGTACGTTGTGGGCAAACTTCATCACCTTGGTTTGCGCACCGCCGCTGCAATGTATCATGCCATGTATTTGGCTGCGGTATTGCTCAATTGCTTGTTTAACTACGGGCGCATAAGTACGGGTAGGGGATAAGATAAGTTTACCCACCGTTAAGCCTGTTTCTGGCTCAATGTCGGTTAGTTTTTTGCTGCCAGCATACACCAACTCAGCAGGTACGTTCGGGTCGAAGCTTTCAGGGTACTTGGCCGCTAAGTAGTGGTCTAGCACATCGTGGCGGGCACTGGTAAGGCCGTTGCTACCCATGCCACCGTTATATTCATGCTCGTAGGTGGCTTGGCCGTAGCTGGCAAAACCTACAATTACATTGCCTGGCTTAATGTTGTTCTCCAACACATCCTTGCGGGTCATGCGGGCAAAGGCAGTGTAGCCCACATCCAACGTGCGCACTATGTCGCCTACATCAGCAGTTTCGCCACCGGCAAGGTGCAGGGTTACCCCCATTTTGGCCAAGTCATTAATTAAGTCGGTGCAACCGTTTATCAGGGCAGCTATTACATCGCCTGTTACTAGGTTTTTGTTGCGCCCAATAGTGCTCGATACGATGATATTGTCTACTGCGCCTACACAAATAAGGTCATCGATGTTCATTATCAACGAATCTTGCACAATACCGCGCCACACGCTCATGTCGCCGGTTTCGCGCCAGTACAGATAGGCTAGGCTGGTTTTGGTACCAGCGGTATCGGCGTGCATAATGTTGCAATGCTCGGGCGAACCTGCTGCCAAATCGGGCAAGATTTTGCAGAATGCATTTGGAAACAAGCCTTTATCAAGGTGTTTGATGGCTTGGTGTACATCTTCCTTTTGAGACGAAACGCCCCGTGCCGCATACTTGTTGGTATCCATTGGGCAAAGGTAATGAATTGGGTGGATGAACTGATAAAATCAGTAGTCTTTAGTAAGCGCTTTCATAAACTTACTATCGCTAAAAAACTCTTTCCCAATTACCCTAAAAACGGTAAATGCTGGTATCGCAATTATCATGGCTCCAATACCACCAACGGTTCCGGCAGCTAAAATAACGACGAATATTTCCAATGGGTGCGCATTGGCACTTTTGGAGAAGATAACTGGTTGCAGGAGGTAATTATCAAACATTTGGTTGAAGCCAAAAGTGAGTGCTACTTTAATAACAATGGGCAATAGCTCGGTAGCAAAGTCCATTTCCAAATGGCCAGTAATGGCGATAAAAAGCCCCAGAACCATACCAATAAAGGGCCCTAAATATGGAATAATATTGAGTACGGCACCCAACAAAGCAATCAATAAAAAATTATTAATGCCCAATAGGCCAAGTATTATTGCCAAGAAAGCAAAATTGCACACCAGCTGCAGCAATATGCCCAACACATAGCGGGTAAGCATATCTTTAGTTTTTTCAATTGCGCTAAGCACCTTGGCTTCGTACTCGTCGTCTACCATCAATATTAATATGCGCTGAAACAAATCCCTATCCTTTAAAAAGAAAAACAGGATAAATAAGGTGGAGGCAACGGCAATAGATATATTGCCAAATACGCCAAAGATGTTGTTAACAAATCCAGATACGAAGCCAAAGCTCATGATACTTTTCAGCTTTGCCAATAAATAGTCGGCAGGGGGTTGGCCTTCAAAATCGGCAATGCCCAAACTACCCAATAGGTCTTGTGCCCAAAGTAATGTGGGCTGCAGTTTTGTGGTTAATTCGTTTAAATCAGTACTCGCTACTTGGTTTATTTGTATGGCAATTAGCGGTACAAAAATAGCTAACACTAGCAAGCAGCTAATAACCATAGTTAATATAGTGATAATAGCCGACATGGACCTGGGCAGGCTGTGCCCCTTTATTTTTCTATTATCAAGAAACCGCATTATTGGCCTACCGGCAAAAGAAAGCAAGGCTGCAATGATAATAAAGGAAATGATATTGGCGAAGAAATAGACCGCCAGCAGTATAACTGCTAAAGTGAGGGTGAGTACATACCAGCGGGGTAAAGCGTTCATGCGGTAAAGATAGTATCAAGATTTGAGTAACGAGTATGAAGACAACAGATTTGTAAATTGGCTGATGTTGTTTATCGTTTTATTGAACCAATAGTACTTTGTTTTCCTGATATGTGACACTAATCAATCACCTTTACATTGGCAACTTGCAGTATTTGAAAACTACCCGCCGAACGCGAAACGGTAGCTACTATTTCCAATTCATCAGCATTAAACTCGGCATCCACACCTTCTAGCAAAAAGCCTTTAACAAATACCCTACCCGGTACTTTATCACCAATCAACAACTCGCCGTTAAAACGGGTAAGCATGGTACGCATTACGTGTTTTTGCACATAGTCGTTGTCCACTTCATCATCTGGCTGCAATTGAGCCGCAACCACATTGTCTTCCAACAAAAATACCGATAGGCGGTTTTCGCCGGTTTCGGTGCCCGTGTAATGAGCGGTTATAGTTACTTTTAAGTTTCTATTAGCAGCATCCCATTCCTTTTCAATGTATAGGTTTACAGGTGTGGTTGTGTTTAATGCTTGGGCAGTGAGGTTGGCCCATTTGTTTACACTTGCATGCAATATAACCGATTCGCCTTGAAAAATGCGCCTGTCAATGGCTCCGCTGGGTTTGCCCAATACCGGTGCAAGCATGGTTTCCAAATCCTGGGCTTCTTCGGTACGCAGGTCTGGGTCGCCATCGTAAGGTTGTGCTAAAAACTGGCTGTGCTGGCCAATAACTACCAACCTATCGGGGTATAGTGCTAGCAAACTAGCAGCCTGTGCAGCACCCAATGGACAGTTTTTGCAGCGTACCCCGGTAAAATCTTCTAACAAAACTTTCTTCGTTTGCGGGGCTTCTATTGCAGTTACTACATAGGTAGTATCGGCTAATGCTGCATCCCTTCCTGGGCCGCCTAAATCAATATTAGGACCTATTTCTTGGCAAGAAACTGCTAAAATTAGGAGTGCGATTGCAAAAGCACTGGAGTATATAATACGGTTCATACTAGTTAGACTTAACTGACCCATTAAAAGGTTGTATTGAATGTTAAACGTACGCCATTAAATGCGGGTTCAAACCGGCAAATACCACCAGTACATACCACGCCCGCCACTTGCCTTACAAATCCTGCTGAAAAGCGCATTTGGTCTTTTCTAAACGCCGTTAGCAGAGAGTAGTAGTGCAAATCATTAGATACCCTGCCCGGGTTAGGGTCATAGTTGTACATATCGCTAATGGATATTGAAAACCACGGCGCAATGGAGTATTCAATCAATCCGTATATCCAACTGCCATAATCGCCATCATTGGTTTGTTGTTGTACCTCAAACCGCAAGGCATGCTTTCTGTTTATTTTCCAAACCAACTCGGCAAATGGAGTGTAGGCAGTGGCGCTGCTTAAGCCGTTATACGATTCGCCTTCATAAAACAACTGGTTATATATCAAGTACTGAAAACCTAGCTCTAACCTAAACTTTTTGTTTATGCGCCACTCCCAATCACTATAAACCTCCCTAAACAACAACTCATTGTTAAACAACCTTACCTCTGCATAATTGAGGTTTAGCACATGGCCTTCTTTAGGGGTAACGGTTACATCAATGCTATAGCTCATTTCCTCCAGTTCTTGGCTAGGAGCGTTGTAGCGAGATAGTAACCTTAGCGAGTTTTGTCTGGTTGTTGGCGGTACATAGCTTATCATTCCATCTAGCAATATTTCGTTTGGGCTGGTGCGTAGCACAAAGTTCTCGGTGCGCTTAAACTGGCCTGTAATCCCGAAACCCTTGGTAGCGTATGTAAGAGTGGTAAACAACACGTTACCAGGCCTATCAATTAGCACCCCCACAAAGTTGGGTATGGCTTCCTTGCTTTTATAGGCAGCTTCTACATACCAGCTTACATTGCCAAAATTTAGTGTGTTGTATACGCTCATGGCATAAGTGTTGTACTTGGGCACAAAGCGGGCAGAGGTGTCATAAGTTTCAATAGCCCCAACTACAAAATCCATGCTTTCTTGGTCCATTACGCGATTGGTTACACCAGCACCCGGCAGTAATTGTACCTTTTCTCCAATTCTTAATTCTGACTCTATTACCAAGCCTTGAACAATAGGATTGTAGAGCTTTAGGCGGTTTTTTTGAACACCTGCAAAAGCTTTAATCGTAACCTTATCAAACAAATTGTATTTTATATGGCCTCCCAGTATGGCATTGTCTATTCCTAAAAAACGGTCTTCGTATGAGCGAAAGATAATGCCAGTGCCAATCTGCTCATAAAAGTGACCACCCATTATTTCTAGGTCTTTAAACTTTTTGCGCACATAAATACGGCCTAGGCCCAATGCAGTGTAGGGCGTGCCTGGGTTATGTAGGTTACTGTTCAAAAAGAAATCCATGCGCACGCCAGCATCCAATTGTATGTCGTTGTTGGCATAGTTTAGGTCAAACCAAACGTTGCTGCCCGTTTTAAGATTATCGTAGTGCGGGGTATTAGATGCCCCAATGGAGGTGTCGCGAATAAAGAAATCAGTGTTTTCTTGGATACCCCCAAAAAAATTGCCTTGTGCCTTTAAGCTAAATGATAACGTTAGGATGAAGCATCCAACGAATAAAAAACGTAACATAGGTAATGTTCAGGTAGTATGGATAAACGACGACAATTGAGTAACTTTAAACTCAAGGTCGCTAAATTCGGTATTAATTAAGGAAATGTAAAGATTGGCCTAACATTTGGTTACCGATGTTATAAAAAAACAATAAATCATGAAACGTACCATCACTCTTATTGGCATTACCTTATTAATTACCACCATTGCCATAGCGCAGGTTAAGAAAATGTTTACGGATAAACAAGTTCCTAACATAGAGGTAAGTACGCTTGATGGCAACAAAGTAAAGATGCTGGATGCCATTGGCACTGGCAAGATAACCGTAATCAACTTTTGGGCAACTTGGTGCGGCCCTTGTAAACTTGAACTTAACAATATTGCTGAGCTGTACCCTGATTGGAAAAAGGATTACAACGTACAGGTTATTGCTATTTCTATTGATGATAGCCGAAATACAGCCAAAGTAAAAACCTATGTTGGCGGCCGCAGCTGGGATTACACTATATTGTTGGATAGCAACCAAGACTTAAAGCGAGCCCTTAATTTTCAGGCGCCGCCATACACTTTGTTGCTAGATAAAACCGGCACTATTGTGCACTCTCACACAGGCTACAACGAGGGCGATGAGTACATTCTTGAAGAGCAGATTAAAGCGTTAGCGAAAAAGTAAAAAGGTTACGGGTTGATGGTTACAGGGTTGTGAGTTGTTTTTAAAATTTGCAGGATATAATTTAAACTCGAAACTGTTTTATCCCTTCCCTTGCATTTTCGCATACTTGCGTTCCAGTCGTTGTTCTAATTTTTCGCGGTTGGCAGCACCTTTAAGTTTTAATTTTAAAAACAGGGTAGGAAACATCCTGCTAAACCAATGCAATGCCCTTGCCTGCCAAGGTGCATAAATTCTAAACTTGCCCTTGCCAGCTTGTGTAAGTATCTCGTGTGCAACGGTTTCTGGCTCTAGGTTACTGGTTTGTACCATAAGGTTACTTATATGTTTTACCGCTTCGGTACCCGTACTTTGCTCCAGTATATTGGTTTTGAAAAATAGTGGCATTACAACTGAAACGTTAATGTTATGAGGTTTTAGCTCCACAAACAGGGTCTCGCTTAGGGACAGCACTGCGGCCTTGGTAACGTTATATGGGGCCATCATAGGAGCACTGCTAAAAGCAGCTGCACTGGCAATATTGATGATGTGCCCGCCACCTTGTGCTATTATACCTGGTAAAAAGTAGTGCGTGCCATATACTGCACCCATTTGATTTATACCTACTATCCAATCCCAATTAGCTAGGTTATAATCTTTAAACTCGCCGCCATCTCCAACGCCGGCATTGTTTATCAGCAAGTCGACGCCAATGTGGCTGCCCATATCTTTGGCTACCTTGGCATAATCGTCTTTATCGCTTACATCCAAACCAAACGGAAATGCTTGTCCGCCCAATTCTTCAATAAGCGAACAAACTTCGCCCAATCGTTCTTGCTTAATATCAGCTACCCCAAGTTTCCAGCCATCAGCTGCAAGGGCCAAAGCTAAAGCACGGCCAAGGCCTGAGCCCGCACCAGTAATAAATGCACGTTTTTTAGGGTATAGTTCACTTAATTTGTAACGCATAGCGGTATGGTTAGTGTTATTACAAACATAGTGTAAAGTTGGTTTGGTTGCGCTACTTATTCAATCATCGTTGTTAAGCAATAGTATACTTAATGGCTGCATTTCACCAAATATACTTCCCAAACACCACCCCGGCGATAACTAGGCTGCATAGTACGGCCAATAGCACGGCACCAGAGGCGAGGTCTTTTACATGGCCAGCTTTGGGGTCTTGATGGGGTTGGGCAAGGTCGGTTAGGCGCTCAATGGCAGTATTAAAACCTTCGGCCACTATTACTATAGTACTGGCTATGGCCACCAGTGCCCAGTCGTATTGGTCAATATGGAAGTAAATGCCTGCCCCAATAACTACCGCTACCGCCACTAGCATAATGGCCATGTTGGGGCCCGATGAAAGGATGCCTGCTACTCCTTTAAGGGCATAACCGAAACTTTGTAACCGGCCTTTTATCCATGATAGCATGTAGCTAAGTTAGCATGTTATGGGTTTAACTGCAACGTGCACAAAGTAAAAACGCAACGACCGCAACGCAAAAAGAAATGATAAAACGAACTAGTTTGCCATCTCACTTAGGAACTTCAATCTTACCAACTGTATGTCTTCAACAGAGACTCCTTCATCGCTCAGCTCGTTGTGGGCATCGTCAATGGAGTCACTGTCTGATTCATGGAAATAGTCATAAATCATCTCCATAGTATCATCGTCCATTACATCACGAATGTAATAATCAATATCAAGCTTTGTGCCTGAAAGTACGATGGTTTCAATTTCGTGCAACAGTTCGTCTTGTGTTATGCCTTTGGCGCGCGCTATGTCTTCAATAGGTAGCTTGCGGTCAATGCTTTGGATAATGTACACCTTCATGCCCGACTTGTTTACCACCGATTTCATGGTAAAATCTTCGGGGCGCTCAATGTCGTTTTCATCCACATATTCTTCAATGAGCTTCAAAAACTTTGCGCCATACCGTACTGCTTTACCTTTACTTACACCCGAAATGTGCGAAAGCTCATCAACCGTTATAGGGTAGGCGGTTGCCATTTCCTCTAGCGATGGGTCTTGGAAAATAACGTATGGTGGTACCCCGTGCTCTTTGGCTACACTGCGCCTTAGGTCGCGCAATTGCCCTAGTAATTGTGGGTCTAGCACAGCGGGTTTGGCTTCTTCTTCCTCTTCTTGAGGTTGCTCGTAGTCGTGGTTAAGGGCAATTTCGATGCGCCAAGGCTTCTTGAGGTATTCGCGACCTTTATCGGTAATTTTCAATACACCGTATTGCTCAATATCTTTGCGCAGCAAGTCTGCCAGCAAAGCTTGGCGTAACAGCGAGTTCCAAAAAAGCTCGTCTTTATCGGCACCTTTGCCAAAGCCCTCTAACTTATCATAGCCAAACTGCACAATCTCTTGATTGCGGCGGCCCATTATCATATTGGTAAGGTGCGGTATCGTTAACGATTCGTAAACGGCATCTAGTGTTTCGATAGCCAATTTAATCTGCGCACTACCATCCACCCTAGGCTTAGGGTTTACACAGTTGTCGCAATGGCCACAGTTGGGCACCTTATAATCTTCACCAAAATAGTGCAGCAAAAAGTTGCGCCTGCAAGTAGCGGTCTCTACAAAAGCTACCATTTCTTGCAAAAGCTGGCCGCCCATTTCGCGTTCGGCCAACGATTTATCACGCATAAACTTCTCTAGCTTATGTATGTCTTTGTAGTTGTAATACGCAATGCATTTCCCCTCTAGCCCATCTCTACCAGCACGGCCGGTTTCTTGGTAATAGTTTTCAATGCTTTTGGCAATATTGTAGTGTATTACAAACCTAATATCCGGTTTATCAATACCCATACCAAAGGCAATGGTTGCAACCACCACATCAATCTCTTCCATCAGAAAGTCATCCTGGGTCTTAGCTCTTAACTGAGCATCTAGGCCCGCATGGTAGGGCGCGGCTTTTATACCATTTACATTCAAAAGTTGGGCTACCTCAGCGGCACTTTTGCGGCTTAGCACGTATATAATGCCCGATTTGCCTTCATTTGCCTTGATAAACTGCACAATAGCCCTATCATTGGCGGCTTTCAGGCCTTTTGGGCGTACTTCATAATAAAGGTTAGGCCTATCGAAGGACGAAACAAAAGTATTGGGTTTCTCTAGCTGAAGGGTCTTCAGTATATCTTGTTGTACTTTGGGAGTAGCCGTGGCGGTAAGGGCAATGATGGGTACCTTTTGCTCTAGCATTTGTATCATGGTGCGTATGCGGCGATATTCAGGCCTGAAATCGTGACCCCATTCGCTAATGCAATGTGCCTCGTCTACCGCAATAAAGGAGATCTTTATTTCTTTAAAGAAATCGATATTTTCTTGCTTAGTAAGGGTTTCGGGCGCTACGTAAAGCATTTTGGTTTTACGCTCCAAAATGTCCTGCTTTACTTGCTTTATTTGGGCTTTGTTAAGCGATGAATTAAGAAAGTGGGCAATATTATCGATATGGCTATATGAACGAACCAAGTCAACCTGGTTTTTCATCAAAGCTATCAGTGGCGATATAATGATGGCTGTACCCTCGCTCATTATTGCGGGTAGCTGGTAGCAAAGTGACTTGCCACCGCCAGTAGGCATTAACACAAAGGTGTCTTTACCACCTAAAATACTTTCTATTATTTCTTTCTGGTTACCCTTAAATTGATCGAAACCAAAATATTCCTGAAGGGCTTCCTGAAGCTGCTCTCTGACTATCAACATACGGGGCTTGGCGGACTGGTTCGCTTAAATGGTAATTATTTAACTAAATTTACGCAAAATTCCCGTAACTGGTGTAGACTTCATCTCACTGCTTGCAAAGGGATGCAAAGATAGGCATCCACAGGCAATTTGTAAAGTAAAGTTTCATTGTCGGGCATTTAGCTACAGTTTAAATTAATTAAATTATCTATCATGAGCAAGAATTATGTCGCTATTATGGCAGGCGGCATTGGCAGTAGGTTCTGGCCTAAAAGCCGTGTGGCCTATCCAAAGCAGTTTATTGACATATTGGGCGTAGGCAAAAGCTTGCTACAACTCACTTACGATAGGTTTCTTCAAAATGTTCCGAAGGAGCGTATATTTATTGTAACCAATGCCGATTATGCGGATATTGTAAAAGAGCAGTTGCCCGATATTGAAGAGCACCAGATACTCAAAGAGCCGTTGCGCCGCAACACTGCGCCTTGCATTGCTTATGTAAGTAGCAAAATTTATAGCATCGATCCGCAAGCTAACTTAGTAGTGGCTCCATCTGATCATTTGGTAATGAACGGCGAAGAGTTTACTCGTATTATCGGTAAGGCCCTTAACCACGTAAGTAGCAGCAACGATTTGCTTACGTTGGGTATTGTGCCCACCCGCCCAGATACTGGATATGGATATATACAGTATGATGAGGCTGACGAAACGGGTGGGTTTTATAAGGTAAAAACCTTTACCGAAAAGCCTGACTTAGAGCTGGCCAATCAGTTCATATCTAGTGGTGACTTTTTATGGAATAGCGGCATCTTTGTGTGGAACGTTAAGGCTATTTTAGGTGCGTTTAATAAGCACTTGCACGATGTGTACGAAATTTTCCATGACGGTTTGGATATTTATAATACGCCTAAAGAGCAAGAGTTTATTAATAATGCCTACACTATGTGTACCAACATATCCATTGATTATGGGGTGATGGAAAAGGCCGATAGTGTGCGCGTAATTCCCTCAGACTTTGGTTGGAGCGATTTGGGTACTTGGCAGTCTTTATATGAGCAATACCCTAAAGATTATCTTGAGAATGCTGTAAGTGGCAAGCAAGTTATGATAGTGGATGCAGCCAAATGTATGGTAATGGTACCTAACGATAAATTGGTAGTGTTGCAAGGCTTGGAGGGTTATTGTGTGGTTGATACTGGCGATACGTTGCTTATTTGCCAACGCGATCAAGAGCAAGCCATAAAACAATACACTGCCGAAATTAAGAAGCTGAAGGATGGGGAGAAGTTCCTTTAACCCCTTTTTCCTGATATAGGATTTCAAGTTACCTAATCTCTATAAACATAAAGGGGCCATCTCAGTAATGAGATGGCCCCTCTGCCAAAAACCTAATTGGACAAAAATGTAAGAAAGTACCTTAATCGTTGCGTACTGCGCTAGGTTACTCTTTTACAAAACGTTTGGCTGCGGTGTGTCCATAGGCATCGGTAAGGTGCAGCATGTATAGGCCAGCCGCATAGTTGGTTAGGTCTAGTTGTGTTTGGCTGGCAAAAGTACCTGCACCTATTTTTTGCCCAGTGGCGTTATAAACCAAGTACGTATAGTTGCCACTTATTGCGGCTGCTATGTTTACAATGTTGTTGGCAGGGTTAGGGTATATGCTTAGGTTGTACGCTAAGTTTGTTTCATTAATGCCTACCCCAGTATACTCAAAACCTGATGAAACGCTAGTGCAACTGTTATTAAGCGATATTTCAACGGTGTAGGTGCCATTTGTAGTAGCAATCAAAGTAGCGTTATCAGCACCCGTTATTGGGTTGCCATTAAGGCTCCATTGGTAGTCTAAACCAAGAGTTTCGCCAGCATTGGCTGTAAGTGAGTTGCTATCCACTGTAATAGTTGGCACAGGCAAAATAATAACATCAAGCTCCAATTCAACTATACTATCGCAGCCATTAACATCAGTAAGGGTGAAGGTATAGCTATCGGCCAAGGTAAGGGGTTGCCCATCGACAAACAGGGTATCGCCATCGCAAATAGTAGCCGTTTGTGGGTACACTTGCGGCACAGTTGGGCAAGAAAATGGCTGATAAACAACTGGACCCGTCGCAAACTCACAAGTATTGAAAGTGTAATTGTTGTTATAATCTACCACCAATATGCCATAGTATGTACCTGCTGCTGGCGGTGTAAAGGTTATTGATGATGCTACCAAATTGGTTAGGTTAGCATCGCTATACCAATCTACATAGCTGCTGGCGCCAATGGGTAGCGGCGGCTGCAAGTTGGTAATGGTAATAACGTTTCCTACTTGGGTAGCGTTAAAGGTATAGTCAGGGGTAATGCGCACATGCAAGGTGTTGGTAGTATCGGCACCGCAACCGTTAGATAATACTGAGTAGTAGTTACCTGGTTGAGGGTTGGCTTCAAAAAATATTTCAGCATCGGCATTGGCTATTGGTGCGCCGTTGAGATACCATTGAAATTGAATGTTAGTTCCATCCAAAAACTCACCAATTAACGACAGCGCCTCGCCTGGGCAAATAGTGAGCGTGTCAGTAAAAGTTGCATTCGATAGATTGTAAACCCCATAAATCAAATCAGCTACATCGGGTTGTACACATGGTTGATTTTGGTAATTAATAAAGCGGGTGCAGCCAAACTGGGTTTGAACAATTACTATATAATCACCAAGTGGGGCATTTGTATATGTTTGGCTGCTGTTTACAACGTTAAAAGAGGCATCAAACCATTGGTAGGTATAGGTGTAGTTTGGGTTGCTTGAAGAGGTATTCACGGTTAAATTACCTCCATTTTCGGTAATCGTAAAAGTAAAATCTTCGTACAGTGATACTATAAAAGTATCGCTTACTACCGTATCGCAGCTGTTGTAAGCCTCAAACCAGTATTTGCCAGGCAGAGGTGTATTGCCATTATAACCATCTAGCGATAAAGCAGTTGAACTGGTGATAAAGCCCGCGGTTTCGTGGTAGTAGCCGAAAGTAATACTAGGGTCGTTGTTGATAGAGAGACCCACAGATGTTGCACAGGTTACAAAAGGAGTTTCGCAGGTGGTGCAAACATTGATTACTTGGTTGGCTTGCCAGCTTTGGAAGCTCAAGGTTGGAGGTGGACAGCTACTGCCTCCGCTATTGTATATATTGGTAATTTCTGATGCAGTTAAAGCCCTGCTCCAAAAGCCAAGCTCATCCATGGCGCCATTATAAGCAGTTGATGCCGTAGCACCATCCAAAGCACCAATTCTGGTGTAGCTATCTGTATCAACAAGATGGGCAATAGTGGCATTAGGGGTAGCAACGGTTGCTACTTCAACGCCGTTAATGTAAAGCTTCAATAAATCGGTTTGGGTATCCCAAGTAAGCGCTGCATGGGTCCATTGGTTGACCTGGATGGCACTGGTAGATGCATTACCCGCTGTGTAGAAAGTCTCAACGCTGGCGTTATCCAAAGTGTTTACATTAGCCTCCAAATATGCGGTGGTGCCATCATATACAATGCGCATGCTTAGAGGCTGACAACCATGGGCAAAGCAATCCCAATCGGCTTTGCAATCTACCAAATATGGGGTATATAATCCCGAGGTATAATTGCTGCTATATCCGTCAAATTTAAACCATGTTGCAATTGAAAATGCGGTATCAGAGCTTGGTATAAAATCTTGTCTAAACAAATTACCGTTGCCAGAAAGCTGAAGAGCACTGTTTGTGTTTCCATTTCTGTCGCTTACATAACTTGGATTTATTAAGTAAGAAGAAAATGTGATTGACCCGTTAAAATCGCTAAACGAAGCAAGTCCATTGGCAGGTATGTAAGCGGGCTGTGCCCAGGCAAGCATGGTGCTTGCTAAAAAGGTGATGATAAAAAGTAATTTGCGTGTCATGTTTTAAAGTGTTTTTGGCTAAACAATGATGCAAAACACGCACACAGCCCTGCGCTGGGCAGGGTTATTTACTAAAACAGGGGTTTGGTTTACTAAAAGGCAACTTTGGTTTACGGAAACTTTTTAAGCTATAAAACGCTCCATGGCATCTAGCAGGTGCTGGCGTTTATCGGCTACTAGGGGCACTTCGGTGCCGTCTTTAAGCACCACAAAGCCTCCATCGGCCTTGCTTATACGGTCAATAAAGGTAATGTTTACCAAATGCGAGCGGTGCGTGCGGAAAAAGTAGCCCGTATGTTGCAAGCGTTCATACTCGCCCATGGGCTTAGCTATGGTTTCCTTGATGCCGTTGGTTAAGTGGAAGTGGCAATAAGGGCCATCGGCCTTTATGTGGGCTACTTCTTTAAGCGCTACAAAACGGATGGCATCTGCCTGCCGCAGAACCAGTTTCTTTTCCAGCGGGTTTGCTTCCTCTAGGTTATCTTTTAGCGCAATATAGTTTTGGTGTTGTTTTAGGGTCAGTTGTTCTTTAACCCGGTTCACGGCTCTTATCAGTTCTGGTATTTTCACTGGTTTGAGTAAATAGTCGATAGCCGAGAGTTCAAATGCGTTCAGGGCATAATCGGCATGGGCGGTAATAAATACAATATGCCCCTGAATTTGATTGGGCGGTATAAATTTTACTAGCTCCAACCCAGAGTAGCCGGGCATCTCCACATCTAAAAATATTATTTGGGGCTGCTCAGTTAGTATCAGTTTCACCGCATCGGGTACGTTGCCTGCTTCGCCACATATAGTTATCTCTGGGAAGAAATCGGCCAGCATGGCCCTTAATTGGTTTCGCATTAAGGGCATATCGTCCACTATCAGGGCTTTTATGGCCTCACTCATAGTTGTGGTTTAGGGTGAGTATTACCAAAGTACCAGCTGCGGCGCCTTGTTCAAACTTATCGGTTATTTGCAAGGTAACATGGTTAGGGCCTTGGTTGTTTATCAAAGCCAATCGTTTTTCAATACTGCCCGTGGCAAACGATTGGTGCCCCGTTCGGTTCTGGTTTATCTCTGCACTGCGGTTGCGGCCTATACCATTATCATCTATTGCTATGCTTACCTTATCGTCATTTTCAGCAATGGTTATGCGCAACCGCTTTTCACCCTCTAAATGGCTTAGGCCGTGCTTTATGGCGTTTTCCACCAGTGGCTGTAATAGCATGCCAGGTATTTGCAATTGTTCCAAATCTAGGGTATCAGCTATGTCAATGTCCACTGTTAATCCTTCGGCAAATTGAAACGATTCGAGTTGAATATATTGCTGTAGTAGCCCCATCTCCTCTTTCAGGCTTACCCATTGCTTGCCACTGTGGTGCAGGGTGCCCCGCATTACATCGGCAAACAGGCCAATGGCCTCCACAGCACGGTACTTGTCGCCAGTGTAAACCAGGCTCTGTATGCTGTTCATTACATTAAAAATAAAGTGCGGGTTCATCCGGCTTTTTAACGATGCCAGCTCTGCTTGGGTATATTCTTGCTCAAGTTTGCGCTTGTTAAGCTCCAATGCTTGTATCTGTTTTTCCTTTTTTTCGGTTTCAAAGCTTAGTTGCAAGTTGGCAATGGCCTTACTTCTTTCTAGTCCCTGCCACTCCGCATTCACGGTTATCCAACGTTTTTGGGTGTTGTATGCTCCGCTAATATCGCCGTTTAGCTCATAAGCCTGCACCAGCAGATTCAAGAAAGTATCCAAATCCTCCAATTGTTTTAGGGCCTCAACTTGTGGCAGGTGCTCTAACAATATCTCTAGTGCTTCGGTATGGTGCCCCAGTTGCAAGTAGCAGTCGGCTATGCTGTGTATGTTGCCCAGGTATAGTTGCGTAAAGCCCTGCTCTTTTGCCAAGTTTTTTGATTGCTCTGCCAAAGGCAGTGCATCGTGCGGTTTTTTCATGCTGGTAAGTACCGAAGCCATGTTGCGCAACGAGAGTACTATACCATATGCGATATTGGCAGCAGTGCAAATTTCGAGTGCTTTCTGAAAGTTTGGTAACGCCTCCTCGTAGTTTTTTGATTCGGTGTGTACGTTACCCATGCCGGTGTACAACTGTGCGTGCTGCATGCCAGGTGGCTCATCATGCAACAATTGCAGCAGGCTTTTATATGCTTTTAGCGCATCGGCAAATTGGCCTTGTGAGTTATATATAATGGCAATATTGAGCAACGAAGGAAATGCTTCTTTGGGGTTGGTGGAGTTGCCCAATAACTTTTGGGCCTCAATAAAATGCTCTAGCGCCCGCTGTTGCAACCCCCGGTTGAGGCAGCTGATGCCTATAGTATTGTGTGCATGGCCCTGGCTGAGCACGTTACTCAACGATGTAGCTAATTGTAATGCCTCTAGCCCCAAGGTTTCGGCGGTATCATTGTCGTTGCGTTCGTAGGCGTTTTTAGCCTGCTCCAATAATTCATCTAGCTGTATTTGTGCCACAGGGCAAATTTAGATAAAAGCACGATTAATTTATTGAGGTTATCCATAGTTAGTTGGGCAAGTTTTTTTTGCCCAGCAATTGTTTTGTATAATCGTTTATGCTGTGCATTATGGTTCTTTGTTTTGCCTGTATGTCGTTAAAAAAATGACTCCTTAGCTCTTTGTATTCGTTTACGGTTTGTTCCACAAAATCAATAGGTACCAAAGCAAATTGAACATCTTCATCAGCTATAACCTTGAAGTCGGATGGGGTTTTTTGTAGGCCGTTTACGTAGTTTACAGAGCAGAGCTCTCCAGGGTTTATTTCATAAACCTTCACCAACCCTTCTTCAGCCCAGGTCATATACACGGAAAATTTTCCTTTTAGCAAAAGAATCATCATTGATATTTCATCACCAAAGTTTAATACCGCATCATCCTTGCTAGCGCTCACAACTGCTACATTGTTTGCCAGCATACGCATACTAAAATCAGAGTTGAAGATACTTGAGTTATTTCCTAACAGCTCATTGCGATAACTTACGATATCCATAATTTTTTTTTTAAAAGTACCGAATCGAGAAAGGAACATCAATAGGCATATATGCTTATTGATGTTCCTTTGCTAAGTCTATTCTGTAAAGAGATATTGTAAATACCAGCTAAGGCAGAGCCAAGAATTTGTACTTGGTACATTATTGGCAAATTAAAGAAGGCTGTCTATACATGTAGACAGCCTTCTTTATAAAAACGGGGCAATTACTCATTATCGTACTCCTCAAATCAATCAACCACACTCTTTATACGGCCTGTGCCAGGGTTGGGTTGCTAAGTATTTATACTTAAAATTGGGGAGGGCAACGTAAGGCATTGTGCAACAAAAAGGAATAAGATACCGATAGGTAAATCATTGTTTACATACAATACTTCTGCCTAAATAATAGGCGTCCGCGAACAATAAAAAGACATTTTGTATCCTAAAATTTGGATACGTATTTATGCTTAATATGTTTTTGTTCTAAAAAATTAAACCTATCCTTGCCTACCTTTTGCAGGTTAGCGTTAGAAAATAAACAACCGAAAATACTGTAAAACAAGGGTTGTTATATCTTTTATATATGAATAAAAATAAAAATGTGAAAAAGGCTAGAGATAGAAAAGTAACTCTTGTTGAGCCTGTGCCTGAAAGCCAAACAGACTCAACTACTAGCACAAACGAGAGTTTGTTAAAAACTATAGCTCGCTTAAAACGAGAAAACAAAGTGCTCCGAGATAATTGTGAGCAACTAGAGCAGCAGATCTCTGAACTGTTAAACTTGCGCCTGTATTGAAAGGGGAAAATTGAATTTTTAAAAAGTGTTTTTATGAAGGATAATAATAGAAGGTTAGGGGAAGTAATGTTGTTGCTTTTTGGCTTATTATTGGTTTTGGTTTTTTTGGCTATTAAGGTAATCTTCGAGCCTTTCTAAAAACAACCAAACAAGAAACAACTACACCAACAACAAACTACTGTCGCCATAACTTAAAAAACGGTACTTTTCTTTCAGTGCTTCATCATACACTTTACGCCAATCGTTGCCAATAAAGGCCGCTACTAGTAGTATTAAAGTAGTTTCTGGTAAGTGGTAGTTGGTTATTAGGCCTTTTATTACTTTAAACTCGTAGCCGGGGTAAACATATATCTCGGTGGTAGCGCCCATTTGGGGTACGCCGGCATATTCTAAGGCGCCCTCCAAAGCAAATAGGGCATCTTTTAGGCTGATGTTGTGGTGGGCAAGTTCGTATGGCTCGTATTGGTATAGGTGCATTGGCTCGCCAGGCTCCCAAAGTTTTAGTTTGCACTTTACCCCGAACCAATACATACTCTCTAACACCCTTAGGCTGGTAGTGCCTACAGCAATTACGCAGCCCTGGTGCTTCATTAGTTCAACAATTAGGTTGCGGGTAATGGTGAGCTGCTCGCGGTGTATCTGGTGCTTGGTAGCATCGGCATCTTTTACGGGGGCAAAAGTGCCCGCGCCCACATGCAGGGTTACATGCTCGGTTTGTATGCCTTTGTCTTCCAAATCCCTCAATACTCGCTTAGTAAAATGCAAGCCAGCGGTTGGGGCAGCTACAGCACCAGGCTCTTTGCTGTATACGGTTTGGTAGCTTTCGCTATCGCTAGCAGTGGCGCGGCGGTTAAAGTAGGGTGGTAGGGGTATTTCGCCACACAGGGCTAGTATTTCGGCAAAGGGTTGGTTGCCGGTCCAAGTAAACAGTACTTGGTTTTGCTCTCGGTCGGCCCAGTCTGCCGTTAAAGTAATATTGTTAGCAAGTTGTAGGGTAAGGGTTTCAGCTGGTTTCCAGCGCTTTTTATTGCCTATCATGCACTCCCAAGTGGTTTGCTCGGCAGCAGCCATGGCCATGGGCACCCATGAGGGTGTTAAAGGTTGCAACAACAATAGTTCGATGGTAGCGCCTGTTGCACGCTGAAAAAACAACCTAGCGGGTATTACCTTGGAGTTGTTAAATACCAGTAAGCTTTTTTCGGGCAAAAGTTTTGGCAAATCATCAAAACGCTTGTGGCTTATAGCACCTTTGTTATAAAACAATAACCGCGAATGGTCTCGTGGCTCCATCGGTTGGGTAGCAATCAGCTCTTCGGGTAAGTCGTATTGATAATCTGCCAGTAAAATCGGTTCCAAAATAAAAGCATCGGAATTGGATTTGACCAATTCCGATGCAAAGTTAGGCATAAAGCCATCACACCACACACTTTTCGTTCTCACATTGCTTTTATGCCTTGGTATTTTATTGCGCTACATTGCTCAATACTTTTATTTACTTGCAAAACGTCTTTGCATCTCAATGGTATACTCTGGAACGTTGCTACTTACATCATACAACACTTTCGTTCCTGAAGTATTGTCAGTAACCCTTACCTGAAAGTCGGTACCCACAAATCCAGGAATTTCAATTCCGAAATGATTGTACCAAACGCCGTATTTAAACTCTTTACCTGGCTCATTGTTGGGGGTTATGCTGTACAGCTCAACCCTGCCGGTTTTATCAAATACTTGAATGGTATAATTGCTTGCATTTACGCCCTTTTTACTTTCACGGTCAACCATAATGTAAATGATGCCAGCTTTGTTAATGTTTACAGGCATTGACATAAATATAGGGTGTGTAAATACCATTTTGCCGGGTGGAGTATACATTAAGTTTGTACGGGTACTTCCATCCCCGTTATCTTTTAATTTGGTTATTTCTTGTTGCTGACTGGTTTTGCTTTCTCCAGTTTTCCAGTTCTTCAGTAGTTCTTCATCCATCACATCTTGACGGATTTCTTTCATACTGGTTTGAGCTGATACAGCCCCAAATCCCATCATTGCTATCATCATCGTGTATATGTACGTTCTCATGGCTGTTTATATTTAAAAGGTTATTGTAATCGTTATCTGTTTAGTATTGTGCAAACGATGTACCGAGTATAACTTGATGGTGGCAATAATGAGTAAAGCCAATAGTTACAGCCTGATTATGGAAAATTTTGTGACGGCAATATTGTAGAAACAACACTCGAAATGTAGAAAGAGAGCGTTAAACTGTGATAATCTGGAAAGGAGTGTGGAAACATTGAGAAAAGTGTTTACTTACTTCTCATGTTAGGTTTATTTGCAAAGAGCCACATTAATCAATAACGCCAACAGTGCGCAGTATGTGCCATATATTACGGTAAAGGGGGCCGTAGCGGTCGTTGCCTATCTGTTTCTCTTCGCGTAGCCAAAAGTGTAGGTTATGAGTAGGGTATAGATAGCCAAAATAATATACTGTATGGCTCCAGTGCCTGCGGGCCAGTAACCATACAGGGTAGCGGTAGTGGTTTTCTTGTTGCTGAACTAGTTTTATACCTTGTAATCTGATTTCATTAGCTTGTGATAGTAAAGGTGCGGCCACTTTTTTGGGCTTGCCACCATTTAGCCCTGCTTCACGTTTTTGCAATAAGGCCTCAATGGTTGCAGCACGGTGCTGTGCCCTAAGACCCGTAATTTCAATACCTAATAACAGCTCATCCAGCAAAAACCTCAAGTTCGTGTCTTTCACCCCATCAAAGGCTGGGCGAAACTCTTCGGTAAGCTTAGCGGTTTTTTTATGGAATGCATTTAACAAACTCACCCCTTCGGTGCGCACACTATCAAGTGTTGGTTGGTCGGCTTTGTAGCGCAAGTACCTAAACATCCATCGTGGCCTTGGTTGAAACGGCAAGCTCAAGGGTCCTGCAATTTCATCGGTAATGTTTTGGGCCACCATGTATTGTATTAGGTTCTTATCTTTCAAATAGCCTTGCTGTATTTTATGTTGCTCCAAAAAATACTCGCCTACTTTTTCGCCAAACAAGTCTTCTAAGTACTCAGTAGGCGTATTTTTATGGGTTTGGTTATTTACGGTGTGCTGCCAACTCCAGCGGGCAATGCTCCAATCAATGCTCCAATAGCCCCACTCCCAACCACTGCTGAAAGTTACATGGCCCGGCACACCTCGCTTTGCAGTATACTCAATATCATCCAATCTTGCGCCTAGGTATGGCATTAGGTACATGGGTATGCTTGCATCAAATGTTATCCAATAGGCGCTCTCGGGGTAGTACCAAGTTTCGCGTTGCTTAATTTCTTTCTCCAGCTCGTCGTTCATGTGGCGCATGTTTTCGTTGCCATATGCTGGTGCATGCTCTTCGGTAATGGTATAAAACATTACGGTGTGTATCAGTATGCCCCGGTTGGCATCTAGCTGTGTTTCTTCCTCGTTCATTGCATAGCCTTCGCCTTTGGTTTCGGTAGCCATGTTGTCGGTTTTTACTACATGCTTACGCCCCATTAGCTTGGCACCATACTTATTTACTATCACATCGGTTATGTGCAGGCGCTGCTGTTCTTTTTTGGTAATGTTGCCCTCGCTAAACTCAGTGGTGCTAAACTCCATGTTAATCACCTCCCAGTCCATGGCCATCAGCCAATCAAGGTTGCGGTCAATCTGTTTACTCTTGGTGCGCCACGATTTTGGGAAACCCTCGTATAGTTTGTAGGCATTTTGTTGCAACATATGCAGGCTCACGTCTACGCCCATTATAATGCCTCGGCTTTTGCCATAATCAATATACTCTTTGGCATAAGCGGGCCAGTGC
Organism: Chitinophagales bacterium; assembly: GCA_018401955.1. Taxonomy (GTDB): domain Bacteria; phylum Bacteroidota; class Bacteroidia; order Chitinophagales; family CAIOSU01; genus CAIOSU01. Next base: position 28,476 of record JAGYJT010000015.1, on the reverse strand, counting down.
TTGTGGCTAATGCCCTCCAATAAGTTAAACTCAAAGTAGTTTTGTCCGTTTCGCACCAGCCAATCGAGGTACTGTTTAACTTCGGCCATGCCACCTTTGTACTCATGGTTTAGTAGTTGTTGGGTTAGCTCTAGGGGGTGTTGTGTGTGCAAATGGAATCCTTTTTTATCAAACTTTGCTTTAGCTTCCCAAATGTAACCATCACCAATAGGCCAGCTTTTAAGTTCAGGTACAATAGTCTCTTTGGCGTGATAAAATTTAAAGCCCAAGCGCTCTTGCAATAGCCCATAAAGCCCGAAAGCAATGCCTTGGTATGATGGTGTTTCGAGGATCATGGTTATAGAGCCGTCAAGTAACTTGCCACGCCAAGTATAGTCATGGTCAGGGTATTGTAAGTAAGGATATTGATTGAATTGCTGTGCAAATCGGCTAGGTTGATTGGCGCGCGCCGTATCAATAGCAGGTAGCTTAACAACAACATCTCCAGTGGTGCCATAAACCACAGCACAGCTGCAAGCCTGCCTGAGCAGTTGGGTTACGTCATCAAGTGTAATGCGCGTAATGGAGTTTGAAAGCACGTCTGGCGTGGCATCAATGGCAATGGTGTTAATGGCTTGCGATGCCTGCCAGCCCAGCAGCATCAAACAAACAAGTACGATATGGCGCATACCGTAAAGTTAGGGTAATGGGTTGATTTGGAAAAACGGAAATGGGCAGTTTTACGGCATGGTAACATTCAACCTGCCGCCAGCCGATGAGTTTAGGTACAAATGTCCGCCATTAGCCGCGCCAGATTCTATCTCAATGGAGTAGCAATTGGCGTTGCCTGGGTACAATTGTATGGTATGATTTACTTTGGCAGTAAACTTAACTCAAGTATGCAGGGTTACATTACTAAATTTATGGGCTTACTGGTAATGGGCATGGGGGTACAGTTTCTGTTAGAAGGCATTAGAAGTTTCTTTTTTGAAACGGATAAAGAGCAGCAAGATGCTTTGCTAGAGGTAGTTAGGCATGTGTGGTTTTGCTTGGGTTAGGCTCAGTTGTTTATACCAATTTTACTAGTCAGCGACCTTATTCGGCATCACCGGCAGCGTAATGCTTGATGGCATTTCAACCGTATGGTATATCTTGATTTTATCTCCTGCACTATTTAGTAACTCAAAATGGTCGCGATCGGCACAGCTTACGGCAATCACCATTTTGTGCCCAGCTTTTATTTGGTATGATACCGGCAACAAATCAAACAACACTTGCTCTGGCTTACCCGGTACCATGGGTGCGCCATCGGCCCTTAAGTAGCTGTGGTAAGGCACGTTTTCGGCATCGGGGTGTGGCATGGTACTCTTATAACCAATTTTGCGGTGCAACAAGCGCATGTTACCTTCGGTAATGTACTTAATGCTGCCACCGGGGCCTTCATCCAACAAGTATACAAATACGGCACCGTCTTCATCGCTGCTGCTCATGTAAAGGCTTACAATACCGTGGCCGGTTATCTCCATATTGGCTGGCAGGGCATCGCCTTTAATCACCAGCATTTTATCCATACGCTGTTTAAAATCATTGTAAGCTTCTGGGGTATGCAGTTCACCAAATACCGAGTTCCAGCGGGCGTCGGGGCCAGTACTGGCAGTGGTGTCTACTTGATACTCGTAGAAAGCTTCGCCAATAGCGGTGGGTTTCGTGGTAGACAGCTTGTTGTCCGCTGCAAAATAAAACGGGGTATTTACTGTACCTGCAGGCGGCCAAGTATCGCTGGCTTTCCATTTTTCCTCGCCCATGGTAAAGTAGTGCACGCGCGGCTCTTGCTCAATACCCGTTTGTATGTCTTTCAAATAAAAATCGAAGAACTTCATCAACTCGTTCAGCTTATCAAAGCCGCTATCACCTGGGTTTTCGGGGCTACAATTATAGCCGCCACCGTGCTCCCAAGGGCCAAGGGTCAGTTTGTTTTTAGGATTACTAAGTGTAAGGAAACGCTTGATGGCCGCATGCGGATAGTCGCCATCGTACCAACCGCTGATGCTGTATATTACCGTGCCCGATTTATCAATTTCTTCCTTAAAACTATACGGGCTAAAGGTCTCGGTCCGCACCTGTGCGCTGTTTGATGAGCGGTCATCGCGGTATACCACTGTTTTGGCACCATCATAAACGTTCAGGTTAGCATCGTGCTCTTTTAAGGCCTCTTTTAATACAGACTTTTCACCTTTAACTGGCTGCACACCACGCACCACAAATCGCGCCTTGCGGGCCTTCTCCGGGAATTTATTGGCATCGAGGGCCACGTTGGCCGCGCCCCAGTTTTTAGTAAAGTAATCAAAGTGCACCCCGTTCGGGAAAGAGATATCGTCGTACACATCAAACAAAGAGAACATAGGCACCACACACTTTACGGCTGGGTGCATATTGGCTGCCAAAAACTCAGCGGTTGTGCCGCTATACGATACGCCAGCAGCACCTACCCGGCCATTGCTCCAAGGTTGCGCTATGGCCCAATCAACCAGTTCGGCACCGTCTTTAATTTCGTCAATAGTCCAAGGGTAATCGCGGCTGCCCGTGGAGGCACCCGAGCCACGAACGTCAACGGCCATAACGGCATAGCCGCTATATATTACCTGCTCAATGAGCTTGCCATACTCCGTTGAAAAATTGCTGAGGAACATATTAAACGGCCAACGGAAGGCACCACCGCGCCAATAACGGGTTTGGTACAATATCACGGGTACTTTTGCATCGGCTGGCAAGCCTTTGGGCAAATAGAGGTTTACGGCCAATTTTACACTATCGCGCATGGTGAGGTAGAAAGAGGTATCCGTAATTTTGTCGTATTGCTGCTTGCTCTGGTAGTCGTATGGTGCCGGTAAGGTGGCCACGCAATCGGTTGCGGTATAATCTTTGTCTTTTTTCTTTTGGGCAAAAACATTAATCGTGCTGCAAAGTAGCACCAATAGCAAGAGGTATCTCATTAACGGGTGGGGTTAAGTTGGGTTTGGTATATTGACTCTGCAAAATACGGCTACGTTGCATTAAGCCAATATTTATTTGCCACAAATAAACAGACTCCCCCTCTTTTTGAACCATACTTGCCGCAAAAGTCTTTATTTCTTATCATTACAGTTACATTTATTGCACCGTTTCAACAGCCTTTATATGTTCCGTTTGGTACTCATTTGCATCGCCGCGTTTTTTATTGGTCAAGCCCATGCCCAAAACCTTACCTATAATGAATCGGATATAAAGGCCATTGCGCCACCGGTAACCATCAGCCCAAAAAACATTACCCAACGCTGGAACGCTAACCTGCAAAACATAGAGGCGCCTGCCCCGGGCGGTAGTAGCTATCAATCGTTTTTGATGCGCCAAAAACAAAACGTAAAACCCACGGGCAAGGGCAACACCACACTTACCAACGTTACCAATAAAAGCGCAGCCGATCAACCAGTATTAGGACAAAACTTTAATGGCAATGCCCCAGGTGGTGCACCCAACGATAATGATTTGGCTGTTTCTAATGATGGCAAATTGATTTCGGTAATCAACTCTAACATCTCGATGTACGATGTTGTAGGCGATTCGCTGTTATTTACTATTTCGCTAGAAGATTTTGCAGATACCTTGGGCCTAACCGCTAGCATGTATGATCCACGCGCCGCTTACGACCCCAAGCAAGACCGTTTTATTATGGTTTGGCTAAGCGGCAATACTTATGCTACCAGCAACATAGTGTTAGCGTTTTCGCAAACCAATAACCCTACCGACGAGTGGAACTTATACTCCATACCGGGTAATATGCTCGATGGCCTTACCTGGACCGATTACCCCATGATAGCCCTCACCGACAACGAGTTTATACTTACGGGCAATGCGCTTATAAACGATACCATTGGTGGCAACGATAGCTGGAAGTTTTTGTTTAAAGAAAGCCTTATCTGGCAAATTGACAAAAACAGCGGCTACCTAGGCGATTCGTTGAGGTTTAAGTTTTACTCAAACATACGCTACAACAACAAGCCCATACGTAACCTTTGCCCAATGCAGGGTGGCAGCACTACCCAAGGCCCTGAGTTTTATTTGGTATCTAATAGGAATTTTGATGTAGTAAACGATACCTTTTTTGTGCTCAAGGTTACTGGCTCATACACCGACCCCAATACCACGGTAGAGGTAAACCTTGCCATTACCGACTTGCCTTATGGCGTACCACCCGATGCCCGACAACCAGGAGGTCTGTTTTTGCAAACCAACGATTGCCGTGTGTTGGATGGCTATATTGAGGAAGGCATCATTTATTTTGTAGGGAATACTGTATTGCCCGATAGCGTCCGCAGTGGTGTATACCATGGTCGCATAAGGGTTTGGGATAACTCTTATGCTTGCACGGGGCATATAATTGGCCAGCACGATATGGAGTTTGGTTACCCGGCCATAAGCTATACTGGTAAATATAGGTACGATGATGAGGCCGTAATAAGTTTTAATTATTGCTCTGAGGATACCTTTGCGGGTGTTTCGTCGGTTTTTTATAATGGCAATACGGGCGAGTATTCTGATAGGTTGACCATTAAAGAGGGAGAAACCGCAGCGGCAAGGGGCGGTGGGCCTAATGTGCGATGGGGCGATTACAGCGGAAACCAGAGAAGGTACAACCAGCCTGGCACCGTATGGATTTCGGGCTTTTATGCCGATAACTATGTGTTTAGCGTATTGTCACAAATACCCAATTGTAACCTTACTTGGGTAGCAGAGCTTACCAGCCCCGATACTTCGGCCAATATTTCATCAGTTACCCAGCCCAGCAAGCCCTCGCAGATAAGGGCTTACCCCAACCCAGCAATGGATATGGTATATATTGACTTTGAAAGTCCAGAAGACAAATGGGTGGAAATTGCGCTTTATAGCATCGATGGCCAGTTGGTAAAAACCTTTATAAAGGATGAAGTGAAGGGCGGTACTAACCAATTCAGCTTCTCTGTAGCGCCGTTGGCAGCTGGAACTTATGTGCTCAATGTAACGGGCACCAAGGGTATGGTATCTTCTAAAAAAATAGTAGTAGGGGCTAAATAGTACCTCGTTATGCGGTTTTTGAATAGGTGAAATAGCCCCATACAATACGCTTTGGTGATAAATCTCGTTACTTTGTAACATTGCTACCTATAAGTCATTGTATATGAAACGTTTCCTACTAGCCTGCCTGCTACTTGCCAGCATAGCAGCAGCACAACCCGACAAAACCCAAGTGGATAGCCTAATTGCTATTACCCAATCTGCTGAAAACTACGAAGTGCGGATTGACAACATGGTTCTAGTCGGTATGCTTTTGCGAAAATATGATATGCCACAAGCTCGTATATATGCCAACAAGGCTTTGGCCGAAAGCAAAGAACGTGAATATTTGAAAGGCGAGGCATCTGCCTACAGTTTGTTGGGATTGTTGGTCTATTATACCAGCGACCTTGACTCTGCAGAGCAATACCAATTGCAATCTCTCGAAATTTCGCAGCGTTTGCAAGATACATCCAGGATATTGAAAGCATACATTGACTTAGGAAACATAGCCGCTGATGCAGGCAACCTAAACAAGGCAATAGAGCACTACTTACGCGCACAACCATACATTGAGGCTATTAAAGATACTGCACAGCTAGCCACTTTATACGCTAACATCGGTTCTATTTTCCATGAGCAACAAGACTATGATAAAACATTGGAATACTATTTTAAGTCGTTGGATTTTGAGTATAAAATGGCGCCTAACGCAGTAGCAACCGTATACAACAATATATCCTTGGTATACAAAAACCAAGACCGTTATGAAGAAGCGCTATCTTATGCTTTCAGGTCACTAAAACTGAAAGAGGAGCTGCAATATTTAAGAGGTATGGCAGGAAGTTATAATGCTATCGGCTCTATTTATTTAAAGTTGAACCAACAGGATAGTGCAGCGGTATACTATGACCGCGGTATTGATTTATTCAAAACTATTGGCGATAAATACGGCTTGGGTATGGCGCTTGGCGGAAAGGGAGATGTGCTATTTAACCAAGGAAAACTTACAGAAGCAAAAAAAATATACCTACAAGCCCTGCCATTGGCAGAAGAGGAAGGACTATTGACATTGCAGCGTGACGTAAATAAATCGTTGGCAGAGGTATACGAAGCCGATGGTGATTACAGTAAAGCGCTAGCAGCCCGTAAAAAGTATGAAGCGGCAAAAGACAGTCTTATAAATGAAGAGACCAATAACCGAATAGCTGAGCTGATTACTCAGTTTGAAACCACCCAAAAGGAGCAACAGATTAGGCTTAACGAAATTGAGATACAGCGCCAACAAGAGATTAATAAGTTTCAGGTAATTGGTTTTGGGGGCGTAGTGGCTTTTTTACTGTTAGCAGGCTTTTTATTCTTCAGTCGCAGTCGCATACAAGCTAAAGCAGCGTTGCAAGAAGCTATAGCGCGGGAGCAGAAAATACGCTTTAAAGCTGTTATCGATGCCCAAGAACAAGAGCGCAAGCGGGTGGCACAAGACTTGCACGATGGGCTGGGGCAATTACTTTCAACAGCCCGCTTAAACGTCAGTGCCCTTGAGGATAGCCTTGACCAGACCGATAGCGAATCGGATAAGATATGGCAGAATGCCTTGAGTTTGATTGACGAATCGGTACAAGAGGTGCGCAACGTATCGCACAATATGATGCCGAGTGCATTAATACGATTGGGACTAGTGGCAGCTTTACGAGAACAGGTAGCCAAAATAAACCGTGCTGGTAAAATTGCAGTAAAACTAGATGTTGAGGGCATGGATACTCGCATGGATGAAGCCGTGGAAATTACTCTTTATAGAGTGGTGCAAGAGGTAATGAACAATGCCATAAAACATGCCAACGCTAAAGAGATTGTGGTCCGAATTGCACGGCGCGATGGCAAGCTAGAAGTAAGTATTAAAGACAACGGCACCGGACTTGATTTGAAATTGATTAGGCAGAGCACAGGCATAGGCTGGAAAAACATTTACTCTAGGGTGGAGCTGATAAACGGGGTAATTGACATGAACTCCAGCCCCGGCGCAGGCACCAACATACAGGTGCTGGTTCCGGCGGCGTAAAGTTACTGTTGAAGCGTGTCATGGTGAGCGGATGTCATAGTGAGCGTAGTCGAACTACGAACCATCCACAGCGTAGGTGGCAAAACACTGTTCTATTACAGTAAATTTTTGCAAAGTATTATTGCACGTGTTATGTGTACGTGTTACGGATGGTTCGGCTCCGCTCACCATGACACGGCGAAAATGCATTGCATTTGCAAGCATACTTAACCGCGTGAAGTTGGGAGGGGGAAATGGCCGAGCAGTATTTGCAGCCCTCACCAATCTTATTCTCGACGCACTAAACCATCGTCCCACAATTTTAATTTTCAATCACCAATTTCTGCCATGCCCTCAACCAAAAAAACTATCTTTGAACCATCAAAAACAACCATTGAAATTATGGCAGCAGTAGCAGAATTGAAGGACATCGCCAGCCAAGTAAGGCGCGACATTGTACGTATGGTTCACGCCGTGCAATCGGGTCACCCGGGTGGCTCATTAGGCTGTGCCGATTACTTTGTGGCCCTTTATTTCAATACCCTGCGCCACAACCCAGAGTTTAATATGGATGGTAAAGGTGAAGACTTGTTCTTTTTGAGCAATGGCCACATTTCGCCAGTTTGGTATAGCGTGTTAGCCCGCAGCGGATACTTTCCGGTACCCGAGCTAGGTACGTTCCGTCATTTGGATAGTCGCTTGCAAGGCCACCCGACCACTAAGGAACATTTGCCAGGTGTGCGTGTAGCTTCGGGGTCGTTGGGCCAAGGCCTATCGGTAGCCATAGGTGCAGCTGAAGCTAAAAAGCTTAACGGTGACGACAAGTTAGTTTATACCTTGCACGGTGATGGGGAGCTTCAAGAAGGCCAAATTTGGGAAGCTGCCATGTATGCCGCCCACAATAAAATCGATAATCTTATTTCGGCTGTTGATTGCAACGATGCGCAAATTGACGGCAAAGTTGAAAACATTTTAAGCCTTGGTAACCTGCGTGCTAAGTGGGAAGCTTTCGGCTGGTCGGTATTAGAAACCAACGGCAATGAAATAGAAGAGCTCCTTTCTGCGTTAAATGAGGCAAAGAGCCTTACCGGCCAGGGCAAGCCCATCATCATTTTGATGAAAACAACCATGGGCAAGGGCGTCGACTTTATGGAAGACGGCCACAAATGGCACGGTATTGCCCCAAGCGATGAACAATTGGCGCAAGCTTTGAGCCAGTTGAAAGAGACATTAGGCGACTACTAAACCTAGGGAAATACCCGGCAGCGGCTTAGGTGGCGGTAATAGTCTGGTAATGTTTCCGTAGATTTAATAAGCATGCCTTAACGTAGTTATTGAAACCTATAGCACAACTAACGTCATATCAAAAGCTACTCTTTGGCTTGATGCCCAAAGCCATGTTACTAGTATTAGTGATACTTTCCTCGTTTTCGTTAGCTGCCCAGCAAGAAAAATTTCAACCCAAAACCCAACGCATACTCTTTGTGCTTGATGCCTCGGGCAGCATGTACGAAACTTTTGACGGCGCTAATAGGTGGGAGATATCCAAAAAACTTTTAGGCCAATTAGTAGATAGTTTAAACCAAGCCAACCCACGCATTGAAATTGGGCTGCGCGTATTTGGCCATCAATCACCAAAAGAACAAAAGAACTGCCAAGATAGTAAGCTGGAAGTGCCATTTGGTGCGCGAAACGCTGCACAGATAAAAGCCCTTTTGGCACGCATTACCCCGCAAGGATGGACCCCAATTGCCTATTCATTGCGCAACTCTGTTGACGATTTTCCGGTAACCCAGGGTTCCGTAAACTCCATTATCCTCATTACTGATGGACTTGAAACGTGCGGTGCAAATCTTTGCGATGTAGCGCAGTTTTTAGCCGACAGGCGCATTACGGTTAAGCCTTTTATTATTGGCCTTGGGTTGAAGAAAGACGACCGCAAGCATTTTGATTGCTTGGGCACTTACTTTGACGCAAGCACCGAGAGTAATTTTAAAAGTGTGCTCGATACGGTAGTAAGTCGTTCGCTCACCCTTACCACGGTGCAGATAAACTTGTTAGATGGCAATAATCAGCCCAAAGAAACCAACGTTGAGATAAGCCTTTACGACCATTATAATGGCGCGCTGCTATACAACTTTATCCATAGCCTAGATAACAAAGGCCGGCCCGATACCTTGAAGCTTGACCCCATGGGCAGCTATGATATGTATGTGCACACCATACCGCCACTTATCAAAAACGGCATCATTCTGGAGCCCGGGTTGCACAATATTATCACCCAACCCTGTGCGCAAGGCAACATAAGGTTTAGGGATAACATGGGCGGGCAAGGCCCATTGGGTATACCCATATTGATTGGTGATGCAAACGGATCAACGCTATATCAACAGCTAGTGAACACTGAAACTAAATACCTTGCAGGCAAATATAAAGTGGAGGTACTTACGCTGCCCCGCTTGAGCATGACGGTGGAAGTGACCGCAGGTACTACCAAAGATGTAATTATTGAAAAACCAGGCACCTTACAAACCATTACCGACAAAAAAGGGGTTGCTGCTATATTCCGCATGGTTGATGGCCAACTAGAACAGGTAAGGGAGTTTAAGCGAATAAATGCCAAAGAATATACTGATCTATTGCCAGGAGATTACATAATAATTTACCGCTGGGACCATAAAAAATATAGCATTCATACCGATCAAACCAAGTTTAAAATTCAATCAGGCTCAACCACCATTTTAGCACTTTGATAAACAACCTAGATATCCATTTATTGCAAGTACTTAGGCGCATTATAGTGCCTGTTGTAATGCTTTGTTTAATTGGTTTGCCCGGTAACGTTAATGCCCAAATTGAGCAACGCACGCGCATCCTTTTTTTATTGGATGCATCGGGTAGTATGACCAATACTTGGGGCAATAGCAGCAACGAGAGTAAATGGGCTTCGGCCAAAAAGATTTTATCGGAGATTGTTGATAGCCTTGGCAACAACCCCAATGTAGAGTTGGCCCTGCGTGTGTATGGCCATTTATACAGCCCTACACAGCGCAACTGCAACGATACGCGCTTAGAGGTTGGCTTTAGCCGCAATAGTGTATCCTACATCAAAACCAAGCTGAGCACTATTAAGCCCAAAGGCATAACGCCCATAAGCAATAGCCTAATTAAAGCTGCTGACGACTTCCCTAGGTTGCCGGGTAGGCATATAGTAATACTTATGACTGATGGCATCGAGAGCTGCGATGGCGACCCTTGTGAAATAGCCAACATGCTAGAGACCAAGGGCATTGTGTTGAAGCACTTCGTTATCGGCTTTGGTATACAAGATTTTGAGAGTAAAGTGTTTGATTGTGTGGGTACCAACTTTAATGTGCAAGATGAAACCTCGTTTAAAAGCGCTCTTAACTTAATAATGAACCGCATACTTAACGAAACTACCCTGCAAGTGGAGCTGTTGGACGAGCAGAAAAAGCCTACCGAAACGGATGTAAACATGTCGTTTTACAGCGCCCAACATCATATATTGCAATACAACCTGTACCATACCTTAGATAGAAATAATAACCCTGACACCTTAAATCTTGACCCAGTAACCGACTACGATGTAGTAATACATACCATACCCCAAATTAGGTTAAACAACATCATTTTAAAGCACAACGAGCATAATGTACTTAAAATTAATGCTGCGCAAGGAGCTTTAAACTATAACGTGCAAGGCAACCTTACCGACCCAGGATTGGTAAACCGCCTAAAGTGCATCGTTCGCGATAGTAAAACGAAGCAAATAGTGCATGTGCAAAACCTGGGCACTACTGAAAAATACCTCAATGGCACCTATGATTTGGAGCTGCTTACCTTGCCCAGGCAATACCATTATGGTGTGAAAATCACCCAATCAAAGCCACAACAGATAAACATCATTGCCCCAGGTTTGCTCAACGTAATCAAGAAAGCCGAAATCATTGGTGGACTTTTTATTACAAATAAAGAAGGAAAACTGGAAAAGATATTGGAATTGGCTTCGGATACTAGAACGGAAAATATAGCTTTGCAACCAGGTACTTACACCATGGTGTACCGGCTGAAAAATAATACCAGCATGCACACCACCAAGACCTTAATCATTGAAATTCGCACTGGCGAGTCGCAGAGTATAAACCCGTTTTAAGCTATGGCCCTTAAGGATATTGAAGTTACTGGCAAAAATGACACCCGCTCGGGTTTTGGAGCCGGACTATTGGAACTAGGAGACACCAACCCCAATGTGGTAGGCCTTTGCGCCGACCTTACCGGTTCCCTTAAAATGGATGCTTTTCAAAAAAAATATCCAGAGCGTTTTTTCCAAACCGGTATTGCCGAAGCCAATATGATTGGTATTGCGGCAGGCCTTACCATTGGGGGCAAAATACCGTTTGCGGCCACGTTTGCAAACTTTGCTACGGGCCGTGTGTACGACCAAATCCGCCAATCGGTAGCATACTCTGACAAAAACGTTAAAATTTGTGCCTCTCACGCGGGCCTTACGCTTGGCGAAGACGGTGCTACTCACCAGATACTAGAAGACCTGGGTTTGATGAAAATGCTGCCGGGCATGGTAGTAATCAACCCATGCGATTATAACCAAACCAAGGCCGCTACTTTAGCTATTGCGGAGCATGTTGGCCCGGTATATTTGCGTTTTGGTCGCCCAAAAGTGCCAATTTTTACTCCAGCAAACCAAAAGTTTGAAATAGGTAAAGCTTGGACAATTAACGAAGGTACCGACGTAACCATCTTTGCCACTGGCCATTTGGTATGGAAAGCCGTGGAAGCCGCCCAGCAATTGGAAGCTGAAGGCCTGAGTGTAGAGTTAATTAACATACACACCATTAAACCTTTAGACGAAGAAGCCATTCTAACCTCGGTAGCCAAAACCCGATGCGCAGTTTCGGCCGAAGAACATAATTATTTAGGTGGCCTTGGGGAAAGCATTGCCGGATTGTTGGCTCGCAAAAATCCTTGCCCGTTGGAAATGGTTGCCGTAAACGATACTTTCGGCGAAAGTGGCACCCCCGAGCAGCTAATGACCAAGTATGGCATTGATACTGCGGATGTATATGCGGCTGCCAAGCGAGCAATTGCACGCAAATAATATTGCCGTTTAATGCCTTGCATCGGTTTTTGGCATAGTTTTAAGGTAAGCCAATGCCATAGCCAAGGCTAATGCACGAAAACGATAAAGCCATATTGGATGCTTTTGCTGACCCCACCACGCGTGAGGCTGGTTTCCGTATGCTGGCCAATGAGTATAGCAAACCACTTTATCGCCAGATATACCGCTACACCAACAATCACGAAGATACCAACGATGTGCTGCAGCTAGTATTGATAAAGGCATGGCGCTACCTGGATAATTTTAGGGGCGATGCTTCTTTATATACTTGGTTGTTTCGCATAGCCTTTAATGAGTGCCATACCTTTCTTAAACAACAGCAGCGTAAGCAATTGCATCGGTTACCCGACCACTACGATGCACCCGACACAAGTACCAGTGGCCCTACCCCCGAAGAAATACAGCAAAAGCTAATGAGTGCTATTGATACCCTGCCCGATAAGCAGAAGGAAGTGTTTACCCTGCGTTATTTTGAAGAAATGCCTTACGAAGAAATGAGCCGCCTATTGGGTACTAGCGAGGGTGGCCTTAAAGCCAGTTACCACCATGCCGTAAAAAAGATTGAGGCGCTGTTGAAGGGGGAGTAATACTGATGGTAAACAAAAAATGTGCACCAGCGGGGTGTAACAAGCTCAGCGTGGCATATTGTGTTTGCAGTACTTTATTATAAAATCACAATTAGGGCTCCATTGTAGCTCAATGCTTTATCAACCCCTGTATTTATAATCAATACCTTCTTCTTCCAGTTCATCTTCAAATGGGTCAATATCGCTGGGGGGTATGTCATAATGGCGGTAAGCAATGGCTAATACCAGACCAACAGCGGTGCCGGCAAGATGGCTTTCCCAACTTATACCTTCCAGTCCAGGCATCAACCCCCAAACCAAGCTACCATAAAGCATAACTATGATTGCTATTACAGCGGTTCGCTGCCTTTCTCTTCTAATCAACCCACTGGCAAGTAAAAAAAACGCCCAAGCATATACCACGCCACTAGCACCAATATGCCAGGCTGTACCACCTGCTGCCAGCCATACGAGCGTGCCGGTTATCCACCAACTATTGATTACTACACCCGTAAATGCCCTTGGGTAAAAATAGCCTAACATCCAGCCCAAAACCAACAGGGGAGAGGCATTTGACAAAAAGTGCTGCCAATCGCCATGGATAAGAGGGCCAGTAATAATACCAAGTAGGCCATCTGCTTGCCTGGGGTGTATACCAAGCATTACTAGCGGCATATCTTGGGTTACCTCAAATAATTTTATGATACCAAGTACCAGTACCAGTATTAATGGAAACAGCAGGGGCAACAAAACTTCTCTCTTTTCTTCTTGCATCGGGAAGGCATATTAGGCAGATTACGCTGATGGCGCAGATTTTATTTTTTGCAGCTTGTGCTGCAATTTTGTTTGTATAATAAATCTAGGCCTTCGTAACTTGTATTCACTAAATAAGGCACAAATTTTGTAATCTTTGTACCACAATCAAAAAACGCACCACAATGAAAAAACTGACACAATTGACATTGATATGCTTCTTGGTTTTGGGCGCCCTTTCTTGCAGCACATCCCGCACCGTTGAACGCCTTAACCCAAATGAACAAATTGACCTTAGTGGCCGCTGGAACGATACTGATAGCCGCCTGGTAGCCGAAGAGATGTTGAATGATGCATTTGCACGCCCGTGGCGCCAAGAGTTTGTAAGCGCCAACAACAAACCTCCACGCATTATTGTAGGTACCATTATCAATAAAAGCCATGAGCACATTAATAGCGAAACCTTTATTAACGATATTGAGCGCGAAATGCTTAATAGCGGGTTGATAAAACTGGCCGCTGGTAAAGAGGCCCGCGAAGAGATGCGAGAAGAACGAGGCGACCAGCAAAATTTTGCCTCGCCAGAAACGGCTAAGGCGTGGGGTAAAGAAAAAGGTGCCGATTTTATGTTGCAGGGCACTATTAATAGTATAGTAGACCAATACGGTAAACAAAAAACCGTGACCTACTACGTTGACCTCACCCTTACAGACCTTGAAACCAATGAGAAGGTGTGGATTGGCAACAAAAAAATCAAAAAGTACATAGAGAACTGACCGTAGCTGGTATGCCGCTGCAATAAAAAGGTTTGTTGCGGATAGGTACTATTCACAAAGGTTGTAGTGCCTTTTTAGTAATCAATACACGCTATGTCTATTTCTAAACGCCATATAGTAGCAGCTATTGCTATAGTAGCCATGTGCTTTTTTAGCGCATGTGCTACCTATTACCAGCGCAATTTGGCGTTTCAAGATGCCTTTACCAGCGGCCAAATGGAGGAAGCCCTAAAGGAACTGGAAAACAAAAAAGTAAAAAAGGATAGGGTAAAGGTGCTGTACTACCTTAATAAAGGTGTTGTGGCACAAATGCTAGGTGATTTTGAAACTAGCAAACAAGCCTTGTTGGCGGCTGATAGAATGATTGAGGATTACCAGAAAAACTATGGTATAGAGGCACTCACTTTTATTGCCAACCCAACCATTACCACCTACCAAACCGAAGATTTTGAGCGGGTACTGATGCACTACTTTCAAGCCAAAAACTTTATTCAGCAGGGTAATTATGAAGGCGCGTTGATTGAAGCTAGGCGCATAAACATAGCGCTGCAAAACATTAACGATAAGCGAAAGGAGCGTATTACCTATAGGCGAGATGCCTTTGCACATACGCTTATGGGTATGGTATACGAGGCCGCAGGGCAAACCAATGATGCCTTTATTGCTTACCGTAATGCATACGAGGTGTATAAGCAAGATTATACCACCAATTATGGGGTAGGCGTACCCAACCAACTAAAGCAAGATCTTTTGCGCACTGCATACCAAATGAAGTTTAAGGAAGAACTGGCGCAATATGAAAAGGAGTTTAACCAACAATATCAACCTGTAAGCAATAGTGAAAATGGCGATTTGGTTTTCTTTTGGCAGAATGGCTTAGGTCCTGTAAAAGCTGAGTGGGCTTTGAGCTTTACGGTAATACCTGGGGAGGGTGGGGCACTTACGCTCAAAAACGAAGAGTTGGATTTGGTTATACCTTTTCCGGCTGCCAATATGGGTAAGGAAGAAAAGCAAGGCCTTATCAATACCCGCATAGTGCGGGTAGTGGTGCCCAAGTTTGTTGAGCGGTTGCCGCTATACCAATCGGCCAATTTGATGTTTAATGGGCAAAAGCAGGCGCTCGATAAAGCTGAAGATATTAACGCAATCGCCATACAAAATCTTCGAGACCGCATAATGCGCGAAATAGGTGAAGCCGTAATAAGAACAGCTTTAAAACTGGCCGCATCAGAGGCGGCGCGTAGTAAAAACGAAGGGCTAGGCCTTGCGCTAAACCTTGCCAGCGCCATCAGTGAGCGCGCTGATACCCGTAATTGGCAAACCTTGCCACACGATATTTTTTATACCCGCATGAGCTTGCCACCTGGCACACATACCCTTACTTTGCAAACCATTGGCCCTAGCGGCAATGTGCGCGAGCAACCCATAACGGTAGAGATACGCAAGGGTAGAACATCTTTTGTAACCTATAGTAGTTTAGAGACTATTAATAAATCAGCCGAAGGTTTCAGGGGGAATTGATGGGTTTTTTATGCTTCAACTTCAATTTTGCTGCTGTATAGCCTGCTATTTGTTAGGTATGTTGTTCAACATCATCCAGTAGTAGCCAATATCAACAATAGCTTTGGTAAAGTTTTCAAACTCAACTGGTTTGGTGATAAAGCTATTTACACCAAGGTTATAGCTTTCTATCATGTCGCTATCTTGTTTTGATGAGGTAAGTGCTACAACCGGTATGCATTTGGTTCGTTCGTCACCTCTTATTTTAGCCAATACTTCTAAGCCACTCACCTTTGGCATCTTTAAATCCAATAGAATAACCTTTGGGTGCTCAGCAACATCTCTGCTAGCGTATCTGCCTGTTGCAAATATATACTCAAGGGCTTCCTCCCCATCTTTAACCCAGTGTATGGTATTGGCTAGGTTGTTGGCTTTAAGTGCGCGCAGGCAAAGGTCTGCGTCAAACGGGCTATCTTCAACTAACAGTATATCTACTTTCATGCTGTTGCGTTTAAAAGTTTTATAGGTATGGTAAAATAGAAGGTTGCACCTTTATTTATCTCCGACTGCACCCATATTTTACCCTTATGCTTAGTAATAATGCGTTTTACAAATGAAAGCCCAACACCTATACCTTCAAACTCTTTATCGGTATGTAAGCGTTGAAAAACGCCGAAAATTTTACTCACATATTGCATATCAAAGCCTACGCCATTATCTGATATAGAATATATCACATCGGTTTCGGTAACATTGCCTGTAATTTTTATAATTGCCGGGTTGCTTTTAGCTGAGTATTTAATGGCATTAGAAATAAGGTTATACCAAACTTGTCTAATCAAAAATTCATCGGCCATTACATTGGGTAGCTCATCAATTGTTACTTGCAAATTTGGCCTGTTGGCCAAAGCAAATTGGTCGTCCCATATTTCGGTAATCAATTTAGTTGTTTCAATAGTTTTAAGGCTTAACCCTTTTCTTCCTAGTCGGCTAAAGTCAAGCAACCCGTCAATAAGCGCGCCCATATTTCGGGTGTTTTTAATTACGTGCTCAAGCATTAGCTCGCCGTCTTCATCCAACTTTTCCTTGTAGGTATCTTTTAAGATGTTTGAGTATCCGGAAATTGCCCTCAATGGCGCCCTCAAATCATGCGAAACCGAATAACTGAATGCCTCTAGCTCTCTATTGATTTCCTCCAGTTCGGCTGTGCGTTGAATCACTTTCTTCTCTAAAACTTCTTTAACTATATAAACTTTTTGCGTCTCTTTATGCTCCTCAATTTCTTTAGTTAGCTGTTGGTTCACCAGTGCCAGCTCGTTGGGGTTTGGGATACTGAGTATGGTATTGAAATTTTTTATCAGCAAGTAAACGGTGAATAAGGAAACTATAGCCGTAACTATTTTCAAGATGCCTTCAACTCTGTAAAAAGGTTGCCAAGTAGATATTATGGCAAACAGGTGCACTGTACCGCAAGAAATAATAAAAGCTGCAAATGCAACAAAAATCCATTTATAACTCAGGTCTTTCCTTTTTTGAACAAACCGCAGTAGCAAAAAGGGAATAGTATAATAGGCAACTACTGTTAAGGCATCGCCAATTACGTTAGACCAAAGTACATCTGCCTCCCAAAAATAGCAATGGCCATGTGGCATAAACTCCATAAAAGTGCCTTCGCATTAAAGTATAGCGGAATATTCCAGCCTTGGATGATATTCAAGGTGCTTTTAAAGTTCGACAATTATTTAACCAATGCAAAAATTATTAACATAATGAGGTGAAAGTTTTTGATGGATTTATATGCAGTAAATAAATTAAATGATGCTATGCCATATCGGGAACATCATTTGGGCTTAAATTTTCCAGGCCAACAACCCTTTAACTCCATTTACGCTTAGGGGTTTTACCTGCTTTAAGCTAGCAGATGGCGCATAAGCATCTTTAAGGTAATTAAGGGCTGGGCTAATCCATACGGTGCTTTCATTGTCAAGGTTGTCAATCAAAAGCGATATTTGATACAGTGAGGTTAGTTTTTCAAAGAACACTTTAGCGCTGGCTTCCATTTCGTCTTGTGGTAATGTCTTCAGGCTTTCACCAAAATCAACCAACTGGTTAATACCATTGGTTAAGAACTCGGTATGTTTGTCATTTTTACGGGCGGTATTGGCTATTTCCTCTAGCAATACCGTTAGGCCATTACTTTTCCATAGGGCGCGTAGCATATCCAAAATGATAATATTGCCAGAGCCTTCCCAAATGGGCAGCACCATCATGTCGCGCATTAGCTTGGGCATTACTTGGTCTTCGATGTAACCCAAGCCACCCATTAGCTCCATACTTTCACGCACAATATAAACGCCCTTCTCGGCGCTCCATTTTTTGGTCATGGGGTTGATGATGCGGAACAGTTGCGCCTCGCGCTCATCACCTGCATCGGTTTTATCTAATGCCTCTATGGCACGCCAAACCAGATAGAAGTTAGCAACATTCAAAGCACCTAATTCGGTAAGCTTAGTGCGTATTAGCGCATGCTCAATGGCGGTTTTGCCGAAAGTCTTCCTGCTGTGCAAAAACTGGTATGCTTCAATCAATGCTCTACGTGAGCAGCTCAATGCCGCTACTGAGTTATACAAGCGGCTAAGGTTTACCATCTCAATCATTACCTTAAACCCTTGAAACTCTTCGCCTACCAAAGTGCCTTGCGTATCGGTAAGGTAGGTTTCGGCACTGGCCATAGAGCGCACGCCCAGTTTGTCTTTCAGGCGGATAACATCAATCGGATTTCGGGTGCCATTAGGTAGGTTTTTCTCTACCATAAATATTGATAGGCCACGGGTGCCTTTCACTTCGCTATCAGTGCGGGCAAGGGCAAATATTATTTCGGCATTGGCATTGCTGCAGAACCATTTTTCGCCGTTCAGGGTAAAGGTCTTGCCTTCTTTATGGGTGGCGGTGGTAATGCTGGCGCCCACATCGCTACCACCGGTTTTTTCGGTAAGGTACATGGCACCAGTATAAAACTGCTCCGCATCTTCGGTATATATATGCGGTAGCAAGCGGGCCTTATCATCCTCGTCGCAAAACAAATCAATCAAGCGCGCTACGCCGTCGGTCATGCACAACGGGCAATATTGGCCGCTCTCGCTCATGGCATACAAGTAGCCAGCAGCAAAACCTAGGCGATGCCCTTCGTGCTTAAACTGTGCCTGAAGGCTCGGTTCCCACTTTACACGGAACATGCCCGACTTCACGGCTATTTTCATCAACTCCCAATAGCTGGGGTGGAATTTTATCTCGTTAACTGTTTCGCCAAAGGCATTGCGCTTAACCAATACCGGCCCTTGTTTATCGGCATCAAGCGACAGTTCGTTCATGGGGCCCGCTGCTGCTTGGCCAATGTACTGAAGCTTATCTTGCATATAGGCCAGCCCTTGCTTTGAAATATTTTTGCGCACGTAGTGCTCCAAAATCATATCGCTTTCATAAAAGTTGTTGCTCGCTTTAAAGTCGTGCAATACCTTGTTTTTCTCAGTAGGGTAGTGGCTGGTTTTCGATGCAGTGGCGCTCATAGTCTCATTCTTTTGCTACCAATAAAGATAGCGAATGAAGGGCAAAAAGTAGTAAGTAGCGGATAGCTTTGCAATGTGCGATTAAAACCCGCATTTTGTGCCGAGGGCGATGCCCCCGGCTAAAATTATTGTGCTCCGCTCGCTGGCGGACGTTTGCATATTGCTGTTTACCCCAACGGGTCATAATACTAGGATGGGGCAACGCCCTATCTACGGTTACAAATTAAAATTTGTTCTTCCACATCATACTCTCAATCGGCTTTAAGGTGCGGTTGTTGTATTTGGCATCATCTTTCTTGTTGTACAAGCGCTCAACCTCACCCTGTACCATAAAGTAAATCAATTGGCCAACAGGCATGCCAGCGTATATGCGTACGGGCATAGCACATGATATTTCAAGTGTCCAAGTGTTACAATAGCCTACATCACCTTTGCCAGCAGTAGCGTGTATGTCAATGCCCAAACGGCCCACGCTGCTTTTGCCTTCCAAAAATGGCACATGCTGGTGGGTCTCGGTGTATTCTTCAGTTACACCTAAGTATAGCGTGCCCGGCTCAATCACAAATCCTTCTTCAGGGATAATGAACTCCTCAATGGTGTTATGCTTTTTGGCATCCAACACACGGTTGGTATAGGTGGCAAGGTAGCGGCCCAAATGTACATCGTATGAGTTGCTGCCCAAGCATTCGCGACGGAAAGGTTCGATGAGGATACTGCCAGTTTCCATTTCGGACAGTATTTCTTTATCAGAAAGAATCATGCTATTGAGTATTAGATTGAAAGGGATGCAAACTTAATCAAAATAGACACAAGATAATAGGCACAAGACACAAGACTTTGGATATGTAAAAAAGGTTTGTGATTTGGGCGCTGATAATAACCCGATGCTTATTGATAATCTTGCTGAGGTACTTCGTTTGCCAGCCCTTCAAGCAGTTTAGATAGTTCGGTTTGTAGCAAGTCAACTTTGATAATTGTGTTTTTGTACCATGAGCGTAATGAAATGAGAATAACCATAAGCGCTAAGAAAAGTATGGTACCCAATATTATAAGGTTGGCGTAAACAAGTGTCG
Organism: Chitinophagales bacterium; assembly: GCA_018401955.1. Lineage (GTDB taxonomy): Bacteria > Bacteroidota > Bacteroidia > Chitinophagales > CAIOSU01 > CAIOSU01. The sequence continues at coordinate 7,997 of JAGYJT010000015.1, read as the reverse complement.
CAATTGCCAGTAGTGAAGAGTAAAAGAAAACAACAAGCAATGTAAGTGCTATGTGCATTCGGGCTACAACAGAAACGATTTTTTTGTCCCTTTTAATGCAAGCCGTAATTTTTAACAATAAAATGGGGTTCTTGTAGCGAAATGAAAATTCATTCTGCAGGAACCGGCAAAATATGGTATCGCTATCCATGAATTTATAAGCCCCCTCCTCCATTTCCACTTTATCGCCAATGGGTAATTTTATATTGTGGTTGGGCAGGTGTAAAGTACGTCTGATAATAGGAATGCCCCACTTAAAAAGGCTGCCATAAAAGTATTGCCCACTTATTATTTCCAGCACCATTGTTATAAATAAAACAGTGATGAATAACGGTAAGAAATCAATTATTGATTGAAGCATTGCCCTGTTTTTTATGAATACGATAAAGATACTTCAATGTGAGTGGTTAAAATAGCTACACCTATAATTGAAATCCTTTTCCAATCAACCAATCCTTTTTTTTAATCATGGTTCCGACAAATTGGTACATCAATCAATTTTATTTTTACTGAAACTACTTAACCCTTGCCTGCGTTTATGTAGATTTGGGTATCTATGAAATTTCAGATAGTATCAGATTATAAACCTACTGGCGATCAGCCGCAGGCCATCCAACAACTTACTGAGGGCATACTGCGTGGTGATAAGGCGCAAACCCTGCTGGGCGTTACTGGTTCGGGTAAAACGTTTACTATTGCCAACGTCATACAGCAGGTGCAAAAACCTACGTTGATACTCAGCCATAACAAAACCTTGGTAGCTCAATTGTATGGGGAATTCAAGCAGTTTTTCCCCGACAACTCGGTAAATTATTTTGTATCGTACTACGATTATTACCAACCTGAGGCTTTTGTACCGAGCACGGGTGTTTATATCGAAAAGGATTTAAGCATTAACGATGAGGTTGAAAAGCTCCGCCTGCGCAGTACTTCTTCCCTGCTTTCTGGTAGGCGCGATATTGTGGTGGTGGCATCCGTATCGTGCATATATGGCTTGGGCAACCCGTTTCAGTTTAAAGAGCGCATTTTGCGCTTGGCTGTTGGGCAAGAAATTACTCGCAACAGTGTGCTGTACCATTTGGTTGATTGCTTATACTCCCGCTCGGACTTGAATCTTACTAGAGGCACCTTTAGGGTGCGTGGCGACTCAGTGGATATATTTCTTCCGTATGCCGACCACTGTGTGCGTATTACCTTTTTTGGTGATGAGATTGAAGAGATGCGGACTTTTGAGCCCGATACAGGCAATAAAATTGAAGACTTGCAAGATGTGGCCATTTTCCCGGCCAATATGTATATGGCACCAAAGGACCAATTTGGTACCGTGCTAGATGAAATACGCTTTGAGATGCAAGAGCAGGTGGATTACTTTAAATCCATCGGTAAGCACCTAGAGGCGAAACGCTTGGAAGAGCGCACCAACTTTGACCTAGAGATGATTAAAGAGCTGGGTTATTGCTCAGGCATTGAGAACTATTCCCGCTTTTTGGATAGGCGTAACCCAGGCGACAGGCCTTTCTGTTTGTTGGATTATTTCCCCGATGACTTTTTGTTGGTGGTAGATGAAAGCCACGTGACCATTCCGCAAATTGGCGGCATGAGCGGTGGCGACCGTGCCCGTAAAATGAATTTGGTGGAGTATGGTTTCCGCTTGCCATCGGCATTGGATAACCGTCCGCTGAGCTTTAATGAGTTTGAGAACTTAGTAAACCAAGTGGTGTATGTAAGTGCTACACCAGCCAATTACGAACTAGAGCAAACCGAAGGCGTAGTGGTTGAGCAAATTGTGCGCCCTACTGGCCTGCTCGACCCTGTTATCGAGGTACGCCCATGCATAAATCAAGTGGATGATTTGTTGGAAGAGGCGGATGAAACCATTATGCGTGGCGACCGTGTACTGGTAACTACGCTAACCAAACGAATGGCCGAGGAGCTAAGTAAGTATATGACCCGCTTGAGCATTAAGTGCCGCTACATACATAGTGAAGTGGATACGCTAGAAAGGGTAGAGATACTGAGGGACCTGCGACTGGGTGTGTTTGATGTACTGATAGGTGTAAACCTGTTGCGTGAGGGTCTTGATTTGCCCGAAGTATCGTTGGTGGCCATTATGGATGCCGATAAAGAGGGTTTCTTGCGCTCGGAGCGCTCGCTAACGCAAACGGCAGGCCGTGCGGCGCGAAATATCAATGGCCGTGTAATTATGTATGCTGATAAAATAACGGACAGCATGCGCAAAACCATTGACGAAACCGACCGCCGCCGCGAAAAACAGGTGCAGTACAATATTGATAATAACATTGTACCTACCAGCCTGGCCAAAACCCGCGAGCAGATAATGAAACAAACCAGCGTACTTGACATAAGGGCGCAAAAAGAACCGAAGCCATACCTAGAGCCTGAAACCAGCTTGGGTATTGCAGCCGACCCGGTAATGGAATACCTCAACAAAGACCAGATAGAGAAACTGATAAAGAGCACTAAAAAGCAAATGGAAACAGCAGCCAAAGACCTCGATTTTGTGGAAGCCGCCCGCCTACGCGATGAGATGTTTGCTTTGCAGAAGAAGCTGGAGACGGTGTAAAATAAAAAAAGCCCCCGAGCATTGCTCGGGGGCTTTTTTTATGCTATTAAAGGAGGAATATTAGTATTTGTAAGCAATACCTTTTTTGTTGCCTTGTGCACCATATGCTCCAGACTGCATGCCACCTTTAGCATCTTTGTCTGCGGTAATGTAAACAAAAGGGCAATTAAGAGCCGCAGCGGCTTCCAACAACTTCTTCATCGAACGTTTGTCAGTACCAGATGCGCTAGTATAGCCGGAAAAGAAAGCTGTGGTTTTGCCTTGCACTTCGTCAACTTTGGTTAAACCAACTATTTGGCTCTTGTCTAGCAATACTTCAACTTTTTCCCAATCTTCTTTACCATTGATAACAATCTTCTCGGTAACTTGCTCTACACGACCACTGCTATATACTATTTGGCCAACAAGTAATTTAGAGATAGTTTGTTCGGCATCTTCGCCAACATACTTAAAAACGATGGTGAACTCTTCAAGTTTAATAACCTTTCCTTCAATGATTTTACCATTGTGGAAAGTGATTCGGTCGTTTTGACCAAATGTAGTTGCTACAAATGCAAAAACTACAAATAGAGATAGTAGTACTTTTTTCATGTTTTGAGATTTACCCGTTTTGGAAATTAATAGTAATTAATTATTTAATAAATGTATTAAACGAAAAAAGGTATTATAGTCAATTCTCGAATACCTTTAACTAAGATTACTCACCTTGTGTTATCGCACCCTCATCAGGGCGGGCAGAGTAGTTAATTTTGAATGCATTTACTTTTCGCAATTGGTATTTTACATCCGTAACGATACCCATTTTCACATCTTCGTCAATACGAAGCGCAAAAACCATTGCACCGCGCATTTCGGTAGTGGGCAGTTTTGCACGCTCAGCGAAAACAAAAGTACCAATCTCGTTGGTGTTGGCATACGAATCGTTCAATTGAACACGAGGTGCATCACCAAATTTAGCAACGTACTGCTCAGTAGGTTCACCAATGTAGATGTACGACACCAATTCTTTGTTTTCCAGCTTGGTCAACTCCGTAGCTTTAGGTAACACGTTTTTTACCTTAAGTTCTGTTTCTCGCATCACGGTTACCACCATGAAAAAGAACAATAGAATAAAGATAATATCGGGCAACGAAGCTGTTGAAATCGCTGGCAAACCTTTCTTGCCTTTCTGTGTGAATTTTGCCATGTCTTATTCTCCTATAGATTTTGGTTCGGCCTCTGATAGGCGCATTGGGAAATGGTCAGCAACATCCTCTACCTTTTCCTTATCCCTGGCCAATCCACTTTCTTTGGCTATTACCTTTAGGTCTTCAAACTTGTTACCATACTTCTGTAAGGCATACTCGTCTCGCAGTTCACGGTAAGCAGCTTTCAATTCGTTTTGCACCTGCAAGTACAAACCGTAAGAGGTACCTCGGTCATTTTGAAGTGAAATAATCGCTTCATCAGGACTTACTGACCATTTAGGGTTACGGCCATTGTTGTTCAAAAACTGCTTTGCACGGCTCCTAAGCTTTTTAACGCTTACGTTCTCGTTGTTCACCAACAGTTGGTCTCTTGAGTTAATAAGCACCACCATGGTGTTACGCTTATTACTCTGAACGTTGTCAGGCGGTTCTTCAGTTATTGGCGGCAACTTGTGCAGTATACCCTTATCATAATCGATAGTGGTGGTAACTAGGAAGAAAATAAGCAGCAAGAAGGCAATATCTGCCATCGAGCTTGCATTAATCTCGCCTGCACCTTGTTTATTTCTTCTTGCCATAATGGAGCAATTATCTCTTTACTATACTTAAAAGCAGATCGGCAACCAAGCCAATGGTGGCGATGATCAATAGAATGTAGGTAGTAATAATACCCATGTCAACTAGGCGGATGGAGCTTTCAGTCATTTCAAACTTCTCCATGCCGGCAAAGGTAAAGTCGCCAGAACCTAATGCCCAACCAAGGCCTAATATCACGATTAGTGAACCAGCACCAGCCAATTGGCCTTTTGAGTCTTTTAGGTTGGTAGCCAAGTGAAACAACTCAAAACCAATAAAGCCGAGTGTAGCCACCGCTAGTAAGGCGTACGACACTAATATGCCGTACATACCAAATGTTATGCTAAATTCGTCCATGATTATTTTTTGAATACGTTATACTTCAACAAAATGTCCATAAAGCTGATTGAAGAATCTTCCATGTTGTTGATGATTCCGTCAATTTTTGACATAATGTAGTTGTAAAATACTTGTAGGATAATCGCTACCAATAGACCGAATACGGTGGTCAATAGTGCCACTTTAATACCGTCGGCTACAATGGTAGGGTTAATATCACCAGCCTTTGCAATCGCGTCAAAGGCATCAATCATACCTAGTACCGTACCCATGAAACCCAACATCGGGGCTAGAGCGATAAACAATGAAATCCAAGGAAGACCACGCTCCAATAGACCCATTTGTACACCACCGTAGGCAATAATCGATTTCTCAACTACTTCCGGACCTTCGTTTACACGGTCAAGGCCTTGGTAGAAAATGCTTGCGATAGGGCCACGCTGTGCACGGCAAAGCTCTTTAGCACCGTTAACGTCACCAGCCTTTACACGCTCTTCAACGGCCAACAACAATTTGCGGGTGTTGGTAGATGCCAAGTTCAATGAAATGATACGCTCGATAACGAAGGCAAGACCTAGAATCAAACAAATCAATACGAACGACATAAAGGTGGCACCACCTTCAATAAAACGCTTCTTTACAATTTCGTGGAAACCTTCAGCTTCCTCAGGTGCTGCTGCCGGAGCATCCTCTTCTTCTTCTGCTGGAGCTACTACATCAGGTGCAGTGCTTGCAGTGTTGTTTGCTGGAGAATCAACTGCGGTAGTGGTAGTTGAATCCTCGCCTGTTTGGGCGCTTGCTACATACACGTTGTTAACGGTAAAGAAGCTGAAAATTGCTATTACAGCCAAAAGCTTTTTCATGGTGAAAAGGGTTTAATTGTGGGTATTTAGTTTGTTTTATAAGTTAATGGTTCATGCCTGGCGGAGAGAGAGGGATTCGAACCCTCGATACCCTTTTGGGATATACACACTTTCCAGGCGTGCTCCTTCGACCACTCGGACATCTCTCCGTACAGAGATAAGCCACAAAATTTCAAAATAATAGTCAATAAACAAAAAGCGTGTTAAAATATTTAACGTTACAACTCGATATATCCCTTAAAAACCGAACAAATTTCGGCTGTTTTGGGTAGTTATTTCAGCTATTTCATCCGTTGATAATCCCATTGTTTCGGCAAGTTTATCTGCCACAAACCTAACGTAGGCGCTCTCATTGCGCTTTCCGCGGTGGGGTACCGGTGTCAAATATGGGGCATCGGTTTCTAAAATTATTCGGTCTAGCCCAATTTCTTTTATTACTTCTGTTAAACCAGAATTTTTATAGGTCGCTACCCCTCCAATTCCCAAAAAGAAGCCCATTTCCATCGCGCGGCGTGCTTGCGCAGCGGTTCCGGTAAAGCAATGGAAAACCCCTTTCAGGTTTTCGTCGGCCAAGCTTTCCAATATCTCCGCAATATCATCAAAACTCTCTCGGCTATGGATAACGATGGGCAAGCCTAATTGTTTTGCCCAGCGGGTTTGTTCTTTCAAGGCTTCCTTCTGTTGCTCCTTAAAAGTGAGCTCCCAATAGTAATCCAGTCCAATCTCGCCCACGGCACAAAAGTTAACATCTTGTTTGTTTCCGGCATCATCAACTTTATCAAAGAGCCATCGGCGCACCGTTTCCAGTTCTTGCTCCACATTTTCCTTTACATGGCAGGGGTGTAGCCCCATCATTGGGAAGCAATTGTTGGGGTAGCGGTTTACCAAATCCATCATTCCGGGTATGGAAGCTGAATCTATATTAGGTAAAAACAAACGGGTAACACCTGCATCCAGCGCACGCTGTATCATATCATCGCGGTCGCCATCAAATCGGCTGCTGTATAGGTGTGTATGCGTATCGGTTAATGTCATAATAGGGTGGTAAAGGTAGGCATTTTGGTTGATTGGTTATTGGTGTATTGGTTACTGGTTGGCGATAGTGCCTGATTTGGTGGTCATTTGCTCATAACATGTAAGTCCCTCTCCCTCTGGGAGAGGCTAGGTGAGGGTTTTATGGCAATGCCTCAAACCGATACCCCTTAGCGGTGAACTCCTCCAAAAACCTAGGCAAAATCTCCTTTAACCTTGAGTAAGCCTTTTGGCTATCATGCAAAACGATAATAGACCCAGGGGTAACATACTGTTGCATTATTTGGTAGCAATCGTCAGCGCTGCGGGTGGTATCAAAATCCCCCGGCATTACATCCCACAGTACTATTCGGTATTTTTTTTTGAGCGCGGTGTATTGCGCAGGTCGAAGCCGTCCGTATGGCGGACGGAAAAAGTCGGCATCAATAACCGTGTCAGCCAGTGCTACATCTTCTAAGTATTGGTGGGTGCTGGTGCGCCAGCCATCCGGATGACTATAACTATGGTTGCCCATACGGTGCCCCTCGGCAATTATGCGGGCACTTAACTCAGGGTGATGCGCCACTTGCCTGCCCAAACAAAAGAACGTTGCCTTGGCATCGTATTGTGCCAATACATCCAGCACCTCCTCCGTTACCCCCGGGGTGGGGCCATCATCAAAGGTAAGGTATGCCACATTGCCCTCGCCCTCCACCCTGCAAAGCAAGTCGGGGAACAGTTTTTGGATGAGGGCAGGTGTTCTAGGTAAATACATGGTTGCTTAATGTGCTGATGTGCTAATGTACCAATGTGCTGATTAAATAAGAAATATTTTTATACCTACTCAAACCCAACACCAGCTCTCCTAACAAATACAAGGTCTTTAAAACCGTTGTGTTGATGCGGTATTAGCATACAACTGTCGCAACCAGGTGTTTCAAAAACATGCACATCATCGGCACGTATTTCTAATCCTTCATAGTTTAACCTCAGTTTTTCAGCTGACATAATGTAAGTTCCTGATAAGATTTTATCGGGCACTATGGCCAGGAAAGTAGAATCGTTGTAAAGGTAGAAGGTATAGTTGCCCTTTTCGTTTTGCTTTTCGCAAACCGCCCAATACGGTTTTTGGGCAAACGATTGTAATTTACTGTGCTCCATCCATTCGAGTACTCCCCACAGGGCGCCAACTATGGCAAAAACGATTAGGATGGGTAAAAGGATTTTTTTAATCATGTTAGTAAGATAGCTATTTTACTTAAACGAATAAACGCTGTAATTTGTAAGCTCACATTATCAACCACTTACCATGCTAAAATATATCCTCCTATCCCTCAGCTTGATAACCTTTTTGGCTTCGTGCGAGCAGCAACCGCAGCATACCACCAAAGATGATAA
>JAGYJT010000149.1 GCA_018401955.1 Chitinophagales bacterium | reverse complement strand
TCGGTTACGCCATTATCGCTGGCAGCATCTTCGTCTTTCAAGCCCAATACCTCTTCTACAAACACCACAAACTTCTCCTTTAGCAAGGCAAAGGTATCTGCAGAAAGAGTGTTGGCAGCAATATGGCCATCTTTAAGGCTGTTCAGTTTTGCACTCAACTCAAACAATGCCGCCAAGGTTTGCGCCGTATTGAAGTCGTCGCTCATATACTCATCCAGCTCAGCGCAAATTTTTAGGATTTCTGCATCCAAATCGGCATTAACAGTACCAGTGGCACTTGGGTATTCAATGCTCTTGGCAATTTTGTTGGCTGCCATCAGTCGGTTGTAGCCTTTTTCGCTAGCTTGCAAGGCTTCGTTAGTAAAATCAAGCGTACTGCGATAGTGGCTCTGCAACACAAAGAAACGGATGGTCATGGGGCTGTAAGCGCGCTCCAGCAATGGGTGTGTACCCGTAAAAAACTGGTGCAAATCTATGGCATTGCCCAACGATTTACCCATTTTCTGGCCGTTGAGGGTAATCATGTTGTTGTGCATCCAATACTTAGCCGGCTCATTACCACAAGATGCAACAGACTGCGCTATTTCGCACTCGTGGTGCGGAAACAGCAAATCCATACCGCCGCCGTGTATATCAAAAGTCTCGCCCAAATACTTGCTACTCATGGCCGAGCACTCAATATGCCAGCCCGGGAAACCCTCGCCCCAAGGGCTAGGCCAGCGCATAATGTGCTGTGGCTCGGCTTTTTTCCATAGGGCAAAATCGGCTTTGTTACGTTTAATATCTTGCCCCTCAAGGCTGCGTTCACTGGCTTGTAGTTCTTCTAGCACTCGGCCACTCAATTTACCATAGTGGTGCTGCTCGTTGTATTTCATTACATCAAAATACACCGAGCCTTCCACCTCATAAGCCAAGCCCGCATCCAAAATGGCCTGGGTCATGTTTATCTGCTCAATAATATGCCCTGATGCTTGAGGCTCAATGCTAGGCGGCAGGGTATTAAGTGCACCGATGTATTCGTGGTATTTGTTAGCGTAGTGCTGTGCTACTTCCAT
>JAGYJT010000148.1 GCA_018401955.1 Chitinophagales bacterium | reverse complement strand
AAGAATAGCATGCGTATCGTTTGTAAAAGCAGTGCCAAGCAAAAACTCGGTTCAGGCGGCAGCCTGCTTACAAGCAACAACAACGTATGCGTTTAAGAATATTTTCTTCATCTTATAATTAACCTAACTTGGTTTCCCCTAATAAGGTTGGTAAAGGTACGGATTTATTTATTGCCAATCAATAATAATGTTGTTGCACGGCAAAATAAAACCCTTGGGGCGCAAAGCTTTGGCAATAAGTAGGTGTGTTTATTTCTTTGGAGAACCGAATTTATATGTAAGTTTAATGAGTGGCAAATTTCAGCTGATAAGGATGTTTATGCACAGGCTAAAAAAATAGTGATGAAATACTCAAAGATGATTCTATTTAAAATCTTCATTATTGCGCTTTTAACCTTTCAATTCGGACTGGTTAATGCGCAGGGTGTGGATACCGTGCTTCGAAATTGCATAGTAACAATGAACTGGGAAATGGCTCTGCAAACCAATATGAATCAAGGGAAGCTACCCGTAATGGTGAATGATGAGGCTCGGAAAATTTTTAAATTAAACAATTATCGTGTTGGCCTTAATGAAGTGGTTTTCGTTAATGGCAAAGAAAACATTGCCGATCTTTTAAATATTAAGAGATGTAGCCGCGGTTTTATTCTATGTGCCTCTTTATCCGTGGATAGCATTGGAGACGATGTTGTAAACGCTACTATCAATATGGGTTATATAGAGGTAACCAAGCACTTTTTAAGGAGAAAAAGCTTCTTTTTTGCAGTAAATGACTTCTTTAAATTGCGTTATAAGAGCTCAACAGATGATATGGATGTAACGTATATAGGAATATAGGCTAACCAATCTTCAATTGGTAGTAAATATGTAAATGGCTACTCTTGTTGTTTGCTTATTTTTTGTTGGTTTCCAACAAGAAAAGCTCCAGTGCTTTTACAATGGAAGGCGCTTGAGGCGTTGGTGCTTGGAAACTAACCTTAAGGCCAGCTTCGCGTATAGCCTCGGCCGTAATAGGGCCCATGGCGGCTAAGTGTTTATCGCGTTGGGTAAAGTCAGGGTAATTC
>JAGYJT010000147.1 GCA_018401955.1 Chitinophagales bacterium | reverse complement strand
TACCAAAGAAGCCGTTACCCAAAAAGAACTCATGGTGTTCCCCAATGCCCCGCGCTTTTTGCGAGAGGGCGATACCATCGTGTTCAGTGCCAAAGTGAGCAACCTTAGCGAGAACGCCCTTACTGGCTCGGCCAAATTGCAGCTGTTTGATGCCTTCAGTATGCAGCCTATTGATGCACAATTTAAGCTATCGGGTGCCAGTCAGCCAATAACCATGGGCAAGGGCCAAAGTGCTGTTGCCAAATGGACGCTGATAGTGCCCGAAGGTATTTCGGCAGTGGTATACCGGGTAAGCGCGCAAGCAGGGGACTACACTGATGGCGAAGAAAATGCTTTGCCAATATTGAGCAACCGCATGTTGGTTACCGAAACATTGCCCATCAACTTAAGCGGCAACGAGACCAAAAAACTGTCGTTTGACAAGCTGCTCAATTCCGGCAAATCGAAAACGCTACGCCACCAAGGGCTTACCTTGGAATTGACTGCCAACCCCGCTTGGTATGCCATACAGGCCCTGCCGTACCTTATGGAGTATCCATACGAGTGCAACGAGCAGACCTTCAACCGATACTATGCCAACAGCATTGCAGCGCACATTGCCAACAGCAAGCCACAGATACAAAAGGTATTTGAGCAATGGAAAAACGCCGATGCCTTGGTAAGCAACCTGGAGAAAAACCAAGAGCTTAAAAATATCATCCTCGAAGAAACGCCGTGGGTACTGCAAGCCCAAAACGAAACCGAGCGCAAAAAGCGCATCGGGCTATTGTTTGAGCTGAACAACCTAGCCCGCCAGCAAGACAACAGCCTGCGCAAACTGGTAAAAGCACAAAGTCCTAACGGAGGCTGGCCGTGGTTTAAAGGCGGGCCCGACAACCGCTACATTACCCAATACATCGTTACCGGTATCGGTCGCTTGGTGCACATGGGCGTAATTGATTTGAGCAAAGAGGCGCAATTGAATAAAGCGTTGTTGAACGGCTTGCGCTACTTGGATGCCCGCATTAAAGAGGATTATGACGAGTTGGTGAAGAACAAAGCCAAGCTGGACGACCAACACCTGTACACCACCCAATTAGG
>JAGYJT010000146.1 GCA_018401955.1 Chitinophagales bacterium | reverse complement strand
TAGGCTCTCTGTGCTATCCGTATGGAGCGTTTCTGTGCTATCCATACCCATACAAGACGTTACTATTACTGGCTCGCCAATCGCCTTCTCTGTAGAGTTAAAAGTTTCGCTTACAGAAACACAAGCTCTTTTTATTGGTCTTCCAGTTCCTATTGGTCTACCACGGGGACGACGAGATTCAGATTTAGTACATTCACGTTCTTCTCTATATGTTTCGTGATCATAGTCACTACCATAAGTAGCATTAAAAACAACATCAGCAACTTTACGGTGCAATTCTCTACGGGTTACTAAAGTTTCGTTCGCTGCTACTTCGTCAGACACTTGCTTCCAAGCATCAAACCAAGCACCGCTACTCTTGCCAGTACGAGCACAATCAATGTTTGCAGAAGTTCCTTCAAGAGCATTCTTCAAATCATTAAATGCTACACAATTCCCGGTACTGCCTGGAAGTATACTTGTAAAGTAAGGAGCCTTACCCTCCCATCCTTTACGCCACCAAGTATATGGCACTCTAAAAATTTGATTAATCTTAATAGCCAGCGGATCGCCACCGAAATAATTAGACAGCTTTTTCTGCACACCCTTCCATACGGTTTTGTTTACTTGGCGATCATTTGGATGAAGAATCCAGTAGCACTGGTATCCATTACGAGTATCTACTACCCAACTTGGCGGAACCGGAAAACTATTAATCTTTTCCAAGAATCTTTTCTTATGTTCCATTACAACGCTAGGCTTAAAATATTTACCTTCATCATCACGCCCCGCATCCATGTCGCAGAAACAGGCGGACAATTGATTGATAGCGTATTGCTTGCGTCCACCATTTACATAAAAGTAAGCATCAGAACCATTGTTGTTTGCTTCAATCACATCTAGCATACTTTCTGTGTGAGGCATACTGCTAATCTTTTTACGGGGATCTCCATTATAACAAAAGATATTATTTGGGCGACCAAAAGACAGAAAAAAAGATGTGATCTTAGGATCGTCAACAGATGTTTTGTTGTTCTTATCAAAAGGATTAAAGCCCAAATCATCGCTAAACATATAAGCACCTACTCTAAAGATTCAAAATTATCGGGATAGTAAAC
>JAGYJT010000145.1 GCA_018401955.1 Chitinophagales bacterium | reverse complement strand
GGCGGCGGAATTGATCAAGATGGCTTTGGCCCTGGCGGCGGACAAACATTTAGTAATTCACCCAATGGTGGAACCGGCGGTGGTGCTTATGGCGGCGACGGTGGAGACGGTGGCTACGACCCAGGCGACAACTTTGGGGTTGGTGGCACGGCCTACGGCACGCCTAGTGGTTTAACTATTGAGCCAGGTTCGGGTGGCGCAGGCTCTAGACCTTCCAGTACAAACCCAACAGCAGCGCCAACAGGTGCAAATGGTGGAGCTGGAATTTATCTGAAAGGATTTCAGGTACTTGCAAATAATGCCATTGTTAATGTAAACGGTGATAGTGGTACTTTTAGCACTAGTAATAACAAAGGTTCTGGCGGTGGTGCTGGTGGCGGCGTATTGCTAGAAGCTGAAGCGCTTAATATAAGTGTTATTAACATTAACGCCAACGGCGGTAATGGCGGCACAGGCACAGGAGTAGCTGATGGCGGCGGTGCCGGTGGCGGTGGCCGTATTAAAATAAGATACTATAATACACCAGCAAGTACCATTAGCGGTATTACCACGAGTATATTGGGCGGCAATGGTGGCTGCTGCGGTGACCAGCAACAAGGCCAAGACGGTGGTGACGGGAGTGTAGATGCAGTTAACCCTGCAGGTGAGTTCACAGTTAATGTGGGCGCTGCTGGCGACAACTATGATCTTGCTATTATAGCTGGTAACGATACCGTTTGCCGTAATCAAACTGGCCAAACCTTAGAAACTTATCAAGCCAATTCTTACCCTGGTGCAAATTATACTTGGAGTGTTACTGGTGGTACCATTGTATCTGGCCAGTCCACTAACACGGTTACTATCAATTGGACCTCGAATGGCACCCATAACCTGATTGTTGCCAGCAATGGTAGCGTATGTATCGATACAGATACACTTGCTGTTGTGGTTAACAGCACTGCTTTAGCTGCGCTGTTCAACATATCAGATGCTTGCGCAGGTGAGCCTACTTTCTTTGAGGTGCCAAATACTGCTTACAATCCAAACTTCACTTATTTCTGGGAGTTTGGCGATAGCAATACCAGCAATATTTTTGAACCTACGCACATATATGTGACACC
>JAGYJT010000144.1 GCA_018401955.1 Chitinophagales bacterium | reverse complement strand
AGGAAATTATACTGTTAGATTGACTATTACCAATCAGTTTGGCTGCGAGGGTAGGTTATCTACTTCGCACACAGTTCCTGCCAAACCAACACCCGACTTTACCTTTTCCACTCCTACTTGCCCTGGTGCAGACGTAATATTTACCAATACCAGCACCAATGCCAGCAGCTATTTCTGGGACTTTGGCGATGGTAGTAACAGCACTGCAACCAACCCTACTCATGCATACACAACAGCGGGTACTTATACGGTTACCCTTACAGCAATATCAACAGCCGATTGTGATGCGGTAACTACCAAGAGCGTAACCATCAGTGCCAATCCGTTCCCTAACTTTAATGTTGCTGGTAACGCACTAGCTTGTACCAATCTTGATGAAGATTATACAGTTAATGTTGGTGGTGGAAACATTGTTACTTGGTCAGTTTCTGGCGGCGGTGTGGTATTTGGCGGTCAAGGTTCAAACACGGCTAACGTTACTTGGACAAATGCCGGTACATATTTTGTAAAAGCAACGGCAACCAGCCCTGATGGCTGCTCTACAAGCGATTCGTTGGAAGTAACGGTGAGCGACGTAATAAATATAGCAGTACCGACCAATACCAATGCATGTGCTGGTGAGGTTACGCAGTTTACCGCGAATACACCGGCTACAGGCGGCCCGTACACCTACCTTTGGAACTTTGGTGATGGCGCAACCAGCACTAACGAGAACCCAACGCACATATTTAACCCTGCCGGAACTTACGTTGTTACTTTAGCAATCACTAGCCCAGGCAATTGCATAGGCACCAGCACTACAAACGTGGTAGTACCTGCTAAGCCAGTAGCTGATTTTGTGGCGAGCCCAGCTTGCCCAGGTGGCGATGTAACCTTTACCAATAACTCAACCAATGCTACTAGCTACACCTGGGATTTTGGTGACGGAGCAACTAGTACTTTAGATAACCCAACACATGCTTATACCGTTTCAGGAACTTATACCGTAACCCTTAAGGCTATTTCAACCGCTAATTGTGATGCGGTTATAACTCGTAGCGTAACAGTAAGCCCTCGCCCAACAGTTGAGTTTACTTCAACCAACGCATGTCCTGATAGTTTGGTAACCTTTACCAACTTAAGCACTATACC
>JAGYJT010000143.1 GCA_018401955.1 Chitinophagales bacterium | reverse complement strand
TGGTAATTATACTGTTGGATTGGCAATTACAAATCAGTTTGGTTGTGAAGGGAGGTTAAATACTTTTCACACCGTGCCTGCAAAACCAACACCTGATTTCACCTTTACTACCCCTACCTGCCCAGGTGCAGACGTAACATTTACCAATACCAGCACCAATGCTACTAGTTATTTCTGGGATTTTGGTGATGGTTCTAACAGCACTGCAACCAACCCAGTACATGCTTACACAACCGCTGGCACCTATACCGTAACCCTTACGGCTAATGCAACTGCTGATTGTGATGCAGTAACTAGTAAGAGCGTAACCATTAGTGCTAACCCGTTCCCTAACTTTAATGTTGCTGGTGACGCATTAGCTTGTACCAATCTTGATGAAGATTATACGGTTAATGTTGGTGGTGGAAACATTGTCACTTGGTCAATTTCTGGCGGCGGTGTGGTATTTGGCGGTCAAGGCACCAATACTGCAAACGTTAACTGGACAACTGCAGGTACGTTTTTTGTAAAAGCAACGGCAACCAGCCCTGATGGCTGCACTACCAGCGACTCATTGGAAGTTACTGTAAGCGACGTTATCAATGTAGCCGTACCAACAAACACTAGTGCTTGTGCTACTGAGGTTACGCAGTTTAATGCTAACACCCCAGCCACTGGCGGACCATACACTTACCTTTGGAACTTTGGTGATGGCGCAACCAGCACCGACGAGAACCCTACACATATATTCAACCCTGCTGGAACTTACTCGGTTACCCTAGCGATTACTAGTCCAGGCAACTGCACCGGCACTAGCACTACCAATGTGGTAGTACCCGCTAAGCCAGTTGCTGATTTTGTAGCAAGCCCAGCTTGCCCAGGTAGCGATGTAACCTTTACCAACAACTCAACCAATGCAACGAGCTACACTTGGGATTTTGGCGACGGTGCAACCAGCACTTTGGATAACCCAACACATTCTTACACTGTTGCTGGTACTTATACCGTAACCCTTACGGCTATATCAACTGCTGATTGTGATGCAGTTATTACTCGTAGCGTAACAGTAAGCCCTCGCCCAACGGTTGAGTTTACTTCAACCAACGCTTGCCCTGACAGTTTAGTAACCTTTACCAACCTAAGCACCATACT
>JAGYJT010000142.1 GCA_018401955.1 Chitinophagales bacterium | reverse complement strand
ACCAACAACAGCACTGTTGGTGAAGAACGAGTAGTTCGACATGACTTCAAGAGCGGGTTTTGCGGCAAGAGGGATGTCTCCCGGCACGCTCTTCATGAGCATGTCTTTTATGTCGCCAATAATTTCGCTGCCTTTTTCGTCGCTTTTTGCTGCGCGTACTACGGCTTCTGGTAGGACTTTAAAGATCAAACCCAATTCAAACGGGATGGGTACACGAAGCGCCCCGTCAAGACCGGCTACAGGCACAAACCAGTTTCCATACCGCTCAGAAGGCCGTGCGTTTTCGTAAGTCTCATCGTCATCCATAGCGATAGCGTAGGCAGCGGTTGCCAGCGCTAGAAACGCCCCACGAGCAAAAAGCTTTTCTTGAATTTTAAGTCTTTCGGAGTAGCCCATCTGCCCCTTGAACGCACGGTACAGAACGTCAAGACCTTGGATGTTGGCAGACAAGAACGGAATCATGGAGTTTAAAAACAGCACAGTTGGTGAAACGCCCCTGCGTGAGAAGTTCATGATCTCAAGCGAGGCAAGCTCAGCTTCACGCTCAGTTAGCCCTTGTTTTATGAACGACTTGTAGGCTGCAACACGAGTTGCCATATCGCCAGCCATTGCAAAACCATCGAGCTTTGCCATAGCCATTGACCATCCTGGCTTACCAGAGGCAACCTGCTGGATAATTTTCTTCATATCATCTGGGGAACCCGTAATAACCTGTCCACCACTGAGGCCACCTGCCATAAGCTGGCGTGCGGTTTTGTCTCCATCGCCGTACATATTCTTAAGCTCTTTAAGAGCGCCAAGTACAGGCGTCGCATTAGAACCAGTTGCCATGTAGGCTGCGGTTGAGTCACGGAAAATCTGGCGTATGGCGTATGCAGGGTCTCGGGTAATGAACTTCCTAAACACATCGGCAGGAAAGCTAAACAACTTCATAAACCCAGGCATCGTAGATTTAATACCGTCCATGCCCTTAACAATAATCTCGGCAGGAATGTCGCCAAATACGGTGCCTTTAGTATCAATTTCCCAAGCGGTGTCTACGCCGTCAATCTTAGCGCGAATTATTTTTGGCCCCGTTTTACCAGAAGCAACTCGTTTAGCAATACCAAGACCTTGAAGTACAAACCCAACGT
>JAGYJT010000141.1 GCA_018401955.1 Chitinophagales bacterium | reverse complement strand
ACGTAAGTTGATTGTCCCCCCTGCTCTCCAGTTCGTAGCTACTCGTCTTCTTGAGACAGAGCTTCGTGTTGGTACAGCAGACAACGACATCAACGCCATCAAGAACAACGGTTCGATTCCAGAGGGTTACAGGGTTAACAACTACCTGACGGATGACGACGCCTGGTTCTTGTGTACTGACGTTCCCAACGGTCTGAAGCACTTCATCCGTACTCCCATGGCTAACTCCATGGATGGAGACTTCGATACCGGAAACGTTCGTTACAAAGCTCGTGAGCGTTATTCCTTTGGATTCTCGGATCCGCTTGGAATGTTCGCTTCGCCTGGAGCGTAAGAAGTACAGGAGAGGGGGCCTTGTGCCCCCTTTCTTTTTGGTGTATTTTGCAGTTTAGATCTAGGAATTTTTACTCATACCGACTGACCTAGCAGACTTAGTAGAGACGGTATGAGGATGTGCTACTACACGAAAGGTCTATCATGGCACGTACTACTTTTTCTGGCCCAGTTGCATCTGACAACGGGTTCATTACCACAATTTCCAACTCTTCCACTGGTTCGGCTACGTTTAATGCCAGCACAACTTCGGTCACGATGACGGGCGTTGGCGGTACTGGCGGGCGCACCCTGTTTGAGATGGACACCAACGTCGCCCTTGGCGGCTTCTCCAACGCTCTAAAAGCTGAAGTTACTTACGGTGCTTCTGGTTCTACTTCTGGTCTGGGTTCAGCCTTTGTTGCTGAGATGACTCTCTCGGCTGGCACTTCTGCTGGCACGTATGCTCCGCTGGAGATAGAGCTTAATGCTCCTACCGGTGCTTCGACCGGAACCCTTACGAGCTTTATTCACGCCTCAACGCAAGGTGCTGCTGTTGGAACGGTTGACGATAATGCTGTGTTTTTTAATCTTCAAGGCGTCACAGCAGGTTCTGGGCACATCTTCCAAACCGGGGACACGTTTGCAAATGCCGCAGCCACCATCAAGGTTAGGGTTGGAAATACGAATTTCTTCTTGCCCCTTTATGATGGTCAGATCACTACTGCCTAATGGCTGAGTTAGATAAAGGCTACCTGTTGGGTTTGAGGAGTCAGGCACTTGAGCAACGGCAAAAGTATCTGGACCTCGTCCAACAGGCTAACGGCGCAATAGCAATGGTTGATGTCTTGC
>JAGYJT010000140.1 GCA_018401955.1 Chitinophagales bacterium | reverse complement strand
CAGCGAGGTTTTCACCATGGTTGCCGGTTTGTAGTTTGGTGGGTTTATTATCCATTATTTGTGAAGTTATTGGCTAAGTTTTTACGCCCCGGTAAACCGCAAACGCATACCCAACTGGCTATCATTCAACACACCATTCTGGTAAGCTAAATGTCCATTTACAAACGTATGGGTAACAGCCGAGCGGAAAGTCTGCCCCTCGAATGGCGACCAGCCACATTGGTAGAGCAAGTTTTCGGGTTTTACCGTCCAAGGTTTATCCAAATCAACCAATACCAAATCGGCAAAATAGCCTTCCCTAATAAAGCCCCGCTCAGGTATGCGGAAGAGGATGGCAGGATTGTGGGCCGCTTTTTGCACAATGGTTTCAAGTGAAATCTTGCCTTGATGGTACATCTCTAGCAATGCTACCAGTGCATGTTGTACCAATGGCCCACCCGATGGGGCTTTGGTATATTTATTCGCTTTCTCCTCTTTGGTATGCGGCGCATGATCAGTAGCCAATACATCAATACGATCATCCAACAATGCTTGCAAAACGGCATCCCTGTCGTTGGCGGTTTTTACTGCTGGGTTCCATTTAATCAAACTGCCTTTTGCCGCATAGTCTTCGTCGCAAAACCATAAGTGGTGCGTGCAAGCCTCGGCAGTTATTTTCTTTAGGGCTAGGGGAGTGGTGTTGTCAAATAGCTCGGTCTCTTTAGCAGTGGAGATATGCAATATGTGCAAACGTGTGCCGTGAGCCTTAGCTAACTCAATTGCCATGCTCGATGACTTATAGCAAGCCTCAGCATTGCGAATGATAGGGTGCATTTCCATAGGTATATCATCACCGTACTTGGCAACTGCTGCTGCCATATTTGCTTTTATGGTGGCCTCATCTTCGCAATGGGTGGCAATTAAGCCTGGGAAGTTGGCAAAGATTTTCTCGAGTGTTTCCCTACGGTCCACTAACATATCACCTGTTGATGAGCCCATAAAGATTTTTAGGCCACATACGTTTTTAAGGTCAGTGCGCATTACTTCATCGTAGTTGTCGTTACTGGTTCCCATAAAAAAGGAATAGTTTGCTAACGAAGTATGAGCAGCAATATCATATTTCTGCTCCAATAATTCTTGGCTAGTGGCAGGCGGGTTGGTATTGGGCATCTCCATAAAAGAGGTAATACCACCTGCAACAGCC
>JAGYJT010000014.1 GCA_018401955.1 Chitinophagales bacterium | reverse complement strand
GAAAGCCTTGGATTTTAATTGTCGATAACCCAAGGTAATTACACAACACCAAAGCCGCATCGATATATCTTTGCTCCACTTTAAGATACTCCTCAAGGGTTAGTACAACTCCATCATACTCTTTACCTATACAAAAGAAACCAACCCAGTCATCCTTCATATAATGGCCTAGCTCATTGCGGTATATCGGATTGTATTTTGTAATCTCAATGGCCTTGTACTCCCAAGAATCCTCCATCATTTTTGATTTTTCGCTCGGCGAAATTACGGGATTTTTGCGGCTGTATTGCTTGGTGTTACGTTCCAGTCACTGACTGGGTGTTATATTACCACAAGACAAAGTCTTGCGGTAGCGTGCAACACAATCCAATCAACAGTAACCAATAACTAATATACCAAACATCAATCCTCTACCCTGGTCAAATCAAACCCAATAATGTCCAGGGGCTTTTTGCCTTTGTAGCTGGCGGGGATTTTTTCGGTGTAGTAGCAAGAGAATACTAGGCCTCGCAGGCCTACATCCAACATACGAAAGATGGGTGCCAATGGGCCAGTGCTTTCCATGGAGTTTTCCATTTTGCTTAACAGCCAGCGCAGTACAAAATTGGGCATAAATGCCAGTATGGTAAGCACTAGGTTCAGGTCTTTAATATCGGCCGGTGGGGCATATGACACTATCTCGTCAATATACTCCAGTCCACCCACTTCACTAAAGGCAGGGAACTCTCCGTTTTTCGGAATCATCATATCGCCAATGCGATTGATGGTTTTAAGCGCCGAGTTGCTCAGATACTTTGATGTCATGGGTGGTTCCAATTAACTGTTCACTTAATTTTTGTGCTAAAGCCATAATGGTCAACGAGGGGTTTATGCCCGGAGCATTGGGGTAAATGCTGCTATCGGCTACAAACATGTTGTTATAGCCATGCACCCTAAACTCAGGGTCAACCACCGAGCGTTTCGGGTCGGTGCCGATAACGCTGCCGCCCATTAGGTGTAAGCCTACAGCAAACGAGCTGGCGTATATTTTCTTAGCCCCTTCGTTGGTCAATATGTTTGATATCAATTCGCGGCCACTATCGCGGCGGGTTTTGTCTTGGTCTGTAAATGGCTTATCAATGGTCAACTTACCTTTATTGTCTACCTTTATTTCGCCAGCGTTTTCATCGCGTACGGCCACCTCAATACAAGTCATGCGGGTATAGTTGCGCATAATCTCTTGGTGGTAAGTACCTGTGCGGCTAAACAACATAGCTGCTGAAATTGGTGGTGCAAACACGTTCTCTAGTTTGTATCCTTTAGTCCTAAGGTTCGGGTCTTTGGAAGCCACGGTTTGAAAATAACCTTTGTAGGCGTTAATCTCCTCATCAAACAAGCCGAAACTCATAAACTGTGGGTGCGTGCTGAAGTTTTTACCTAAAGCCGGTAACTGTTTCTTAAAGCCCGATTGCATCAGCATTTTGGTAGTACCAAATGCCCCACCTGCCAAAATAATGTTTTTGGCTTTGAAGGTTACCGCTTTGCCTTGTTGCAGGGCATATACCGTTACGGTATCGCCGTTGTTCTCAATTTGGGTAACTTCCGTTTCGGTTTGTAGGTTTAAACCTTCTGCAATATCATCGCGCAAGTAACCCGCATAAGAGCTTTGCTTGCTATCGCGGTGGCAACCACCAAGGCAGGCCATACAATCGTTACCTCGCTCGTGGGCGCAATCGTTTTGGCCCTTACGAAGAGCACCCCACTTAACCCCCAACTTATCGCAGCTTTGGGTAAAAAGCTGGGCATTGCGGTTCATATCTTCAGGCGTAAAAGTATGCAGCGAGAGCTTGTTTTCTACCTTATCATAAAAAGGTGCTAAATGCTCTTGAGAGAACCACTTTACACCGCTTTCATCTATCCAATCATTTAAAGCTATATCATCAAAACGATCTAGCAGGCACTGGTTTACAATGGAGGTGCCGCCCACCACTCGGGTACGCAAAAAGCCCATTTTAGCCTCGGCATCAAACTCAATGCCGCCACCCCAATATAATCTGGCCGAAGTATCGGCCTCGGTGCGCGGGAAGGTTTTTTTGGTCATTAACTTGCCAGCTTCCAACACCAAAATGTTGGCCCCAGCTTTAAATAGGTTGTGGGCAATGTTGCCCCCGGATGGCCCGGTACCGATGATAATGTAGTCGTACATGTGAGGAGGAGGTAAATAATGTACAAAGTACGATGTACGATGTACGATTTGGTTATGCTTTATACAGTGTCAAAAAGGTTTCATGGTAAAATTCATTGTACCTTGTACATCGTACATTGTACATCCATCAAAGTTTCTGTTTCGTGCCGATGTTGTCGATTTTTAATCCAGCAACAGCAAACTTTATCCAGTTTTTTGATTTGCTGAATAAGCCAATCATCAAATCGGTTAACAACGCATATTTCTCTGGGGTAAACGGATACCAGTGTGGCTCTATCTTTTTGCCTTGCACATCAATCAATACCGATTTGCTGTTGCAGAAGGTATAAATACCCGCATCGCCTTTATAACGGCCAAAACCGCTATCCTTGATACCACCAAACGGCAACGCTGGGTTACCTTCGGTAAGCATATGGCTGTTGATGCTCACGTTGCCGGTAATAATTTCACGGGCTACGCGCTCGGCACGTTTCAAGTCTTTGCTCCAAACGCTTGCGCTCAAACCATAGGGTGAGTCGTTTGCCAAGCGGATGGCCTCTTCTTCGGTTTTGAATTTCATTACCGCAATCACTGGTCCGAAAGTCTCAACACTCGCTATTTTAAAGCTATGGTCAACATCAGCTACAATAGTTGGCGGGAAGTGGTGCGTACCCGGCTCGCGGCTACCACCACACAATACCTTGCCACCGCGCTCAACGGCATCTTTTATATGGTCTTCGATAATACGAATCTGGAACTCGGCCGTAACCGCACCCATATCCACATCGGCAGGAGATTTGTAATCGCGGCCTACATGGCTAACGGTTAGTTTCTTGGTTTTCTCCACCAGCATATCCAGCAGCGGCTGGTATATACTCTCGTGTATGTACAAGCGCTCAATGCTGGTGCAGCTTTGTCCGGCATTGGTAAACGCACCCCACATAATACCATTTACGGTGCGCTCTAGGTCAACGTCCTCAAACACCAGGCTAGGGTCTTTGCCGCCGAGCTCCAAATCAACGGGTATCAGTTGTTTAGAGGCCAGTTCCATAATTTTTTTACCAGTGTTTACACTTCCGGTAAAATGTATTTTGGCTGGGCGGCGCTCAATAAGCTGTGCACCAGTGTTTTTGGCACCGTATACTACTTGTATGGCATCTTTAGGGAAACCAGCACCTTCAAGCACCTTCTCCATTACGCCCTTCATCGGGGTTACTTCGCTGGGCTTAAATATTACCGCATTGCCCGCCAAAAAGGCCAACATAGCTGGCACAATGCCTTGGTAGAACGGGAAGTTCCATGGGGCGATAATCAATACCGTACCAAGCGGCTCCCAATAAATTTTCGACTTTTTGCCCAACAAAGGCAGCGGGGTATGGGTGTTTTGGTCTTTTAAAAGCTTTTCGGTGACTTTACCGAAGTAGTCAAACACATCCGTTACCTCAAACACTTCAGCTGTTAGGGCATCCATGCGACTCTTACCCGTTTCTTCAATAATACGGTCTAGTATCCACTCTCTATTATCAATTACATATTGCCTTACATTGGCCATGTGCGCCACGCGCTCTTTTACGCTCATTTTGCGCAATACGGGTTCCATGGCTCTTGAACGCGCAAACACTTGGTCTAGCTCGGCTGCTGATGGCTCATCAAACGAATAAAGTTCTTGAAGGTTTATCGGGTTGGTAACCGTAACACGGGTAAGGGTGGACGTATCCATTGTTGAGGAGGATTTATAGATAATTAGGATTGAATGCTATGAAGATAATGATTTTACATTTGAACAGGTAGTATTGAGGCGTATCAAGCAACAAAAAACATAGCACCTGACTTCATTATATTTGCTTCAGTGCAATACTTATGCCAGCAAACAATAATTGCAGAATACCCGAAAACTTAAAAGTTGCAAGTTTCAACGTTTTGTGTTATATTCACTGTCCCAACTTGTTATGCTGGCTAGTATATTCAAATACCGGTTTAAATTTGGCCTATTGCTCATTTGCATAGGTGTAGCTGCATTGCTGTTACCTACGCTGTCCAACTCGTATGTTTTAGGCGACTATGTTATTAATAAAGAGTACTACGCCACGGTTTTATGTATCAATAAAAACAAGCCTAAACTAGAGTGTAACGGTAAATGCTCTTTGATAAGCAAGCTAAACAATAACCAGAACCAACCCATTAACAATACCGAGTTTCTTAAAAAGCAATTTGAAATTTTATGGGTTCATTTTGAAAGCCCTATTCAACAAGCGCTTGTTTTTTACGGCGTCACAAATGCAATTGCCAGCGCGAGCAACAAGCCGTTCGGTTTTTACTCCGCTGATGTTTTCCGCCCACCTTGTATTTAGTTTTTCTTTTGGAGTTACCCTATTACTTGCACATACCGCATAGTGTATTGTGCTGTTTATTATTTCCGAAAAAAACTAATAACATGAGAAATTATCTTTTAATATTAGCAGCTACAATTGCCATTATTCTTACTGGATGCAGTAAAGACGAAAAGGACAACGATCAAATTACTGAAACCCCCACCGGCACTGTCGAAATGGTATTTATACCTATGGTGGGCAACGATGCCTTGCAATTAAACCAATCGTTTACCACACCAGCAGGTGAAGAACTTACCATAAACGACATGAAGTTTTATGTAGCCAATGTGGCTATGGTTGAATTAGGCGGTACCGAACTTGCTGCCAAGCCTTTAGCTGGCGACTCTGCCCAAGCAGGTATATGGTTGATAAACCTTACCAACCCTAATTTCAACGCCGGATACGGCCTTCAGAGTTACAAGATAGGGTTTGAAGTTCCCGTTGGCCAATATGCCGATGCCCGTTTTGCGGTGGAAGTACCAAGGCAGTACAACCTTTCTGAGATAACCAAGAACCCATACCCAGTAAATGGCTCGAATGGAATGTACTGGAGTTGGAATTCTGGTTTCAAATTCTTTGTGATAAACGGAACCAGCGAAACCGTTGGATCTGCTGGGCAAAATGCCGTACACTTGTCAATTGGTCAAGGTTCGCGTTCAGTAGATTACAACTTCCGCTCGATGCTTTTGGCTGCGCAGCGCCCTACCATTGATGTGGAGGCAGGAAAGGTTACCCGTATTGTATACAAATATGATATCAACCGCTTGCTTACCAATGCTAATGGCACGCCATACTCATTTGTACAAGCACCTGGGCAACCAAACCCATACCAAGTACACGGTGGCGAACTAAGCACGGTATTGCAAGCCAATTCGGCAAGTGCAATTGACATAGTAGACTTTTTCGTGCAAGAGTAAAGCCATTCTTCCTCACCCAATATCTTCTAACCATACTACTGCATATCCCTAGAAATAGGGATATGCGGTGCTGTACATACTATACACAACATGAAACAAATACTAAACAAAACATACTTTGCTGTTTTCATTATGCTGCTCAGTTGCACCGGTGCCATATCATTTACAAGAGGCGGCTTTGGCGACAGCACTGGAGCGCCGATAAAACCTGGAACCTTTACTTATTTGGGCACATACAGTGGTTGCGAAGTAACCGGATGCCACAGCGGCAATAATGTTAACGACCCTAATGGGGCGCTACAGCTAATTACCAACATTCCATCAAGCGGTTGGACCGAAGGTGAAACATACGAGTTAACGGTAAGGCAAGCTTTTCCTGGTAAAGATGTATTTGGGTTTAAAATTACTTCGTGGGGCGATGTTGACTCTGCAAGCGTTGGTACTTTTAGCACCACCGATTCATTGTTGCAAGTTACTTCCTCCGGAATATTTGATTTTTCTCAAACCCAAGTTGGACAACTTGAATACGTAACCCATACTAACAAGGCTGGATCAGTTACCAGTGCGGAAAGGGGTGAAAAGAGATGGACTTTCAATTGGACCGCTCCAGATGTAAAAGACCAAAACATATCGTTCTTTGTAGCTGGTAATGCAGCCAATGGAAACGGCCAAATTACTGGCGATTATATATACTACAAAACAGTAACCATTGGTGGCAATGGCGGCCCAATGACATCCATTGATGTGGCGGAGCCTTTTGGCCAAGTTGTACTATACCCCAACCCAGTAAAAGATGTACTTAACATAGACATGGCAAAGCATAATAGGGGCATGCAAGTTAGTATTTACAACCTTAATGGTCAGTTAAAGTATAGCGCCTTAACCAGTGAGCATGGCAATTTGCAAGCTAGCATGCAAAATTATGCACCTGGCCTATATTTGGTATCGCTAAGGCAGCCTAATGGCGAAACTAAAAACTTTAAGATTGTAAAAGAATAGTAAATTGAGTTGGATGGTTGGCGAAGGCTTTAATGGCCTTCGCCACAATTCATTCTGTATGAAGAAAGCATCAGTATTATGCGCGTTTATTTCCTGCCTCCTCTTTGCTTATTGCAGCAAAGAGCCTAGTGCGTTGAAGCAAACACCTTTTGTTTTCAACTTGCCACCCGGTGTTGAAAGTCCAAGGGTATCAGCAGATAATGCCATTACGATGGAGAAAGTAGCCTTAGGCAAAATGCTTTTCTTTGATCCAATTCTATCAAAAGACTCCACCATTGCCTGTGCCTCGTGCCACATACAATCGTTGGGGTTTACTGATAACAATAGGTTAAGCCTAGGCGTTTTTGACTCAATAGGTTTCCGCAACGCACTTACTCTTACTAACGTAGCGTACAACAACTTGTTTTTTTGGGATGGAGGAGTACCTAGCCTTGAGCTGCAAGTGATAGCTCCCATTGAATCTCCTTTTGAAATGAACAATGCGCTGGATAGCGTGATTGCAAGACTGACAAGACACCCTTACTATTCAAATCGCTTTGTTGAGCTATTTGGGAAACCCGTTGATAAAGTCTCTTTTACCCAAAGCATTGCAAGTTTTGAGCGCACCCTTGTCTCATTTAACTCGCCTTTTGATAGGAACTACTATTACAATGAACCTAGTTTAACCGCCGCGCAAGTAAGGGGCCAAGAGTTGTTTTTTAGCACCCGAACTAATTGCTCTAGTTGCCACTCGCTACCCAACTTTACCAATAACGGTTTCGCTAATAATGGATTATATGACGTATACGCCGATATGGGTCGGCGTAGAGTTACGGTCAGGTTTAATGATGATGCACTCTTTAAGATACCTACCCTGCGCAATATTGCCCGAACCGCACCCTACATGCACGATGGCAGCTTACCCAATTTAGCGGCGGTAATATCCCATTACAATAGCGGCGGCAGCAACCATATCAATAAAAGCAGCTTAATCAAGCCACTTAATTTAACCGTACAGGAACAATCGGATTTATTAGCTTTCTTAGAAAGCCTTACAGATGAAGAGTTTATAAACAACAGTAGTTTTATGCCTTAAGTTGGTTAACTATAACAGTGCCAATAAACCTCCCTTATTGGAAACACGGGCCACCTATCCACGATACCACTCCGCTTCGCTCCGCATCACAGGGGTTTTGATAAGTAAAATCATCACAACCGCAAACAGGGTCGTATATGGTACCGCAATTGCGCAGAAAATCTATATTAGCCCTATCAATACAAGGTTGGGTTTTCCCGCATGAAAACAAGGCCACTATTGCTAGTAAAACAACGTACTTGTGCATAGGGTAAAAATAGCGCTTTTTTTCATTCAGGCAGATAAGCTCAGCCAGTAAATTATTAGAAACGATATAAAGCCGCAACTTGTTTGTTCTCAGGCATGTCACCGTTCATCATATAAACGTTGCCCCCGTGTAAAATAGTCTGTACAGCCGCATCGTTTATCAATTCGGTACCTGTGCCATCTGTGTGCACATCCACCTTTAGTTTATCAAAATGTATGTTGCCGTAGGCTTCCGCCTCTGCGTTGATAAATAGCGTATCAATCTTTTCCATTCGGCCAGCCAGCACCACATCATCAATTGCCGTTGACGAGAGGCCAGTACCCACTACTTGACGATAGCGCTCATGAGCATTTTTCAATTGTTTGTTAAAGTAAGGCATCATAATATCCTTGCTCATTTCGTGCACCTCGGCCATAGGCAAATACTCCATGTTGCCAGTAATGGCATCATCCATAATCAATTTAATGCGGCTTATGTTTCTAAACTCGCCTACTACGTTCTTGTCGCCAGCAAGCAAAACGGGGGCATTCTCCCTTGCCAAAAGGCTATTGATACCTTTATCTACCACCCGCAAGTAGCGTTGTAAATTCTCGGTTGCCACATCTTTTGCCCCACCTTGGCCATGAAACATAGCATTACCTTCGCCATTGCCGCTATGGTGCTGCAAAGTTTTCTCTTGGTCGTCAAAACGCAATGCATCCTCCTGGTTTTTAGGCACAAGGTCGTCAATAATAATATCCGTAATGGTGTTGCGGGTAGCCTCATATAGATAAACACCACCTTTTGCCAAAGCAAGAATATAGTAATGTTGGGTTTCTTGGGTTAAAGAAGCCAAGGGCACTAGATAAAAACTATCCTGTACTACCACCTTCTCAGCAGTTTGTATGGGCAGTGAGTAATAGCTATAGTGAGTGGGTGCTATAAATACCGCCAAATTATCTGATAGGCTTTGCCAAAAGCGCGTATCATCATAAAGCTCTTGCCCTTTGGTTAGTAACACATTTACGTCGTTGGTGCCCATTCCGCTCGCCTTTAATTGTTTTTCTGCCTCACTTAAGGCATTTTTAAACTTTATACGGCCCTCTTCATACGATTTTCTATCCACGCGGCTAGTGGGCAAATATATACTTACACAAGGGGTCTCGTTGTGGTTGGCTAGTTGAATAAAAGTATCCTTCTCAAAAATATCCATGAGGTATTAGTTTAGTTCAGTTTACTGATAAGCAGATTTCGTACCAACCGATTAATAGTAGGCGCAACGGGCTTAGTACAAATGGAGGTGTGCAAAAATTTCCACATCTTTCCCATTTTATCCCATTGTTTGAAAGAACCTTTATGGCGTTGAAAAGATTAAAGTGTTACCCATTTCATAAAACGTACTTAGTTTTACACCATGCCTTCCATCACCAGCATATTGCTTTCACCTATCACTTTTATTTATGGCAGCGTAGTGCGCACGCGCAATTGGTTGTTTGATAAAGGCCATTACAAAAGCATCCAATTTGACCTGCCCATAATTAATGTAGGCAACCTAAGCTATGGCGGCACTGGCAAAACCCCGCATATTGAATACTTGATTAGGCTTATTACACCTCACTTTCATGCAGCTACGCTCAGCAGAGGCTACATGCGCAAAACCAAAGGGTACTTTGCCGCCACCAGCGAAACAACACCCGAACAGGTGGGCGATGAACCCCAGCTAATAAAATGGAAGTACCCGCAAGTGGGCGTAAGCGTGGGCGAAGACCGCGTGATGGCAGTGCCACAGGTATTGAGCGACTGGCCCGCTACAGAAGTACTACTGCTAGACGATGCGTTTCAACACCGCAGCATTGACCCTGGGCTGAACATACTACTTACCGACTATAACAAACTATACACCCGCGACGAATTGATACCTGCTGGCAGCCTGCGTGAGCCCATTGAGGGAGCCGCACGGGCACAGTTTATCATTGTTACCAAATGCCCGCCAAACCTTACCGCAGCACAAAAAGAAGCGGTGAGGCAAGAACTAAAGCCCCTACCCCACCAAAAACTGTTTTTTAGCTATTTGCAATATGCCCCTGCTTATTACTTGCTTAACCCTACAGAGAAATTGGCGCAAGGGCCCGATGTAGAAGTTATAATGTTGGCAGGTATTGCCAATCCACAGCCCTTACAAGCGTATTTAACGCCTAGGTTCAAAAAAGTACATACCTTGCAATACCCCGACCACCATGCCTATACGGCGCACGATGCGGAGAATATGGTAACGGCTTACGAAAATCTAGAATCGCCGCAAAAGGCCATTATTACTACCGAAAAAGATGCCGTAAGGCTGCACACCTACCAACAATGGTTTATTGAACGGAAAATACCGATTTTTGTGCAGCCGATGCAGGTTGAGTTCTTCCCAGAAGACAAAGCCCTGTTCGACGCCGAAATATTAAACTATTTATCCCGTTTAAGGGAATTGACAAACCAAAACGCATTACGCCAATAACCATGGAGCATTTGCTTGAAAAAATTGAAGAGGCCGTAAAATTCATTAAAGCCGAAGTGAGCTTTGAGCCAGACTACGCTATTATACTAGGCACTGGCTTGGGCAACCTTGCCGAAGAAATTGAATTGGTGGCCGAGCTACCATACAGCCGCATCCCTAACTTCCCGGTATCAACAGTGGAGAGCCACAAGGGCCGATTGATTTTTGGAAACCTGAATGGCAAAAAAGTAGTAGCCATGCAAGGTCGTTTCCATTACTACGAAGGTTACTCCATGCAAGAGTCTACCTTCCCGGTAAGGGTATTCAAATACTTGGGCATCAAAAAACTGTTCATCTCCAACGCTTCTGGTGGCTTGAACCCAACCTACCAAAACGGTGACTTGATGATTTTGCGCGACCACATCAACATGCAGCCTGAGCATCCGTTGCGTGGTAAAAACTATGATGAGCTGGGTCCGCGTTTCCCGGATATGCTCAAAACATATGACAAGGCTTTGGTACAAAAAGGATTGGAAATTGGCCAAAAACATGGCTTCCGTATTCATGCGGGGGTGTATGTTGGCGTGCAAGGCCCTACCTTAGAGACCCCAGCAGAATATAAGATGTTCCACATCATCGGTGGCGATTGCGTGGGCATGAGCACTGTAGCTGAGGTAATAGTAGCCAAGCACATGGAGTTGCCAGTATTTGCCATTTCGGTAATTACAGACATGGGCTACCCAGAGGAGAACATTAAAGAAACCAGTTTGGAAGATGTGATACGTGTAGCGAGCGAGGCCGAGCCTAAGTTGACTACCGTATTGAGGGAGCTGATTGAGAGTATGTAAACTTCAAAACTAGCCGTCATTGCTAGGAGTAAGGTTGCGGAGCAACCGCACGACGTGGCAATCCCCTGAGAGATACGCTACTGCCTTATGTTCCACTTTCAAGTATTTTGTATATTGGATTTAACGGTTGATTAACTTTATTACTTATCGTAAGGGGATTGCTACAAGCCTTTGAATACTACAAGTAGATAAGGTTTGTTTCAGGCTTTCGCAATGACGAAACTTAAAAACAAAAATAAAATTTGCGCATAACCAAACATATACTAACCCTGCTATTAGCAATAATCTTATTGCCATTAGCAGGGTATGCGCAAACCCCAGCCAAACTGGGCATTGATACCGAAACCGAGGTTGTTGCAGCCGACAGTTCACGGCCTATTCTTACGGCTGATGGCGATACTTTGAAGCGCCGCTTTTACGCTCGCCTACCCTACTATACCATTGGCGATGAGTATGTCTCGGCACAACCGTTAGACACTACCCTAGATGGTAAACAGTATTATGAGCCGGGACAGCAAGCACACTTCCGCTACCGCAACTTGGGCAACCTGGGGCTGGCACATATACCTCTAACAGTTATCCCTAAGCAAAACATTAAGTTTACGCTCGGATTGGAGCAATATGACTTGTATACCTTCCGCCGAAGCAACTTGCGCTGGTATACCCTAGATCAACCTTTTACCAATCTCTTCTTACTAATTGGGGCTAACAGGGAGCAATCGGCAAGGGTAACGCACAACCAAAACATCGGCAAAAACTTCAATTTTTCGTTCAATTTCAATCGCTTTGCCTCGCCTGGCTCATATCTGTCGCAAGAAACCAGCCATAACAACTTAGCACTTACCTCGCGCTACGAAGCCCCTAGTGGCAAGTATGGCATGAGCGTTGTGTTTTTGTTTAATAGCGTGCGGGTGCAAGATAATGGTGGCTCCATTGGTACCGATATTTTTACCGACTCATCTTTCACCACCTCATCGTTGGTGGCGGTTGAGCTGGAAAGTGCCAAGACTTTTATGCGCGATTTTCAATTGGTTGTTCGCCAAGAAGTACGACAGGGAAAAAGCGTACAATACCAGTTAAACGATACCACGCG
Source organism: Chitinophagales bacterium (assembly GCA_018401955.1). Lineage (GTDB taxonomy): Bacteria > Bacteroidota > Bacteroidia > Chitinophagales > CAIOSU01 > CAIOSU01. The sequence continues at coordinate 64,560 of JAGYJT010000014.1, read as the reverse complement.
GGCGCAGCGGTTCTTTTCTGACTGGGTAATGTACCACGAGCTGCAAATACAGAACCTTAAGTATGATTACGCCGACCAAAACCCACAAGCCAATTACTACGGCAACTTTTTTGTGGATGCTGATAGCCTTGCATTTAGCACTAGCCAAAAACAATGGGGCAACCGATTAGGTATTGAGTACGGCAAAATACTATCGGCAGACTCTAGCGGGGCCAAGTACCGCAACTTTTTGATTGATGCTTACATTGAGCAGCAACTTTACGATATAAGTAATGGCCGCAACAGCGAAGCCTTTTCAGGCCTTTCGGCAAACATCCGTATTGGCGACCATCCGCTTTCTGATAAGCCGTTTATGTACGAGGCTAGGGCCAATTATCAACTACTGGGTTATAACTCACAAGACTTATACCTCGGCGCTCGCATGGGCTACCGTTTTAAAAAGTTGGGTGAAATTAATGCCGTGGCCTCCTTGCGCAATGCTGAGCAGCCGTGGTTGTACAACAACCTTTCCTTCTCTGGCTTTAGCCTGCAACAAGATTTAGATAAAACTCAAACCCTGCGCGTTGGGCTGGAGTACAAGCTACCTAAGTACCGTTTTCAGGTGGGCGGCTACTTTTACAACATGAGCAACTATGCCTACATGGATGCCAACCGCCTGCCCGTGCAAATTGGCGGCAGCGTACAAACCTTGGTGCTTGAGCTAAAGCATACCCTTAAGTTTTGGGATATGGGGCTAGAGAATGAGCTTAGGGTGCAATTTGTAAGCAACGACCAAGTGTTGCCGTTGCCCACTTATTGGGGCCGCAATACGCTTTATTACGAGAAGTCGCTTTTTAAAAACAACTTAACCGGCCGTGTGGGCTTAGATGTGTTTTACAACACCAACTACAGCGCTTATGGGTACTTCCCGCTCACGGGCCAGTTTCATGTTCAAAATGAAGAGACGCTCAAGTTTTACCCAACCATGGATGTGTTTATCAATGTGCAAGTGTCTGAGCTGGTTATTTTCCTTAAAATGGAGCACGTAAACCAAGGCATGTTTAAAGAGAACGGCTATTTTAATGCCTACAAATACCCTGCCCCCCCTCGTGCGTTTAAGGTGGGTTTGGTTTGGCGTTTTTATAGTTGATTTACCTCGAAACCCATTACCTCCGAAGGGGGAAAGACCCTTCGCAAGTGACATTTATACCCGTTGGGAAAATACATAATACGGGCACATACCAAGGTTTACCCAAAAGGGGTCACTTAACAATAGGATGGGGCATCGCCCTATCACGCAATCCGTATTGCCCGAAATGCATTACCTATAACCGATTACGTTCAAAGAGCAATGACCTCGCATTTTTTTATGCCATTTTTAACAACCCTTTGCGCCCACTTCCTGCACACCTTTACCATTTTTGGCTTACCTTTGTGGCCAGTTCAAACCCACCCAAATCATGACTGAAAACGGCCCCAAACAAGCGGTACTACTGCTAGCAGATGGAACCGCTTTTTATGGCAAGTCTGCCGGAAAAATTGGTACTACCTCTGGCGAAATATGCTTTAACACTGGCATGACCGGCTATCAGGAAGTTTTTACTGACCCATCTTATTACGGCCAAATGTTGGTAATGACCGGTGACCATATTGGTAACTATGGCGTAAACGATATTGACGTAGAAAGTGATGGCGTAAAGATAGCTGGGCTGATAGTGAAGAATTTCTCGGGCAAAGTTTACAGCCGCTACCAAGCTACTATGAGTATCCAAGAATACTTGGAGAAAGAAGAAGTAGTGGCCATTTGCGATTTGGATACCCGCGCTATTGTGCGCCACATCCGCAGCAAAGGTGCCATGAACGCCATCATCTCTTCAGAAACTACCGACTTGGAAGTGTTGAAAGCCAAATTGGCCGAAACCCCATCTATGGAAGGTTTGGAGTTGAGTTCAGAGGTTTGCACCAAAGAAGTATACTACACCGGTGCCGACAATGCGCCAAAACGGGTAGCGGTGCTTGACTTTGGCATTAAGAAAAACATATTGCGCTGCTTGAATGAGCGTGGCGTTTATACCAAAGTTTTCCCTGCTAAAACCCCGTTTGCAGAGCTACAAGCTTGAAGTTATGACAGTTCACTTTGCTCTCTAACAGCGCTAACGCGATCGGCTTCGATGCCGTATGCTATTGAGACCGCTAAAGAAATACTAGCATCTGATAAGCCAACCTTTGGCATTTGCCTTGGGCATCAAATTATCGCCTTGGCCAATGGTATTGGTACATACAAAATGTTTAATGGTCACCGTGGTTTGAACCACCCAGTAAAGAACTTGGTAACGGGCAAATGCGAAATCACTTCGCAAAACCACGGTTTTAGTGTGCAGTTTGAAGATGCCCAAAACAGCGGCAAAGTAGAGGTAACCCACATCAACCTGAACGACAATACCGTAGCCGGCATCAAGGTTAAGGGTAAAAAAGCCTTCTCGGTACAGTACCACCCAGAAAGCAGCCCCGGCCCAATTGATAGCCGCTACCTGTTTGACGAATTTGTAGCAATGCTGTAGTGTGGTTATTAGTTATTGGTTATTGGTTATTAGTTTCGCCAATAACCAGTTAACCAGTAACCAATCAACCAATAACCAATAACCAATTAACCGATAACCAACCCGCAATGAGTATCATAATCGACATCAAAGCCCGCCAAATATTGGATAGCCGTGGTAACCCAACCGTTGAAGCAGATGTAATGACCAGCAATGGTTATATAGGCCGTGCAGCGGTGCCTTCTGGTGCTTCTACTGGCATACACGAAGCGGTAGAGTTACGCGATAATAGCAACCTATACCTTGGTAAAGGCGTATTGAAAGCGGTAAAGAATGTAAATACCACCATAGCAAATGCCCTAAACGGCATGAGCGTATTTGAGCAAAGGGCTATCGACCAAGCCCTGATTAACTTGGATGGTACCGAGAATAAATCAAACTTAGGTGCTAATGCCATACTAGCCGTATCGTTGGCAGTGGCCAAAGCAGCAGCCCAAGAGGCTTCGTTGCCTTTGTACCGCTACATTGGCGGCAGCAATGCATATACGTTGCCTATCCCTTTGATGAACATCTTAAACGGTGGTTCGCATGCTGATAACAAAATCGATTTCCAAGAATTTATGATTGTGCCAGTTGGTGCAGATAGCTTTAGTGAGGCGTTGCGTATTGGTGTGGAAGTGTTCCACCACCTTAAGAAGGTATTGAAAGCTAAAGGCTACTCTACCAACGTAGGCGATGAAGGTGGCTTTGCCCAGAAATTGCCAGCAACGAAGAGGCTATTGAAACCGTGTTGAAAGCTATCGAATCAGCTGGATATAAGCCTGGCGTAGATATCTTTATCGCTATGGATGCAGCTGCTTCGGAGTTTTATAATGCTGAAGAAGGCGTGTACCACTTCAAAAAATCTAGCGGTCGCAAATTGAGCAGTGCTGAGATGGCTGAATACTGGAAAGAGTGGGTGCTTAAATACCCTATCATTTCTATTGAAGACGGCATGGCAGAAGATGATTGGGACGGATGGCGCAACCTTACCGGCCTAGTGGGCGACAAGTGCCAACTAGTAGGTGATGACTTGTTTGTAACCAACGTTAAGCGTTTGCAACAAGGCATTGATAGCAAAACTGCCAATGCCATTTTGATTAAGGTAAATCAAATCGGTACCCTTACCGAAACCATCAACTCGGTACAATTGGCTACCCGCTACAAGTACAACAGCATAATGAGTCACCGTAGCGGCGAAACCGAAGATAACACCATAGCCGATTTGGCCGTGGCGCTTAACTGTGGTCAAATCAAAACTGGCTCAGCAAGCCGCTCTGACCGTATGGCCAAGTACAACCAACTACTGCGCATTGAAGAAGAACTAGGCAGTGCTGCGTACTATCCTGGTAAAGATTATCGGTTTTTCTGAGACATAAGACGCAAGACTTTTCAAAGCGCCGAAAGTATTCTTTTGGGCGCTTTTAGTTTAGACAAACCAGCTCACAAAATCGAATAAGTCCACTTCAATACATTGAGCTGTGAACACATTTTGCTACACATTTTACAAATCTTGTGTCTTGTGTCTTATGTCTTGTGTCTAAACAATTGCTACCTTTACATCAATGCAAATACCCAACATAACCATACCAACCTTTTTGCGCAACAAGTATGTGCTTACCTCCTTGGTTTTCTTGGTGTGGTTGGTGTTTTTTGATAGGCACAACCTCGTTACCCAGTTTAAGCTAAAGCAAGAGCTTACTGCCATCGAAAAAGAAAAGCAATACTACCAAGTAAAAGCAACTGAGGTTGAGGCCGAAGCCAAGGGCTTGTTCAGCAATGCCGAGAAGCTGGAGAAGTTTGCCCGCGAAGAGTATATGATGAAAAAGGACAACGAAGAGGTTTTCATTATCGTTGAGGAAAAGTAATAGTTTTCCATAATTGCCCCCAAACCGTCATTGCAGAAAGTCCACTATAAAAAGTACGCTCATTGCAGAAAACCTAGCAATGCAACGCATACGTGACCAATACTTTACGAGGTTTGTAGCAATCCCTAGATCGCTGGGCAATGACTAACCTACAACTGAATAACCTTACATAACACGTAAAAGTGCAACATAGGGCAGCAGCATCTCTGCCAGGGGATGGGCGTCGTTCAGTTGTCCGCAACCTCTCTCCTCGCCATGACGGGTTATTCCTAAGTTTTTGCTATTAAACCTTATATCCCACTACCCACCTCGGCAAGTCGTTTGCCCATATCGTCGTAGGCCATGGTTTCGGCGGGTGCCCAGTGTTGAGGCCATCCACGTATCTGTTGAACATGCAAAAAGCCGCAGCAATCAATACCGTATCGTGTATTTCCACATCTGTGGCACCTTCTTTGCGTGCCGCCTCAATATCTTCCGGGGTAACATGGCGGCCACCTTTTTGCACTTTGCCTGCAACGCCCAACAACGCCTTTAGTTTGTTGGTAATAGCTGCCGATTGGTAGTCGTTCTTTACTTGGTCAACCAACGCATAATCCTTACCAAGGTGGTGCGCTGCAGCAGCCCCATGCGACGAATGGCAAAACAAGCAATTGTTTTGGTGCGATACATAAGCAGCAATCAACTCGCGCTCGCCCGATGTAAGGGTTGATTCGCCTCTTAACAACGTTTCAGCCAGCGTTAAGGTGTTTCGCAGTTTCCGGCCGAAAAGTCATTGGGCCTAGAATGCCAGGTAAATCTTTAGGTAAATCGATGTAAGCCATAGTTAAAGGTTTAGTTTTGGATTTTCAAAATATGAAATTCATTCTAAATATCAACTATTTGTATGGTTTTGATTAGGCTCTAGCTCAAAGATATTGTTTACGCTTGTACCAAAACAACGCGACAGCTTAAGCGCCACCATGGTACTGGGCACCAACTTGCGCTTCTCAATCGCATTAATGGTTTGACGGCTAACGCCTACTAGTTCAGCCAACTGTGCTTGGGTGAGATTACGCTTGGCACGTTCCACTTTCAAATGGTTATTGATCATAATTAGCCCCCTTATATTTAGCCGGATACAACGTTAACGTATGTGGCAAGGGCTTTTAGTATAAATGGATACAAAATTTATCCGTGGCGCTACCAATATAGCACCCAATCAAAAATATTTTGAAAATATTTTGCGACATACGTGGCTTACATTATGTAAAGCCATACGTATTCGCTGTCAGTTTTACTTGTCAAAAAGACAAGCTTACTTTACCATAAACATTTGTGGTTCAATTGTTTAGACGAAATAAAAAAGTTGATGGTTGCGTTGTGATGAAATAAAATCCGAAATATTTTTTCACTAATTAAATCCTCCCAACAATGTCTATTCCTAAAGAACCCAGGCAGCAGATGATCAATATGATGTATCTGGTACTTACTGCCCTATTGGCGCTCAACGTATCTGCTGAAGTACTCAACTCCTTCCGTCTGATTGATGATGGCATTAAAGCTACCAACCAAAGTTTGGTAAGCAAAAATGCCGCTTTAATGGGCGAGTTTGAAAACAAGTATGCGAACAACCCCGTAAAAACCGAGCCCTTTATTAAAGAGGCCCGAAGGGTGCAGACATTGAGCCAAGAGTTCTATAGCTACATTGAAGGGCTGAAGGCCGATATAATAAAGGAAAGTGGCGGGCTGGATGAAGATGGTGGGCTGAAAGGCAAAAAGGATGTAGATGTGGGTACCCGCCTGTTGGTTGACCAAAAGAAGGCTACGAGCTACAGCAAAAAGTAAACGAACTGCGCAGCCAATTGCTACTATCAGGGGTAATGAGCGATGAGGACCTAAAAAAGCTAGACATGCAAATGCCGCTGAGCACTACCTACGATAAAACTGAGGCCGAGCGCTTGGGTAAAAAAGACTGGGTGAGCTATAACTTTGAGAAAGTACCCGTTGCGGCAACCATAGCACTGCTGAGCAAACTACAAGGCGACGTGCGCAACGCCGAAACCCTTATGCTGAGCGAGATATACGGCAAAGTAGATGTAGGGGTTTACAAGTTTGATAAGCTGTTTGCTACTTCCATTAACGAAAACAACTTTGTGCTGGCCGGTCAGCAAGAGTTTAGGGCCGATATTTTTGTGGCAGCTACCAGCACCACACAAGAGGTAGAGGTGTTTGTAGGCGATTTTAAAGACCCGGCGGCGATGCTTGAAGGTAATACTGGCAAACTCAAAGAAGAAGTGGCTGAGTTCCCTTTAAAAGACGGATACCAGAAGCTAGAGGTAAAGGGTGGCATGGCATCGTTTAGCGAGTTGAGCAACCAAGTGGGCGAAAACAAGCGCACCGGTGTAATCAAGCTGCGTGAGCCTGATGGCGTAGGTTTCCGTTACTTACCGTTTGAGTTCAATTATCAATCATCCAAATCGTCGGCGGTAGTATCGCCCACTAAAATGAATGTGCTGTATGTGGGCGTTGAAAACCCGCTGAACATCTCAGTACCCGGCATACCTGCCGATAAACTCACCGCCAAAATTAGCAAAGGCAGCATTAGTGGCAACAATGGCACCTACTACGCCAAGGTTAACACTACCGATAACGTTACCGTGGATGTGTATGCCGACATTGACGGTACCAATAAAAAAATGGGCGAAATGACCTTTAGGGTAAAGCGTATACCAAAACCGATACCTATTGTGTTGGGCAAAGGCAGCTCTAGAATGCCAAGGAGCCGCTTATTGACAGCCCTAAGTATTGATTTGGACATGAACGATTTTGTATTTGAGGTGCCATTTAAAGTGGTTGAGTATACTTATATGATTGCCGTTGATGGCGAGATACTAGGCAACAGCAAAACCGTTAAGAGCAACATTCTGGCCGCAGATATAAAAGACTTTGTAAGAAATGTGAAAGCAGGTAAAAAAATCATGGTATACCTTGACGGTATCAAAGCAAACGTTGCAGGTGATGTAGTAGCCGTGGGCGACTTGATTTATGAGCTAAACTAACACAGCGCTGGCTAATAAAGGGGCATTTATAACCAGCATTTAGGTCCGGGGGCAGCAGGCCCCGGACCTTCTTTTTTATACAAAAAAAAGCGCCTGTAATAATTACAGGCGCTTTCTCAATATCGTAAAACGTAGTTTAAACTACTGTTGCAGTAGCTGTGGGGTAATCGCTATAGCCATCAGCACCGGGGGTATACAGCTTGTCATAATCTGGTTGAGCCAGTTCGATGTCGTTCTTAAAACGATTAACCAAATCAGGGTTAGCGATAAACGGACGACCGAAGGCCACCAAATCTCCTTTACCTTCTTCAAGTACCTGCTCTGCAGTTTCTTTATCTAAGCCACCGCTATAGATAAACGTACCACCAAAAGCATCTTTCAATAGTTGTTTGCTCTCCTCAGGCACGGCGGGTGCACCTTGACTGCTATGGTCTACATTATGTAAGTATACCAAGCCTATTTTACCCAATGCAGCAGCTAATTCAGTATACTGAGCATCAAGCTCATCATGGATAGCGATACCGTTAAATACACCGTAAGGCGACACGCGCATACCAGTTCTTTCCGCACCAATAGCAGCGGCCACACGCTCGGCTACCTCAATAGCAAAACGGTTGCGGTTGGTTGCACTACCACCATACTTATCGGTACGTTTATTGGTAACAGTATTCAAAAACTGCTCAATTAAGTATCCGTTGGCACCGTGTAACTCTACACCATCAAAACCGGCAGCAATTGCATTTTTTGATGCCGTTACATATTCTTCAATAGTAGCCTCAATATCTTCGGTAGTCATTTCTTTTGGCATTGGATATGGTTGCATGCCGTTGGCATCGGTCCACATTTGCCCTTCGGTAAGTTGCACGGCGCTTGGTGCTAACACTTCAGCACCAGCAGGTAGGTTTTCAGTAACGCCCACTCGGCCTGTATGCATCAATTGGATAAATATTTTGCCGCCTTTGGCATGTACCGCATCGGTTACCAATTTCCAACCGGCAACCTGCTCTTGGCTATATATACCCGGTATGCGGGAATACCCCAATCCGTTGGGCGATGGGGCAACCCCTTCGGTAATAATCAATCCAGCACCTGCGCGCTGCGCATAGTATTCGGCCATCAATTCCTTAGGCACATTACCAATGGCACGGCTACGGGTCATAGGTGCCATTACTACCCGGTTATTAAGGCTAATGTTTCCAAGTTTGTGTTCGCTGTACAATTTCATTTTTGTGGTTTTTAGTTCCTTGTTAAATTATTTCAATGTTCAAACATTGATGTTACACCACTATAATGTCTAAACTAAATGAATAGTTCACGTAGTTTCACAAAAAACTAAATAAAATGCCTAAGCATAAAAAAGAGGCCGCTCCAAATGGAGCGGCCTCTTGCTATTTATCAAAGCTGGATGCTTATTAAGCTTTTCCTTCTTCTTTTGTTGTGTCATCCTCTTCTGTAGCTTCAGGGGCTTGAGCCTCTTCAGCAGCAGGAGCTTCAGCAACTGTCTCTTCTGCAGCTGGTGCAGTTTCAACAACCTCGGCAGTTGGTGTTTCTTCAACAACAGCTTCTGGTGCTTCTTCAGTTTTAGGGGCAGCCTCTTTCTTAGCAGCTGGCTTAGCAGCAGCATCAGCAGACTTTCCACTACGACGTGTACGCTTCTTCTTAGCTCCACCAGCTTTTTTGTCGTCAAGCAACAAATCGTTGAAGTCAACAAGCTCAATCATGGCCATTTCAGCAGCATCACCATAACGTTCGCCAAGGCGAATTATACGCGTATAACCACCGGCACGATCACCGATTTTAGCTGCAACAGGCCCGAATAATTCGGTTATAACCTCTTTTTGTTGCAAGTAGCTGAATACAATACGGCGGTTGTGGGTTGTATCCACTTTTCCGCGGTTTAGTAAGGGCTCAACATATATGCGCAAAGATTTAGCTTTAGCTACTGTGGTTTTAATACGCTTGTGTGTAATAAGCGCATTAGCCAAGTTCATTAGCAAAGCCTTACGGTGCGAGCTGGTTCTGCCCAGGTGATTTACTTTCTTCCCGTGTCTCATGACTTAGATTACTCTTCGTTTAACTTGTACTTCGAAAGATCCATACCAAAGGTTAGGCCTTTCTCATTAATCAATGCTTCAATTTCTACCAACGACTTCTTACCGAAGTTGCGGAATTTCAACAACTCGTTTGTGTCATAGTGCACTAGGTCGGCCAAAGTGTTGATTTTAGCAGCCTTCAAGCAATTGTAAGCACGTACTGAAAGGTCTAAATCTTCCAAAGGTGTTTTCAATATTTTACGCATGTGCAAAATGTGCTCATCAACCACGTCATCTTCTTGCTTATCATAAGTATCAAAGGTGATGTTCTCGTCAGAGATAAGCATCAAGTGTTGTATCAATATTTTGGCAGCTTCCTTGATTGCCTCCTCTGGGTGGATGGTACCATCGGTGTTAACCTCGATTACCAATTTCTCAAAGTCAGTTTTCTGCTCCACACGGGTGTTCTCAACGCTATAACGAACGTTTTTGATTGGCGTATGAATAGAATCAATCGGAATCAAACCGATAGGTAGATCCTCTGGAGTGTTTTCGTCAGCTGGCACATAACCACGTCCTTTACGGATAGTCAATTCCAATTCTAGCTTTACAGAAGGCTCCAAATTGCAAATAACCAAATCAGGGTTCATCACACGAAACACGTTGGTGTGTTTCTCGATATCGCCAGCGGTGAATGTTTCTTTATCCTTAAGGGAGATGTAAATTTTCTCTTCGATGGTGTTATCATCGTCTTGCATCTCACGCTTCAAGCGCACTTGTTTCATGTTAAGGATGATGTCAGTAACATCTTCCAAAACACCTTTGATGGTAGAAAACTCGTGAGTGATACCATCAAACTTAACGCCAGAGATAGCCCAGCCTTCAAGAGATGACAACAATACCCTGCGCAGCGCATTGCCAATAGTAACACCGAAACCAGGTTCTAACGGGCGAAATTCAAACAGACCTTCAAACTCTGTTGATTTCTGCATTACAATTTTATCGGGCTTCTGAAAAGTAAGGATTCCCATGGATAATGATTGTTTTAAAGTGATTACTTAGAGTACAATTCTACTATTAGCTGCTCTTGGATATTCTCCGGAATATCTTCGCGGCTAGGCACGGCAACATAACGGCCTTGCAAGTTTGTAGAATCCCACTCTAACCAACTATATTTCTTACTGGTTTTGCCTAAGCTATCAGTGATGGCTTCAAGGTTCTTTGATTTCTCGCGAACGCTTACCACATCACCAACACGAACTACAAAACTAGGTATGTTCACCAAGTCACCATTAACTAGGATGTGCTTGTGCGAAACCAACTGGCGGGCAGCGGCACGTGTTGGGGCAATACCCAAACGGAACACCGTGTTATCCAACCTTGACTCCAACAGTTGCAAAAGGATTTCACCTGTTACACCTTGGCGACGCGCAGCTTCTTTGAACAAACCAAGGAACTGACGCTCCAAAAGTCCGTAAGTATATTTAGCTTTCTGCTTCTCGCGCAACTGAATGCCGAATTCTGAAGCAGTTTTGCGGCGCCTGTTGTTGCCATGTTGTCCCGGTGGGTAGTTCTTTTTATCCAACACGCGGTCGAAACCAAAGATAGGCTCACCAAATTTACGAGCAATTTTGCTAGTAGGGCCTGTATATCTTGCCATTGTATCTTAATTTATGCTACTCTTGTTCTATAATAGATTATACTCTGCGGCGTTTCGGAGGACGACAACCGTTGTGCGGGATAGGGGTAATATCCTTAATAACGGTTACATCAATACCACTGTTTGCAACGGTACGGATGGCGCTCTCACGACCAGAACCTGGGCCTTTAACAAACACTTCAGCTTTACGCATGCCAGCATCGTAAGCTACCTTAGCAGCAGACTCAGCAGCAATTTGTGCAGCATACGGCGTGTTCTTTTTAGAACCGCGGAAACCAGCCTTACCAGCAGAACCCCAAGAAATCACTTGGCCTTGCTTGTTGGTTATCGAAATGATGATGTTGTTGAACGTAGCCTGGATGTGCACCTGACCTTCAGGTTCAACCTTCACTACTCTCTTCTTAACCTTAGTATTACTTTTTGCCATTGTTATGCTTTCTTATGGTATATTACTTGGTTACTTTTTTCTTGTTAGCAACCGTTTTCTTCCTACCCTTACGAGTACGAGCGTTTGTACGAGTTTGCTGTCCACGAACCGGTAGGCCTTTACGGTGACGTATGCCACGGTATGAGCCTATGTCCATTAGGCGCTTAATGTTCAACTGAACTTCTGAACGTAATGCACCTTCCACTTTATACTCATCTTGAAGCAGTTGGCGGATTGCAGCGACTTGCTCATCGTCCCAGTCCTTAATACGAATGTTAGGGTCCACACCAGCACGCTCTAGAACTTCTAGGGCTACTTTAGGGCCTACACCATATATGTAAGTTAGACCGATGAGGCCACGTTTTTCTCTTGGTAGATCAATACCAGCTATCCTTGCCATAATTATTAACCTTGACGTTGTTTAAATTTCGGATTCTTCTTGTTGATGATGTACAGCCTGCCTTTTCGACGCACAATTTTGCAGTCGACGCTACGCTTTTTGATAGATGCTCTTACTTTCATTTCCTTACGCTCCTATTGGTTATTTATATCTGTAAGTTATTCTTCCTTTACTCAAATCGTATGGCGACATTTCCAAAGCCACTTTATCGCCAGGCAAAATTTTGATGTAGTTCATCCGCATTTTACCTGAAATATGGGCAATCACTTCGTGGTCGTTCTCCAAACGTACTCTAAACATAGCGTTTGAAAGCGCTTCCACGATGATACCATCCAATTTTATTAAGTCCTGTTTCGCCATATTTTAGTTTACCAGCAATTCCTGGTTTACTTCAATTTTTCTTAAGTTATCGTTCTTCGCTTCTTCTTCCTCTAGGTATTCAAATGTGCTTAGCACATCTGCTTGTCCTTTCCTCACCACTACCATCAACTCATAGTGGGCTGATGGTTTACGGTCGGCAGTGTTAATCGTCCAGCCATCTTTAAGCTGCACCACTCCCCTCACCCCTAGGTTCACCATTGGCTCTATTGCTAGCACCAATCCATCTTGCAACTTTAAGCCACTGCCGCGTTTACCGTAGTTAGGCACCTCAGGGTCTTCGTGTAAGCTGCGACCCACACCGTGGCCCACCAACTCTCTTACTACCCCATGGCCAAGTGTTCGCTCTACATAATTCTGTACCGCAAACCCAATGTCACCCATCCGGTTGCCTACTACTGCCTGTTCTATCGCAAGATACAACGAAGTTTTAGTGGCGCGCAACAATTTCTCCGTGTCATCGTTTATTCCCGCCAGAGCAAAGGTATAAGCCGTGTCACCGTAGTAACCGTCTATTTCAACACCGCAATCAACAGAAATTATATCTTTTTCGTTCAACTCACGGGCACTTGGAAAACCATGCACTACCGTTTCGTTCATCGAGATACATAGAGAATAGGGAAAACCCTTGTAATTTTTAAAAGCAGGGCGCCCTCCGTTATCTCTAATAAATTCCTCCGCAATGCGGTCTAGCGTCAAAGAACTTTCTCCAGGTTTAACATATTTAGCTACTTCTGCTAGTGTCCTGGAAACTAACAGTGCGCTTCTCCTCAGCTTCTCTACTTCCTCTTGTGATTTGTAATAGATCATCCCTGTTGTACCGTAACACCGGTTGCGGCTGATGCCGAACCACGTCCTTTAATACGACCACTCTTCATTAACCCATCATAATGACGCATCAATAAGTGACTCTCTATTTGTTGAAGTGTATCTAAAATAACCGCTACCATAATCAGCAATGAAGTACCCCCGTAGAAATATGCAAATTGCATATCCATTTTGAACAACGAGGCAACAATACCCGGCAAAATGGCCACAAAACCAAGGAAGAAAGCTCCCGGTAAAGTAATCCGCGACATAATAGTATCAATATACTCAGCTGTCTTTTTACCTGGTTTTACACCTGGTATAAATCCGCCGTTTTTCTTCATCTCATCAGCCATCTGTACCGGGTTAACGATAAGCGCTGTGTAGAAATAAGTGAATAAAACTACCATGAAGAAGTTAAGAAAACTGTACCAAAATGATGTAGGATCGTTGTACCACGTACCTGCATCAATACTTGCAAACTGCGCCAAGGTAGCAGGTATCATCATCAATGCCTGAGCAAAAATGATTGGCATTACACCTGCAGCGTTAATTTTTAGTGGGATATACTGACGCACACCACCATACTGACGGTTGCCAACCACGCGCTTAGCATATTGTACTGGTATGCGACGAGTACCTTGAACCAACAAGATAACTGCGATAACAACAAATACTAACCCTGCCAATTCAATCACGAAAGGTATCAAACCACCTTGTCCACCCTCAGTACGGTTGGCTAGTTCGTTGAACAAAGCCAACGGAAGGTTAGCAACGATGCCAATCATGATAAGTAATGAGATACCATTACCAATACCTTTCTCGGTAATTCTCTCGCCCATCCACATTACAAAGATGGTACCAGCTGTTAAACATACCGCTGAAGAAACGTAGAACAACGATTGATCGATACCGATAGCACCACCGCTAGTGTAGTAAAGGTTTGCGATATACCCAGCAGATTGAAACAAGGTAATGATAACAGTCAAAAACCTTGTAATCTGATTGATTTGACGACGACCACTTTCCCCCTCCTTCTGCAACTTCTGGAAATAAGGTACAGCCAAAGTTAGTAGCTGAATAACAATAGACGCAGAAATATAAGGCATGATACCCAATGCAAAGATGGAAGCCCTAGAAAAGGCACCACCCGCAAAAATGTTGATAATGGCAATCATCCCCTGCTCACCCTGCTGCTGCAAAGATTCAAGTTCAGCTGGGTTGATACCCGGAAGTGCGATGTACGACCCTACCCTGTAAATAAGGATAAACCCTAGGGTGGTAAGGATACGAGCACGCAAATCCTCGATATTCCAGATATTCTTTAATGTGTCTATAAAGCCTTTCATGCCAGTTGTTAGTGCTTATACCAGTTTTACGCTTCCGCCTGCTTTCTCAATAGCCTCTTTAGCCTTATCGCTAGCTGCGTTTACTTCAATTTCTAGTTTAGCTTTCAATTCACCGCGTCCTAGTACTTTAACTTTTTCATTGCGCGATACTATACCTTTTTCTTGTAGTAGTGCTACGTCAATTTTGGTTACGTTCCATTGCTCGGCAAAGTATTCAAGCTTATCGAGGTTCAAAGGTACAAATTCTACACGGTTAATATTCTTAAAACCGAATTTTGGCAAACGGCGCTGAATAGGCATTTGACCGCCTTCAAAACCCTGTTTGCTTTTGTAACCTGAACGCGACTTAGCACCTTTATGACCACGGGTAGATGTACCACCACGACCAGAACCTTGTCCGCGACCGATACGCTTGCCGCTTTTTATCGAACCTTCTGCAGGTTTAAGATTTGACAAATCCATCTTAAATTTCCTCCACTTTTAGCAAGTGATTAATCTTGTTTATCATCCCTGCAATCTGCGGGGTGTTTTCAACCTCAACGGTAGAATTCAATTTTTTAAGACCCAAAGCAACGATAGTTGCCTTTTGATCTTTCGGACGGTCAATACCGCTCTTTACTAGTGTAACCTTTACTTTTGCCATGATCTTAACCTTTAAATACTTTGGTTAATGGAATGTGACGCTGAGCTGATACAGTAGCCGGGTCGCGCAACAACTGCAATCCGGCAATAGTAGCCTTAATTACGTTGTGTGCATTACCAGTGCCCAAAGATTTTGCTAGTACGTTGTGTATACCAGCGCTCTCAAGTACGGCACGCATTGGGCCACCCGCAAGTACACCAGTACCATCAGATGCAGGCTTTATCAAAACCTTACCTGCTCCGTACCTTCCATTCACCATGTGAGGGATTGTACCTTTGTGGATTGGAACTTTGATAAGGTTTTTCTTAGCATCATCTATTCCTTTCGCAATAGCTTCTTGCACCTCGCGGGCTTTACCAAGACCGTGGCCAACAATACCGTTACCATCACCTACTACCACAATGGCAGAAAAGCTAAAAGTACGACCACCTTTGGTAACCTTGGCTACACGGCGGATGTTTACCACTTTCTCTTTCAATTCCAGCTCGCTGGCTTTTACTCTATGCAGATTCTCAGACATATCTGTTTCTTTCCAGTGTTCTTATTAGAAATTCAAACCTTTTTCGCGGGCACCATCAGCCAAAGCCTTAACACGGCCATGATATAGATAACCACCACGGTCAAAAGTTACATTTTCAATGCCAGCAGCCTTAGCCTTTTCAGCCAACGCTTCGCCAACCTTTTTGCTAGTTTCCACTTTAGGACCCTTAGCGCCGGCAATAGCAGCATCGCGACTTGAAGCAAAGGCCAGTGTATGACCTGCAACATCATCGATAAGCTGGGCGTAGATTTCCTTATTGCTACGGAAAACTGCTAACCTTGGACGCTCAGCCGTACCCAATGCTTTCTTGCGGATACGATAGCGGATTTTTGTTCTACGAACAAGTTTTTTACTGGTATTCATCTCAGTTAACTTTTACCTAATTATTTTGAGGCCGACTTACCGGCTTTTCTCCTGATAAACTCATTGCTGTAACGTATACCTTTACCCTTGTATGGCTCAGGCTTGCGCAATGAACGAACCTTAGCTGCCACCTGGCCAAGCAATTGTTTGTCAATTGACTCAAGGAACACCTTAGGGTTTTTACCCTTTTCCATGGTTGCACTGATAGTAACCTCTTTAGGAAACTGTACAATTATCGGGTGCGAATATCCTACAGCCAACTCAAGATTTTGACCTGTAGTAGTAGCTTTATAACCTACACCTACCAGCTCAAGCTCTTTTTTGTAGCCTTCTGATACACCGATAACCATGTTGTTTACCAGTGAGCGATACAAGCCATGCAATGCACGTACTTCTTTCTCATCATTCGGGCGATTAACGGTAACTACACCATTTTCAACCGAAAGCGTGATACGCTCATCCAATTTCTCGTACAACTCACCTTTAGGGCCCTTTACTTTGATGACATTTTCTTCACCAACAGTAACCTCAACGCCTTTTGGCAGGGTGATAATTGCTTTACCTATACGTGACATTTCAGTAATGCTTTAAGCTGATTAATATATTTCACACAACACTTCACCACCAATATTGCGATTCTTCGCTTCTTTCACGGTCATTATACCTTGAGAAGTAGAAACGATGGCAATACCTAGGCCGTTCAATACACGGGGCAAATCATTGCTACCTGCATAGTGACGTAAACCTGGACGGCTTATACGGCGAAGGGAGCGGATTACCGGTTCGCCGGATTTCCTGTCGTACTTCAACGCAATTTTTATTACGCCTTGTTTACCTGGCACATCCTCAAACTTATACTTAAGGATGTAACCTTGGTCATACAAAAGCTCAGTCATCCTCTTTTTCAAGTTAGATGCTGGAATTTCCACGATCTTGTGACGAGCTAATTGCGCGTTGCGAACCCGGGTAAGGTAGTCTGCTATTGGATCAGTTGTTATCATGTTCTTTATTATTACACTGACTCTTATTCAATTAATTATTACCAGCTGGCTTTAGTTACACCAGGGATTTTGCCATACGATGCCAAATCGCGGAAAGGAGTACGAGATACACCGAACATACGGCTATATCCACGGGCCCTACCTGTTAGTTTGCAACGGTTGCGCAAGCGCACTGGAGATGCATTTTTAGGCAGTTTATCCAAACCTTCATAATCGCCTGCGGCTTTCATTTCAGCTCTTCTTTCTGCAAATTTTGCTACCAAACGTTCACGCTTAGCGTTTCTGGCTATGATTGACTTTTTTGCCATGGCTTATGCTATTATTTTCTAAATGGTAAACCTAGTTCCTTCAAAAGGGCAAACGCTTCTTTATCGGTATTGGCGGTTGTAACAAAAGTTATATCCATACCGTTGATTTTGTTTACCTTATCAATATTCAACTCCGGGAAGATGATTTGCTCAGTGATACCCATGCTATAGTTACCACGTCCATCAAAACTCTTAGGGTTGATACCTTTAAAATCTCGTACACGAGGTAGCGCTACTGCAATCAAACGATCAACAAACTCGTACATCTGATCGCCACGCAAGGTTACTTTAGCGCCAATTGGCATAAACTCACGCAACTTAAAGTTCGACTCTGATTTGCGGGCCATTGTAGGTACTGCACGCTGACCAGTGATAAGGGTCATTTCTTCGATAGCTACATCAACAATCTTCTTGTCTTGGGTAGCATCGCCCAAACCTTGGTTAACAACAACCTTTACCAAACGTGGCACCTGCATGATAGAAGAGTATTGAAACTCTTTCATCAACTTCTCTACCACTTCTGCGCGGTAAAAAGATTTTAATCTGGGTGTATAGCTCATTACTTAATAACCTCCCCTGATTTTTTAGCGATTCTAACAATTTTGCCATTCTCTACTTTACGACCAATGCGGGTAGCTTCTCCTGACTTAGGATCAACCAACGCCACATTGCTAATGTGGATAGGGGCTTCTTTTTTAACGATACCACCGTTAGGGTTTGCAGCATTAGGCTTTGTGTGGCGCGAAATAATGTGCACACCTTCTACCAATACGCGTCCTTCGTTAACCAATACTTCGATAACACGGCCTTTCTTGCCTTTATCGTTACCGGCCAACACAACAACGTTGTCGTTTTTCTTAATCTTCAGCTTTGGGCTGAAACGGTTATTTTGAATTCCTGATTTCATCTCGCTTTCTATTAAAGTACTTCGGGCGCTAGTGAAATAATTTTCATGTATTGCTTATCGCGCAGTTCGCGGGCAACCGGGCCAAAGATACGGGTTCCGCGCGGTTCGTCGTTAGCGTTCAACAAAACAGCAGCGTTTTCGTCAAAACGGATATAAGACCCATCCGGACGCCTAACGGTTTTGCTTGTGCGAACCACTACGGCTTTCGACACTTGGCCCTTCTTAACGTTACCGTTAGGAATTGCATCTTTTACAGTTACCACGATTTTGTCACCTACGGTGGCATATCGTTGGCGGGTTCCACCCAATACACGTATGCAAAGTACTTCCCTTGCACCACTATTGTCAGCTACCTTGAGCCTTGATTCTTGTTGTATCATGTTACTTAGCTCTTTCGATAATTTCTACTAAACGCCATTTTTTCAACTTGCTCATTGGGCGTGTCTCTTCAATCTTTACCACGTCACCGATATTGCAATCACTTGCATCATCGTGTGCCAAGAATTTCTTAGACTTTTTCATCACCTTACCATATAGCGGGTGTTTTACCTGGCGCTCTACTTTTACAGCAATGGTCTTAGTCATCTTGTTGCTGGTAACCACCCCTGTACGGGTTTTCCGCAGTTTCCTTTCTTCCATGGTCACTTAGTTTTTTCTGCTTTAGTTCTTACAGTTAGCTCAGTTTTCAAACGGGCCACATCACGACGCATTTCGCGCAACGATACTGGATTGTCAAGCGGCGATACCGCATGGTTGAAACGAGCTTTTTTATACGCAATCTGCGATTCTTGTACCTTGTCGTTCAGCTCCTGAACGGTAAGGTCTTTGATATCTTGTATTTGAGTCTTAGCCATTGCTGTAACTTATTCTAATCGTTAATTATGCTACGTAATCCGGACGAACTACGAATTTTGTTTTGATTGGTAGCTTTTGCGCAGCCAAACGGAGTGCCTCTTGGGCAACTTCGCGTGATACACCATCAGCTTCGAATATGATACGACCAGGCTTAACAATGGCCACCCAACCTTCAGGTGCACCCTTACCTTTACCCATCCTTACCTCAGCTGGTTTCTTGGTGATTGGCTTGTCTGGAAAAATACGAATCCATACTTGTCCTTCCCTTTTCATAAACCTCGTAACCGCGATACGGGCAGCTTCAATTTGGCGATTGGTAATCCAAGTGCCTTCAACAGCTTTCAGGGCAAAAGAACCAAACGAAATGGTGCTGCCACGTTCGGCATTACCTTTCATGCGGCCTTTCTGTACTCTCCTGAATTTGGTGCGCTTCGGTTGTAACATCGTTCTACGCTTTATCTATTCTTTTAAAAAATATTCTATTGATTATCCGTTGCGCTTTCCGCCACGGCCACGGCCGCCGCCTCTATCGTCTCTGCGCGGTTGACGAGGTGCATTACCACCACCGGCTTCTTTGCTTCCGCCTAAGTTAGGGGTAAGATCACGCTTACCAAAAACCTCACCACGACAAATCCAAACCTTCACTCCTATTTTGCCATATACGGTCTGTGCTTCTTTCCAAGCATAATCAATGTCAGCACGGAAAGTGTGCAAAGGCGTACGGCCTTCTTTGTATTCTTCTCTACGGGCAATCTCAGCTCCTGCCAAACGGCCACCCAACCTTACTTTGATACCTTCGGCACCCATGCGCATGGTTGATGCGATTGACATTTTGGTAGCACGCTTGTAGCTGATACGTGCCTCAATTTGCTTACAGATAGTTTCTGCTACAATATTGGCATCCAACTCTGGGCGACGGATTTCGGCAATGTTTATTGCGATTTCCTTACCAGTGAATTTTTTCAACTCCTCTTTGATACGATCAACCTCGCCACCGCCTTTACCGATAATAATACCCGGACGGCTAGTGTGGATGGTAATGGTTACACGCTTCAAAGTACGCTCAATTATCACTCGGGCAATTCCGCCTTTGTTGATACGGGCACTAAGATACTCGCGAATCTTTTCGTCCTCAACTAGTTTTTCGGCAAAATCTTTTCCGCCAAACCAGTTGGAGTCCCAACCACGAATGATACCTAAGCGAGCGGATATTGGATTTACTTTCTGACCCATGTTGTTTGATCCTCTTAATTATGCGTTTGCGGTTTCAGCCTCTGCAGCTGGTACACCAATGTTCTTCTTACTATCAACAATCACTGTAACGTGATTAGAGCGCTTGCGAATACGATAAGCGCGACCTTGTGGGGCTGGCTGGAAACGCTTAAGCGTACGGCCTTCATCCACAAATATGCTCTTAACGAAAAGCTCGCTATCCTCTGCACGCTCACCTTCGTTCTTTTGCTCCCAGTTGTTAACAGCTGACAACAAAAGTTTTTCTAACGGACGAGACGCATGCTTGTTGCTGAACTTTAAAATGTTCAACGCTTTTTCAGCCTCCAATCCACGGATGAGGTCAACCACCAAGCGCATCTTGCGCGGCGAAGTGGGGTAGTTTCTCAATTTAGCTACAGCTTCCATGCTTTATTTCTTTTTAGCGGCGTGACCACGGAAGTTACGGGTAGGAGCGAACTCACCCAACTTATGACCCACCATATTTTCTGTTACATATACCGGGATAAACTTGTTCCCGTTGTGCACTGCAAACGTATGTCCTACGAAATCAGGGCTGATGGTTGAGCGACGTGACCATGTTTTGATGACGTTCTTTTTACCAGCGTCATTCATCACGTCTACTTTGTGGCCCAACTTATGGTCTATATAAGGACCTTTTTTGATTGATCTTGCCATAATGCTTTTCGCTTATCTTATTTCTTACGTTTGCTTATGATGAACTTCGAAGAAGCCTTATTCTTATCACGTGTTTTTGCGCCTTTAGCGTATTTGCCGTTACGAGACCTTGGCTGTCCGCCCGAAGAGCGTCCTTCACCACCACCCATCGGGTGATCCACTGGGTTCATGGCTACACCACGAACACGCGGACGGCGACCTTGCCAACGTTTAGCACCTGCCTTACCGTATGATTGCAAGCTATGGTCGGGGTTAGATACACTACCGATAGTAGCCAAACAAGTCAAAAGTATCAAGCGGGTTTCGCCTGAAGGCAATTTGATAACTGCGTATTTACCATCTTTTGCATCTAACTGAGCATAGCTACCAGCACTACGGGCCAATGTACCGCCTTGTCCTGGGTTAAGCTCCACGTTGCAAATGATTGTACCGAATGGAACATCGCGAAGGAACAAGGTATTGCCCACTTCTGGGGTTGCCTTTTCTCCGCTCATTACCGTAGCACCTACAACCAAGCCTTTAGGGGCAATCATGTAACGTTTTTCACCATCTGCATAATGCAATAGGGCAATAAACGCTGTGCGGTTCGGATCGTACTCAATAGATGCAACCTTTGCAGGTACACCATGCTTGTTACGCTTGAAATCAATCATACGATATGAACGCTTGTGCCCACCACCTATGTAGCGCATGCTCATGCGTCCTTGGTTATTACGGCCACCTGTCCTCTTGATAGGAGCAATCAAGCTCTTTTCAGGGGTGTCAGTTGTCACCTCAGCATAGGTATTACCTATTTTGTGGCGCGTACCTGCGGTAACCGGTTTAAATTTCTTAAGTGCCATATTACTTAAATGTTGCTATAAAAGTCAATCGTTTCACCATCAGCCAATGTAACTATGGCTTTCTTTACCGGACGCTTCATGCCTTTAACTACGCCACGCTTTGTATTGCGCGATTTAGCTTTTCCGGGCATAACCATTGTGTTCACATCGGTTACGTTTACTCCGTACATAGCTTCTACAGCTTTTCCTATCTGTACTTTGTTAGCCTCACGGTTCACCACAAAGCCGAAGCGATTGAGCTTTTCGCCCAAGGTCGTCATCTTTTCGGTGATGATAGGTTTTATAAGTATATCAACCATCGTTCTGTGGTATTAAATTACTTTGTAAATACTTCTTCTAATTTCTTCAATGAGCTTTCAGCAAGTATTAGTACCTGTGAGTTCATGATATCGTATGTATTGATATCAGTAGCCACGGCTACTTTGCTTTTCGGCAAATTGCGGCTGCTCAAGTAAAGGTTGTTATCGTTTTCAGATACGCAAAGCAAGGTCTTTTTGCCATTGCCACCTAGGTTACCCAAAATGCGCAACAACTCTTTTGATTTAGGCGCTGATAATGCTATATCTTCAACTACTACTACACCATTGTTTTGAGCCTTCAAGGTAAGGGCACTGTTACGTGCTATATCCTTAACTTTCTTATTCAACTTAAAGCTGTAATCGCGTGGTTGTGGACCGAATATACGACCACCGCCGCGAAATACTGGACTCTTGATGCTACCGGCACGTGCGGTACCTGTACCTTTCTGCTTCTTAATCTTCTTGGTAGAACCGGAAACTTCGTTACGCTGCTTGCTCTTGTGCGTACCTTGACGGCCATTGGCCATGTACTGCTTTACAGCAAGATAGAGTGCATGCTCATTTGGCTCTACGCCGAACACACCTTCTGGCAACTCAACCTCTTTACCGGTCTCTTTACCTTCGATATTGAAAACCTTGATCTTCATGGCCTTACTTCTTCTCGATGATTACATAAGAACCGTTGTGACCAGGCACTGCGCCCTTTACCAAAATCAAGTTCTTATCTGATAATATTTTTACAACTCTCAAGTTCTGTACCTTAACGCGGTCAGTACCCATTCTGCCACCCATCCTAGTGCCTTTGAATACGCGGCTAGGATATGATGCAGAACCAATTGAACCTGGGTGACGCTGGCGGTTATGCTGACCGTGAGTTTGCATACCAACACCACCAAAACCGTGACGCTTAACTACGCCTTGGAAACCTTTACCTTTTGAGGTGCCGATTACGCTAATTTTGTCACCTTCTTGAAACTGCTCAAGCGTTACGCTCTCACCTAGTTCTTTCGAAAATTCGAAGTTGCGAAATTCAACCACTTTGCTTTTAGGCGTAGTGTCTGCCTTAGCAAAGTGACCTTTTAGGCCAGCAGAAGTGTTTTTCTCCTTACGCTCGCCATACGACAACTGGTGCGCGGTGTATCCGTCTGTTTCCTCGGTGCGAACCTGGGTAACAACGTTTGGACCTGCTTCAATAACCGTAACGGGTACGATATTGCCTTTCTCGTCGAATATACTGGTCATTCCGACCTTCTTGCCGATCAATCCTTTCATCGCGCTTATGCTTTAATTTCAACCTCAACACCGCTAGGCAATTCCAGCTTCATTAAGGCATCAATGGTTTTAGAAGTAGAGCTATAAATGTCCATTAGGCGCTTATAAGTGCACAATTGGAACTGCTCACGCGCTGTTTTATTTACGTGCGGACTTTTCAGCACAGTAAATATTTTCTTTTCAGTGGGCAGTGGAATGGGACCGGCAACTACGGCTCCAGACATTCTTACCGTCTTAACGATTTTCTCGGCAGACTTGTCTACCAAATTGTGGTCGTAAGACTTTAGCTTTATTCGAATCCTCTGTGTCATGGCAGATATTAATCTTCTATTGATACTTTCTTACCTTTTGCATTAGCCATTACCGCTTCTGCAATATTATTAGGGGCTGGTGCGTAGTGGCTAAACTCCATTACTGAAGTAGCACGGCCAGATGATAGGGTACGCAACTGGGTTACATAGCCAAACATTTCGCTTAGAGGCACTTTAGCCCTGATGTACTGAGCATTGTTTTTAATCTCCATGCCTTCCATCATACCACGGCGACGGTTCAAATCACCTACTACGTCACCAGTGTATTCCTCTGGAGAAATAACTTCTAGTTTCATGATAGGCTCCAACAACTGTGCACCTGCCTTACGGGCACTCTCACGATAACCCATACGGGCTGCCAATTCGAATGATAACGCGTCACTATCCACATCGTGGTATGAACCATCAAACAAACGTACCTTCAAGGTATCCATTTGATAGCCTGCCAATACGCCAGTGTTCATCGCTTCCTTAAAGCCTTTTTCTACCGCTGGGATAAATTCACGTGGAATTGAACCACCGAAAATCTCATTGATAAACTGTAGGCCTGTTGGGTGCTCTTTCAACCACTCTTCATCAGCTGGGCCGATTTCGAACTGGATGTCGGCAAACTTACCACGACCACCAGATTGTTTTTTGTATGTTTCACGGTGCTTAATGGTTTTGGTAACTGCTTCTTTATAAGCAACCTGTGGAGCACCTTGATTAACTTCAACCTTAAACTCACGACGCAAACGGTCAACAATGATTTCTAAGTGAAGCTCACCCATACCGCTAATAACGGTTTGACCGGTTTCTTCGTCAAAGTTCACGCGGAAGGTAGGATCTTCTTCAGCAAGCTTACCTAAGCCCATACCCAATTTATCTGCATCAGCCTGTGTTTTAGGCTCAATAGCCAAACCGATAACCGGCTCAGGGAAGGTCATGCTTTCCAATACAATTGGGTGCTTCTCATCACAAAGCGTATCACCAGTGCGGATATCTTTAAAACCAACCGCTGCACCTATATCACCCGCTTCAATACGGTCAATAGGGTTTTGCTTGTTAGAGTGCATTTGCAAAATACGGCTAATACGCTCTTTCTTATCGCTACGGCTGTTCAATACATACGAACCTGCATCAAGAAAACCAGAGTATACACGGAAGAAAGCCAAACGACCAACAAACGGGTCAGTAGCAATCTTAAATGCTAGCGCCGCAAACGGCTCTTTTGCATCTGGCTTGCGAAGGATTTCCTCGTCATTCTTAGGATTGATACCAGTTACGGCCTCAACATCCAAAGGTGAAGGAAGGAACTTCATAACCGCATCCAACATCGCTTGTACACCTTTGTTCTTGAAAGAAGAACCGCACAACATCGGGATGATGGTCATGTCAATTACCGCTTTACGGATACAAGCATTAATCTCTGATTCACTGATTGAAAGTGGATCTTCAAAGTACTTCTCCATCAAGGTATCATCATACTCGGCAACTGCCTCTAGCATTTTCTCGCGCCACTCATCAACTTCGGCTTCCATTTCTGCAGGAACGTCAGTTTCAGTGTAGGTCATACCTTGTGTAGCCTCATCAAAGTAATAAGCTTTGCGCTTAATCAAATCGATGATACCTTTAAAATCATCCTCAGCACCAATTGGCAACTGAAGCGGCACCGGGTTAGCACCCAACATTTCGCGAACCTGTTTCACCACGTTCAAGAAATCGGCACCAGCGCGGTCCATTTTATTTACGAAACCGATACGAGGCACTTTGTAACGGTTAGCTTGACGCCAAACAGTTTCTGATTGTGGTTCAACACCAGATACGGCGCAAAACAAACCAACCATGCCATCCAATACACGCAATGAGCGCTCAACCTCTACGGTAAAGTCAACGTGTCCTGGGGTATCGATCAAATTGATTTTGTATTCTTTAGTCTCAGGCAATGGCTTACCTTGCTCAGTTGGAAATTTCCAGTAAGCAGTTGTTGCGGCAGAAGTAATAGTGATACCACGTTCTTTCTCCTGCTCCATCCAGTCCATAGTAGCGCCACCATCGTGCACCTCACCAATCTTGTGCGTAAGACCCGTGTAATACAGGATACGCTCAGAAGTAGTAGTTTTGCCCGCATCAATGTGAGCGGCAATACCTATGTTTCTTGTATATTTTAAATCGCGTGCCATTGTTATGTTCCTCTACTTATTATGCTCTAAAATGTGAGAATGCCTTGTTGGCGTCAGCCATACGGTGGGTATCTTCTCTCTTCTTCATTGCAGCACCCTCACCTTTGCTAGCAGCAATAACCTCTGCAGCCAACTTATCGGCCATGGTTTTACCTTTGCGCAAGCGAGAGTATTTTATCAACCACTTAATACCTACAGAAACTTTACGCTCTGGACGAACTTCGCTAGGAATCTGGAAGTTGGCACCACCAATACGGCGAGACTTTACTTCTACTCCTGGCATAATGTTGTTCAATGCTTTTCTCCAAGTTTCCAATCCGTTTTCGCCGGTAGTTTTTTCAACCTGCTCAACTGCATCGTAAAAAATTTTGAAAGCAACACTTTTCTTGCCGTCCTGCATTAAGTCATTTACGAAACGAGTAACCAAAGTATCACCGAATTTCGGATCTGGCTCTAGAAAACGTTTTTTTGCTGCGGTCTTTCTCATGATATATTGATACTAATCCTGTTTCTTAATTATTTCTTCTTACCACCTTTAGTAGGAGCTGCTGCCTGTCCTGGTTTCGGACGCTTAGTGCCATACTTAGAACGGCTTTGCTTACGGTTACTTACACCCGATGTATCCAAAGCACCACGTACAATGTGGTAACGAACACCTGGCAAATCTTTAACCCTGCCACCACGAATAAGCACAATTGAGTGCTCCTGCAAGTTGTGACCTTCGCCACCGATGTAAGCGATTACTTCGGTTTGGTTAGTCAAACGTACTTTAGCTACTTTACGAAGTGCTGAGTTCGGCTTCTTAGGAGTGGTAGTGTAAACCCTTGTACAAACACCACGTTTCTGTGGGCAAGAATCTAGTGCTCTTGACTTGCTAGGGGTTTCTATAACCTTCCTTCCGTTTCTTACCAATTGTTGAATAGTAGGCATACTTTACTCGTTCTATTTTTGGAAGGGCAAAGATAGCTAACCCATTCTTCATTTACAAATCATTTTTTCATTTTTTCTTCAGACTATTTCCACTTTGACGACAATGGCGCACCCTCTGAATAAAAAATGCCATAATTAAACTGACTATCAACTGCTTTTAAAATCTTTATTTTTTAATTAATAGGGATTTTGAACTCCAAAAAAAATGAAAAAATTTCGTAAAGCCTTTGTTTATCCACAAACCCACATTTTATTGACCACATTTAGCAACGCCATTTTTCGATTTTTCTTGGATAACTTTGGCTAACTATCGTTGAAAATGGCAAAGAAACCGAGCACCCCCACCCTATCCTTTAGCACCCTGTGTGCAACTGCTGCCAAAGTGGGCCTCGATTGGTTTATATTGGCTTTGATAGGCATGATTGGGTTGGCCTACTTTTTGCCGCAACCTGGTAACTATGAAGGACCCATATCACTTGACAAGGTAACCACTTACGGAGTATCGCTTATTTTCTTTTTTTATGGATTGAAACTTAGCCCTGAGAAAATGAAAGCTGGGTTAACCAATTGGCGGTTGCACCTTACCATCCATACCACCACGTTTATCCTTTTCCCTGCACTTATATATAATACCCGTTTACTGTTTCCGGATGTAGATAATAATATGCTTTGGCTGGGGGTGTTTTTTGTGGCTTCGCTGCCATCCACGGTATCATCTTCGGTGGTGATGGTAAGTATAGCTGGGGGCAATATACCCGCTGCTATATTTAATGCCAGCATCAGTAGTTTGATCGGTGTGTTTATTACCCCGCTTTGGATGAGCTTGGTACTTACTGCTACCGAGGCCGATTATGCTCTAGGCGATATAATTGTTAAACTACTATTACAAGTAATACTGCCAGTGGTGCTGGGGATATTGTTGCACAAGCGCTTGGGCGGCTTTGTGGCCAAGCACGGCATGAAGCTGCGCTACTTCGATCAGATTATCATCCTACTTATAATATACGTATCGTTTTGCCACTCGTTTGAGATGGATTTGTTTGCCAGCTTTAGCGCTACCGACTTATTCCTACTGGGTGCGGCAATGCTGGTGCTCTTTTTTACTGTATATATAATAGTGCACTTTGTGAGTAAAGTGCTTGGCTTTAATAAGGCTGATACCATTACGGCCCAGTTTTGTGGCAGCAAGAAAAGCTTGGTGCATGGCACGGTAATGAGCAAGGTACTATTTGCCGATAGCAGCATGGCTGGCATAATACTATTACCCATCATGATTTACCATGCCATACAATTGCTGGTGGCCAGTATTATTGCGCAGGGGATTGCGAGGAAGTCAATGGTAGATGGTCGATAGTCTATGGAGGCTATTCCTGTTGATTGCATTTTTTTGCTCGCATTGAGTGGTCGGACGACTACTTACAGATGGGCAGGGAGGCTGCCTTGCGGAATAAATGTTGAACCCAAGCAGTCGTCTGCACCACTAAACGAAACATGCACAAGTTGGGATGCAGGGGGTAATTCGGAATTTATACTCGTCGGCTGGAAGGTCCCTCGTGAAAAACTCGAGATGACAGTGTTTTGAAACTTTCAACCCTACAATTTCCAGAAGCAAGTCTTGTGTCTGGTGTCTTATATCTTGTGTCTCTTAGCACTATGCTTCCACCTTTTATGGCTCCAGAGCCAGCTTTCGGGTTGCTCGCGGATGTTGGCCTCCAAAAGGCGGGTATGCTTTTCGGTAATCTCGTTGGGGGCGCAAGTGCTGGGGTCGTCGGTTACTTCAATTAGCTCCAAGGTGTAATAGCCGCGCTTTTCCCTTAGTATATGGCAATAAAGTACCGGTAGGTTGGTCATTTTGGCAACCTTTTCGGTGCCCAGGTATATAGGGGCCTCTTGGTTCATAAAGGTCATCCAATGGCTATTGGCCTTTCCTCCTGGGGTTTGGTCGGTAATAAAGTGGTACAGGCAAGTATCTTGCCCAAGGTTGGTTAACAGCTGCCGCATGCGGTTTTGTGGCACCAGCTCCATACCAAAGCGGGCGCGCATTTGGCGGGCAAGCTTATCAAATCTCTTATTTTTAAGGGGTTTGTATATAGCCAACGATTGATGCCCTACCCCATGGCTGGCAGCTAGGCCGGCCATTTCCCAATTGCCCATGTGGCCCAGGGTAGTTATGGCACTCTGTCGCTTTTCGAACAGCTCATCCACCACCTCTTTGTTCGTAAATCGAAAACGCTGCTCAAGCTCGTAAGCCGATATGGTGAGGAACTTCACGTTCTCGATAATAACATCACAAAAACTTTGATAGAACTTTTTAGAGAGGGCGATAATCTCTTGTTCTGTCTTTTCAGGGAAAGCTTTGGTTAGGTTTTGCACCACCACCTTGCGCCTATAACGCACTATATAGTATATTATATAGTAAGCAAAATCAGACAGCAGATACAGTGCACCAAACGGCAATCGCGAGAGCGGATAAAGAAAACCTATAACTAACCAGTAAGATAATCGATCCATAGAGGTTTATCATTCATCAAAGCGCTCTTTGGAGCGGCCACCAAAGTGGTCTTGACTGTTATCTTGTTGAAAAGGTGTATTGCCACCCGTAAAGCTAGACTGCAGCATTTGCTGCCACTGCTCGTTGCGTATTTCATTGTTAGCAGTGGAGTGCAACAAGGTATAATGATTGGTAACCAAATCAGTATTATAAAAAATGAACTTTACGTTGCTCTGCCTATCGTTTACCTTTTCGTAATAATGCCATACTTCATATGGATAGCTTCCTGGCTCCCTATCGGCTACTTGGCGCTGATTGGGCGGGCCATATTGCAAATACACCCTGCCCCTATCAGTGTTAAAGCCATATAGACTATTGGTTTCAAAACTATAGTTTACAGATTTGATAAGTTCAGCGTGCATAGTCCACGCTGTAAGTGGGTCAACATCGTTGCGCGACAACCAAAAATTTAGGAACACT
This sequence comes from Chitinophagales bacterium, assembly GCA_018401955.1. Taxonomy (GTDB): domain Bacteria; phylum Bacteroidota; class Bacteroidia; order Chitinophagales; family CAIOSU01; genus CAIOSU01. The sequence goes on along the minus strand of JAGYJT010000014.1, from coordinate 34,729 downwards.
CGCTGCATAAGGGCCAAATCGCCATTTTTTATCACGTTTTTCATGGCTGAAACCTCTGAAACACTGGCAATTGGCATCATAGACAGCAACTGGTACTCCAGTTCTTCTTTGGTAAAAAGCTCTACAAAAGTACCTGCAACATCTAAACTACCTACTGAGTCCATAGAGACAGGCTCAAAAAATTTCATTCTCTGAAAAAATGCCATACGCGACGCAACAACTTCGTTATTTCGGTTACGTACTTCTACCATTAAATTATAGTTGCCCGAAACCAATTTTGAAATATCAAATTCGGCAAAAACAGGCACCACAGGTGCAGCTTTTATTTTCTTGGTAACAAACATCTTATCCTCATGCTCAACTTTACCCTGCTTATATATGGCATAAACCAGCAATAACCCTTCATCATTGGGTATTACGCCAGGATTATACAACTCCGCATAAAAAGGCAACCTGTTAATGTCATTATGATAAAAGTTAACCACATAGGGCGACATAAAAAGCCCGCTCTTTACATATACATTACTCTCTTCGCTGGGTGTGTACTCATCAACAAAGCTTATGTCGCTCAGCTGCATTTTGTCATAGTCGTAACTAATCACTAAGTCTTCGGTATGGTTTTCTTCAATACCAGAGTTTAGGTCTTTGTAGGTGGCCTCTAGCACATAATTGCCATTGGGCAACACAAAACGTTGCTTATCTACTATACCTGCAGTAATATTGGCAGTATCGGTAATATCTACAGAGTTAAGCACATATTTGTCGAATGCCTTTACCTCGGCACCTTGCTTATAGATAAGGGTTATCTCAACCGAGCCGCGAAACTTTCCATCGCCTACTGGCACATACTTAATGCTGTTTCCTATTACCAATAGGTCAGCTTCTACGTATGGACCAATTTCGGGCGCATAAAAACGACAGTGGCGCAATTGTACTTCCAGGGCTTGGGCCGGTATGGCCAAAGTACCTAGTAGAAACAAAATAATTATGGTGCGAATGATATTCATAGGCTTGTTTGGTAGGGTAAAGTTACTGATTGCCGATAACAAACAGGTACTCAAGTAAGAATACACTAACCTCTATAAGGTTGCAACGAGGTTAAAGGTTCAAATAAAAAGCCGAAAACTTGTAGTTAGGCCAATCCGCCTGCCTTTAGTTTCTCCATGTTTTCGGCTAATTGCAAAGCCTGTATCATTTCCCCAATGTTGCCACCCATAAAATCAGGAAGGTTGTAGCTGGTAAAACTGATACGGTGATCGGTAATGCGGCCTTGCGGGTAGTTATAGGTGCGTATTTTAGCGCTGCGGTCGCCCGTAGAAACCAGCGTTTTACGCTTGGCAGCGGTTTCGGCATTGCGCTTTTCCAACTCCACTTCGTAAAGTTTTGTGCGCAAGCTCTTCATTGCCGATTCACGGTTTTTCATTTGGCTACGCTCTGCCTGGCACTCTACTACTATACCTGTTGGCATGTGCGTCATGCGCACTGCTGATTCTACTTTGTTTACGTGCTGACCACCTGCACCGCTACTACGGAAGGTATCTACTTTAATATCTTTGGGGTCAAGATGTACATCTACCTCATCAGCCTCAGGCATTACAGCCACCGATGCGGCCGAGGTATGTATACGGCCTTGCGACTCGGTTGCAGGCACGCGCTGTACACGGTGTACCCCGCTCTCGTATTTCATTACGCTGTAAACTTCCTCGCCGGTAACTTCCATCACCACTTCCTTATAACCGCCAAGGGTACCCGGGCTTTCATTAAGCACTTCGTATTTCCAACCCTGTAAGTCAAAAAAACGTGTATACATCCTAAAAAGGTCTGCAGCAAAAATACCCGCTTCATCACCACCTGTTCCGGCACGTATCTCTACCATTACATCACGCTCATCCTCAGGGTCTTTAGGCACCAGCATCATCCTTATCTCCTCCTCCATCTGCTCTTTGCGCTCTTCCAGTTCCGCAAGGTCGAGCTTGGCCATTTCCCTAAACTCCTCATCTTTCTCCGTTTTCAATAAGTCTTTATTGTTACGGATATTATCGACTACGTTTTTGTACTTCTTATAAGCCGCAACTATCACCCCAAGGTCTTTATACTCCTTGCTTACCTGCTTAAATCGCTTCTGGTCTGACAACACTGCCGGATCCGAAAGGCGCTGCTCTAGGTCTTCCCACTTGTTCTTTAACTGTTCTAGTTTTTCTAGCATGGTGCAAAGATAGTTACGAGTTGCGAGTTACGGGTTACGGGTTGGAAAAAATGTGGTTGTTACGGTAACATCCCTACGGGATTTATAAATGAGAAAGCACTTTTTTCTACCAACCTTACACCCCTAGAGGAATTTGCCACGGATTAGCATCTAATTCTTACCGCTAGCACTTTTTCCGCACAATGGTAAGAGTCCCAGAGGGACAATATATTGGTAGAAAAACCATTGACCACACCACAATCCTGTAAGGACTAAATATTGGTAGAAAAAACAATGGACACGTCACATCGCTCTGTAGGGGCAGCACACACCTACTGGAAATAATTTTCATTAAATGCACCAATGTTACGCTCCTATTGAGGCTGAAATACAAATCAAACCCGCAACTCTTAACTCGCAACCTTAATACGAATACACCAACAACTCCGTATCCGTTAACACCACCAAACGGTCACTTTGTATGTGCACATCCAATATAGTGCCCGTTACTTCGGGCAAAGGGATGGGGCGAGTGTCGAATGTTTGTAGGTTGTAGCTATACAGCTTGCCATCCTTAAAATACACCAACTGCTGCTTAAACACCTGAAAATCATCCAAGCCCTTTATCGGTATGGTTTGACTAAAAGCACCAAATACATCAAATACATGCACGCCCATATCGGGTACGTTTACAAACAGGCGGTTATCAGCTTCCAGTAAGAAGGTGGGTTTAATCATGGCATTAAACAGCAGGCTCAAATCGTCGCTCTCGCGAATGATGTTTAGCTGTTCATCTACTTTGCGCAGCTTAAATATCAGCTCGTCGTACATCCAAATGTTGTTATCCAACGCCAAGCAAACCACATCTACCTGTTGCAAGCCGAGGTTTTGCAACCGAACCACTGTTTTTTCTGATAAGGTATTGTCAAGGAAAACGATAATGTCATAATCATTAAAAAACAACATCACCTTAAGTGGGTTGCTGGCATCAATGTGCGTGGGCTGCCCGTATTTTATGAGGCTGTAGGTAACAAACTTGTTTACCGTTGGCTCGAATTTATAGAGCTCCTTCTTGTTGGTAATAACATAGGCTGCCCCAAACTTATCGGAGGTAAGTACTTTGCCCTTAATGGGCTGGCTATACACTAGGGTATAGTTGTTAGCCATTAAGCTTCCGCACCAGCACATCAAGGCTAGGGTCAGCATCGCGATACGAGAGCAGTTGGATATCTTGACCATCGAAAACAGCATAAGTATAGTAATTCAGCCAATCGCCTAGGTTGAGATACCTACTGCCCGAAGGAAAGGTAACATCCAAAGCCAAGTGGCGGTGGCCGAAAATAAAATAATCAAAATACTCCTTTTGCAATACGCCTTGGCTATACTGCACCAACCATTCTTTATCATCGCCCAAGTACTTTTCTAGCACGGGGCCATTGGCATAGCGGCTCCGGCGGCTCCAGAACTCTGCAATAGTAATGCCAACATCAGGATGCACCCAACGGAAACACCATTGAAAGAACCGATTGGTGAATATCTTTTTAATGAACTTGTAGCCATGGTCGCCCGGGCCAAGGCCATCGCCGTGGGCAATAAAGAACTTTTTACCATTGATAACGGCGTGCTGCTCCTTTTTGAAAACAGGTATGCCCAGCTCATGCTGCATATAGTCCCACATCCATTGGTCGTGGTTGCCCGTAAAAAAGTAGATGGGTAGTTCTTTATCCCTTAACTCCGCCAACTTGCCTAGCACCCGCACGTAGCCTTTGGGCACAGCCTTGCGGTACTCGTACCAAAAATCGAACAGGTCGCCAACAATAAACAAGGCCTCGGCATCGGCGCTAATCTCGGTCAGCCAATCCACCAACAAACTCTCGCGCACCCGGCTGCTGTTGGCATCGGGTGTACCCAGGTGTATATCACTAATAAAATACACTTTTTTGCCCTCAGGCACATCAAAATGGGGTATGGATGCAGGTTGGTTCATGCGTTGCCTGCAAATTAACAAAATACTGGCAAGTAATAATAACTAGGCCATTGCCCTATTGCGCCTAACCCTACGAACCACTACAAACGCTATCGCTGCAATAATTAACAATAACGGCCAGATGGTTGCCAAACCGATAGCAAATTCCAATATGCCGTTCCAGCCTTTGGTAACTGCTTTTAAAATCTTCTGCCCGAAATTGGCTTGCATAGGTGCAGGGGCATTAAACTCTAGGTCTTCAAATACTTGTAGGGTAATGGTGCTATACGACACGCGATCATCCAAAAATTTCAACCTAGCCTCTGATGACTCAATCTCTTCACGGATGGTGCGCAACTGCTCCTCTACCAACAATATGTCTTTAATGGTTTTGGCGTTTTTCAAAATATCCAAGTAGCGATTTTCCACTTCACGCTTGGTTTTTAGGCGCGCGGCCAAATCGGTATACTCCTCGCTAACATCTTGCATATCAACACTCTTGCTCACTACATTTTTGGCTACATCGCCAAGGCCATTAATCAAATCATCAAAGTTTTGATTAAGCACTCTAATGCTTAAGGTATTAGTAATACGGTAATTGTCGCGCTGCTCGTTTTGGTTGGAGATATATCCTTGCGCAGCCTTTACCTTGCTCGCAATTTCAGCCATGCGCTTGGAGTAATCATCCAACTCCATTTCTACATAACCCGTTTTGATGATTTTATCGGGCATTTTGATGGTAGGTGCTGGAGGTTGGGAAGCTGTAGGTGCCCCTGATGTAATTGAGCTTTTTGAGGCGGCATTATCATAATTTGTTTCAAACTCCGCTTCCGATTCGTCTTTAGCCGTATAATCGGCATTATAAGCCGAAGCATCATAGCGCCCATCTTCCGATGAATCGGTACCTGAATTACAACCAATAAACACGATAAGGGCGGGGATAAAGAGCCAGATGGTTTTCATACGTTTTATAGTTTAGTTGCTAGTATGATGCTACAACGGCAACTATTCCATAAACCGATATGATATAAAATGGCAATAAACTTATTATAACAAAAAAGCTTACTCCTCCTTCACAGGGATTCTTTTACCCGTACTCAAAGACTTAAGCTCGTTTTGGTTGATGCGGTATTCCCAAACCAGTTTGCCACGGTTATCGAAAATTTCCATTAAACAAACACGGTTGCCGGTTTCGCCCTCAATGGTTATGCGGCCAAAGTTTTGATAATCGGCCAAGGTGCCTTCTACCCTACCTGGGTTGTTGTTTTCGGCTGTGCGGCGCGTGCGGCGGCGGAAACTGGTAATGCCCGAGCTGGTAAACTCATACAACGGGTAGCTGTTCTCTACATCCAGCTTCAACAGCTCGCTGTGGTGCCTATCGCCGGTAAGGAAGATAACGCCACTGATGTTTTCTTGCTTAATGAAGTTGATGATATCGGCCAGCTCGTCTTTGTAATGCCAGTAACACTCGTGGGTGGTTACTTGGTTAAGCGTTTGGCTACCGATGCCCACAAACTTGAACACTGCTTTCGATTCTTTAAGGCTCTGCTTAAACCAAGCTAACTGGGTTGCTCCCAGCATGGTAGGCACACTGTCTTCGGGCATGGTGCGGTAGTAGCGGTCATCAAGCATAAAAAACTCCGAATCCAAGTAATCGAACTTAAAAAAGCAACCTGGAGCTTCATCATTTCCATAGCCGGGGTTACCCCAAAACTTTTGGAACAATCCTAAAGAGTGCTTTTTATGTTCGAAATTGCTCATGCCGTCGTTAGGACCAAACTCGTGGTCATCCCAAATGCTATACTGCGGCCAGTTTTCCATGTAAGTGGCTATCTTCTTACGCTTGCGTTTCCATATCCAACGCCTAGTCATGCCCTTTTCCTTCTTTGAGTCCCAGCTTCTGAAGTAAAGGTAGTCGCCCAACCAAAGGCTAAAATCCGCCTCTTTTACAATAGCATGCTTGTATACATTGTCTTCAATACCCGGGTGCAGCCAACGCAAGCCAAACGGCACAGAAAGCGCACAAGAGGTAACCATAAACTGGTAGCTTTCGTTAACATCTGTTTTGGCGGTATGGTAAATGCGCTCAATATCGTAGTGCTCGTTATCAATGGTTATCTCGGCCTTATATACGCGGTTGGTGGGCAAATCATTAAACTCAAACAACAGCGGATAGTAGTCTTTGTAAACCGCTTGGCCTTCCGTTTTTAGTATGGTAGTGTAGCGTTCGCCACTAGTGGTATCTATTAAGGTAACCGAAGCAATGCCCGCATCTTTCACCAAAATCCAAAGGTTAGTATAGGTGGCGGTGGTATGCCCCTGCATAGGGCCTGAAATCAATTTTTTGTTTCCACCGGCAAAAAGAACAGACTGGCTCACCAGCAAAGCAAACGCAAGTAATAGAGTTTTCATTGTAACTACAAGGATTTGAGGAGGCACAAAGTTATACAAATTAATATTACGGCTATGTAAAGTGGCCGTGAACAAACAGTTTGTGTGCTAGATTGGAACAGGCAAATGGAGGTTGCACGGGGATAAGAATAAATGGCTTGAAAGCCATTTCAATTGATATCCACATTTACATAATGGCAATAAATTAAACTTCGGCCTTGGCTAAACAAAAGTGCCTTACAAAAACTAAATTGGCCAACAACAACACCCCACCTGCCTGGTGCAGCACACCCCAACTTACCGGTATGGTACCAATACTATTAATAACCGTAACAATGCCCAACGTAACCTGCACCAGCAGCAAAATAGGCAGCAGGGTAAAACCTAAACGGGCAGGGCCAATAGGCTGCTGCTTAAACGCTTTATAGACAAACAACAGCACAAAAGCAGTGAGTATGTAAGCCACCCCACGATGCACAAACTGCACTATGGCCGGGGCAAAGGCATTAGTATCGTAATGCTTAAAGGCATCAAAGTGCCACTGACTGCCATCTAGTAGCACATCGGGCAACATGGCCCCGTTCATATCGGGCCAAGTGGGGAAAAACAAGCCCGCCTTCATGCCGCTCATCAACCCACCCAGTATCAATTGTAAAACCGCCACGGCAATAACCGCTCCACTCCAGCCCCTTAGGCCTTCAAGCTTAGCAATACCCTCCGTAGGCCACAGGTAATTAATAGCCAACCAAAACACATACACAAACAGACTGATGCCCAGCATTAAGTGCAGCGTAAGTTTGTAAGCATTTACATACGGGCGGCTTACCAACCCACTGGCTACCATTATCCAGCCAAAAGAAGCCACCACCATGGCTAGCGTAACCACCCCAATAAGGTGCCGCGCCAGCTTGTTACGTAAATATCCTTTTGCTAAAAAATAGATAAACGGAAACAAAAACACCAACCCCATGGTGCGCGCCCACAGGCGATGAAAGTACTCCCAAAAATAGATGAACTTAAAATCGCCCATGCTCATGCCCTGATTGATTTTGGCATACTGCGGCGATGCTTTATATAAGTCGAATGCTTCTTGCCACTCGGCTTGGTTAAGTGGTGGCAGGGTTCCGGTCACTATCTCCCACTTGGTAATGCTTAGCCCCGAACCCGTAAGGCGGGTGACGCCGCCGATAACTATCTGCATCAATAACATAAAAACACCTATCAACAGCCAAATACCGACAGCAGATTTTTTAGAATTAAGCTGATTTTGCAAATTACTCATTAATGCTTTTTAACGATAACACTTAACGTAGCGCAAAGTTATAGCGTAGTACCAGAATTGTACTGGTGATAAATATCAGGTTTACCGATTAATGCACCTCATTGCACCTTTGTGGTGCTACTGTCAAGCTTACCTTTGGTGTAGTATTCAATAAGTTCAACGCTTCCATCTTTGGAAAAATACTCCCACTCGCCATCTTTATAATAGCCGTCCATTAACCCTTTGGCGCGCACCTCACCCGTGGGATAATATTCCATCTTAAACTGTTTACCTGCACTATCGGGCCGGGTATTCACAAAGCCACCTTCACGGGGCGTATCTTTCAGCACATAGGATGCTGCTACCATAACTATTATGGAAACAAAGAACAGACCTATCATTAAATATCTGAGTCGGTTGGGTGACATGGTGCAAAGGTAACAACTGATAGGCTGTATTAGTGAGTACCCAACAGAAAACATTATTTTAGCCGCATGGCAAATATAATAGTTCTTGGTGCAGGCATGGTGGGTAGCGCCATGGCCCTCGATTTGGCAAAACAGCACACCGTTACCAGTGCCGATATAAACGCTGCTGCCCTTGCGCCGCTAGCCGAGAAAGGCATCAAAACTGTAGTTGCCGACCTAAGCAAACCCGACCACATTCAAAAACTGGTAAAGGGGTATGAACTGGTAGTGGGTGCCGTACCTGGTTTTATGGGTTTTGCCATGGCGAAGGCGGTTATTACAGCTGGGGTTAATCTGGTTGATATTTCCTTTTTCGAAGAAGACCCATTTAAGCTCAATAAGCTGGCGCAAGAAAACGGCGTTACTGCTATAGTTGATTGTGGCGTGGCACCGGGCTTGCCTAACTTATTGGTTGGCCATCACCACCAAACCATGCGCATACACAATTTTGAATACTATGTGGGCGGCTTGCCCAAAAAGCGCGAATGGCCCTACGAATACAAAGCTCCCTTCTCTCCCATTGATGTGCTGGAAGAATATACCCGCCCGGCCCGCTTGATGGTAGGTGGGCAAATGGTAACCAAACCCGCCCTTAGCGATGCGGAACTGATGGATTTTCCGCCCGTTGGTAGGTTAGAAGCCTTTAACAGTGATGGCTTGCGTACCCTGTTGTTTACGCTCGACATAAAGAACATGAAGGAAAAGACCTTACGCTACCCGGGCCATATAAGACTGATGGAAGTGCTCCGCGAAACGGGTTTCTTTAACAAAGAGGCTATTGACGTAAACGGCACTATGGTTAAGCCCATAGACCTCACCAGCAAACTACTTTTCCCGATGTGGAAGCTGGAGCAACAAGAGCGTGAGTTTACGATAATGAAAGTGGTAATAGAAGGCGAAGAAAACAAACAACCCGTTCGCTACGTGTATGACCTATATGACGAGTACGACCCCAAAACACAGATAAGCAGCATGGCTCGCACCACGGGTTATACCTGCACAGCTGCCGCCAACATGATACTAAGCGGGCATTTTACGCGCCCAGGCATTTACCCGCCAGAGCTCATTGGTGCATGGCCGGGTTGTTTGGAGTATATATTGAGTTATTTAGGGGAAAGAGGGGTGGAGTTTTCAGTATCCAAATAATGTATTTTCAAAATGTTTCGTATAAAATCAACACGAAAGAAACCAATCAACCGATAACAATTAACCCATAACCAAACTCAATCCTTATAATCAAACGTCTCTAAAAACTTGGTAGTAAAGTTGCCGGCACGGAAATCGGGGTCGCGCATTAGCTTTTGATGGAACGGAATGGTGGTTTTTATACCTTCAACCACAAACTCGCTCAGGGCGCGCTCCATTTTGTTTAGGGCTTCTTCGCGGGTTTTGGCGCGCACAATCAGTTTGGCTACCATACTATCATAGTTTGGCGGTACGGTATAACCTGCATATACGTGGGTATCAACCCTTACGCCATGCCCTTTGCTGGTGTGCAATGAGGTGATTTTGCCCGGTGATGGACGAAAATCGTTATTCGGGTCTTCGGCATTGATGCGGCACTCAATGGCATGCATCATCGGCACGTAGTTTTTGCCTGATATTTTTTCGCCAGCGGCAATCAATATCTGCTCCTTTACCAAATCAAAATCAATAACTTCTTCGGTAACTGGGTGCTCTACTTGTATACGGGTATTCATTTCCATAAAGTAGAAGTTGCGGTCTTTGTCAACCAAAAACTCTACCGTACCCAGGCCTTCATACCCAATATACTTGGCCGCTTTTACGGCAGCTTCGCCCATTTTGGCACGTAGCTCATCAGTCATAAATGGCGATGGACTCTCTTCAACCAACTTCTGCATACGGCGTTGGATAGAGCAATCGCGCTCGCTCATGTGGCACACGTTACCATATTGGTCGCCCGCCACTTGAAACTCGATGTGGCGCGGCTCAACCACAAACTTCTCCAAGTACAAACCATCATCGCCAAACGAAGCCTTGGCTTCCATTTGCGCTTTTTGGAAAGCACTATCAAACTCACTCTCGTTTTGTATAATACGGATACCCTTACCGCCACCACCTGCCGAAGCTTTGATAACTACTGGGTAACCTATTTTTTTAGCTAGTTTTTTGGCAACCACAAAGTCGGTAATCAAACCATCGCTACCGGGTACCACGGGCACACCGGCTTCAATCATGGTCTTTTTGGCGTTTATCTTGTTACCCATGCGGCTGATGTGCTCAGGGGTAGGGCCGATAAACTTAATACCATGGTGACCACAGATAGAGGCGAAATGCTCGTTCTCTGCCAAGAAACCATAACCGGGGTGGATGGCATCGGCATTGGTAATCTCTGCCGCAGCCATAATATTGGCTATCTTAAGGTAACTATCTTTACTAGCGGGCGGACCGATACAAACGGCCTCATCAGCAAAACGCACGTGCAGGCTTTCGGTATCGGCAGTGGAATAAACGGCCACGGTTTTGATACCCATTTCCTTACAAGTACGGATAATGCGCAGGGCTATTTCGCCCCTGTTCGCTATCAATATCTTTTTGAACATAGAGCCGATGGCTTTAGGGGGAGCTTTTAGCTCGGGTCAATGATAAACAGCGGCTGATCGTACTCCACTGGGCTCGCATCTTCCAACAAAAACTTAACGATTTTACCAGAATGCTCCGACTCAATCTCGTTAAACAGCTTCATGGCTTCGATAATGCAAAGCACGGTACCTTTCTCAACGCTATCGCCAACTTTTACAAAAGGCTCTTTATCTGGCCCAGATGCACGGTAGAAAGTACCAATCATTGGCGACTTTATGGTAACATATTTATTGTCGTTCGCAGCGGGCTCTGCAGCTTTTGGGGTTTCAGCGGCGGCAGGTGCTGGTGCAGGTGCTGCTGCCGGCTGAGGAGCAGGTGCTGCTGGCTGAGCTACCTGTTGCATTGGCGTAACTTGCACATACCCTTGTACATTCTCATCGCGGGTGCGGATGGTTAGCTTAAAGTCACCTTCTTCTATTTTTAACTCGCTCAAGGTTGATTTGTTAACCATCTTGATGAGTTCCTGTATCTGTTTAAAATCCATAGCGGGATATTAAGTGGTTAGTTATTTGGCCCTCTCAACGTATATGCGCTCTTTGGTATCAATCTTAATCAAGTCGCCTTGGTTAACAAAGATAGGTACTTGAACGGTAGCACCGCTTTCTACGGTGGCTGGCTTGCTCACGTTGGTGGCAGTGTTGCCTTTTACGCCCGGCTCGGTGTAAGTTACTTCCATTACTACAAACTGAGGTACTTCAACGGCGATAATCTTTTCGGTTTCGGCGTGGGTTAGTACATCCACGTTGTCGCCTTCACGAAGAAAATCGGGGCTGTCGATAACAAACTCTGGCAACGATACTTGTTCAAAAGTCTCGTTGTTCATAAAGTTGTAACCCATATCATCTTTATACAAAAACTGGGCTTGGCTGCGCTCAATGCGGGCAGTGGTAATTTTGGCACTCAACTGAAACGTGTGCTCCAAGTTTTTACCAGTGGTAAGGCTTTTCAGTTTGCTACGTACAAACGCTTGGCCTTTACCCGGCTTAACGTGCAAAAACTCAACAATCTGCCACAAATCGCCGTTCATCTCCAGGCACAAACCGTTTTTAATGTCACTTATATTAGCCATAATATTTTTTTGTTCATGTTTCGGGCTGTGAATTTAAGCAAATATTTTTACCGAGACACAAGGCAAAAACCAGATATCAGATATGAGATAACAAATAACAGATTTTTAAAACCAACAATGACAAAAGGCCAAAGCCATCCAGAATTTACTTACTGTTGTTTTTTTGTCTGTCATCTATCATTTCTTATCTGTCATCTCTCATCTTACTTCCCCCACTTCAACCAAAGTGCGCCCCAAGTAAAGCCGCCACCAAAGGCAGCTAGTATGAGGTTATCGCCGGTTTTCAGTTGATTTTCCCACTCCCAAAGGCAAATGGGTATGGTGCCATTAGTGGTATTGCCATAGCGGTCAATATTCAACATTACCTTTTCTTTAGGTAAACCCACACGCTCAGCACACGAGTCGATGATGCGCTTATTGGCTTGGTGAGGCACCAGCCAATTGATATCGTTAGCTGTAAGGTTGTTGCGCTGCATTACCTGCTCGGTGGCTTCGGCCATTTTTACCACGGCCCATTTAAACACGGCAGCCCCTTCTTGATAAACAAAGTGCTCTTTGGCCATCACGGTTTCAAGGCTTGCGGGCTTGGCACTGCCACCTGCTTTTTGGTGTAAATGAGCACGCCCAACACCGTCAGATTGCATTACTTGATCTTGTATGCCATTGCCGGTGGTGGTGGGTTCCAGCAACACGGCCCCAGCCCCATCGCCGAATATTACACAGGTTTGGCGGTCTTCGTAGTCAATGATGCTGCTCATTTTGTCGGCACCCACCACTATCACCTTCCTATAAAGCCCCGCTTGTATGTATGCATTGGCTGCGGTAAGCGCATATAAAAAACCCGAGCAAGCCGCATTCAAATCATAACTAAAGGCATTTTTAATACCCACTTTGTCGCATATAATGTTGGCCGTAGCCGGAAACTGCATATCGGGTGTTACAGTGGCACATATCAATAGGTCAATCTCCTCTGGTTTGGTGCCAGTTTTTTCCAACAGCCCCAATACGGCTTTATCGGCCATATCGCTGGTACCCAACCCTTCTCCACGCAATATACGCCGCTCACTAATGCCCGTGCGCGATATAATCCACTCCTCAGTAGTATCTACCATACGCTCCAACTCCGCATTGGTCAACCTATATTCAGGCAACCAAGCATGCACTCCGGTAATGGCGGCTGTTACTTTACTCATGGCGGTAAAGATATGCAAATCAGTTTCGAGTTTTCAAAAAGGGCAATTCGCCATGGCTTGAAAGCCATGTCTATTGAGATGGGCAATTATGTGCCAATACGGTTTGTGATAAAAACATAACACCAATATCAATAGAACCCATTTTTAAATGGGTAATCAATGGGTTTGGTGCCATGGCTTGAAAGCCATGTCTATTGAGATGGACGATATGTACCAATACGATTTGTGATAAAAACATTACACCAATATCAATAGAATCCATTTTTAAATGGGTAAACAATGGGTTTGCAATCAAAAACAAAAAAACAATAGGCTGATTATCAATACCTTTTAAAATTTTTCACACAAAAATCAACCCAATTTCATTTTTGGCACACCTGTTGCTTTTAGTATGTCAAACCATTAAAAATAGGAGGTTGTTATGAAACGCTTACTTTTACTTTCAACAATGATTGTTGCCTTAGCCCTAAGTACATTCACTGCTAACGCTTCAACGCGCCTCCACATCGCTTCTTATGACAACGCCCCAATTGTTGTTACTATCAACGGAGTGGATTACGGCCCATTTTCTAATCGCCATAAGCTAGCTGGCATAGCGCCAGGCGTGCACAACATGCGCATTACGGCCTTGTACTCCAACCCATACAATGCTTTCAATACCCAGCAGGTTATATATAATGGCCCCGTAAACTTGCCGTTTGGATATGAAGTGCACGCCGTTATCAACCCATACAATGGCCTTGACATTAACAACATGTTTGCCATGGGCGCACAGCCCGTGCACCTAGGGGGCGGCGTTGTATGTGCATACCCGGGCAATGCTATAACAGGCAGGCCAGTGGCCCAACCAATAGGCCACCCAGTGCACAACCCTGTACCACAAGTACCTGCGGTATACCCAATGCACCCAAATGCCTTTGCCGATTTGCTGAGCGTGATACGCAACAGGCCCTTTGATAGCACTAGGCGCCAATTGGCAGCGCAAGCCATCAATAGCAACTATTTTACCAGCGTACAAGTTTTGCAAATGCTACAATTGTTCAGCTTTGACAGTAGCAGATTGGAAGTAGCTAAACTGGCCTACACCAGTACCGTTGACCCTGAGCGCTATTACATAGTATTTGATGCGTTTAGCTTTGATAGCAGCGTACGAAACTTGAGTAACTATATGGCTAGTCTTTAATACCCTTTCATAAATGTTGTGCCCCCTTGGTAGTGGTTCGCCAAGGGGGCTTTTTGTTTTTGGTTACGAGTTACGTACTTCGGCTCCGCTCAGCATGACATTGGTTGTAGGTTACGAGTTATATGCCGCTCAAGTATTAATTTTAGATTTGAATCCAACTCGTAACCCGTAACTCGAAACCCAGAACTACATAATGCACGCATACATCAAACTACTTCTATCAGCATTTGAAGATGCAGCCAACCCAACACTTGCCAGGCCAATGGAGGCCTATATGAAACACCAATTTGAGTTCTATGGCATTAAAAGCCCGCAGCGCAGAGAGATAGTCAAAGCATTTATTAAGCAGCATGGTTTGCCTCCTTTGGCTGACCTGGAAGATGTGATAGAGGCCCTGTGGGATATGCCGTATCGCGAATGCCATTACGCAGCCCTCGACTTGCTGGATAAAATGATAAAAAAGCTGGAGCCCAAGCACTTGCCCATGCTAGAAGAGCTGGTTGTAACCAATAGCTGGTGGGATACTGTTGACCCTTTGGCATCTCACCACATAGGAGGACTACTGAAAAGGCATCCCGAGCTGATACTCGATAACACGGAGCGCTGGATAAAAAGCGACAACTTCTGGCTACAACGGGTAGCCATCATGTATCAGTTGGGTTATAAAAACGATACCGACGCTGAGCGCCTGTTTATGTATTGCAAAACACGCGCTAACAGTAGAGAGTTTTTCATCCGCAAGGCAATTGGGTGGGCGCTTAGGCAATACGCAGCCATCGACCCAATGGCGGTAGCGCAATTTGTAGCTACAAACGAGTTGTCAGGGCTAAGCCAGCGTGAGGCACTCAAAGGAGTAAACCGAAAGGCGGCAAAACCCTAATATGTACGCCTGGTTAGTCTAACTGGTAACGCAAAGCTGGTGCAACACACTCTGGGCAATCAGCAGTAACATCCAGGTCTTTTAACATGCCATCTTTGAGGCTGTAAACCAGTCCATGAATTTTTGGGAACTTGCCCTTTTTCCACTCTTCCTGGATAAACGAAATCTCTGATAAAGACCTAACGCCTTCCATCACGTTCAATTCTACCAACCTATCGGCCCTTTGCGCTTCGGTTTCCAAAGCATCTAGTTGCTCTTGGTGCAAGCGCTGCACATTTTTAATGTTGCTCAACCAGCCATCAATAAAACCATAGCTTTTGCTACTCATAGCCGCCTGCACCCCGCCACAGCCATAATGGCCGCATACTATAATATGTTGTACCTCAAGGTACTTTACCGCATAATATACAACACTCAGCATGTTGTAATCAGTAAGTTGTACTACGTTGGCAATGTTACGGTGCACAAAAATAGCACCTGGCAAAGTTCCTGTAATCTCGTTGGCCGGCACGCGGCTATCTGAGCACCCAATCCATAAATACTGTGGCGTTTGTTGCAATGCTAGTTTTTTAAAAAACTCAGGGTTTATCTTCTTTATCGAGTTTGCCCAATTTTCATTGCCTTCTAATAGTTCATTCAAGTTTTCCATGTGTCCGCTCGGTTTAAATAATATTTAATAGCAATAACAAAATAGAAAATAGTTGCGAATTGCGGGCTAATACCAACAAAAGTTCGACCCCACCAAAACAAAAACAACGGCAAGAGGATAAGCATTACCACTATCTTGTAACTTTACCACATGTTTATCCCCAAGGAGTTTAAAGAAACCGATAGCCAAGCACTTTTGGCTTTTATGCGCAGCCATGCTTTTGCGGTAATGGTTACTGGGCATGAGCTAATGGGCACACACTTGCCCTTTATAATTGAAAACATTGATGATAAAATAACCCTCACCAGCCACATGGCCTTGGCCAACCCTCAAGCCAAATTGATTGATGGCCAGCGGGTAATGATTATTTTTAGTGGGCCGCATGCTTACATTGCCCCTAGCCTGTATGCCAACAAGGTGCAAGTACCTACTTGGAACTATGTAGCCGTGCATGCATATGGCACTGCTAAATTGATTGAAGGCCACGATGCACAGATAGCCGTTATGGAGCGAACCTTCAAGGAGTTTGGCCCAGCATATATGGAGCAATGGCAAACCTTGCCAAACCAATACCGCGATGCATTGTTGCAGCACATACAAGCTTTTAAGATTGAGGTGGATGATTTACAGGGGCAGTTTAAGCTCAACCAAAACAAGCCCCAAAGCGATAGAGCAAACATTATAGCTGCATTGGAAGCCAGCGGCGATGCCTATGCGATTGAAACTGCGGCGTATATGCGCAAGCTTATCTGAAATCAGAATTAGCGGGATTTAAGAATTTTAGAATTAGTTAAAACGAGTTCACTAGTATTTCGAACTTCAATCGTAAATCGTACTTCGTAAATCGTCAATAAAATTTATCTTTGCCCACGGATTACGATGTTGCAGGTGTCTCGATTCAATCGCGACTTAATAGGGAATCCGGTGCAAATCCGGAGCAATCCCCGTTGCTGTAAGTTCCACACGGTGAGTGCTTTGCAAATTCTAGACAAGCAAAACAATCACCCAAAAACCTTGACCCAAATGCCACTTTTTCGCTTCGGCGAAATGGGAAGGCGGCCAAGGCGGAACGAGCCAGAAGACCTGCCTGCTGCGCATCTTATTCCCAGGTCTTCGGGGAGAAAGACCTGGAATAGCAGCCCTACGTGGGCTTCCTATTCCCGTATTATATACTCCCCATTCTTTTAACTCAAAAACCTTAAAAGCAATGGGATCAATCCATTTCAAACAAATCATTTTACTATTGGCCACGGTGTTGTGGGCAAATTTTACAAACGCGCAAGCGCCTTTTCTTAAGGAAGTGCTCATTCTCAATGGCGGCCAATTTGGCAATCCACAAGAAAATGTAACGCTGGTTGGCTTCGACCCCGCCACGGGCAACACCCGCGTGAGCGACACTATCCACACCCAAAGCATCCAAGACCTATTGATTGATGGTGATTATGCCTATGTTGCAGCGCAAGATTCATTGGTAAAAATAAGGTTGAGCGATTTTAGCCGTGTAGCAACAGTTGCCTTCCCTGGTGCCAGCACTTATACCATGGCCATTAACCTCAACCAACTGTTAGTAGGTAATTGGTATGGCCAAACGGATAGCAACCTTTACGTTTTCGATAAAACGGATTTGACATTGGACTATGTAGTGCCGCAAATTGAAAGGGGCGTAAAAAGCATCGCCATTATCGGTGATACCGCTTACCTATCTCAAAACTTTGACGATGCCAGCTTTAGCGACTCAGCAGGCTACTTAGCATTGGTTTACTTGCCTACCGGTACGTTTGTAAAAAATGTGCCGGGTGATAATGTTTCCGATATTGGCAAGCTCATCACTTTTGCCGGCGGCATCATTGGTATCGGCAGCGCTACCGACATGGCCAGTTTTTACGACCCTATTGATGGCAGCCTTAGCATTAACCCAATTGGCGTGGATGTAGCGGGTGGCTATGGCAGTGTATTGCAATTGGTAGGCGACACTTTGTTTGGCGTATACGATGGCAAATTGGGTAGCATAGATGTTACCGATGGAAGCATTATCAATGCCAGTATTGTAGACACTTTAATAACAGCTTTTGCCTACGACACCCTCAACCAGCAATTCTACGTTACCCAAACCGATTACTTTAGCTACACCCGTGGTATTGTTTTCGATAAAACAGGAGTTGCCGTAGATACTTTCAAGGTGGGCTATGCGCCTGAGTCGGTTAAACTGGTATATGGCCTAACAGTGGGGATTAGTGATGTTGCTGGTTATGAAGCATCCGTTTATCCTAATCCTGTTTCAAACCTGCTATCCATCAAAACTACGCATACTGAAAACATAACGATGGTGCTACGTGACCTTGCTGGCCGTGTATTGTATAACACTAGCGTAATTGAAGGACAAACCTCAACCATTGATGTAAGCAACCTTGCCCCGGGCCTATACCTGTTGCAAAGCGCTGATGGCAGGTTTACGCAAAAGGTACTGAAACAGTAACCTTGATTCACTTGATTAAAGGATTAGAAAAGGATTCTTACATACTCTATTAAAATCCTTTTCTAATTTATAAATCCATTTCCAAATCATGGTTTTAACTAAATACATACTCACCTTGTTGCTAGCGCTGCCCTTTGCAGCGCTAGCCAACAACGTAACCATAACCAACCTACAGCTGCCCGATAACCAAACCATACAGTTTGATATTGCTTGGGACAATGCGTGGGACTTGGATAGCGTGGCAGAACCGTTTAACCACGATGCCGTTTGGGTATTTGTAAAGGTGCAATACCCCGCTTACACTTGGAGCCATGCAGATGTTAGCACCACCGTAAGCGACCACACCATTGGTGCGCCATTAAGCATTGAAACCGCCACCGACGGCAAAGGGGTGTTTATCCACCGCAACGATGGATTGGGGGGCAATGTAAATACCACCACCGTTACACTCAAACTGCAAAACCCATTGCCCAATGATGCCTATGGCATTAAGGTTTTTGGGGTAGAGATGGTGCGTGTGCCTGAAGGGCCTTTTGGGTTAGGCGATGGTGCCAGTTTTGATGCATTGGGCCGTGGCAACGATGGCGGCTCGCTGTTAATAACCAGCGAAAACGAACTTATGCTTGGCAGTGGCCCCACACAATTGGGCAATACCAACGACGAACCGCCTGCGGGCGACATCCCAACAGCCTTCCCAAAGGGTTATGGGGGCTTTTATTGCATGAAATATGAGGTAAGCCAAGAGCAGTACAAAGACTTTTTGAATTGCCTTACGCTTGCACAACAAACCACCCGAACCGCCAATGCACCTACCGCAACGGCAGGCACATTGGCATTAGCAGGCTTTAATGCCAACCGCAATGGCATCCGCATTGGCACGCCATCCAACGGCACATTGCCTGCCGTGTATATGTGTGATGATAACACCACCGATGCGGCCAATAGCCTTACCGACGGGCAAAACCGTGCCTGCAACTACCTTAACTGGAACGACCTTGCCGCGTGGCTCGATTGGGCTGCCCTGCGCCCCATGACAGAGCTAGAGTTTGAGAAAGCGACCCGCGGACCGGCACCACCCGTGGCGGGCGAATTTGCCTGGGGTACGCCACTAGTAGTAGATGCTAACACCCTAGCCCATGACGGCCTGCCCAACGAAACCGTTACCGACCCTGTACCTGCTGGCTATGGATTGGCTAGCCATGGTTATCAAGGTCCGCAAGGGGGGCTACGCTGCGGTTTTGGCGGCAGCGACACCAGCACCCGCCTCACCATTGGCGCGGGCTACTATGGAGCAACCGAAATGAGCGGCAACCTCTGGGAATTGGTTATTACCGTAACCACCACCCAAGGTTTAAATTTTACCGGAGCCACCGGCGATGGAAACTTGGATGCTGCGGGCAATGCCAATACCAGCAACTGGCCAGAAACCGATGCAATGGGCGCCGGTCACCGTGGCGGCGGCTGGAACAGCGGTATACTGCCCGACTTTAGAGACCTTGCCATAAGCGATAGGTTCTATATTGGCCTTGTGCCCACCAACAGACGCAACACTGGCGGCGGCAGGGGCTGTAGATAAAATGAGGGATGTGAAATGAGATGTTTCAAATGAGAGATGACAAATGAGAAATGAGAGACAAATAAACGTAAAGCCTTTCCAGTTACCCGTCATTGCGAGGGCTGGCAAAGCGTTCAGTGGCCTACTGCGTTACTTCAGCCCGTGGCAATCCCCTTCCACGGAGCATGATGTAAAAATACCCAATGAAACCATCACTATGCTTACCCATAATTCACCACTCACCCCAACCGCTCCCACCTCCGCGAAAAGCTACGGCGGGCAGGCAATCGCGCGCACCCTTCGACAGGCTCAGGATGACATGCTAATAAAAAAGACACCTCCCCTACCCCTTCCTTCGACATGCTCAGGACAGGCTCTTTTTAGGAGGGAAGTGTTATGCTTTTTATTACTAATAACCATTCTACTATTAACCAGTAACCAAACCACCGCCCAAACGCCCTACACAGGCGGCAGTGGCGACGGGCACGCTATGGGTGAGTTGGTGTTGAGGAACGTATCGGTAAATGAACTGACTACCAACGATGGTTACAACATATACCCGTCGCAAACCAAAGTGGGTGAGGCCATTTACATTACCAGCCCAGTAGCTGGTGAGCTACAGATAATTGACATCACAGGCCGCATCATCCATACCCAAACCATAGAGCAGCCCGTGCAGCAATTGCCTGTGGTTGTTACGCAAGCGGGTTTATGCATCGGTATTATCCGCACCCAAGCGGGCACTTTTACCCAAAAGATTATAGTGGTTGAATGAAAACCGGGTTGCTCCATATCGCCCTATTGTTAAGCTGCGGCATTGCCTCGGCACAGGGCGTGTTGGATAGTATACTAAGGATTGATACGGTGCAAGTAATCTCAATTGTTACTAGCGGAGGACCACCTCCTTTGCAGTACCCTTTTCGCCAACAGCAACTCGATTCTACTGACAAGGTGTTTTACCAAGCCAGTACCTTAGGCGAAGTGCTCCAAGAAAACACGGGTATCTATATCAAGTCTTATGGCTCTGGGGCACTTTCAACCTTGGGCCTTCGTGGTATGGGCGCTTCCCAAACCAAAGTTTTCTGGAACGGCATACCCATGAACTCGGGAATGAACGGTACCATTGACCTAACCA
Source organism: Chitinophagales bacterium (assembly GCA_018401955.1). Lineage (GTDB taxonomy): Bacteria > Bacteroidota > Bacteroidia > Chitinophagales > CAIOSU01 > CAIOSU01. Next base: position 13,715 of record JAGYJT010000014.1, on the reverse strand, counting down.
ACCTCCCAGTATCGCTATTTGAAGATGTTGCCGTAGACTTGGGTGGCAACACATTGAAAACTGCAAGTGGTAGTTTTGGCGGGGGCATCTCGGTTGGCAGCGGCAATCCTCAATACACAAAACAGTTAAAAGGATTGGCTTGGTATGAAGCTGGAAGTTTTGGCAAACATAATGCCGCTGTAAAACTTGAGGGGGGCTCAAACAAAGTGCAAACCAAAGCAGGTTTTATTTATAGAAGGGCGCAAAATGACTTCCCCTTTACCAACACAACCTTATTTGGTGAGCCTACACAAAGCCAGGACCATGCTGAATTTGAGCAGTATGCCGGTTTGTTTGAGGTTTACTTTATCCCAAAAGGTAAGGGGTTGTTGTTCTCTAATAATCTTGCGTTTCAGTCATTCATATCAAAAACTGAAAGAAATATACCGCCAACAATGCTTTCAGCAAATACTTTTCAAGCTCAAAGTGATTGGTTGGGACTAGCTCGTTTAGATTGGGAAGGAATGACACATAATGGGCATCACTTAAAAGCAAATGCCACTTACAAATTCGACGAAATCAATTTCACTTCTGAGTTTCCTATAATTAGCTCCAAAAACCAAACCCACTCGGTTGTTTCTCAAATAGAGCATCGCAAAGCGATTTTTTACCCAGGATCATTCGAATTTACTACACGCCTTGAGCACACCAGCCAATGGGCTGTAACCAACAACTTTGATGGAATAAAATATCAACCAATAACCTCACTTTTATTTAACCCTGAGTATCACATAGGTTACGATAGGTGGATTGTCTCTTTAATTCTTAGGCAAGAATTGGTCTATAATCAATTATCACCCTTTTTACCTTCACTCAGCGTCCGTCGTAAATTCATCAATGGCCTGTATCTCTCCACCAACATCTTCCGCAACTACCGCTACCCCACCCTCAACGACCGCTACTGGAGCATTGGTGGCAACACCGACTTGCAGCAGGAAAAAGGCTGGGGCACAGAGGGCAAGGTGGGTTATGACAAGAGCTTTAAGAAGGGCCTAAAGCTGGAAACCAGCATCAATGCCTATTACCTGGATGTACAGAACTGGATACTATGGCTACCTGAAAGCAGCACGGGTATTTGGACACCCGAGAACGTGAAGCGTGTAAAATCTCGTGGCGTGGAGGCATTGATAAAAGTAGACGGCAAAAAGAACGACTGGACGTATCGCATTACGGCCAACTACCACTTCAATAAAGCTACCAACGAAACCAGCGGCGGTGCCATTGGCAGCAGTGAGGGTAAGCTATTGATATACACCCCGCAGCACTTGGGCAACATTTCGGGCATGGTGGGCTATAAGGGCTACTATTTACAATACCGCCAGCACCTGTGCGGCAAGCGCTATATCACCAGCGACAACAGTCAACAGCTACCGGCCTTTACCACTGGCGACCTCCGCATTGGCAAAGACTTCGGTAAGAAGTTAAAAGGCTTAAGTTTGTACCTAGCCGCCGAAAACCTCTGGAACGCCGAGTACCAAAACATTGCTTGGCGCCCCATGCCCGGCCGTAATTTTAGTGGTGGGGTGCGGTATGAATTTGCAGTAAAGAAGAAATGAGAAATTTGAGATGAGAAACAATTTTTCAAAGTATGTAAAGCTCCTCCCCCTTTTTCGGGGGGAGGTTGGGAGGGGGGCTGCTGGGCCGAGTAGAAACACCCATAGTCAACTAGACTCTCACAACGAAGTTAGAAACAACCATAATTCAAGTTCAATACTCGTCTCATCAGCCAACGCGCGCACCCTTCGACAGGCTCAGGATGACACGCAAGCGCTTTGCAATGTAACCATACCCTCTCGAACAGCCGTAAATGTATTCTCAATTTTAAATTTTAAATTTTTAATTTTCAATTGCTTTCTCCTCTCCTTCACCGCCTGCGATAAAACCCAACCCACCCAAGAAATTACCGACCTACCCATCACCAGTGGAGCAGTAATGTTCATCAACGAAGGCAACTATACCTATGGCAATGCCTCAGTGAGCTATTACAACTCGCTGAACGAAAGCTTTTACGAAGATATTTACCAAACACAGAATAGCCGACCCTTGGGCGATGTGGCGCAAAGCATGGCGGGCATTAATGGCTATGGCTACATTGCCGTTAACAACTCCAATAAAGTTGAAGTGGTTGATTTGCTGGATTTTAAAAACGTGGCAACTATCACAGGGCTCACTTCGCCGCGCTATATACTACCCTTGGGCGATGGCCGTGCTTATGTAAGCGATATTTATGGCGATAAACTGACCATCATCAACACCACCAACAATACCATCATAGGCACCATAACCCTGCCAGGTTGGACAGAGCAAATGGTATTGGCAAACGGGCTGGCCTTTGTAGCCAACTATGATAGCAGCCGCGTGGAAGTAATTGACCCCGCAACCAACACCAAAACCATGCACATAAATGTAGATGGCCACCCTCTGGAAATGGTGCTGGACGCACAAGGGCAAGTATGGGTAATGGGCCAAAAAGAAGGTAATGATGCTGCGGCGCTCACCCGCATAAACCCTAGTGATAATACCATAGCGCTAACGCTCAACTTCCCGCTTACAGCCTCACCGAGCCATTTAATTGCGGATGCTACAGGGGCAAACCTTTACTACCTCGATAACGATGGTATTTACGCTTTGCCTAGCACCGGCAGTACCTTGCCATCATCGCCAATTATTGCCAAAAACGCGCGCAACTACTACGCCATCGGCATATCGCCCGACAACAGCAAGCTTTATGCATCCGATGCCCTTGATTATAACCAGCGCAGCGATGTGTATATTTTCAACCTTCAAACCCTTGAGGAGGAAAAACAACTGAAAGGCGGCATCATTACGGGCGGTTTTTATTTTTATCGGTAACAATTGGGGCATACCTATCAATAAGCAAATCTGCCATTACCCCCATATCCCAAAAACATCCTAACTTTAGCGATAGTAACAACGCACACCTACCGCTATGAAGTTTATTAAGTTTTTTGTGCCTACACTTTTGGCCATTGCTTTGGTTTTTGCCCTCAATGGCGAATTGACCATTGGTGATAAAAATTTACCACCGGTGGCACCATTGCTAAGCCCATTCACGGGTTTCTGGCAAAATGCCGAATCAAAAGCAATCGACTGGAAAACCGATGTGCAGCTGGATGGGCTTACTGGAAAAGTAACCGTACAATACGACGACCGCCGGGTGCCCCATGTGTTTGCCGAAAACGACGAAGACCTATACTACATGCAGGGCTACCTTACCGCCCAAGACCGCCTTTGGCAAATGGAGTTTATTACTATTGTTGCCAGTGGGCGAGTTAGCGAAATTATTGGTGAACGCACCCTGCTGCTTGACCGCACCCAGCGCCGTATGGGCATAGCCTACGCAGCCGAGCAGGCCGTGGCTAAAATAAACGAAAGCCCAACCAGCAAAATGGTGCTGGAACAATACGCTGCTGGCGTAAATGCTTACATTAACACCCTTAACGACGGCTCGCTGCCACTGGAGTACAAACTATTGAACTACAAACCCGAGCTATGGTCGCCATACAAAACCACGTTGCTGCTTAAGTACATGAGCAATAGCCTTAGCGGTTGGGACAAAGACTTTGAGTACACCAATGCCTACAACCTGTTTGGCAAAGAAGTGGTTGATTTGCTATACCCCGATCGCTCACCGGGCATCAATCCAATTATACCTGAAGGTACTTCTTACGATTTCCACGTTACACCAATCGACACGCCTAAATATTCGGTTGCCAATGGCGTGTTTATTAGCTCTGAGTATGATGGGCCCATTAGGGAAAACCTGGGCAGCAACAACTGGGCAGTAAGCGGTAGCCGCACCAATACGGGTTTCCCGATGTTGGCCAGCGACCCGCACTTAGCACTCAACCTGCCTGCCATTTGGTACGAAATGCAGCTTCACTCGCCAAACGTAAACGTGTATGGTGCTACCTTGCCCGGCTCGCCTTGCGTAATTATCGGGTTTAATGAAGATGCCGCTTGGGGCGTAACCAATGCAGGCATGGATGTGCGCGATTGGTTTGTAACCGAGCTGTTGCCAAACGACAAGTATAAGCACGATGGCGTTGAGAAATCGATAACCTACCGCTACGATACCATTAAGATAAAAGACGGAGCTGATTTTATTGATACCATTCGTTTTACGCACATTGGCCCTGTAGTATACGATGAACGCTTTACCCAAAACGGCAACACCACGCCCTTGGCCCTCCGCTGGACAGCCCACGACCCGTCGGATGAGTTGATGACCTTTTATACCCTCAACCGTGCGGCTACCCACGACGATTACCTTAAAGCCCTCAACTACTATTATTGTCCGGGCCAAAACTTCGTATTCGCCAACCATGCGGGCGATATAGCCATGCGCCAACAAGGCCATTTCCCTAAAAAATGGCCAGAGCAGGGCCGTTTTATTATGGATGGTACTACCTCCGATTTTGAGTGGCAGGGCTTTATTCCTTTCGACCAAAACCCGCAGGTAAAAAACCCACCGCGCGGATGGGTAAGCTCGGCCAACCAGCACCCTACCGATAGCACCTACCCTTACTACTACTGTGGCTACTACGAATATGACCGTAGCCGCCGTATTAATGAATTGCTGGGCGTAGACCGCCTCTACACCGTGGAAGACATGAAGCAGTTTCAAAACGACAACTATGCCTACTTTGCAAAGGATTTGCTGCCGTTTTTAATGGAAAACGTAAACGACCTTAACCTAAACCCTGGCCAAAAAGAAGTGTGGGACTTGCTAAAGAATTGGGACTATATGTACACCGCCGACAGCAAAGCTGCCACTGCCTTTGAGATGATATACGATACCCTGATGGTGATGGTATGGGATGAGCTACAACCATACGACGAAAAAGGCCTGATAGCCCCAACCGGATACACCACCGTGCAGGTAATGAAAACCCACCCCAACCACCCGCTAATGGACTACAAGGGCACCCCAGAAATAGAAGATGCCAGCGACTTACTGAACATGGCATTTTTGGCAGGGGTAGAAAAATACCAAGATTGGAAAGCCGCAAACGGTAAGGAGCCTGAGTGGTGGATGTACAAAAACACTACCGTGCTGCATATGGCCCGTATTGCCCCACTTAGCAGGCCCATGATAAAAATGGGCGGCAACCGACATATACTAAATGCTACTGATGGTACCCACGGTGCATCGTGGCGTATGGTGGTAAGCTTAGAAGATGAAGTAAAAGCTTGGGGCGTATACCCAGGCGGTGCCAGCGGAAACCCGGGCAGTTACTATTATGATGCCTATGTTGATACTTGGGCCGCTGGAGAATACTACGAGTTGGTATTTTTAAAAGAGCCTGTGCAAGACAAAACCATTCAATTCACGCAAACCTACACCAAATAAGCTATGAAATTTATCATCATCACATTGGCTATTGCCGTAGTAGGTTTTGGGGTACAGTTGGTTTTGCCTTGGTGGAGCTTGGCTTTGGTGGCCTTTGTTATCGGCTTTATAAGCAACCTGCGTTTTATGGCCGCCTTTGCAGCTGGTTTGCTGGGCGCGGGTGGCGTTTGGGCAGCATATGCCCTAATGCTCAACAATGCCAACGAATCGATGCTGGCAAACAAAATCGGGGAGTTGTTTACTTTACCCGAGCCGTTATTGCTAGTAGTTATTGCCGCACTTATAGCCGGAATACTCGGTGGTTTGGCCGCAGCTGGCGGCAGAGGCTTAAAGCAGATGCTTGCCTAAACATTACCCAAACGTAGTTACCAAAATCGGTTTATCTATTATCTACTGATTATTACCGTCTAAAAACCGTAAGTCATCAGCAGTAATTGATTATATTAGTAGCATTGTACCATTTTACAACCCGCTATAACCACTATTTGCTATGAAAAGCCGCTACGCTTTATTGTGCCTTTTGGCATGCACCATCATCACCATTGCTGTTTCAAGTTGTGTAAAAATTCAGAACAGGGTGCTGTTGAAAGGCACTTGGGAACTGGTTAATTATTCTTTGGATTACAAACAGGATACCACTGGTGCCAATGCCATGGACTTTATTTTGGAAGATTTTACACAATCTCCAAACTGCTGCAAATACATGATTGACTTTAAAGATGATGGTGTGGTTACCGGCAGCTACTATGTGCTTGATACCCTAAACTACAGCGTGGAGGGTACTTGGAGCCTTGACGAAAAAAGCATGCTATTTATTGACCTCGACCAATATGTAAACGGCCTTTACGAAATAGACCGCCAAAACCGCAAAAACTATATAATGACCACCGATAGCAATACGGTAGACCTTGGTGCAACCAGCTTTGTGGTTCCCGTAAAAATGGACATTAAGCGCAGATTCTAATCTGTTTCATCCATTTCTCAGATTCAGCTGTTAGGTAAATCCTAACAGGATGTCATCCAATTTCCGCAACTTTGCCTTGTCAATTTTCAAATTACCACATTTTCAAATTTTCAAATTGAAAAGGCACATCCCCAACATTGTTACCTTAATGAACATGGCCTGCGGGTGTGCGGGTATTGCCATGGTATTGGGTGGACAACACGAATGGGCACCTTACATGATTTTCCTTGGGGCACTGTTTGATTTCTTTGATGGCTTTGTGGCTCGTGCTTTAAAAGTGGACTCTGAGTTAGGCAAGCAGTTAGATTCGATGTCTGATTTGGTTACGTTTGGGGTGTTGCCATCAATGTTGTTATTGGTTTTGTTGAATTTCTCAGGAGTTACTGGCGTTGTTCCCGGATGGCATATACCTGTTGTTACAGGATTTTACCTCTCTTGGTATCAAACTCTTCCACTGTTTATTGTTACCCTTGGCGCAGGCTATCGCCTCGCGAAATTCAATATTGATACTCGTCAATCAACAAGTTTTCTGGGCTTGCCATCCCCTGCAAACGGTATATTCTTTGCTTCCTTGTTTTTAGGATTAGCAATGGATAGTTTTCCTCTTTGGCTAACCCAAGTTATCCTAAATCCTATCACCCTCTACGCCCTCGCCGCCATCTTCGCGCTACTTATGGTAAGCGAAATACCGATGTTTGCCATGAAGGTAAAGGGTTATGGCTGGAAGGGCAATGAGTTTAGGTATGCTTTGTTGATTTTATCCTTGCCGCTTATCGTGTTCTTTCAGTTTGCGGGGCTATCTTTGTGCATCATTCTGTATATCCTCTTATCCATCATACAAAACCTGGTACAACGATGAATTTCATTGCCGAGATAGATGTAATGCCCCTTAAAGAATTGCTTGACCCACAAGGTAAAGCAGTAGCCGCTGGCCTAAAGAACCTTAAGCTTGATGCCATTACCGACGTGCGCGTTGGTAAACACATCACCCTAAAGCTTGAAGCTGCCGACAAAGCCACCGCCACCGCCCAAGCTGAACTTGCTTGCCAAAAACTATTGACCAATAGGGTTATTGAGTATTTTACGTTTGAGGTGAAGGAAGCTTAAAAAAGGTCCATGGTCCATAGTCGATGGTCCATGGAAAAAAGTTAACTGGTCTATGGTCCACAGTCCATATATCATGGTAACAAAATGAGGTTCCTAAACCACAAGCAAAAATAAAAACATGGTCCATGGACTATGGACCCCAAAAACTATGGCTTTTAAGTTTGAGCAACTGGAGGTTTGGAAAAGATCGGTAGATTTTACTGAAGCTATCCATAAAGTGACGTTGTCTTTTCCCAAAGATGAACTATACATCCTAACATCTCAAATCAAAAGAGCCGCAGATTCAATCGCTTTAAACATTGCTGAGGGTTCAACTGGGCAGTCTAATGCGGAGTTTCGTCAATTTTTAGGATACGCTGTAAGGTCTGCAATAGAGGTTGTATCTTGTTTATATGTGGGTCGTAAGCGTGGCTTGATTAGTGACGATACGTTCCAACAACTTTATGATGAAGTAACCATAATCATCCGCCAGATACAAGCCCTACGCAAAAGCCTTAAATGAATAAAGACCCACATACTAACATAACAAACCATGGACCATCGACCATGGACCATGGACAAAAGAGCCATCGACCATGGACCATCGACCATGGACTAGTTTTGGTACCTACGCCAATAGGAAATCTGGAAGACATGACTTTCAGAGCAGTTCGCGTATTGAAGGAGGCCGACTTGATATTAGCGGAGGATACACGCACTAGCGGTTTCTTGCTGAAGCATTTTGGCATCAGTACCACCATGAAATCGCACCATAAGTTTAATGAGCACCAATCGGTAGCTTATTTGGTGCAACAAATACAAGACGAGCAGAAAACCATAGCCATGATTAGCGATGCGGGCACGCCCGGCATCAGCGACCCTGGCTTTCTATTGGTGCGCGAGTGCGTAAAAGCAGGCATACAAGTGGAGTGCTTGCCCGGTGCCGCGGCATTGATACCGGCATTGGTGGTATCGGGTTTCCCAACCGAAAAGTTTGTGTTTGAAGGATTTTTGCCCGTAAAAAAAGGCCGCCAAACCCGCATGAAGGTTTTGGCCGAAGAAGAGCGCACCATAGTAATGTACGAATCGCCGCACCGTATTGGCAAAACATGCGAGCAGTTGATGGAGTTTCTAGGCCCTGAACGCGAAGCCTGCATTGCCCGCGAACTGAGCAAAAAATTCGAAGAAATTATCCACGGCACCTTGACCGAACTGGCCCTTCGCTGCAAAACCAAACCGCTTAAAGGTGAGATAGTGTTAGTGGTGAAGGGGAAAGATTAATGAAACACATAGCAAAGTACGTCATTGCGAGGAATGTAATCCCGATTTTTCATCGGGATGAAATGACGAAGCAATCCCCTGACTTATCCAGTACGCTTCATTTTACATTGGTTGTTTGAGCTTTATGCTTCGTTTCAGGGGATTGCTACAGACCTTTGAGATTTATTGGTAAATTTAGACTCCATTAGGCCTTCGCAATGACGGTCTTTTTTTTGATCAACTCGCAACCAAAATGTCCCCATCCACCATCATCAACCTAAAAAAAGCCGGAGCTACCATCTTATATGGGTTAACGCTCGGGGCATTGTTCTTTTGGCAGGTGGCCGATTTGGAAGGCAATACTTTCACCTTTGGGGATGCGGCCATTCTTAGCGCCATCTTGTTTCTATTTTATCCCTTGTTGGTGCAATTGGGCTTTTTCAAAGATAAAGACTTCTTGAAACTGCACTTTATAGCGTGTGGCACTGGGCTTTTGCTGTTTTTGGCTTGGCCGCCATTGCCCACAGCTTTTATAGCCTTTGTGGCCTTTCTGCCCTTGCTATATGTTGAGCATTTGGTAAGCAACCCCAACAGCAAATACTTCGGCCACAACTTTTTTAGGCTCAGCTATACTGCCATTCTGCTTTGGAACATCCTAACCACCTATTGGGTGGCCAACTCGCATGTGTTTGGTGGCTTGTTTGCCTTTACGGCCAATACCTTCTTGATGTGCCTACCGTGGTTTATGTTCCACCTCACCAAAAAGAAGTTTGGTCCCGGCCTAGGCTACCTATCGCTTATAGCCTACTGGCTGGCCTTTGAGTACCTGCACATGCAGTGGGATCTTAGCTGGCCTTGGCTCACCCTAGGCAATGCCTTTGCCAGCATGCCCTCAATGGTACAGTGGTATGATGTAACTGGCCATATGGGCGGCACCTTATGGATATTGATACTTAACACCGGCCTGTTTTATGGCATTACCAATTTCCCTAAAATCCAGTTTTGGTTTATCAAGCGCTTTAGGTTGGCAGAGGGAAAAGCCCGCACCTTTGCTAAAGTGTTAATTGCTGGTTTGGCCACATTTACCATACTGTTGCCTATCGGCATTTCTTGGCTATTGTACCAGGCAAACAACCCACTTTATTATTACAAAAACCCAACGGCCAATGTAACAGTGCTGCAACCCAACATCGACCCGTACCACGAAAAATTTAGCGGTAGCCCCGATGAGATTCTGGATAAAATGATGCTGCTATCGGCTGAAGGCATCACCCCAGAAACCAATTATTTAGTTTGGCCTGAAAGTTCACTGCCCGCATCAATTTGGGTGGATAGGCCCTACCAATCGTATAGCATGCAACGGTTGCAAGGTTTCTTAAAAATTCACCCGCAGCTTACCTTGGTTACGGGCGCTATGGCACGCGAAAAATACGACCATAAGGCTACTACTACCACGCGAATACATGCCAGCAATAGCGATACCATATTTTACGACGTGTTTAATGCGGCCCTGCAAATGGAAGACACCCTACCACTGCAAGACTATCGTAAGAGCAAGCTAGTGCCCGGGGTGGAGAAGATGCCCTACCCAGGACTATTGGGCGGCTTGCTTGGTGGCTTGGCTATTGATTTGGGCGGCATATCAGGCAGCTTGGGCGAGCAGGATGATAGAGAGGTGTTTTTTAATAGCGATAGCATCGGTATTGCACCAGTTATCTGCTATGAATCGGTATATGGCGACTATGTGGCCGAATATGTGCGCAACGGCGCCCAGGCCATTTTCATTATTACCAACGATGGCTGGTGGAGCAACAGTGCGGGGCATATACAACACCTGCAATACGCAAGCTTGCGCGCCATCGAAACCCGCAGGGACATTGCCCGCTCAGCCAACACGGGCATATCGGCTTTCATCAACCGTAGGGGAGACATTGAGCAAGCCACCAACTATTGGGAGCCTGCCGTTATCACCAAAAACATCCAACTCAGTAGCGACATTACTTTCTTTGTTCGCTACGGTGATTATATTGGCCGGGTAGCTTGTTTCCTTGCCTTGTTCTTTATGTTAATGACTTTTGTAAGGCGCAAGATTTCGAAGTCGAAAATAAAAGCCTAATCCATAAAACCTTCGGAACCTTCTGTTTCCTCATCAGCGGGCGGCTCATAGTTGGCCACTACTTCGCCAATAAAGCTTAATATGGCTTCATGCCCGGTGCGGGTTACTGAGCTGGTAATAAAATCTTGCGGTATGGCTTCCCAGGTTTCCAGTAGCTTTTTCTTGAACACGCTTACGTTGTGCTGCACCTCTTTGTTGCTGCTCTTGTCGGCTTTGGTAAACACCAAAACCCAAGGCAAACCTTCTTGCCCCAACCAATTGATAAACTCCAAATCTACCTTTTGCGGCGGTAGGCGGCTATCAATCAATACAAATATTACCTGCACGTTTTCGCGGCCAGTTAAATACTTGCGTATCATGGTGCCCCAAGCGGCGCGGTTGGTTTTGCTCGATTTGGCGTAGCCATATCCCGGTAAATCCACCAAGTGCCAATTCTCATTTATCAAGAAAAAGTTGAGCAACTGGGTTTTGCCCGGCGTAGATGAAACCTTGGCCAACTTATTGCGGTTGGTAAGCAAGTTTATAAGCGTAGATTTGCCCACATTACTGCGACCGATAAAGGCAAACTCTGGTAGTTTGCTCGGTGGGCACATATCCATGCGCGGATAGCTGGCAACGAAGTTCGCCGATTTGATTATCATTGGTTAATTTTGTGGCACGGAAGAAGAACATTCTTGGAAACCATGGTGTTCTTTCTATTTATCTTCGTGCGCCGTTGTAAAGATGCGCTGCAAAGATACGCCTCATTTTTAAAATACCCCCATTGAAAAAACATAGCGAAGTTACCCCCTACGGCGCAGCCGATAAAACCAAGAAAGGCCAAGTGGAGGATATGTTTGACAGCATTGCCCACCAGTACGATTTCTTGAACCACCTCCTCTCGCTTAACATTGATAAAATTTGGCGAAACCGTGCCGTTAAACTCCTTAAGCCCAAGCAACCTAAGCAGATATTGGACGTGGCTACGGGTACTGGCGATTTTGCCATCGCCCTGCGCAAACTGAACCCAGAACGCATAGTAGGCCTTGACCTTAGTGAGCAAATGCTGAGCTTTGGCCGAGTGAAAATACAGAAGCGTGGGCTGGATAAACTGATAACCATGGTAAAGGGCGATAGCGAAGCTTTGCCCTTTGAAGACAATACATTTGATGCAATTACCGTTGCTTATGGAGTGCGTAACTTTGAGAATACCGTAAAGGGCCTCACCGAAATGCACCGTGTAATGCAGCCCGGGGGCACTATGGTGGTGCTGGAATTCAGTAAACCTAAAGTTTTCCCCGTGAAGCAAATATTTTATTTTTACTTTCACTTTGTATTGCCCTTGGTTGGGCGATTGTTTAGTAAAGATAGAAGGGCTTATACCTACTTGCCCGAATCGGTTGAGACTTTCCCCGAGGGGGATGATTTTTTGAAACTGATGAACCAAGCAGGGTTTAAGGCTACCAAGCAGATAAAACTGAGCTTTGGCATAAGTAGTATTTACCACGGCGTGAAGTGAAGTGGCATTGAGAAACATGAAATGTGAAATGAGAAACAACCAAAACAATAATGGATTGAACAACGATGGTAAGTCGTTTCGCGTTTCGCATACTGCCGTTTCTATGCTGTTAATGGTGTTTATGCTGGCGGTAAGCTTTGCGGCAAGTGCACAGCCACGCAACCACATGCAATACCTCGATCGCAAGTTATACTTTGGTATCAGCTTGGGTTTCAATACCCAAAACTTTCGCATTGTGCACGATGATAGCTTTATCTTTAATGATAGTATGCAATCCATCACCAGCTCGCGTGGGCCGGGGTTTAATTTGGGCATTGTGAGCAACCTTGCGCTAGGCGATTATTTCGACCTGCGCTTTGTGCCTGCCCTAGTGTTTGGCGACAAAAAACTAAATTATAATATTAATGGTACCATTGAGAGCCGCTCCATTGAGTCGATTATCCTCGATTTTCCGGTAACGGTGCGCTTTAAATCGCAGCCCATTGGCGATGTGAAGTTTTATGTGCTTACAGGGATGAAGTACAGTCTCGATTTGGCCTCTAACGCCAAAGCTCGCCGTGCCGATGACCAAGTAAAGGTTTTTAGAAACGACCTAGCTATTGAATACGGCTTGGGGTTACAGATTTTCTTCCCGCTGTTTATCTTCTCGCCCGAAATCAAGTTCTCGCAAGGCATTATGGACCTCCATGCCCGCAATCCAGACTTGATATACTCTAGCGCTATCGATAAGCTCTTCTCGCGCACGTTGACTATTTCGTTGCACTTCGAGGGGTAGGGGTTGGTCCATGGTCGATAGTCGATGGTCCATGGATTTTTTCAATACAAGTATCGAAGTTATTAAGCTTCTTTAACTCCCTAATAGAAATGCTTAATGTATCTGCGAAAATCATCATTTCGCGAGTCATCCTTGGGCCACCAGTCGAGATGACAACCATGTCTCTATTTTGTAGGATTATTGAATCTGTCAACAAAGCTAAAAGTTCGAGGTCAGCATCTATGGTTAACCTATTTTGAAAGCTTTTATAGCCAATATAACTTACCTCAAAGTAGTACTCTCCTTTTGGCAAAACAAATCTAGCAACTCCATCTAAATCACTTTGCCCAATTAGCTTATCATCAACTTTTATCGAAGCAGAGAATACTGGTTCTGAACTGATACTATCTTGAATAATGAAAGTAACCGATACACTATCCGCCACTTGTGCCGATAACGTAAATGGTAAGATTGAGATGAGTAAAACTAGCCAGCGCATGGAAGGTAAAACACCATGCGGTAACATCAGTACCCATATCACATCTCTCAATGCTAGAATTGCTGCGTTACAAGGAACTTTTTCGTCATCGACGATTATAAACTTGTGTCTTGTGTCTTGTGTCT
>JAGYJT010000139.1 GCA_018401955.1 Chitinophagales bacterium | reverse complement strand
TTGTACCGGATAGAGATTTTGATGCACAGCCCTTTTGGCCGAGCATGGTTGCTATTATGGCTGCTTAACCTCAAACCGTTAATAACCACCCCCAACCCCCTCCTTTCGGCCAAGTTCGGGACAGGCTCAGTGGAATGGCATGCCATCCTGTGTCTCGTTTGAAACGAGAAAGGGTGCGCGCGTGGGCTGCTGGGCCGAGCAATAGAGCTAATTAGACTGCTTGACTGCTTGTGCGAAGCTAGGGTTTACCGCCCACACCGCTTCCGCTAATGGCGGAAAATGCAAGCGGATGCTTGCTGCATTTTTTCACTCAAGCAAATGCTTTGGCGAGATGGGGCTCTCCTAGAATCAACGAATAACCTCTATACATAAAAATTTAGCTTAGGTATTTGAACAAAAACATAACCCCCACCGCAGTGCCTGTTGACACTAAATAAAAAGGGATCAATGTGATTGAAAAAACTGAACACAACCAAGTAGCTTTACCCGCGGCATAACTTGATGCATCCATGGAAAAATCAATTCCTTCATTATTAATCGTTCTTACCTTATCGTATAAACCTCTGTACTGCCTTTCTTGGGCAAGGAAATATCCATCTAAGCCCCAAAATATGGGTATAACTATGTAGGATATAAGCACATAGTTTATATTAGCATCCTTTGCCGCAAGAGCAAATAGTGCAGCTACCAAAGTTATCGTCCATCCTTTAATCATAAAGGAGTTAGAGTTCATCCGAATTATAGTATTTTGGATAAACTCAAGATGTTTCAACTTCTTTTCTTCCATTTTTCATCATTTAATTTATAAAGTAAATCTAGTGGATGTGGTTTATTTTTAGATTTAACCTTAGAATATTCCTCCATCCATTTTAGAAGATCGTTCTCATCAAGTGCTGCAAAATGGGTTAAGTCAATTTTGTAATTTACTAATTTTGCTTGTATTTGATTTCTATTTTCTGTAAATAATTTCAATTTTAACCGTTCGGGCGTATTTTCTCTTAGTACACTAGTCATCGAAATCTCATGATATATCCATGGAGATTCTGTTAGCACTTTACTATAAATTGGTTTTATAGAATTAGGGGTATTGAGAAAAAAAATTGATTCACATCTATCAAGCATCATTGTCAATGCATTTGATAGCATTATGTAAGAATGTGAAGCTGCGTGTTCTTCCTTTGTACCAGCCTCAAT
>JAGYJT010000138.1 GCA_018401955.1 Chitinophagales bacterium | reverse complement strand
GTTGGCCTCAGCATCGCGAGTAAGCGTCTGCGACTCGCTTACATAGTGGCTCATAATGAGCGTATCTAGCTCGGCATCGTTCATTACCGGCATAATGCGGGCACCTATCTTGTTCATATCACGGTACGAGCCCTGCAAACGGAAGGCCGGCTCGGTGCGGTAGTCTTCGGCCTGGCCTGCTGAATAAATGTAGGCTTGGTTCACCTTCAATATCACGTCGCGCACAATTATCAGTTTCTTCAATACCGATACGTACTCGTTTATCTCCTCTTGGCTGTGGTTGGCCTCAAACTCCATACCCTCGCCATCGCCGGTTTCGGCAAGTTTGAGTATCGGGTACAGGTCGTTTTGGCTCTTGGTACTCAAGCGGCCCAACACTGGGTTGGCCGATAGGCTGTTCTCAATGTAGCTGGCCTTAAAGTCGGTAGCAGTATCACCGATAATGTCGCCGAGGTTGTAAATATCAGCACGGTTGGCCAACATATCCGGTATCCGGAAACGCTCACCGCTCTCGGTATATGGGTTCCCCGCCATTACCACACACACTTTGCGCCCACGGAAATCGTAGGTTTTGGTGCGCCCTTTGTACACGCCCTCAATTTTACGCTGCGCATCACAAAGGGAGATAAACTTCTGCAAAAACTCCGGATTACAGTGCTGTATATCGTCCACGTAAATCATTACGTTGTCGCCCATTTCAAAGCTCAGGTTCAGCTTCTCCAACTCTTCGCGGGCATTGGCATTTGGTGCTTCCTCAGGGTCGAGCGACGTTACGCTATGCCCAATGGCGGGGCCGTTTATCTTCATAAAGATGATGCCCAAGCGATTGGCAATGTACTCCATGATGGTAGTTTTACCATAGCCCGGCGGCGAGATAAGCAACAATAGGCCCATGCGGTCGGTACGGGTATTTTCGCCCGCCACGCCAATTTGCTTGGCTAGGTTGTCGCCAATCAATGGCAAGTATACATTGTTAATGAGCTTGTTGCGCACAAAGCTGGTAAGCACTTTTGGTTTAAACTCGCTTAAGCGCAACTGCTCGCTAAACTCGGCAGTAAGTTCTTTCTTGAGTGAAGTATATTGTTGGTATAACAACACCACATGCCCCTCAAAGTGGCGCAGCTTTAGTTGGTAGGTATTGTAGTTGAGGTGGTATTTACCGCCCTCCACCATTGGGTGCGAGCCAACCATACCCGTCAATTCCATCTTCAA
>JAGYJT010000137.1 GCA_018401955.1 Chitinophagales bacterium | reverse complement strand
CTATGGCATCATTGAACAATGAGATTCTTTCGTTCACGGTCCCATTATCAACTCTCAAGCTTTTGAATTCAAAATATAAAAAATTCTTATCCTTAACAACATTATCTTTACTTGGTGCGGCAGGAGCATTAAAATACCAGTTAAAATAACTGTTTCCCTTCAATTCCGTATTACCTTTACCATAACTCGTTAAAAAGGACACTGCTATAAACAGCACAAAAACAATTGCTAACGCATTTAATCGCACATGCTTAACTGCAAACAGCGACAATATTTTATACCTCTCGATATTCCTTATTTTTGAATACAATTTACGCATGCATAAGAGTGTCACTCCCTTTCTATGCTTAAACCAAGTTTTGTCAACAGAAACTGAAGCGAGAATCTCCCTATTCCATTTTGTTGCAGATGGAGTAGACTTCATTTTTTCATGACATTGCTCAAACACGTCTTTTTGCTTATCGTTCCATGGACTATGTATAATTGCATCAAGCAATAAAAAATATGCTATTGCTATTGAAGGGGCATAATCACTTGTATGCACACTAGCCTTTTGGAACTCATTAGCATCTTCTTCTAACGTTATCTTACTCGCCAATTTTATGCAATGCCTTGCATGCTCTATTGCTTCGTTATATTTTTCGGTGCGATAAAGCGCAATTATATATTGTTGGCTATACTCAACATAAAATCTGGTACCCCTAACTGTTTGGGCATCGCTATTAATCAGGTTTTCACAGCCCCTTAAAGACTGCTTAAAATAATAAATTGACTTTTCAATATCACCAGACATCATTTCATGTAGACCGAAAAGGTACAAAATTGTGTGATGATCCATTGGATTATCGGCTCCCGACCAGTTTAAAATTACATAGTCAAGTAATGACCTAACGGTATCACTTTCATCTCTGTAACAAAAGTCTTTTTTTCCTGGAATATAATTATTAAAACACAGGAAAATATCTCTTACAATTTTTTGATTGACACTTACCTGGACCGTTTTCGGCTTTAACTCTAAAACTGCGTTTTGCTTCATGAGCCTTTCCACTTCTTCTTTATGGAGTCTCATGTAAGCATTTGCAAGATCATCAAAACTATTCTCTGTAAACCCAAAATTTACAATAGACTTTACTAATTGATAAGGTAGTTTTACAGTTTCCATGCGCGAAAATTTAGAGATTAGAACACAGCTACATTTTTATTTATAATTTAACGCCAAGGGATTAAAAAAAAGTATCTATTTCTAAAAATAAATTTCAGAATAAAGTTGAAG
>JAGYJT010000136.1 GCA_018401955.1 Chitinophagales bacterium | reverse complement strand
GGCCTGCATTAGCGCCAACCAAGCCATCACCAGTGGCGTAGAGCAAATTTTGGCCGGACAGGCCGAAGTGGTGATTGCCGGCGGTACTGATTGTATTAGTGATGCGCCTATCCTCTTTAATAAACCGATGCGCAAAAAGCTGATGGCTGCCCAAAAGCTGAAAAGCCCGGGCGAGTACCTAAAATTTGCCACTACGCTTAGCCTAAAGGATTTTGTGCCCGAAGCACCTGCCGTTGCTGAGTATACAACTGGCCGTACCATGGGTATGGACTGTGAGCTATTGGCTGCCCGATATGGCGTTAACCGCGAAGAGCAAGACGAGTTTGCCGTACGTTCGCACCAATTGGCGCACAAGGCCCACGAAGAGGGTTTGTTGAAAGAAGAGCTTATCTCGGTAAGCTTTCCACCAAAGTTTAATGTAGTTGACCGCGACAACGGCGTGCGCGGCGATACCCAATATGATAAAATTGCAAAGCTAAAGCCAGCCTTTAGCAAGCCGCACGGCACCATTACGGCTGCCAATGCGTCGTTTCTTACCGATGGTGCCACGGCATCGTTGATCATGAGCGAAGACAAGGCCAAAGAGCTTGGCTTGAAACCTAAAGCCTACATCCGCGACTATGCCTACAGCGCTGGCGACTTGGACGAGGAGCTACTGCTAGGCCCTACCTATGCCGTAAGCATGGTATTGAAAAGGGCTGGTTTGACGCTGGAGGATATGGACGTAATCGAGTTTCACGAGGCATTTGCCGGGCAGATATTGGCCAACCTAAAATGTTTGGCTAGTGATGAGTTTGCACAAGCAAAACTGGGCCGAGACAAAGCCGTTGGTGCGGTGAACATGGACAAGTTCAACAAATGGGGCGGCTCGTTGTCTATCGGTCACCCGTTTGGTGCCACTGGCTCACGCATGCTGGCCTACGCCGCCAACCGATTGATCAAGGAAGGTGGCCGCTACGGCTTGCTTGCCGCTTGTGCGGCTGGTGCGCATGGGCATGCCATGATAATTGAACGGTATTAGTCGATGGTCGATAGTCCATGGTCTATGGATGCTTCATTTTCCGAAATATTATCAAGTAAAACACATCGTACCTTGTACATTGTACTTTGTACATCAAAAATAAACCACCATGCAAAGAGCAGACTTTGTTACCATAGAAAAGACCCCGGAAGGTGTAGCCGTAGTTTGGTTGGACCACAAGGGGGAGAAAATCAATAAAATATCTCCAGATGTAATCAACCTGTTTGATGGCGTGTTTACGGAGCTGGATAAAGACCCTGCAGTGAAA
>JAGYJT010000135.1 GCA_018401955.1 Chitinophagales bacterium | reverse complement strand
GACGAGGCTTGGGATTTGGCAGCAGGTGAAGATCGTGAAAAGGCTCCAGATCGTCTGGTGCCACGACGGATGTATATATCGTGAGCAATCGGTTTTCTTCTGGTAAAAATGCGATTGCCCAGTGTGACCGCTGTAATTTTAGATTTCCGTTAAAAGAACTCAAGCAACTGGTTATTAAGACGAAAAACGTTAACATTTTGGTGTGCCCAGAGTGTTGGGATCCGGACCAGCCCCAGTTACAATTAGGTATGTATCCAGTTTCGGACCCACAGGCGGTGCGAAATCCACGACCAGATGCAAACAGCTACATTACATCTGGAGTAGGGCCTGATGGCACAGAGTCTGGCGGTAGTAGAATTTTTCAATGGGGCTTTGCTCCCGTAGGGGGCGCTAGGGCTAATGCAGATGGGCTGACGCCAAACAACTTGGCGTTGGGTATAACACTCGGTACTGTTACGGTATCTACGACTTAGGAGGTCAAAATGAAAGACGTTGCAAAAAAACTTAAAGAACACGCCGCTAAACCTGCAAGCGAAGCCCACAAAGGGTTGCGTGCGGGTGGCAAAACTAACCTTGACATGAAGAAGTACGGTCGTGGTATGGCTAAAGTCATGAACCAGCGTTCAGCCGGAAGGGGTCGATAATGGCTAAGTACAGCAAAAAAGTTATGGGTAAAGAAGTCGGTGACGGCGCTCTTTATGCTCCTCCTCATACGATGACAGGTAAAGACATTGGTCCAAAAGAGGCGATGTTAGCTGTTAGTCGTCCACCTGACCCCAATACGTTGGCTGCTAATCAGTACACATGCAACACTCGGTCTCCACGAGTAAGCTTTGGTGATCCTGGCAGGGACGACACTAAAACTTCAGGTATTAAGATCCGTGGTACTGGCGCAGCAACTAAAGGTGTAATGGCTCGGGGACCGATGGCGTGAACTACACGACTCTGTTTGAGACGATCAAGGGATATTGTGAGAACGATTTCCCAAATACACAGTTCGGTGATCCCACCGCTGCAACGACTACGTTTACGTCAAAAGAACAGATCGATATGTTCATCCAGCAGGCTGAGCAGCGGATCTATAACTCTGTCCAGTTTCCATCTATCCGTAAAAATGTGACAGGAATCACAACCCCGAACAATAAATATTTATCGTCGCCTGGGGATTTTTTAGCTGTTTATTCAATGGCGGTAATTGATCCGGTTACTGGAGACTACGAGTTTTTGTTAAACAAAGATGTCAATTTTATTCGCCAGGCTTACCCTTCTCCCACGGCTACTGGTAAACCCTCT
>JAGYJT010000134.1 GCA_018401955.1 Chitinophagales bacterium | reverse complement strand
TTACTTTACCAGCCTGAACAAAAAGGACGTGAAGCTAACCGTAGCGGGCAAAATATACAGCAGTGCCGATGTAAGTAAAGTATTAGATAGCGGTATTGATTTTGTAACCATTGGTAAGTCGGCCATTTTGCACCACGATTTCCCGGTAAGGGTTATAAACGACCCTAATTTTCAATCAAAAGAAACCCCTGTTACCGCCGACTATCTGCGCCAAGAAGGACTAGGAGAAGCATTTGTGCAATATATGCACAATTGGAAGGGCTTTGTGGCTGAATAATAGGCAAATTATGTGATTAAGGTCATCATTGCAGTGCAGCGGCTATTTACAGGCTTTAAAGTAGTGTGCCGCTCCGCCGTGGAGTACTCATAGTGCAAAGTTAGCGAATGTTTGATTATTTTCGTTTGTATGCCGGTGTTGTTTGCGCCAGTGGATACTGGCGGCATGGCTAGGCACAAGCCAGATAGGGGACCCCCCATTCTGCACGTAGGCTATTTCAGGCCTACGTGCAATTGATAGTGGTAGGCTGAGCCTACTTTTCCGCCTTAGCGGAAACGGGTGTGGGCAGTGAGGCTACAAAAGCGCATCTATTTCAATCAGACCACCCTTGCCCGTGTAGTTAGCTGCACTGCTGTATAAGTATTCATCCGCGTTGGCAACTAACCCAGCCCTTACCGGGTTCTGATGTACGTAGTTAAGCCGTTGCGCGAACATTTCGAGTATCATGGGGTTCATAAAAACCACATGGTTCTCGTGTGTCCAAAGTTGGTAATGGGTGTTACGGCTATGGCCGCCTGCGGCAAACTTAAAAACCGACAGCATCCATTCCCTTCTGCTTTCCGGTTCTTGCTGCACCGATGCAAGTATCTGCCTGGCCGTGTGTGCTTTCAGGTCGCGCACTATGTCGCCAAGGTTTCCGTACTTAGCTGCTATTATCAAGTGTATATGGTTACTCATTATCACATAAGCATTCAATTCAAGGCCTTTATGGGCACGGCAATACGTAAAGCTTTCCAGCACTATATCCCTGTACCGCTGACGAGTGAAAATATCTACCCAACCGATAATCTGAAAGGTCATATAATGCCGCTCGGCATGGTCGTGTATGGCATATTTTGGCATCACCGAAATTTATGCAAATAGTTTTATATTAGCATTGTGTTGTGCGGTGGTAGTTGAGGCTGTGTTTCACGAACGGGCTATAGAAGAAGTTGGTTGTACAGTGCCCGCGCGTGTTTCCGCTAAGGCGGAAATGTAGGCAAAGCCTACTAACACTAGTTGCACGTAGGCTGAAAATAGCCTACG
>JAGYJT010000133.1 GCA_018401955.1 Chitinophagales bacterium | reverse complement strand
CACCTTCTCCTCGATCCCCCCCTGCATGTCCCGGAGACTCCTGGCCTTCTTCTCCTTCCACGACGCCCACTTGGTGGTGGCCCCCGTCGCCGGCGGCATGACGACGGCAGCAGCACCGCCGCCGCCGCCGGCTTCTTCCACGTCCCTTGCGGGGGCGTCAGGCTCTGTCGTTGTTTTTGGGGGGGAAAAGGCACACGTCGTCACCAGAGGACGGGGGGGAAAAGGGGGAAGAGGGAAGGCAAAACGACGCGTCGTCCCCTCCCACGCGCACGCCCACCCACCAACATGCGTGGCCCCAAGCCTCCCTCTCTCCCTCCCGCAACCGCACGCACCCTCCGCGCTGTGCGACGACGACGACGCCTCCTCCGTGTCCGTGTGCAAACTCGTCTCCACCGTCGTCCCCCCCGCCTTGTTCGCCCGAGGGGATTTGCCGGTCGAGCGCGACCGCGACCGCGGGGGCTTCTTCTGTCGTTTTCGTTCCAGGCAACGGGGGGGAAAGGGGGAAGCGACGTGAGGCACCAGGTCAGTTTCGGCTGTACCAGACAGAGAGACGAGATACATGGCATGCGCAAAGGGGGAAAGGGGACCAGGACGCGAGGCGAGACACAGGCGACCGGGGTGGCCGCATCACATCCAATCCCCTCCCCCACCCCCACAGACAGACAGACCAACACCGCCCCCCTCCCTTTCCCCCCCCTCCCTTTCCCCCCACACCACCTCCAAACACGACACGGCCTAAATGCTCTTTAGAGTGAATGCTCTTCTTCCCCTATTCCCCCTTTCCCCTTGCCTGGGCCAGTTTCTGGGAGAGGAGCCGCTGGAACTCCTCCACCTTGCGGTTCTGGTGCTCGATCAAACGGGCCGAGATCTCCCCGACTGTTACAACATCGGTGTGTTTGTCGCGTTGTTGTCGGGGGAAGAAGGGGAAAAGGAAAAAGGACGCGTGTGTCGGACGGTGAGGGTGATGTCGTCGATGCTTGCTGCCGGTTTTGTCGTGTTGTTGGGCGGCCGGTCGGTCGGTGGACACACACACACGAGGCACGCGCCGCCGCACGGGATGATGACACACACACACGGCACGCCCCTCTCTCGGGCCACCAACCCCAGAACCGCACCGGCCAGCGCGACGATGGAGATGCCGACTAGGGCGAAGAAGATGGTGAAGAGGCGGGAGGCTTGCGTCGTGGGGACGTGGTCCCCAAAGCCGACGCTGTGTTGTTGTTGTTGGGTCGGTTGGGTTGTCAGGAGAGGGAGAGAGGAGAGAGAGAGTGTATGTGTGTATGTACATGTGTGTGTGATTTGTTTTTGGTCTCTGAAAGAGAGGG
>JAGYJT010000132.1 GCA_018401955.1 Chitinophagales bacterium | reverse complement strand
TGACTTGTCCTAAAATAGGTTTACAGGTTAACTGATAATCCTGCTATGGGTTGACATTTCCTTTTTAGTCCTGCAATGGGTTTACAAAGGTAGTTTTCTTCGGGTAATAATTTTTCCATTTGCGCTCCACCTCCAAGCTGTTCGCATGGACGTTTTCGGGTGTAAGCATCCCACAGCTCATATGCGGCCTCAAGGTATTGTACGTGGTTACCGATTGTTGTAGTACCCGTGCCACATCCGATAGGCCGTCAAGTCGGTAATGGTCGAGGAACTCGGCCTTCATGATGCCGTTCAGCCGTTCGGCGATGGCGTTCTCCAGCGGGTCGCCGTTCTCTGCCATGCTAATGGCGATGCCGTTTTCTTGCAGGAAGGCCA
Source organism: Chitinophagales bacterium (assembly GCA_018401955.1). Classification (GTDB taxonomy): domain Bacteria; phylum Bacteroidota; class Bacteroidia; order Chitinophagales; family CAIOSU01; genus CAIOSU01. The sequence goes on along the minus strand of JAGYJT010000132.1, from coordinate 962 downwards.
CGTAGGCGGCGCTGCAGTACTGCACGCCGCGGTCGGAGTGGTGCGTAAGGCCTTTGATGGGCCCGCACCCCTCCACCGCTAGCTTCAGCGCTTCGAGCGTGTGCACAGCCTCCAGTGTATCGGCCACATGGTAGCCCACTATCTTCCTGCTGTAGGCATCGGTCACGAAGCTGATGTAGGCGAAGCCAGAGGCGGTCATGTAGTAGGTGATGTCCGACACCCATATCTGGTTCGGCCCGGTGGGCACCCTGTCCCTGATAAGGTTGGGGTACTTCCTGAGCCAGTGGCCCGAGTATGTGGTGGCGGCCCGCCGTCGTTTCCTCCTTATCAGCAGCCCATGGGCCGCCAGCAGGTCGAACAGGCCGTCGCGGCCCATCCTTATGCGGTGTTCCAGCAGGAACGGGGCCAGCATTGCGTACAGTTTCCTGCCGCCGATGGCGGGCTGCCGCGCCCTTATGGAGAGCACCTCGCGGATGGCCAGTTCGTGGCCCAGGCCTGCCGCCTGTAGGTCACGGAAGTATTGGTAATACGCCTGTCGGCTAAGCCCAAGTAACCGGCAGCAACGCCCCAGGCCGAGGCCAGGGTGGTCGTGCCTTATCCCGCGGATCACTTGGTACCGGGCTTTTTTCTGATGGGCACCTCGTACTCCGTCTCCGCGATCTCGATCATGCGTAGGTACATCTCCGAGCGCAGGCGCTCGTCCTCGAGCTGTCGCTCAAGTTGTTCGATGCGCTGTTGCGGGTCGTCCGCGCCTTCGGCGGGCTCGTGCTTTTCTTCCAAAACTATAAGTCTCTTTGGCGGCAAGATAATGGTTCTTTGGCCGACGGGCACATAACCGAGGTCGCGCATCCATATCAGTATGGCGCTTTTGGCACGTATGCCGTGCTTCTTTTGCACCCAAGCCTTCGGCATACCGGTGCGCAGGTGCTCATCTATGACCTGCCGTTTGAAGGCCTCAGGGT
>JAGYJT010000131.1 GCA_018401955.1 Chitinophagales bacterium | reverse complement strand
AGCCTGCATCAGTGCCAACCAAGCCATCACCAGTGGTGTGGAGCAGATTTTGGCCGGACAAGCCGAGGTGGTGATTGCCGGCGGTACCGATTGTATTAGCGATGCGCCCATCCTTTTTAATAAGCCGATGCGCAAAAAGTTGATGGCTGCCCAAAAGCTTAAAAGCCCGGGCGAGTACCTAAAGTTTGCGACTACGCTAGGTTTAAAGGATTTTGTACCAGAAGCGCCTGCCGTGGCTGAATTTACCACTGGCCGCACCATGGGTATGGACTGTGAGCTGTTGGCTGCCCGCTATGGCGTTACCCGCGAAGAGCAGGATGAGTTTGCCGTGCGTTCGCACCAACTGGCGAATGAGGCGCACGAAGCAGGTTTGTTGAAGGAAGAATTGATAGCCGTGAGTTTCCCGCCGAAGTTTAATGTAGTAGACCGTGATAACGGTGTGCGCGGCGATACCAAATACGAGAAGATTGCAAAACTAAAGCCTGCTTTCAGTAAGCCACACGGTACTATCACGGCTGCCAATGCATCGTTTCTTACCGATGGTGCCACGGCATCGTTGATTATGAGCGAAGACAAGGCCAAAGAATTTGGCTTGCAACCGAAAGCCTACATCCGCGACTATGCCTACAGCGCTGGCGATTTGGATGAAGAGCTATTGCTAGGCCCAACTTATGCTGTAAGCATGGTATTGAAAAGGGCTGGTTTGACGCTGGAAGATATGGACGTTATCGAGTTTCACGAAGCATTTGCGGGGCAGATATTGGCCAACCTAAAGTGCTTGGCCAGCGATGAGTTTGCACAAAAGAAACTGGGCCGCGACAAAGCCGTAGGCAAGGTGGATATGGACAAATTCAATAAATGGGGCGGCTCGTTGTCTATCGGTCACCCATTTGGTGCCACTGGCTCGCGTATGCTGGCTTACACTGCCAACCGATTGATTAAGGAAGGTGGCAAATACGGCTTGCTTGCCGCTTGTGCGGCTGGTGCGCATGGGCATGCTATGATAATTGAGCGGTATTAGTCGATGGTCGATAGTCCATGGATGAAAGTCAATTAAAAATTTAAGATTCAAAATTCAAAATTCAAAATTGTTTTCACGCACTCAATCGTACCTCGTACTTCGTAAATCGTACTTGATACTTGATCTCGTTTAAAACGAGACTACTAAATACTAACTAAACCATGCAACGAGCAGACTTTGTAACCATAGAAAAGACCCCAGAAGGCGTAGCCGTAGTTTGGCTGGACCACAAAGGGGAGAAGATTAATAAAATTTCGCCAGACGTTATCACTTTGTTTGATGGCGTGTTTACGGAGCTGGATAAAGACCCTGCCGTAAAG
>JAGYJT010000130.1 GCA_018401955.1 Chitinophagales bacterium | reverse complement strand
GCGGAAGACCCACAGGCAGATTTGGCTGATAAATTGTTGTTGGATAAAATGAAACTGGAGTTAGAAAAACTCCGCAAGAAAAATGCCTAGCGGAAACCCAAACGGCCCGTGCCAATAACCCTCAAAGTATCAGTACCTTGAAACTCAGTTAACAGCGTATTGTAGCTAAATTTTACCGTACAATAAGGGAGAAATGCTCCGCTAAACGGGTTAACACTCACAATGCCATCGTCAGAGGTTACTACAAAACTGCTATCAGTTTGCAATTGCGTTGCTTTCCAAACCTTGCCATCTATGTCAGCGTACTCAAACTTAAATCCGTTACTGTTATTGGTTTGTGCTTGGTTTAGATAGTTATAATGAGTGCCTAACAACATCACATCGCAAATATTATTTGGCGAAACAGTAAGGGTGGTATCAGTGCCATTAATGGAGGTATCTATTATAGCCGGTGACACCAATATCCCAACGGATATATCAAATTTTCCTTGAACAGCTCCTAAGCTATCCGCAACGTTTTGAGTACTAGTAAAAGTAAACAGGTACTTCCCACCAAAATCTCGAGGTTCGTAAACTTGGCCTACCTGTACTTCACTCAATCTTAAATTGCCGCAAGGCTCACTGGTTACAAAAGCTTGCGTGCCAACACTACCGTCCAGCCAAAACTCTCGGGTTTCGGTGCAGGTGGTACCTAATGGCCCATCCCCGTCGTCATCTTTTTTGCAAGACGAGGCCAAAACCATGGCGATAAATACTAAAACTAAAATGCGTGGATAATACATATTGTCTCTTTTTTGACATATAAACCCTGTATTGATTGGTTTATTGCATACGCAAATCAAAAAATTTGATCAATGTAACTGATACCATACAATATGTAAAAGCACCAAAACTTAATTTTGAGCTGCACTTGCTACTTCAGCAGGTTCGTGCTCATGGGTACAACCTCCACCGCCTTCGTTTTTGTAGGCTTCGCGTGGTGTTAGCCCCAATAACTTAAACATGTCCATATCCTTCTTAAAATCAGGATTAGGGGTGGTAAGCAACGTATCGCCGCTAAAGATAGAGTTGGCACCGGCCATAAAGCATAGGGCTTGGTCTTCGGTGGTCATCATTTCTCTGCCAGCCGAAAGGCGCACCATGGCTTTTGGCATCAATATACGGGCAGTGGCAATCATGCGCACCATTTCCCATACCGATACGCGGGGCTGCTCGGCAAGTGGCGTTCCCTCTACTGGTACCAATGCATTTACCGGCACACTTTCTGGGTGAACTGGTAAGGTAGCCAAGGTAAACAACATACCCACACGGTCTGTATCGTTTTCGCCCATACCAATAATACCACCACTGCAAAC